>JARLHN010000015.1 GCA_031292255.1 Oryzomonas sp. | reverse complement strand
TTTGTCGGTCTCGTATTCAACGTGCGCCGTGGCAATCGTGATACCGCGCTCACGTTCTTCAGGCGCATTGTCGATCTGGTCGAACGCCTTGAATTCGGCCTGGCCCTTGCCGGCCAGTACCTTCGTGATGGCGGCGGTCAACGTGGTCTTGCCGTGGTCAACGTGACCTATCGTGCCGATGTTTACATGCGGTTTGTTACGCTCGAATTTCGCCTTCGCCATGATAACAGGCCCTCCTCATTATTGCCTTTTGTTTTGTCTACCTGCACACGTAGTTAGATGTTGCCTGAATGAAATGGAGCCCACATCCGGACTCGAACCGGAGACCTCTTCCTTACCAAGGAAGTGCTCTACCTCCTGAGCTATGTGGGCTTATACTGGAGCGGGAAACGGGACTCGAACCCGCGACCCTCAGCTTGGAAGGCTGATGCTCTAGCCAACTGAGCTACTCCCGCGCTACCAGACGAAGATATTTGGGAAGCTATCCAACACGATCCTGACCAGTTCGAGCGACTTTCGTCTCCTGGGTTCACATCCCGCTGCCGGCTTCCGATGGTTATATGGTGGAGGGAGGAGGATTCGAACCTCCGAAGTCTACGACGACAGATTTACAGTCTGTTCCCTTTGGCCGCTCGGGAATCCCTCCAGGGAGATCGGTGCTAAATCCTTTTAAATAAATGCATTCGCTGGAGCTGGCGATGGGACTCGAACCCGCAACCTGCTGATTACAAGTCAGCTGCTCTTCCAATTGAGCTACGCCAGCACTTGTTTCTTTTATCGCGAAAACAGAATTTGTTTATTTATAGAAATTCGCCGCCAAAGTCAAGCGCTTTTTTAATCTACAAAAAAAAATGTCCCGAATCGTCATGAGGCCGGAACGACATCACAACCCGGGAGTAGCCGGATCAGGCGGCGCACATCACGGGAGCGAGGGCTGTTTTCATTTTTTTCAACGCAGCCTCTTCGATCTGACGCACCCGCTCCCGGGAGATGGAAAAATGGGTCGCGATCTCCTGAAGGGTCATCGGCTCATCGGCGCTGATCCGTTTATCCACGATGAAGCGCTCTTTTTCGTTCAATCCGGCAACGGCGCGCGCCACCTGCTGGCGGAGTTGCCGCCGCTCCTGCAGCTCGGACAGCGCCTCTTCCTGGTTTTTCCTGTCGTCCGCAAGATTTTCCAGCAGCGAGAAACCATCCCCCCCGGGAAACTCGGCATCAAGCGATGTCTCGCCATGAAGGCGCTGTTCCATCTCCACGACCTCCTGGTCGGTCACATTGAGCGACACGGCAGTGGCGTGAACGTTATCCTCACCATCGCCTAACCTGCGTATGGCATCCCGAGCCTCCCGCAGCTTGAAAAAGAGCTTGCGTTGCGCCTGGGTGGTGCCGATCTTGAGAAGGCTCCAGGCAGAGACGATATGATTCTGTATATACGCCCGTATCCACCAGACCGCATAGGAGATCAGGCGAATACCCTTATAGGGATTGAACTTGCGCACCGCCATCATCAGGCCGATATTCCCCTCCTGAATCAGGTCGAGCATCTTCATGCCATAATGGCGGTATTCCGCGGCTACCTTGACCACGAAACGAAGATTTGCGGTAATCAGCGAATGGGCCGCTTCCAGGTCCTTTTCCTCGAAGAACTTCACTGCAAACCGGTGTTCCTCGTCCTCCGAGAGAAGGGGAAACTTCCTGATCTCCGCGAGATACAGACTCAGACTGTCGGCTACAACCGGAAGACGTGCAACCATGTCAGATCTCCTGCCCCTAGATTTGTGGCGCACTCCGAGAGTGCTGGCACTCTCAGTGTCCGACTGCTAAATAATATCAGCCGTATGATAAAATTGCAAGACCTTCGCTACATATTGACCTTACTCGCATATTGGAGTACGTTAGTCATACCTTAATGAGTAAAGAGACATATCTATGCCCCGCCCATCATGGGACCAGTATTTCATGGACATCACCCGCCTGGTTGCAACGCGTTCCACGTGCATGCGCCGACAGGTGGGGGCGATACTTGTGAAAGAGCGCAATATCCTTGCCACAGGCTATAACGGTGTCCCTTCCGGCATCAGCCACTGTGACGCCACCGGCTGCCTCAGGGAACGGCTTCAAATCCCTTCGGGCGAACGCCACGAACTGTGCCGCGGCCTGCACGCCGAACAAAACGCCATCGTTCAGGCCGCGCGTCACGGCATCAATATCGACGGCGCCACCCTCTACTGCACGACCATGCCCTGTATTATCTGCACCAAGATGATCATCAACGCGGGTATACGCGACATCATCTACGGCGAGGGATACGCCGATGAACTCGCCCGGGAGATGATCAATGAAAGCGGCATCAACGCGGTGCATTTCATCGGCAACAGCGGAGGTGCCGAACCGTGAAATGCCCTTTTTGCGGCAATCCCGACAGCAAGGTCGTCGATTCGCGCCCCGACAAAGGGGGAGCGGCCATCAGGAGGCGACGCGAATGCGAGTCATGCGCCAAACGATTTACCACCCATGAACGCACCGAAGAGATGCTCCCCCTGGTATGCAAAAAGGATGGCCGCCGCGAACCTTTTGACCGCATGAAGATTGTCGCAGGCATCAAAAAGGCCTGCGAAAAGCGCCCCATCTCCATGGATGAGATCGAACGCCTGGTGGACAGGCTGGAAGGCAAATTGCAGGAGTCTGCCGAGCGGGAGATCTCCACGACCACCATCGGGGAATGGATCATGAAGGAGTTGCACGGTATGGATGAGGTAGCTTACGTCCGTTTCGCCTCCGTCTACCGATCGTTCCGCGATATTGGCGAATTTATGCAGGAATTACAGGAGCTGCTCAAAAAATGAGTGAACAAGACAAGCGCCATATGAAGCGAGCTCTCTCCCTGGCCCGCAAGGGGATCGGCGAAACGTCGCCCAATCCTGTTGTGGGATGTGTTGTTGCCAAGGGTGACCGCATCGTCGGCGAAGGGTGGCACCAAAAAGCCGGCCTGCCCCACGCCGAGATAAACGCGCTGGCCATGGCCGGCTCCGCGGCAAAAGGCGCCGACGTCTTTGTAACGCTGGAACCGTGCAGCCATACCGGCCGCACCCCACCCTGCGCCGAGGCTTTGATCGCCGCCGGCGTGCGGCGGGTGGTTGCCGGCATGGTGGACCCCAATCCGCAGGTGGCGGGCAAGGGATTCGCCATGCTGCGCAAGGCCGGCATCATCGTGGAACATAACCTCATGGAGTCGGAGTGCCGGGCCATTAATCGTCCCTTCATAAAACACATCACAACCGGTCTCCCCTATGTGACCTACAAGTGCGCCATGACCATGGACGGCAACATTGCCACCGTCACCGGCGAATCACAGTGGATCAGTTGTGCGGATTCGCGACGTTACACCCACCGGCTGAGGGCGGCGCACGACGCCATCATGGTCGGCGTCGATACGATCATCTGCGACAACCCCCAGCTGACGGTACGCCATGCCAAGGGGCGCAATCCGTTGCGGATCATCGTGGATACCCGCTTGCGAACGCCGGAGAGCGTGGGCGTGCTCAGCGGAAGCATGGCGCAGGACACCATTATCGCAACGACCGAAAGCAATCCCAGGATACACCTGCGCTACACCCAGCAAGGCGCCACCGTTATCGTCTGCGATGAATACGATGGCCGGGTTTCCATGGTCGATCTCCTGCAAAGACTCGGTAAACGCGGGATTCAGTCTATTCTCCTCGAAGGGGGGAGCAGGCTGGCGGGCGATATGCTGCAAAACGGCATCATCGACGAATTTGTTTTTTTCCTGGCGCCCAAGATCATCGGCAGCGACGGGTTTGCCCCCTTCACCCTGCGCGGGATCACCAGCATGGACCAGGCGATAAAACTCCGCTTCGGCCCGGTGGCCCGAAGCGGACAGGACATAATTATCCATGCCTGGCCGGGGGAAACATCGTGTTCACCGGCCTGATAGAGGATATGGGCACCGTCACCTCCTTCAGGCGGAGCCATACGGCGGCGGTACTCGGCATTTCAACCGCCCTGCCCGTTCTCGAGATCGCTTTGGGAGACTCGGTGGCGGTCAACGGCATCTGCCTGACGGTCACGGCTATCAGCAACACGGTCCTGACCTTTGACGTCTCGCCGGAGACCATCTCCAAGAGCACCTTTGCTTCCCTGCGGACAGGGGACAGGGTCAATCTCGAGCGCGCCCTGCGCCTGGGTGATCGGCTGGGCGGGCACCTCGTGACCGGACATGTGGATTGCTGCGGCATGCTCTCAAAGACCGAGCATGTTGCCGGTTATCATATCCTGACCTTCACCCTCCCGGCCGGATTCTCGCGCTACCTGGTCCAAAAGGGATCGGTGGCCATAGACGGGATCAGTCTGACCGTCAATGAGGTGAGCGGAGAAGGGTTTACCGTCACCATCATTCCCCACTCCTTTGACAAAACCACTCTGGCACACCTGGAACCGGGGGTCAGGGTCAACATCGAGACCGACATCCTGGGAAAATATATCGAGCGGCTGGCACAGCCCTGGAGAGACGGAATCGGCTTGAGCATGCAGACATTGGCGGAAAACGGATTCGTATAGGCAGAAAAAGCCTCTTGAAAAAGTCAAACAGTCCCCTCCCCTTGGCGGCGGAGGGTCAGGGTGGGGGGTAGTTCGCCGTGAAATCCGCATGTTGCAGCTCCACCCACCCCCCAGCCCCTTTAGGCCCCTGAGGGTCCTCCCGTCAAGGGAGGGGGGCAGTTTGCAAGCGCCTCAGAAAGGAATGAAAATTTTATGTCGATAGCAACCATAGAAGAGGCGATCGAGGATATCCGCCAGGGGAAGATGGTCATCCTGGCCGATGACGAGGACCGGGAGAACGAGGGTGACCTGACCATGGCAGCAGAGGCGGCCACTCCCGAGGCGATAAATTTCATGGCCAGATACGGGCGCGGCCTGATCTGCCTGACCATGACGGCCGAGAAATGCGATGAACTCAACCTGCGGCCGATGGTGCGGGACAATACCTCACCGTTCGAAACCGCTTTCACCATCTCCATCGAGGCAAAACACGGGGTAACCACCGGCATCTCCGCCGCAGACCGGGCTCACACCATCCTGACCGCAGTTGCCGATAAGGCGACCCCGGACGACCTGGTCAGCCCCGGCCACATCTTTCCCCTGCGCGCCCGCAAGGGGGGGGTCCTGGTCCGGTCGGGACAAACCGAAGGCTCGGTGGATCTGGCGCGTTTGGCCGGGCTTCGGCCGGCCGGGGTCATCTGCGAGATCATGAACGACGACGGCACCATGGCGCGCATGCCGGAACTGAAAGAGTTCGCCAAACAGCACGGCATAAGGATCTGCACCGTTGCCGACCTGGTCGCTTACCGGCTGCGGCACGAACGTCTCGTGCGCACCGTGGCCGAGGCTCACCTCCCGACGATTTACGGCGGCGAGTGGAGGGCGGTTGCCTTTGAGAACGATGTGGACAAGCTGGATCACATCGCCCTGGTCAAAGGTGAGTTTGCGAAGGGCGAATCCATATTGGTCCGGGTCCATTCGGAGTGCCTGACCGGCGATGTCCTCGGGAGCCAGCGTTGCGACTGCGGGGAGCAGTTGCACCGAGCCATGGAGATGATTGGACGGGAGGGGAAAGGGGTGATCCTCTACATGCGCCAGGAAGGGCGCGGCATCGGCCTGATCAACAAGCTCCGCGCCTATGAGTTGCAGGACCGGGGTCGCGACACGGTGGAGGCCAACCTGGAGCTCGGCTTTAAGGCAGATCTGCGTGAGTATGGCATCGGCGCCCAGATCCTCCTCACCCTGGGCATCACAAAGATCCGTCTCCTGACCAACAACCCCAAGAAACTCATCGGGTTGCAGGGGTATGGAATCGATATTGTGGAACGGGTCGCCATCGAGGCCGTTGCCACCGATAAAAACCGCAAGTACCTCAAGACCAAGCAGGTAAAAATGGGCCACCTGCTGGAAAACCTCTGATACCGATGCATTATTTTCCGTTGGCGGCTTGAAAACGATCCTGAGTTAATCAGGCTAACGGTGAAACCAGTCCCGCATAACATAAATCTATCAAAAACATAACCCGATAAACCCGTTAATCACTTCTGTTGAACAAACAAACCGCACTGACTATGGGGCTTACCATACAGAGGGGATTCCGCCTGAAATAGGCGAAACCTCCCAAGGCTTGGCTTCATCGCGGAGCTGCCTCTGTCTAGGATTGGGAGTCCGGTAAACCTTATCCACACAAAAGGGGAGTAACTGCTGGGGTCTACCATAGGATGTCATGTGATAGATGTTCAACGCCGAACGCAGCATGGTCGTATCAATAAAGACGAGGGATCAAGGCATAAAAGATCCGAACTGACATAATATTTTGTTGCATTCGAAATATTGAGATAATTTGTCCGTACGGAAAATATTGATTGACGTGCACTTATGAAATGGCATAATGCGTCCGTACGGAAAACAAAAAAGAGGTAGACCATGGGACGCCAGCGAGAAGGTATCAGTCAGGACACCGCCTACGGAAAGATAACCACCCCCGAAGAGTTGGGCAGGATCATCCGGCACAAGCGTAAGGAGACCGGTGTCCTTCAGGAAACAGCCGCAGGCATGGCCGGCGTGGGGACGAAATTTCTTTCCCAGTTGGAAAACGGCAAAGAGACCGCGGAGCTGGGAAAGACGCTGCAAGTGCTGCGGAAAATGGGTCTGGAGGTCTACATCTTCCCTCGTTCCGCTGATCCGTTCAAGGAGCGGTAAATGCCAAGAACCCTGAACGTCTATTGGGAGAGCCGTTTGGTTGGGGAGTTGACCCAGGACGGTGCACGACTGAGCTTCCGGTATGATGAAAACTATCGTTCTCAGCGTGCGGTTTTGCCACTGTCCCGACATCTGCCCCTCAGGGACACTGTATTCGACGATTCCGCCACGCGGGCTTTCTTTGCCAATCTCCTCCCGGAAGGTGATATCCGCCGGCAGGTGGCGCGGCAACTGGGGGTATCGGCGGAAAACATCTTTGCCTTG
The DNA here is from genome assembly GCA_031292255.1 of Oryzomonas sp. GTDB lineage: Bacteria > Desulfobacterota > Desulfuromonadia > Geobacterales > Pseudopelobacteraceae > Oryzomonas. The sequence continues at coordinate 114,163 of JARLHN010000015.1, read as the reverse complement.
TTGGAAGGTATCGGCGGGGACTGCGCGGGGGCGGTTTCCATCCACCGCTCCGGCGATATCCCTGGCCCTTCGGGAAGTTACCGGTCGATTTCATCAGAGTCACTGGCTCGTGAACTGGCAACTCTCCCGACGCACCCGTTTCTCGCCGGCGAGGAAGGGGTACGGCTCTCTCTGGCAGGTGCCCAGAACAAGCTCCCTCTCTACGTAGAAAACGGTGAGTTCTTCGTACCGGAAGGAAACCGCGCCTCGTCGCATATCCTCAAGACCACCATTATCCAACTGGAGAACACGGTTATCAACGAGGCATTCTGCATGAATCTGGCGCAACAGATCGGCCTGCCGGTCCCGGTGGCGCAGGTTATCGAAATCGGTGGGCAACAGGTCTACATGGTCGAGCGGTATGACCGGAAACGGACCGCTAAAGGAGAGATCGGGCGTCTGCACCAGGAGGACTTCTGCCAGGCCCTTGGCGTAATCCCCGAGATGAAATACGAGCAGGAAGGGGGACCAGGATTTAAGTCATGCTTCATACTGGTGGAAGAGTGGAGCGATGAACCGATTCTCGACACCTTGAGCCTTCTCAAATGGGCCTTGTTCAACTTCCTGATCGGCAATGCCGACGCCCATGCAAAGAACCTGTCATTACTCTATGCCGGGGGAACAATCCGCCTGGCGCCGTTCTACGATCTGCTCAGCACGGCAGTGTACGAACGGCTCAACAACAAGTTTGCCATGACGATGGGAGGACAGAAAGACCCCCGCTATCTGATGGCGTCCCACCTGGCCAGCTTTGCAGCGGAAGCAGGGATCGAACTGCGGACAGTCAGAGCGCAACTGCTGGAACTCTGCAGCAAGGTGGAGAAGGCAACGGGGCCATTGGCGGAATTCTTCCGGGAAGCTTACCAGCGTCCGATCATCGTCGAAAAGATCATCAGAGTTGTTGATCAACGGTTGCGGAAGGCGCATTCTCTGGTTGCATGACACTATGGAGGATAACATCCATGGGGTTAACGAACCAGCTGCGATACCGGTACAAGGGTTATCCCCTGGCCGGACAGGGTGGGCAAGGTCTCGGTGAGAGTGGCTATCGTTGCCTGATGCGGGTGGCAAATGGCTATGGCAGAGCCGTTTTTCTTTGCCATCCGTACCGCCTGGGCAAGCTGTCCGCGAATATAGGCGCTGTTCTGCTCGTTATCGAGGAACACATCCCGCCTCCCCGTCTTAACCCCCATTTCACGGGCCAGGCGCTGCCCAACCGTCTTGGGCGTCGTCACACTGTCAATGAAAAACAGCCCCCTTCCCTTCAGCATCTCCAGCACCACCCTCATCTTGTCTTCATGCTCGGTGAACTCGGACCCCATATGATTATTGACCCCGATCGCCGAGGGGATCTGGCGCGTATATTCGCCGAGATGTTCGCTGATAGCGGCTTCATCCATCGAGAGCAGGAGCCCGTTGGCTTCAAGCCTGCGCTGGGGCCACCCTTTGGGCTGCATGGGGATATGGATCATGGTCTCGATACCGGAACGGGCGGCAAAGCTTGCCACCTCCCGATCACTGCGCAGCCCCGGAATGATGGAAAAGGTCACGGGGAACCCAATGCCGGCCAAGGCACGGGCCTGCTGCAGATTGCTCCCCATATCGTCAATGATGACCGCCAATTGCCCTTGAACGCCATCATGGCTCTTGGATGCCGTTTTCTTGCCTGCTTCTCCGGTGGCTGTTTCACTGAGATGCTTCCTGTCGCCCGTTCCCGTTCCCGTTCCCGATGCCACGGGCGCGGGCGCGGCCGGTGCCGCGGGACGGCGCGCTTCCTGATTCTTTGGAGGGGAGGTCTCGGTGTGCCGGGGAGATGGGGGTGGAGGATGGGGGGAGGACATCATCCGATAGAGGCCAATGGCAAGCAGGACAATGGTCAGAACGACCAGGGCGGCGATACGTCCGCCGCCCCTCTGCTGCTTTTGTCTTTTGTTTCCGGATCTGGTCACAGTGGCTTGGCAAAGCGTTAGCCCGCCCTGGGGGACCGCTATTCAGCGTCCCCCAAGGCGAGCATCCTACTTGTCCGCCCCCATCGTCTTCAGGATATCCCATCCCTTGAGCAGGTCAAGGGCGCGCATGGCCTGATAGTCGTTCTTCAAAGCGTCTTCAGGCTTCAGCTGCACGCTCTTTTCCTTTATTTCGTCCTTTTTTGATCCGCCCTGCTCGTCGCCCTTATCCTCGTTTTCGAAGTGGTGCTCCAGATCCTTCTCCCGGATGTGCAGGAACTCCTTCTTCTCCGCGTTCTCCTTGGGCAGTTCCAGATGCTCGACAGTGATATCGGGGGTTATGCCCTTGGCCTGGATGGAGCGCCCTTTGGGGGTGTAGTAACGGGCCGTCGTGAGGCGCAGACCGGAATCGTCCGAGAGCGGGATGATGGTCTGGACAGACCCTTTGCCGAAACTCTGGGTGCCCATGATGATCGCCCGCTTGTGGTCCTGCAGCGCTCCGGCCACAATCTCGGAGGCGCTTGCGCTACCGCCATTGATCAGCACGACAATCGGATAGCCCGGTTCCTTGCCGCCCTTTTTGGCCAGGAACTGCATCTTGGAATCCTTTTCGCGCCCCTCGGTATAAACGACCATCTTCCCTTCCGGGATAAAGTGTTCAACCACCCGAACCGCTTGGTCAAGGAGCCCGCCGGGATCGTTGCGCAGGTCAAGGACCAGACCCTTGAGATCGCCCTTATTCTCGTCTTTCAAGGATTTCAAGGCCTTGGCGAGGTCCTCGTCGGTCTTTTCCTGGAACTGGGCAATGCGCACATAGCCGTAACCTTCTTCCATGATACGGGAACGCACGCTCTTTACCTGGATAATGTCGCGCATCAGCGTAAATTCCTTCGGTTTTTCGAAACCGTCACGCATGATGGTCAAAACGACCTTAGTTCCCTTGGGACCTCGCATCCGCTTGACCGCCTCGTTGATATTCAGGTCCTTGGTAAATTTGTCGTCGATCTTGAGTATCTGGTCGCCGGACTTGATGCCGGCCTTGAAGGCAGGCGTGTCCTCAATGGGAGAAATGACGGTCAGAATGCCGTCTTTGATGGATATCTCGATCCCCAGTCCGCCAAACGCCCCCTTGGTGTCGATCTTCATCTCCTTGTAGGTTTCGGGAGGCATGAAGGAGCTGTGGGGATCGAGGGAGGAGAGCATGCCGTTGATCGCGCCATAGATGAGCTTTTTGGTATCGACCTCGTCTACATAACTCTTCTTGATGATGGCCATGACATCCGTGAAGAGTTCGATCGATTCATAATCGCTTCCCTTGGCCTCCGCAGCACAGTGCCGCTGTGTGCTGATCCCGATGAAAACCACGAGAACAGCCACGACGAGTGCGAAGCCGAACGCCACCTTCTTTTTTTTGTTGCCGTTTGTGAACATCTTGTGCCTCCGTTTGTATTGAACAACGTTACCTATCTAGCTGATAATTATCGCACCCAGCCTGCCGGATCAACCGGCTTGCCCTGGTATCTGATTTCGAAGTACAGCATCGGCCCCTTGGCGGAATCAACATCCCCGACCGTAGCCAGCGTCTCGTTCCTGGCCACCTCGGCACCCACCTTCTTCATGATCTTCGAGGCGTGGGCGTAGAGACTGAAATAACCTCCGCCATGGTCTACAATGACCATGTTGCCGTACCCTTTGAAGTAGTCCGCAAAAATCACGCTGCCGTCGTAGATGGCCTTGATATCCGTGCCGGCGCCTGCAGCAATGGAGAGTCCTTTGCTGAAGGTATAGGAATTGAATTCAGGATGCTTGTGTTTACCGTATGTCTCAACGATGTTGCCCCGAACGGGCAGCGCCATGCGCCCCTTCTGGGAGGCGAAGCCCCGATCCTGCACCGGCGGCAGTTCGGGCAGGGGCTTGAGCCTGCTCCCCTCCTTCACATGCCGTGATGAAAGCTTTCTCCGGCTCAGTGCTTCAAGACGTTCAACCATTGACTGCAAACGGGAGGCATTGGCCTGGAGTTCCTTCAGCGAGGTTTCATACCCCTTGCGATCCTGCCGCACCTTGACCAGGTAAGCAAACTTTTTGTTCTTCTCCCCTTCGATCTCGCGCTTTTTGAGGGAAATACCGTTCTTTATGCGCTCCTTACTGGCCATATCCTGCTCCAGGGAGACCTTCAGCCTATGCAATTCCTCAATTTTATCATTATACTCTGCAAATAACTTTTTGTCATTCTCCAGAATGGAACGCATATAGCGGATATTTTCCGCCATCTGGGGAAATGACTCGGCGGAAAAGAACATGCGGAGCGCGCCCAGCTCGCCTGCCTTGTAAAGCGAGACCAGGCGGTGCTCGATCTCCTGTTTCTTTCGGTTGGATTCTTCGGCGACCTGCTTGATGGTATGCCCTGTGCGGTCGAGATTTGATTCCACATTCCTCAGATCGCGGTCGAGACTCCCCAAGTCGGCTATTTTTTGTTTCAGGGATTGATCAATCTCCTGTAGTTCCGTGGAGACGACGGCTTCGACCTTACGGGTTTTGGTGATAAGCTGTCTCTGTGCCTTGATCTCCCGCTTGACCCCTTTTAACTCCTCTTTGGGGCTTTCACTCCACCCTGAGGATGCTGCTGAAAGAATCAGCAGTATGCACATCAGTCGAATCATTGCTCAGACAGTGATAAAACGCTTGAGAGAGGTGAGGCTGCCGATCAAGCCGAGCAGAACGCCGGCCACGGCAATACCGTAGATATATTCGAGCGGCAGAAAGGCCAGCCCGGAGGTCGCCGGATTGAACGTCAAAAAACTTCCCGCGTTGTGGAGGAATCCTTCATACAATCCCCACAGCAGGCCGACGGCAATCATCGCTCCCCCTGCCCCCTGCATAATCCCTTCGATCAGAAAAGGGGCCTTGATGAAAAATCGTGTGGCACCCACCAGCGCCATTACCTCCAGTTCGTCACGCCGGGAGTAGATGGTCAGCTTAATGGTGTTGGACACGATAAACATCACCGCAATCACCAGAAAGACACCCAGCAATGCCCCGACCAGCCGCATGAAGTTAAGAAACGTATTGAAGCGCCGAACCCATTCTTCGCCGTACTGCACCTCGGTGATGCCAGGAATGCGCTTCAGCGAGGCAACAAACGCCTCGACCCCCTGGGTATCCCGGTGCGGCCGTTTGAGGGAGATCTCGAACGAGGTCGGCAGTATATCGGATCTGACCCCCTCAAGCAGCGTCTCCTGTCCCCGAAGCCTGGCGGTAAAACGTTTGAGCGCTTCATCCCGTGACACATAGCCGATGCGTGCGGCTCCGGGTATTGCCATGATCCTGCCTCGCAGCACCGCTTGTTCCTGAACAGCCAATTCGTGATCGAAGTAGACCGTCACCTGTACGCGTTCGCTCCAGTTCTCCGCAGCATTCTCCAGGTTGACGAATACCAGGAGAAACAGGGAAACGATCAGGAGTGCCAGGGTGATTGTGCCCACCGTCACCACATTGACGAAGATATTCTGCCGCACATTGGTCAAGGCACGGCTGAAAAAATACCCCATCCGACCACCGAAACCTTCACCGGCAAGATTCGGGCGTTTGTTAGGCAGACTCACCGGTGATGCCTTCTTTTTCCATCTGTTCAACGATCTCTCCCTTGTTGAGGGTTACCAGCCGTTTGTGACAATTATCGATCAGTCGCCGGTCGTGGGTAGCGACCACGACCGTCGTGCCCCGCACATTGGCTTCCTTGAATATGTTCAGGATCTGGTTCTTGTTGGCATCGTCGAGATTCCCCGTCGGTTCGTCCGCCACCAGGATCTTGGGCTCGTTCACCAACGCCCGTGCCAAGGCCACCCGCTGCTGTTCCCCTCCGGAGAGGCGCTGGGGTGTCAGGTTGATCTTGCCTTCCATGCCCATCTGTTTCAGCACGTGCATGACCTTTTTGCCGATATCCGCCCTCCCCCAGCCAAGGACCTCAAGGGTGATGGATACGTTTTCAAAGACGGTCCGGTTGGGAAGCAGCTTGAAGTCCTGAAACACGACGCCGATACCGCGGCGGAGGATGGGGATCTGGGACGCGGCCATGCGGGAGACGTTCTGACCGTCTATCAGCACCTGCCCGCTGGTAGGGGTGAGCGCGCCGTAGAGGAGACGCAGCAGCGTGGTCTTTCCCGCGCCCGAAGGGCCGGTCAGAAAGACAAACTCCCCCTTCTCGATCCTCAGAGTTATGCCGTTCAGGGCGGTGGCGTCCTTTTGGTAGGCAAGGGACACGTTATGCAGTTGAATCATTGTCAATACCTGTTGAATATTATACGGTTCGGGACATAATGTGCAGCAGCATCACGTGCAGCCGCGCTTCAGTAATCTCTGTAAGCTTTGCCGTCGGTCCCCATCAGATCCGAGTTGCTGTGGATATCATACACATTGCCCGGATTGGTGGTCAGTACCTGCCCCGGCTTTATGCTTGAAGTGTCATAGACACTGCTTGGGCTTGAACCGGAAGAGGACGGTGAGGCGTCTGCCGGTGGTGGGACGGTTACCCAGTCATCCGTTTTGGTAAAAGGGTCCTTGGGTATTACGCGCAGATACTTCTTGTCCACCAGGTCGGTGAGCGAATCGGGATACTTGCCCTGGTCTGCGTAGAACTGATCTATGGTGGAGCGGAAGTTGTACAGGTCCTCGCGCAGCACCGACTCCTTGGTCCTGATGATGCCCCACTGGTAGTTGGGCACGGCAAGGGCCGCCAGGATGCCGATGATCGAGACCACGATCATCAGCTCGATCAAGGTGAAACCGCGGTCGTCACCCGGCAGGCGGTCAGGGGTCAGGTGTGCATAAAACGGCTCCGTGCGCTCACCACTCATTGTATTTCGTCCCATCAATGGCAGTTCCTTCACTCAATGAGTACACATCATAGACATCTTCACCGCCCCACGCTCTGGAATCGGACTTGTCCTCATACGACCGCATGCCCCACTTAGGCTCTTGACCCGGGGGGGGCGGATTCATCGGATCGGGAGGTATCCTGCGCAGAAATTTCTTCTTGTTCTGGTAGAGACCGCCGAAATCGTACCCATCCACAAGTTGCTGCAATGTTTCCGGACACCCCGACTTGCCCATGACCGGCTGCATCTTTTTCTCGTTAATTGCCCGGTCGTAACTCTTTTTGAACTCGTCAATGGCCATGCGGATCGTGCGCAGATTGCGGTGCAATTCTATTTCCCGGGATCTTCTGTTGCTCATCTGCATCATCGGCATGACGAGCGATGCCAAAATCCCCAGGATAACCATCGTCACGATCAGCTCGACCAGGCTGACCCCACGGCATGTACGTAATCTGCTCGGCATCGCGGCTGAAAGTCTACTGTATATCAACGGGATTTACGAATGGCACCATGTCAAACGGCACACCATCGGCAGTGGTAAAGTTGACGACGTTAAACCCGAAATTGATTTGCCCCTTTCTTTTTGCCTTGAAGGTAAAGGTAGCGAGCGGTCCGCCGCCGGAGACCCCCCCGCTTCCGGTGGTGCGGGTCATGGTGACCGTCACGGTTCCGCCCGCCTCGTCCGGCGTGGCCGAGAATTTTGTAGGCTTGCCATCCTGATTGAGAAATGTACCTTCGCCTGCCGAAACAAACTCAACGCTGGCCGGATCATACGACAGCGTAAACGGTGTGCTGGCCAGATTTTGGACAAGGCTGATCTTTGCATCTATGCTGAACTGCTGGCCGACCTTAATGCCGGCAGGCGCGACAATCTGAATCAGCCCCCGACCGGGCATCACCACGGGGCCGGCGGCTGCACCAAGGCCTCCTGACGGTGCGGAACCGGCCGCTGGAGGTGGCACTGTCCCCCGAGAAGGCGCCTGCAGTTCCTCTTCAGCCCTTTCAGCTGCCATCCGCTCCTGGTCGGCAGCGGCCTTTGCCTGGCGTTCTCTATCGGCGGACGACAAAGGCACCGACGCCGGAAGAGCAACGGGACGCACGGAACGGGGCTGTCCCTGAGCAGCGGGGGCTTTCGGCGATTGTTCGGCCCGGGAAGACGACACATTCGCATCCGTGGCGAACACCGGTTCCTCTTCAAAGGCCCCCAGGGGCCTGACAAGGGATGGTTCGTCTTCTTTGCCGGACATGAACGCGGAAAGGTCGATCTGCGGCACGGTCACCCCCCGTACCAGCCGGGGGGTGATCGCCAGTACCAGTTCCGTCTTGGATTTGCTGTCGTTGTTGTTGGAGAGGAGCGGCCCGATGAGCGGCAGATCGCCCAACAGGAAGATCTTGGTCTTATCATTGGTATTCGTACGCGAGATCAAACCACCGATGACGCTGGTTTCACCGTCTTTCAGGCTGAGAACGGTCTCCAGGTTCCGGGTGCCGATGGTGACAACCTGCGTGGCGCTGCTTGAGCCACCTACCGACTCGGTGGACAGGATCGAACTTACCTCGAGCGACAGTTTTATGGTCACCTCATCATTGAGCTGGATGGTGGGCTCGGCATTCACCTTGACTCCCACGTCCACGTACTGGACATTGACGCTTGTCGTTGTATTCGTGGTGGTGGTGGTGGTGATCGGGACCCTGGTGCCAACCGTGAATTTGGACTTTTCCTTGTTCTTGATCCTGACCTTGGGGTTGGACAGGACCTCGCCCTTGGACAACGTTTTTGCGAGATTGTAGGTGCCGCTGGGCGCCGTCACGAAACCGCCGTAACCGTTTACTTGAAAGGCGCGGATCAGGCCGCTTATGGTCGACGAAGAACCTGTTGAAGTTGATGATGTGGTGGTCGCTGACGATCCCGACGATGGCAGTGACGAAGAAAGCGGCGTGCCATCCGGTGCAAAGATACCCATCGACACATTGTAATTACTCAGGAGGAGCCCTACGTTCTCCGTGTTGGTGTCGTTCAGTTCCAGCACCTCGACATCGAGCACAACCTCGGGATCAGGGACGTCGTTGGCGTCGAGGATTTTGTCAACGACATCGACCACATCCTTGGTATCACGGACCATGATCGAGTTGGAATCTTCATTGACCTGGATCTTGCGTACCTGGATCATACCCCGGATCAGGTTGATCGCCTTTTTGGCTTCCAGGAAGTTGAGGTGGAAGGTGCGCACCTCCATATCCTCATACTGTTTGATCTTATCCGCAACCTTGGGATAGATGATCACCGTGCTCTCGTTCAGCACCTTGCGTCCCAATTTGAACATGTTGGACAGAAGCTCCATGGCCTGCTGAAAGGTCCCGTTCTCCATGTAGATGGTGATGTTCTGGTCTTTTACTCCATCGTCAAATATGAAATTGATGCCTGAAAGCCGGGTGATGATAGCGTAGACGTCCTTGATCTTGGCATCCTTGAACTTGAGCGTGATCGGCTTGGTTGATTTGAGGTTCAGTTCAAAACCTTCCAGCTTGTTCTTGCGCAGGCCGGAAACACGACGCAGGGCGGCCTGATACTCCTTATTATCAGGATTAAGCGTCATGGCCTGGGTAAAGGCGCGATTGGCCTCCTTGAACTTGTTGGCCTTTTCAAAGTCCTGACCTTCCTGAAAGGCAAGCTGGGCGTCCTTCAGGCGGCCGGTCGTCTCAACCTGTTGCTTGTAGATGCCCTGGGCGGGATCGAGCCCATAGGCGCTCTGGAATTCTTCCAGCGCAGCCACATAGTTCCCCTTGCCGTAGAGTTCGAGGCCTTTTTTGTAATGCTTGTTGGCGGCCTTTTCACGGGCATTGAGGAAACGCACCCGGTATTCGCCGACACTTGGCTCTTTGCGAAAGGCTTCAGCATAGCTGTACATCGCCTCCTCGTAGTTGCCCGCGGCCTCGAATTTTTCGCCCGAACTGAAAGCCTGGCGCCCCCCCGTGCAACCGGACAGCATGGCAATCGTACAAAGCAGGCTGGGTATGGTAAGATGGATCAGATAGCGCATCCGTAGCGTCTCCTCTGGAACTGTGTTCAAATGTTAAGGCACCGCTTTGAGCGAAAGATTCTCCATGAGCGGGATAACGATCTCCTCACCGGAATCGAGATCCTGAATGGTCAACGCCTGATCGGTGATCGAGGCGGCCTTGAAGCGTTTTTCAAAGACATCTCCCTTTTTAACCAGGATAATAGCGCCATCTTTGATCAAAAAAATGGTTTTTTTGTTATCCTCGTTGAGAAAGCCTTTAAAAACAAATTTGCCCAATTCCTGCCGATTTCGTTGTGCCCGTTCCTCCGCCGCCGACAAGGCCGGGACGATATTGGATGGCGAAGGGGGTGGAGGTGGGGGTGGAGGCGGCCGCAGTGGAGGCGGTTTTACCCGCTTAAGCGCCGCCGCCTTATTTTGCATGAGTTTGAGTTCATCAACAAAAATCGGTCTGAATAGGTCACGGCGATAGCCTTTGAAGACATCCTGATCGCGATTGAGCTGTTCCAGCTTCAGTATGCGGGTATCGCGCGGCAGAGCCGGCGCAGGCGTCGTGCTCACCGCCCCCCCCTTGGCGGATGTTGAGCGTTGGCCGGGGGTATTCTTTTGGGAAGGAGCGACCCTGGGACGGGGCATGGCAAAAAAACTCCACATCACGGCAATGGCCAGCGCGATCAGGAGGATGAACAATATCAGCCGTTGCCGGTTCATGGGGCCTCCTGAAGGTACACCGTCAAACGAAGGTCCATGACGACGTGTTCTTCATACGGGTCGCTGTTCGTCATGGTCATGCCGTCAATGACGATCAATTCTCCGCTTTTCTTCATGTCCGCCAGAAAATTCTTAACCGCGGCATAACTGCCATTGACGGACAGGGTGATGCCATAGGCGAGGAGTGCCGAGTTACCCTTGACAACGGCGGGCTTGTAGCTGACCGCCCCTACCTTGACGCCATCGGAAGCCGCCGTATCGAAGATCCCCCCCAATAACCGTGGAAACTGGCTTTTGTGGGGAATATGCGCCTTCAGCTGTTCCAGGTCAGCCTTGCCCCTACGGTAGATCGTCGAGGCGTCGTTTTGTCCGGCAACCGCCGCACGGCGCCGCAGGTCGCTCCATTTTGCCTGGACGTCGCTGATGGCGGATGCCAGATACTCCTTCAAAAAGACAAGCACCGCACAGTTGAGCAGCAGCAGCACCAGGATCACTGCAAGTATACGCCGCCTCTGGCGGGCTATTTCCAGAATCACCTGGTTCATTTCAGCGCCGTCCTGCATGAAATGGTGAATTGAACCCCTTGCACCTTATCGCTTAGCTCCACATCGCGATGCGACAGGAGCAGAACTTCGGTAAAGGCCTTGGACTCATCAAGCTTCTCCAGATAGGTGCGAAGGTTTGCAAAAGAATGCGCCCGCCCATCGATCTTCACCTCGCCGGCTTTAGTGTCAGGCGCCAGGGACACCAATACCACACCTTCGGGCAGGGCATTTTCCATCTGTTCCAGCAGTCCCAGCCAGTTGAAGGATTTACGCTCGATCACACCGTTGAAAAAATCGATCTCCGCCAACAGGCGGGCGTATTCCCGTTCCGGCACGTCCTTGGGCCGGCTGTTCAGGCGCCCCTCATAGGTGGCGATATCCGATTTCAAACGGTTCAATTCGCCCAGATTACTGAGCGCGACAAAAAAATTCCACGACAGCACGAGGAGCAGCAGGGCAATGAGAACGAAGCAGACTTGGCTTACGAGCCGCTGGTCCACATATACCCTGGTTGCCAGATTGATGGTAAACCGCATCACAGACTCCTTAAGGCGGCCCCGATGGCGGCTGAAAAGGGGAAGAGCGATTCCTGGTCTCCCGGTGCCTCTTCGCCGGGCGTCACAGCTGTTTTCGTCTCCAGCAGGGTTGCTTCAGATCCTGCCGATTCCGCCACCATGCCGCAGAACGCCGAGGCCACATCGGGTGGCGCGATGCAGAACACATTGGCCGTATTCCGCTCGGTAAAACGTTCGCGATAGACCAGCAACGAATTATTGATCTCCATGAAGACGCGATTGTCCAAGGCTTGCGTCCCAGTAAGCTCTTTGACCCGGATAAACTCGGGTACACCATTGTAATAGGCCATGATGCCGAGGCTATTGTTGTAAAAAAAGATGAAGAGACAGTCATCCAGCAGAGCCAGGCGGAGATCGAAGATCCTGTAGAGATTGAAACTATTGAAATCGATTCGCTCCGGCGTGAACCCGGCCGTTGTCAGCACTCCCTCGTATTGCCCGATAATCGCACGGGAAACCAGCGCCACCAGCAGGGCCATTTCGCCGTTCTCGCGTATGTTCAACACCTGGTAATCCAGATGGGTGTCGGCGGCATCGAAGGGAATGTTCTTTTTCAACTTCCAGCGGATCATGTCCAGGCCTTCTTCCCGGTTCTTGAAACGTCCTTCCATATCCAGCAGCATGATCCGGCCGACAGAATCCGGAAGGGTAAGGGAAAGGCGCTTCGAACGATGCAGCAGCAGGTTGTGGGCTTCTTGAAGACGATCGATAAATGCCTGAGGTTCGTGAATATTCGGTTCTCGCAACGAACAGCGCACGGTACCTGCGGCAAAAGGCGCAAAGGCGACCCTCTCCAGGCGCGGCACCGCTGCCGTGCCCCCCAAAAGGGCAAAGGCCACGCCGGATGGACTGATTTCAACTCCGAGAGAGTTCCTGGTAAACAGCATAGTGGCTAATTCATCCCCGTCATTCCACGAACGTGACGCGGTTGATCTCCTTGAGCGTCGTTTCTCCCGCAAGCAGTTTTTCAACGGCAGCGTCCCGGAGAAAAACCACCCCTGCTTCGCGGGCGGTCTGTTTGAGCTGGGTCGCCGGCACCCTGGCAATAATCAGGTCCCGGAGTTCATCATTGAATTCGAGAAGTTCCACAATAGCTGAGCGACCGCGGTATCCGGTTCCGTTGCACTCCTCGCATCCCACCATCTCGTAAAGAACGGTATTGCGCGTGAGCTCCGGATCCACGCTGGCTTCCCGCAGAACGTCGTCGGAGTATTGGACCGGCCGGCGGCACTTCATGCAGATTCTCCGCACCAGGCGCTGCGCCATGACGCAGTTCAGGCAGGAGACAAAGTTGTAGGGATCGATACCCATATGGATAAATCGTCCGATTACGTCAAAGGCATTGTTGGCATGCACAGTGGTAAAAACCAGGTGGCCGGTCAACGCCGATTGCACGGCTATCTGGGCGGTTTCCGAATCACGGATCTCACCGACCATGATCTTGTCCGGGTCGTGACGCAGTATGGAGCGCAGCCCCTTGGCAAAGGTGAGACCCTTTTTCTCGTTGACCGGAATCTGGAGCACACCGCGCAGCATGTATTCCACCGGGTCCTCGATGGTGATGATCTTGTCCTCGCCCGTATGGATCTCGGTCAGGGCGGCATAGAGCGTGGTGGTCTTGCCCGAGCCGGTGGGCCCGGTTACCAGTACCATGCCGTACGGTTCGCGGATCTTTTTGCGTAACCGCTTGATCTCCCGATCGCAGATCCCGAGGTTCTCCAGCGACAACCCCTTCATGTCGCTGGCGATGCTCTCCTTGTCGAGAATACGGATAACCGCATCCTCCCCCAAGGCGCTCGGCATGATGGAGACGCGGAAGTCAATGGATTTTTCACTGAAACGGACCTTGAAGCGTCCGTCCTGGGGGATGCGCCGCTCTGAAATATCCAGTTCGCTCATGACCTTGAGGCGCGAAATGATCGGCCCCTGGAAATGCAGGTCTATGGGTTCATTGGCCCGGTACAGGACACCATCTATGCGGTACTTGATCTCCACGCCGTCGTGGCCGGTTTCGATGTGAATATCGCTGGCGCGGCGGTTGAGTGCATCCAAAATGGTGCTGTTGACCAGCTTGATGATGGGGCTCGTATCTTCGGAGACGCTTTCCACCGACAGGATCTCTTCGCCCCGTTCCGTCTCCTTGACCAACTGCAGCATGAAGTCTTCCGAAACCTCACGAAGCACCCGGCGTGTTCCCTCTCCCGCCTTGACGATCGCCGTAATGGCCGATTCCGACGCAACACGGATCTGCAAGGGGCGGTCAAACAGGAGTTCGAGTTCATCCAGCTTGACCACTTCGGTGGGATCGGCAACGGCCACGACCATCCAGTTTTCCGTCAGTTCCAACGGCGCAAAATGGAACCGGTAGAGGGCGTCGGGCGGCAGCGAATTGAGCAACGCCTCGTCCAGCTTGAAGCTGGCCAGATCGACATACTCCAGATTGAACTGCTCGGCCAGGGCATGGGCCAGCTGGTCTTCGCTGATAAACCCCTCCTGAACGCAGATCTCTCCGAAACGCAGCTTGCTGGTTGTCAATTTATCGAGCACAACCGGCAGTTGATCCGCTGCAAGCGAGCCCCGCTCAACAAGGATCGTGCCGATTTTTCTTCGGCGATACGTCTGCATTGCCGCTCCCTATCCCACCGTACCGGCAATCTTGAATACCGGCAGGTACATGGCAATGATGATAATCCCGATCACAACCCCGACAACAAGCATGATGGCAGGCTCTATGGCCGTTGTGAGGACGTGCATCCGCTCCTCCAACTCTTCCTCCAGATAATCGGAAATGTCAATCAGCATATCCTCCAATGATCCGGTCGCCTCCCCCACTCCCAGCATGCGGAGCGCGAGAGGCGGCATGATGTTGATCCGTTCCAGGGCAACGGAGAGCCGTCCCCCCTCCTCGACAAACCTGACCGCTTCGAAGAGGCGCTTTTCCATGTAGCGGTTGTTGAGCGTCCCGATGCACATGCGCAGAGACTCGATGATCGGTATGCCGCTGCCGAGCACCGTCGCCAGGGTGCGGGTAAAACCGGCCACCGAATACTTGGTGAAGACGTCCCCCGCCACCGGGATCGTCAGCTTGAAGCGATCCACCGTGTAGCGGCCGGACTCCGTACCGACCCAGGAGCGATAAGCAGCCACAAGACCGATCACCATCAGTACCCCCAGCGGGGCAAAATGCCGGAGAAACGTGGTGAAGCTGATCAGCATCCGGGTTGGTGCCGGCAATTGGGAACCGGCGTCCGCATAGACCTGGCTGAAGGTGGGCACTACGTACAGCAGCAGCAGCGTGATGGCCATGCCTGCGAAAATAATGAGTATGGATGGGTAAAACAGCGCCGAGACGACCTTTTTCCGAATAGAGTCAACCCGCTTGAGATACTGGATGTAACGCCGGATCGTGCGGAGCAGGTCTCCGGTCCTCTCTCCGGCACGGATGGAGGCAACATACAGTTGCGGAAATGCGCGGCCATGCTTGTCCAGGGCGGCCGAAAGCGCCGCCCCCCCCTTCACGTCTTCACGCACCTGAAGCAAAAGCTCATTGAGCTTGCCTGTTTCGTGCCGATCCAAAATGGCATCGAGCACCTGCATGATCGGCATGCCGGCCTTGATCAGGACGAGCATCTCCTGGTTCAAGGTAAGAAGTGACCGGTTATCGATGCGGCGGCGTTGCAGGCCCTTTTCAAAAAGAAACTGCAACCGCTTCCTCTTTATCTCAAAAACAAAAAAACCCTGATCTTCCAAGCTCTTACGCAATACAAACGGTTCATCCGCCTCAAGTTCGCGAAATATTACTTTGCCGTCTGATGCACCGAGCTTACAGGTATAAATCGCCATATCCAAATTAAAATATCACATCATACCCTAAATTCAAACACAAAAACCGCAGGCGGATCGCCTGCGGTTTTTGTGTTCAAACCCTGTGGGGTCCTTGGAAAACGTTACTGGAAGCGCGTTACCGGGGGAGGCATTTAACACGGTAGCCGAGGCATACCACGTAATTATGCCCCGGCTGCCGGGACCTTTTAACGCCCCGGTGACGCCGCAGACGTTCTCCGCAGCAATTTTTTCACGCGACGCCGTGATGGGCCTCGCACTTAGCGTCAATTACCGAGGCGAACCAACCGCACAGGACACTCAGGATATCTGGGCGTCCACAACGGCTATGGCGGCCATGTTGACGATATCATCCACATCGTCTCCTCGCTGCAGGACATGGACCGGTTTTTTCATCCCCATCAGGATCGGACCTATGGCCTCAGCTCCCCCCAGGTGATGGAGAAGTTTATAACAGATATTCCCTGAGTTCAGGTCCGGAAAGATGAGGATGTTGGCAGCCTCCTTCAGACTGGCGAAGGGGAAGCTTTTCTGGAGGATCTCCGTAACCACGGCGGTATCGGACTGCATCTCGCCATCGATGATGAGCCCTGGCGCCTTTTCCTTGACGATCTCCGTCGCCTTTTTTACCTTCAGGGCCTGGGGATGCTGGCCCGACCCGAAGTTGGAGAAGGAAAGCATGGCGATCGTCGGTTCGATGTCGAACATCCGGGCCGTTTCCGCGGCAAGGATGGCGGTTTCAGCCAATTCCTCGGCAGTGGGCTCGATGGAGACCGTGGTATCGGCCAAAAGAAAGGTCCCCTTCTTGAACACCATCATATAGAGGCCATGCACGCTGGAAAGACCGGCCTGCTTGCCGATTACCTCCAAGGCCGGCCGGATGGTCTCGTGATAGTGGGTATCGATGCCGGAGAGCAGGGTATCGGCATCCCCCTGGCGCACCATCATGCAGCCGAAGTGGGTGCGTGATTTACGGGTCAGGATTCGCCGGGCTTCGGAAAGGGTCAACCCCTTCCGCTGCCGCAGGCTGAAAAGCTCCTGGGCATACTCTTCGGATTTATTAAAATTCGACGGGTCGATGATCGTTATTCCGCCATTGAAATCCAGGCCAAGTTCTTCCATCTTGGCGTTGATATTATCGCGGTTGCCGATGAGAATCGGTTTCGCAATCCCCTCTTCGATCAGAATCTGGGCGGCGCGGAGGATCTTCTCGTTATCCCCTTCCGGAAAGACGATCCGCTTGGGATCGCACTTGGCCTTGTTGATGATCAGACGCATGGTCTCTTTGGCCTTGCCCTGCAGCGACTCCAGATGCTCCACGTATTTGGCCATGTCGGCAATCGGTTGCCGGGCCACGCCGGAGTCCATGGCCGCCTTGGCGATTGCCGGGGCCACCCGCAGCAGGGCGCGGGGGTCGAACGGCTTGGGAATGATGTAGTCCCGGCCGAAGGAAAACTTGACATTGCCGTAAGCGCGGCAGACCGATTCGGGGCATTCCTCGCGGGCCAACTCTGCCAGGGCAAAGACAGCGGCCTTTTTCATCTCCTCGTTTATGGTCGTTGCACGCACATCCAGGGCGCCACGGAAGATGAAGGGAAAACCGAGCACGTTGTTGACCTGGTTGGGATAGTCGGAGCGCCCGGTGGCGATCAGGACATCGCCCCGCACCGCATGGGCCTCTTCCGGGGTGATCTCCGGGTCGGGATTGGCCATGGCGAAGATGATCGGATTGGCGGCCATCTTGCGCACCATGTCCGGGGTGAACGCCCCCTTGGAGGAGAGCCCGAAGATCACATCGGCCCCGTTCGCCGCCTCCTCCAGAGTGCGTAACGGCGTATCGACGGCAAAGCGCTCCTTGTACTTGTTCATCCCTTCGCTACGCCCCTGGTAGATAACCCCCTTGGTGTCGCACATGATCAGGTTTTCCCGTTTTACCCCCAGGGAGATGGCCAGGTTGGCGCAGGCAATGGCCGACGCTCCCGCCCCGTTTACCACGATCCTGATCTGCTCTATCTTCTTGTTGATCAGTTCCAGCGCGTTGATCAGGGCCGCGGAGGAGATGATGGCGGTGCCGTGCTGGTCGTCGTGGAAGACCGGGATGTTCATGGTCTTCTTCAACTCCTCTTCGATGTAAAAACACTCGGGAGCTTTGATATCCTCCAGATTGATACCGCCGAAGGTCGGTTCCAGGAGTTGGCAGGCACGGATAATCTCGTCCGGGTCCTCGCTGTTCAACTCGATATCGAAAACATCGATATCGGCAAAACGCTTGAAAAGAACCCCTTTCCCCTCCATGACCGGCTTGCCCGCCAAGGCGCCGATGTTACCCAATCCCAATACCGCCGTGCCGTTGGAGACCACGGCCACCAGGTTTCCCTTGGCCGTATACTTGTAAGCGTCCTCTGGATTCTTTTCGATCTCCAGGCACGGTTCCGCAACACCGGGTGAGTATGCCAGCGAAAGGTCGCGGGACGTTAAACAGGGTTTCGAAGATATAACCTCGATTTTGCCTTTCCTGCCGCTCGAATGATACTCCAGCGCTCCGGTAATTTTGGCCATCATGTCCTCCGGTTTTAGTTATAGTAAAAATAGCTGGATAATTCGTGGTGATACGGGCATTTCTTTTATTTAAATTGAAAAACCATAGTCCCCCTGCGCCGTGTTTGTCAAGAAGTTAATGCGGAGCGATAAAAATTATTTTATTTACAACTAATGATTTGCCTCCGGCATTTGTGCTGCTACAATCCAGATACAGCCGAAAAAGGAGGAATTGCCATGGAACGGATGTGGGCTCCCTGGAGGATGTCCTATATCAGTAATGCCGTCACGCACGAAGGATGCATCTTCTGCAAGGCCTGGGAGGAAGACGATGATCGGGAACGGCTGGTCTTGGCCCGAAGCGAGCACGTCCTGATCATGCTGAACCGCTATCCCTACTCCGGAGGCCATCTGATGGTGGTCCCCGCCCGGCATGTGTCCGATATGAACGACCTCTCCGACATGGAACTGTTGGACCTCATGCATAGCGTGCGCCGGGCGCACAACCTGCTGCGGGCAGCCGCCAGTCCGCACGGCTTCAATATGGGCATCAACCTGGGCAAAGCAGGCGGGGCCGGCATTGAGGACCATTTGCATGTCCATATCGTGCCGCGCTGGAACGGCGACACCAACTTCATGTCAGTCATCGGCGATGTGCGTATCATCCCCGAAGGGCTCATGGAGACCTACGACCTGCTGGCGGAAGAACTCAAGGCCGAGGCATAAAAGGGATGTCCACGGCCGTTATCGGTATCGACATCGGCGGGACCAATCTGCGTTTAGCCCTTGTCCTTTCATCGGGCGCAATCCTTGAACAGCGGCGCATCGCCAGCGGGATCGAGCAAGGACGGGACAGCTTCTGTTCCCGTCTCCTGACGAGTATCGAGGACCTGAGGCGGGCGGCGGCCAGTCGCGGCATAACGGTGCACGCCGTCGGAGCAGGGGTACCCGGACTGATTGACCGCACCGGCCATATCCGTTCCTCGGTCAACATGCGCCCCCTGGAGGGCTTTAACCTGGGTGCATTCCTGGAAGAGCGCACCGGCCTCCCGGCAGCCTGCGGCAATGACGCCAACACCATTGCACTCGGCGAACAGCGTTACGGAGCCGGCAGAGGGCTGGCGTCTTTCCTGGTGATCACCATCGGGACCGGACTGGGGAGCGGACTGATCCTTGATGGCAGGCTCTGGACCGGCGCGGGCGGTTTTGCGGCGGAATTCGGACATGTCACGGTATACCCGGAAGGGCCGCCCTGCCCCTGCGGCAACCGTGGGTGCCTGGAGCAATACTGCTCTGCCGGAGCCGTAGTGCGCACTGCCCGTGAGTTGATCCCCGGAGATCTGCTTGCCGCTGTGGCCACTGACCTGAGCGCGGAAGCCGTGGCCCTCCTGGCGCGTCAGGGGGTGCCCGGGGCGCGGGTGGCCTTCGAGCGGCTTGGACAGCGGCTGGGTGTCGCCCTGGGGAGCCTGTCCAATACCCTCAACCTGCAGGCGGTGATCGTCGGGGGTGGCGTAGCCGCCAGCTTCGACTTGCTGCTTCCGGCCCTTCGGGCGGAATTGTCCCAACGCTGCTTCCCCTCCATCTATGACGGCCTCGCCATCCTCAAGACCGGGTTGGGCGATGACGCCGGACTTCTTGGCGGAGCGGCGCTAGTGAATCCCCCGCCCCCGACGGCACCCCGCGCTTAACGCCGCCATTCCTTTTTTCACAATCGGCACTTTTTGCATATTTGAAAATTGTGCCTGCCGGCGTACAATGAATCTTCATGCAGCACCAATCACACATCTTACAGGAGATTTTCACATGGACAGACGATCATTTCTCAAGGCAACCGCCGCAGCGTCACTCCTTGGCCCCACCCTGGTAAGAGAGGCCCTGGCGGCAAAGGATCAGACGCTGGTGGCGGTGGCTGAAGGCAAGAATTATGCAGCAATCACCCGCAAAGCGGTCAATGCCGTCGGCGGCATGAAGCGCTTCGTCAAAGCCGGCGACGTAGTGGTGGTCAAGCCGAACATGGGGTGGGACCGCTCGACGGAACTGGCCGCCAACACCCACCCCCAGGTTGTGCGTGCGCTGGTTGAGGAGTGCCTGGCCGCCGGCGCGAAAAAGGTCAAGGTATTTGATTACACCTGCAACGACTCGCGACGCTGCTATGTCAACAGCGGCATCGAAGGGGCGCTCAAGGGGATGAAGAATGTGGAATGCAAGCATATAGAACCGGAGCGCTTCAAAAAGGTGACCCTGAACGGCCGGTTTCTCAAGGAATGGGAACTGTACGACGAAGCGCTTTCGGCCAACGTCTTCATCAACGTCCCGATTGCCAAGCATCACGGCCTTTCCAAGCTTACCCTGGGCCTCAAGAATATCATGGGCGTCATGGGAGGCAACCGCGGCTACATCCATCGCAGCATCGATGTAGCCCTGGCGGATGTGAACGCCCGCATGAAGAGCCATTTGACGGTCATCGACGCCACCCGCATCCTGACCGCCCACGGGCCGCAGGGGGGGAGCATGGCAGACGTCAAGGTGCTCAACAAGGTGATCGCGTCGGCCGACATCGTGGCCGCCGATGCATTCGCCACCACGTTGTTCGGCCTCAAACCGGCCGACATCCCGATCATCGTGGCCGCTCACCAGAGAGGATTGGGCGAGATGAACCTTGAGCGAATCAAGGTTGTGCGGGTCTGACGCCAGGCGAATCTACCTGCCACCCAATTCAAAGAACCCCCTGCGGGAACACGCCATGCCGGAACTCTCCACGGCGCTGCCGGCGCCTGCCCAAATGCAATCCGGATACCATCACATGGCGTTCATGACAGGGCCGCAACAGTTTTTCACTCCCCATAAGGTGACGACATGAAGCCGACTTCCGCCCGTATAAGCCAGATAGCCTTCCTGGCCCTGTTTCTGTTTTTGTTCGTCCAGACCGAGTACCGCGGCCACGACGAGATCGATGCCGCCGTGAACGCCTTCTTCCGGGCAGACCCCCTGGTGGCGGTGAGCTTCCTTCTGGCCGCAAAATCCTGGACATGGCTCCTGCTGCCGGCCCTGCTGATGGTGGCGGCAACGCTCCTATTGGGGCGCTTTTTCTGCGGCTGGATCTGCCCGTTGGGGACAGTCCTCGATCTCTTAACGCCCAAAAAGCGCTCACACCGCCCGATCACCGCGCTCAAGGGAAACCTGAAATACTGGCTCCTGCTGCCGATCCTGTCGTCGGCGCTGTTCAACCTGAATCTGGCCGGCCTGCTGGACCCCATGGCCATCCTGCTGCGGGGGCTGACATTCTTCCTGTACCCTCTCATGGGACTCTCTGCACGGGGGGGATGGGTCGGGCTCTACCGCGTGCTTGGCGAGCGGCGCGACGCCATTGCCCCGGCGTACGACCTGCTGCACGACCACCTGCTCCCGTTCCGCGAAACGATCTACCCCTTGGCCGCCTTTTCGGCCCTGACCCTCCTGGCTATCATCGCTCTGGAGTATTTCGAGGAACGCAACTGGTGCCGCAACCTGTGCCCCCTGGGCACCCTGCTGGGGTGGCTTGGGCGTTCTTCCCTGTTCAGGCGCATCCCCACCGGCCTGTGCAGCGATTGCGGGAAATGCCGCGAACTGTGCCCGACCACCTTTGACCGGGACCTGCTTGTCAAGGAGGAATGCATCCTCTGCATGGAATGCCAAATGCACTGCCCGAGGCACCGCGTCTCGTTCCGTCTCACCCCCCGGAGCAGGGAGGCCGGGCCGCTCCTGCCTGAGCGGCGGGTACTGCTGGGGGGCATGGCGGCCGGCCTGCTGCTGGCGATCCCAGCGCGCTTCCGCTTGCCGGAAAAGGAATCACACCTGCTGCGCCCCCCCGGCGTGCGCAACGAGGAAGAATTTCTCAACAAATGCGTCCGTTGCGGCGAATGCATGAAGGTCTGCCTGAAAAGCGCCCTCTACCCGGCCGCCTGGCAGGCCGGTATCGAGGGCATCTATACGCCTTTAGTCGTCCCTCGTCTGGGCTACTGCGAATACAACTGCACCCTGTGCGGCCAGGTCTGCCCCACCGGAGCCATCCCCAGATTGCCGGTGAACAACAAACAACGCGAGGTGATCGGCAAGGCGGTGCTCGACAAAAACCACTGCCTGCCGTTCGCCAAAAAGATCAACTGCATTGTCTGCGAAGAGCACTGCCCTATCCCAACCAAGGCCATCCGCTCACGGGAGGTGGAAACCCTCGGGCCGGACGGCAAACTCAGGAAGGTCAAGGAACCTTATGTGGTGGAGGAGATCTGCAACGGTTGCGGCATCTGCGAGAACGTCTGCCCCCTGGAGACAAAGGCCGGCATCGAGGTCTTTGCGGTGAAAGACCGGACACCGATCGCCGAGGGAGCCGGGGACGCGACACAGAATGGGTCGGGATTGGGGTACCAGTAACGTAGCCGTTGGAACTTTTGAATTTGTCTGGTAGCATGCGATTGCACGAAAAAGCCGATCATCATCATCAGACAACGAATTCATTGACGTTATATCCTTCTTTGGCTAGGATGGATTAACCTTGATTTATTAACGATCACTATCGTACTTGTGGACTATCTGAGGCAAGGACCATACCCTTTATGCAAAAAATACCCCTAATGACTGCCAAAGCAGGCATGATACTCGCGCGGGATGTTTTTCGCAGCGAATCCGAGATCGGCATCCCCATCTGCGGCAAGGATACGGAACTGACCGATACACTCATTGCCCGATTGGAGAACCTGAAAGTTCAATCCGTATATGTCGAGGGGCATCCCGTCTGGGAAGAGGGGGACCGCGGCCTTGACGACATGCTTCGCGATCTGGACAGCCGCTTCGCAAAGGTCCGCCAGGATCCGCTAACGGCCAAACTCCATGACATCTACGCCAACTACCTGAAACGTTCCATGGGAGAATCTGGTGGACGAAAAACAGACTGAACTGAAAAAGATCATCATGGACACCAAAACGCTCCCCACGTTGCCGGGCGTCATCAACAAGCTGAGTGCCCTGTCCGATAACGACAAATCCTCGGTGCAGGAAATGGCCAGGATCGTATCTTCGGACCAGGTGCTTTCAGCGCGAATACTCAGACTTGCCAACTCTCCCTCATACGGCTTTTACCGCGTTTCGACAATCTCCAACGCCATGATCCTGTTGGGGGTCAACGTGGTCAAAAGTCTCGCGATCTCCTCATCCATCTTTGAGGTCATGGAGAAAAACAGCGTGGGGCTGTGGGAACATTCCCTCGGAACCGGGGTCGTCTCCAACATGATCGCCAAAAAACTTGGCCTGCCGGAGTGCGAGGAGATCGCGACCGCCGGGCTTCTGCACGACATCGGCAAGGTCATCATCAGTCTCAAATGCAGTGAGGCCGAGTTCGAGGTCCGGCGTATCATCGATGAAAAACAGATCTACATGTGGGAAGCAGAGCATGAAATCCTCGGCACCGATCACGCCGAAGTCGGTTGCTGGCTTGCCAAGAGCTGGTTTTTGCCGGACAAGCTGACCGAACCGATTGCCTGCCACCACAACGTGGAAGCATCGGCGAACCATCGTATCAAGACCTCCGTGGTTCACATGGCCGACGTGCTGATCAAGGCCAGCGGTTTCGGCGACAGCGGTGACAGCTTTGTCCCCCTGATCCAGCAAGCCGCCTGGGACGCCCTCAAGCTCAACGAGCAGATCATTGCCGAACTCGTCGAGGAACTGGAGGACAAGCTGGTTGAGGTCAAGAACTTCAGCCTTGAACTACAGCAAGACTGCGATGCTCCCTCCCCTTAGGATATCCATCGTTTCATCCGATGCGCAACTCACCTCGCACCTGCAGTTGCGCCTGCAAAGCAGGGGGTATCAGGCGACCGGCGTGCCGTACTCCGGTGGCATTCTGGGTTTATTCTATTCCGACCCGCCCGACTTGCTGATCATCGACCTCTCCGCGGACGGCACCGCCGGAACAACGACCATCACGGCCCTGCGCAGCGACAGTTTTTTCAGCACCATCCCCATTATCGGCCTTGTCTCGCCCGCGGTTTACGACGTATTCCCGTGGGAAACCTCTCCCCTGGACGACTTTGTGACCCTGCCGCTTGACTTTGGCGAACTGTTCAGCCGCATCGCGCTCTCCTTCTCGCGCATCAGGCGAATATTCGACAACAATCCCCTGACGCGGCTCCCCGGCAACACATCCATCCAGCGGGCCATCGAGGACGCCATGGGCAAGCCTTTGGCGGTCTGCTATGTGGATATCAACCATTTTAAGCCGTATAACGATGCCTTTGGTTTTTCCCACGGGGACGAGGTACTCCGGATGCTGGCACGCATCATGTTCAATGCCGTGCGCGATGCCGGAGGCGGATTCTGCGGGCACATCGGCGGCGACGATTTCGTCTTCGTCACCTCATTGGCACAGGTGGAACCGTTGTGCCGGACCATTATCGACCATTTCGACCAGATCGTTCAGAACCTTTTCGATGAGGCCACCAAGCGGCAGGGGTATTACAACGGCACCAACCGCAAGGGGGAAATGGAGAAGATCCCCCTGCTCTCCATCGCCATCGCCGCCGTGCCCATGAACTCGGACCAGATCCGGCATGTGGCCAAGGTGGCCGAGGTAGCCGCTGAACTGAAGAAGTTGGCCAAGGAAGCCGAGGGAAGCCACTACGTGGTGGATCAGCGCAAGGGCTGAATAAAGAGGGGTCATGCATCTGACAAAAAAGGCGTCCTCCCCAGTGGGAAGGACGCCTTTTTCATATCTATTTACAACCAAACAACTACATCTTGTGGCACTTGGCGCAGAACTTGTCATCCTTGACCGAGAAGGCGTCCTTATCCTTGTTATGGCAGGCTCCGCAAGAATTGCCCTTTTCCATGTCGGCCATGGTCGCCTTGCCGGTCACTGCCTTGTAGGGAAACACCGTGGTGTGGCAGTCAGTGCATTTATAGGCCTGAATATGGAAGTCGTGGCTGAAGGTAGCATCGCCCGCATCGGTCTTGAACGTGATGTTACGCGGCTTGAACCCCTTGTGGCACTTGTCGCAATCGCCGCTGGACGTAAAGGCATCCTTGCCGTTGTGGCACGCGCCGCAGGACTTGCCCTTTGCCATGTCGTCCATGGTGAAGACGCCGGACGCCGCCTTGTAGGGAAAGACCTTGGTGTGGCAATCCGCGCATTTATAGGATTGGAGATGGAGATTGTGGCTGAATACGGCCTGGCCGGCAGAGGTCTTGAAAGCGATGTTGGCCGGCTTCATCCCCTTGTGGCACTTGTTACAGTCGCCGGTCGAGGCAAAGACGTCCTTGCCGTTGTGGCACTTGCCGCAGGATGCCCCTTTTGCCATGTCGTTCATGGTGAACTTGCCCCCAACCGCTTTATAGGGGAAGGTCTTGGTGTGGCATTCCTTGCAGGAATAGGCCTGGGTGTGGAGAGAGTGGCTGAAGGTTGCCGGCGCGGCATTCTTGACGGTGAAGGTGATGTCCTTCGGCTTCAGTCCCTTGTGGCAGCGATCGCAGTTGCCGGCAACGGTAAATGCCTTGCCGCCGTTGTGGCAGACGCCACAGGTCCTTCCTTTTTCCATCTCGGCCATGGTAACGCTCTTGACTTTGCCGCCGAAGACCTTGCCGTTATGGCAGCTCTTGCAGGCGCCGCCGGTCTTGGCAACATGGGCCGTATGGCCGAAGACCGCATCCGCCACACCCTTGATCTTGAAGACCTTATCCTGGGTCTTCCCCTTATGGCACCTGACGCAGTCCTTTTCGCTCGCCACGCTGAAGGCTTTGACGCCGCTGTGGCAGGCCCCGCAGGATTTGGTCTTTTCCATCTCGGCCATGGTGAAGTGGGTGCGTGCCTTCAGGTCATAGAGGGCGTTATGGCAGATCTTGCAGTTGTTGTTATATTTGAGCAGGTGAAATTCGTGACTGAAAACGACCGGAGCCGCGTTTTTGAAGGTAAACTTTATGTCCTTGGTTTCGACTGCGGCGGCGCAGACGGCTGTGAGTAGAATAATCGCAAGGACATACGCTGGGATGTGCTTCTGCATTCTAATCACTCCTCGATGATAGGATTAAATTGGATTTACAAGCGAATTACTATACAGGAGCCTGCCTACTTCGTCAATTGCAAAGTAGGCGCGGAAGCGGAGCCGCAAAAGTGCAGGTTTTGCGGTTGATACGCCCTCTGACCTGTGATATAGAAATGGGCACATTTCTCCCATAGGTGAATTTACCAGATGATGCTCTCACTCGATAATCTCATAGAACAGGCTCTGCTCGAAGACATCCATACCGGCGACATCACCACGCAGGCGTTGATTCCCGCCGACAGCCAGGCTTCTGCCCGGCTGATCGCCAAAGAGGAGTTGACCCTTGCCGGGTTGTTCGTCGCCGAGAAGGTTTTCAAACGCCTCAATGCCGATGTGAAGTTTATCCCCGGCCTGGCAGAGGGAGCACTGGCCGTGAAAGGGTCCCTGATCGCCACGGTACGCGGCAGTGCGGCCGAACTGTTGATGGGCGAACGGGTGGCCCTGAACCTGCTCCAGCGCCTGAGCGGCATCGCCACCCTCACCTCGCGCTATGTCGCAGCGGTGGCCGGAACCGGGGCGCGTATCGTCGATACCCGCAAGACCACCCCCGGCCTGCGGGAGCTGGAAAAATACGCCGTACGTGTCGGCGGCGGCATCAACCACCGAACCGGGCTCTATGACGGCATCCTGATCAAGGAAAACCATATTGCCGCCACCGGTGGCATCGGAGAAGCGATCAAGCGGGCACGCGATTATATCCCCCACACCCTGAAGATCGAGATCGAAACCGAAACCCTGGCCCAGGTCAACGAGGCGCTGGAAAGCGGCGCCGACATCATCATGCTGGACAACATGAGTATCGCTGACATGCGTTCCGCCGTTCTTGCCATTGCCGGCCGCGCCTTGGTCGAGGCATCCGGCGGGGTTACCCTGGAGACGGTGCGCGCCATTGCCGAAACCGGTGTCGATATCATTTCCGTCGGTGCCCTGACCCATTCGGCGCGGGCCATGGACATCTCCATGCTTTTGGATTGATTGGCAGGAGTCGTTTCCATGCACCAGAAGGCAGCCACTATCTTGCAGCTCTTCAGGCAACAAGGCGGGTTCGTTTCAGGCGAACAACTCAGCAGGGAGCTTGGCGTTTCGCGCACCGCGGTCTGGAAACACATCTCGACGCTCAGGGCGGCGGGATACCAAGTGGAGGCGTTTCCCTCCCGGGGATACCGGCTGATTTCGTCGCCCGACACACTTTCGACCGAAGAGATCAGCGTACAGTTGAACACCGCGATCATCGGCAAACGACTCGTCAACCTGGCACTGACCGCCTCCACCAATGCCGAGGCCTTCCGCCTGGCGGAGGACGGCGCCGTCGAGGGGGCGGTGGTCACGGCCGATGAGCAGAACAAGGGCAAAGGACGCCTGGGTCGAACATGGTCGTCTCCGCCGGGAGCGAACCTCTACTGTTCGGTCATCCTGCGCCCCAAAATCAAGCCCCTTGAGGCTCCCCAACTCACGTTCCTCTCCGCCGTCGCGGTCGCCAGGGCCATTGAACAGGTTACCGGCCTGAAACCGGAGATCAAATGGCCCAACGACGTGCTGATCGGCGGCAAAAAGGTAGCCGGGCTGCTCAATGAGATGAGCGCCGAAACAGACGGCATCAATTTCGTTATCCTGGGCATCGGCGTCAACCTGAACATGACGGCCGACCAGTTTCCGGGCGACCTGCGCCATCCAGCCACCTCGCTGTACATCGAAACGGGGGTCAAGGTCGGCCGGGCGCGTTTTACGGCACTCCTCCTGAACGAGTTGGACCGCCTCTATGCCGACTTTCTCGACCACGGCTTCGCCCTGGTGCGCCGGGAATGGCAAGAGCGCTGCAATGCCGACGGCCGGGAAGTGGTGATCAGCAATCACGGCTGCGCCGACATCAGGGGGCAGTTTGCCGGGATCGATAGCGACGGCGCCCTGCTGGTGCAAGGCCCGGACGGCGCGATCGAACGGATACTCAGTGGGGATGTGAGGGTGCTTTGAAATGCTTCTGGTGATCGACGTCGGCAACAGCAATATCGTTCTCGGAATTTATGACGGGCCGCAGCTTATCCGCAACTGGCGGCTCTCCACGGATAAATCGCGCACATCCGACGAATACGCGGTCCTGCTGCACAGCCTGTTCGGCCAGGCCGGTCTCGTATTCGCTTCCATAAAAGCCGCCATCATCTCTTCGGTCGTTCCCCCGCTGACCGGGGTGATGGAGGCCATTGCCCACGACTTTTTCAACCTGACCCCCTTTGTGGTCGGCCCGGGGATCAAGACCGGCATGCCGATTCAGTACGACAACCCCCGAGAGGTTGGGGCCGACCGTATCGTCAATGCCGTGGCGGGATACGAAAAGCATAAAGGAGCACTGGTCATCGTGGATTTCGGCACTGCCACCACCTTTGATTTTGTCAACGCCAGGGGGGAGTACTGCGGCGGCGCCATCGCCCCCGGACTGGCCATCTCCCTGGAAGCGCTCTTTCAGCGAGCCAGCAAGCTCCCGCGTGTTGACATCGCCAAACCACCCCACATCATTGCCAAAAACACCGTCAACTCCATGCAGGCCGGCATTTTTTTCGGCTATGTCGGCCTGGTTGACGGAATTGTGGAACATATGCGTTCGGAAGCCAGGGAAAGATTCAGGGTGATCGCCACCGGCGGGTTGGCATCCCTGATTGCGCCTGAATCCAAGACCATTGACGAGGTGGACGAATTTCTTACCCTGGAGGGACTGCGAATACTATACGAACGCAACCGCTGATCCCGACATTGCGGCATAGCGAACAGATAACGAACTCATTGACGGACAGGTCTGAACACCTTATTGGGACATGCGTTGAACGAACAGCGATGAAGTAGCAGCTGCGCAGAGGATATCTCATTTTTAAGGGGGCTAGGCAATGGGACAGTACGACACGAGCAAACTTCGCAACCTGGGTATCGTAGCACACGGAGGGGCGGGCAAGACCTCCCTGTCCGAAGCGATTCTGTTCAACGCCGGGATGATCGACCGTTTGGGGCGGGTTGACGACGGTACCTCCACCATGGATTTCGAGCCCGAGGAGATCAAGCGCAAGATATCCATCACCTCGGCCCTGGACCATTGCGAATGGAACGGCCATTCCATCCACATCGTCGATACCCCCGGCTACGGCAACTTCATAGCCGACACCCGCGCCTGCATGCGCGCCCTTGATTGCGCCGTCGTCATACTCTCCGCCATCTCCGGCGTCAAGGCCCAGACTGAGGAAATATGGAACTGGTCTAACGAGTTCGAGATCCCCCGCATCGCCTTCGTCAACAAGATGGACCGGGAGCGGGCCAATTTTCTGCGGGCCATCGACGACATGGAGAAGGCCTTGGGGGCACGGGGCGTTCCGATCCAGATGCCCATAGGGGCTGAAGACAAGTTTGTGGGGATCATCGACCTGATCCACATGAAGGCCTGTTTCTACCCCAAGGATGGCTCTGGGGCCTGCACCGAAGGTGAGATACCGCCAGAATACCGGGATGAGGCCGCTCGCCTGCGTGAGCACATGGTCGAGACCGTGGCCGAAGCCTATGACGCCCTGACCGAGAAATACCTGGAAAGCGGCGAACTGACCATCGAGGAAATTATCGACGGCCTGCGGGTCGGGACCATGCGCAACACCTTTACGGCCGTCCTGTGCGGGTCAGCCGCGCAAAACATCGGCGTCAGGCAGTTGCTCGACGCCGTGTGCGCCTACCTGCCGTCGCCCCTGGACCGTACCAAGTCGGTCGGAACGGAACCCAAAAACGGCGAGATGATCGAGCGCGGCCCGGATGAGAAGGAGCCGTTCTCGGCCCTGGTCTTCAAGACCACGTCCGACCCCTATACGGGAAAAATCACCATCTTCAGGGTGTACTCGGGAGTGCTCAACTCCGACTCCACTGTCTACAACTCGACCAAAGAGGTGGAAGAGCGCATCGGTCAGATTTATGAGCTGGAGGGTAAGAAGCAGCGCCCCATCAAACAGGCCGTGGCCGGCGACATCGTGGCCGTGGCCAAGCTCAAGGAAACCGTGACCGGCGACACCTTGTGCGATGCCGCCAAACCGATCGTGTTCGAGCCGGCCCGCCAACTCCTGCCGGTGATCTCCTACGCCATTGCCCCCAAGACCAAGGCGGACGAGGACAAGATACACAGCGCCCTGCACCGCATGATCGAGGAAGAGCCGACCCTTGAATCGCACCGCGACCCCCAGACCAAGGAGTTCATCATCTCCGGCATGGGCCAGGTGCACCTTGAAGTGATCGTCGAGAAACTGAAACGGAAGTTCGGTGTGGAGGTCCTCCTCAAGACCCCCAAGGTGCCGTATCTGGAGACGATACGCTCCTCGACCAAGGTTCAGGGCAAATACAAGAAGCAGTCCGGCGGCCGGGGCCAGTACGGAGATTGCTGGATCGAGATGTCGCCCACCAGCCGGGGCGAGGGATACCTGTTCGAGGACAAGATCGTGGGGGGAGTCATCCCGCGCCAGTATATCCCGGCTGTGGACAAAGGCATCCAGGAGGCAGCCGTGGATGGATTTCTGGCCGGCTATCCCGTAGTGGACTTCAGGGTGGCGCTCTACGACGGTTCCTTCCATACGGTGGACTCCTCGGAAATGGCCTTCAAGGTGGCCGGGTCCATGGCGTTCAAGAAGGCGATGGAGCTGTGCAAGCCGGTGCTTTTGGAACCGATCGTGAACATGAAGGTGACCGTACCGGACGAAAGCATGGGGGATGTGATCGGTGACCTGAACTCCCGCCGCGGCAAGGTGGTCGGGGTTGAACCGAAGGCCAACTCGCAGATCATCCGCGCCGTGGTGCCCATGTCCGAGGTATTGGCCTATTCCAACGACCTCAAGTCCATGACCAGCGACCGCGGCCTGTTCAGCATGGAATTCTCCCATTACGAGGAAGTGCCGACGCACCTGTCCCAAAAGGTGATTGCCGAATCCCAGGCAGCCAAAAAGGAGTAGTGTCCTGAGCGGTTAGTTCGCGCTAACCCCCTTCTCAGGGTTCAGAATAGGGATAAAATTCAACGGAGGTTTTCATGGATATCAAGCCGAGTAACGATTCCACGGCCGAAAAAGGCAAACAGAATATGCTGTTGGTTGTATTGCTGATTCTTGTGGCAGCCTTTGCGTACCTCTATTTCTTTACCGGCCTGATCAAACCGCAGGTGGCCCAGAAACCGGCCGAAACCCCGGCGCCGCAGGTTGTGAAGATGCCGTTGCCGCCGCGCGATGGACAGCCCGTCGTAGCTTCTCCGGCAGGTACAACGGCAGGCGCGCCGGGAGCCCGGAAGAATGCCGAGGCCACTGCCAAACCCGAACCCCGGAAGGTGGCCGAGGCCGAGGCGCCGAAAGAGCCCCCAAAGCCCGAGCCGGCCAAGTCTTCCAACGCGGCCCCTCCTGAGCAAAAATTGGTAACGCCTGGGAAAAAACCGGTAACACCTGAGAAAAAACCGGTAACGCCTGAGAAAAAACAGGCAACGCTCGAGAAAAAGCCGGTAACGCCCGAGAAAACACCGGTAACACCTGAGAAAAAGGGGGCCGCGCCCGAGGCGAAAAAACCCAAAACGGCCGCAGCAGCCAAACAGCAGCCTGTTGCAGCGGTGAAGAAACCGGCACCGGCAAAGGAAAATGAAAAAGTAGCCAAAGCCGTCGTCAAGGTTCCTGCAGGACCGTCAGGAACAACGAAGAAACCGGTGCACGCAGCACGGCATGACAAGGAAGGGGTGAAAGCCGTTCCGGCCACGGGGAAGGGCCCATGGACGGTCGTGGTGGGGAGCTATGTCCTCGAGGACGCCATGGCGTCCGACATGGCGCGCGTCAGAGGCACCGGGCTGGAAACCAACGTCAAGGAAGGGGGCCGCAGGAAGACGGGCATGAACCGGCTCCTGGCCGGTGAATATCCGACCCGCGCCGATGCCCAGAAAGAACTGGACACGTTGAAAAAATACACCTCGGACTCCTTTATCCTGGGGCAGGGCGGCAAGTTTGCCGTCTATGCCGGTTCCTACCTGCTCACGGAACGGGCCGATTCGGAGAAGGAACGGCTGGCCGCAGCCGGCATCAAGCTGACCATAAAACATGCCGAGGTGTCCATACCGGCAAAATATCTTACCGCCGGCACATTCAGCGATAAAAAGGCTGCCGACGCAGCAGTTAAAAAGCTGAAAGACATCGGCTTCAAGGCCACGTTGTCCCGGCTGTGACGAGGACTATGTCTGGCGAAACGATCAAACTAAAGATATCTCCGCCCGTGGCGGAATGCCTTCGTCCGGGACAGAGCCCCGAAGAGCGGCTCAGAAGACTTGAGAACGCCTCTGCCCTGCAACCGTTCGACCGCTGCATGCTCATTTTCTGCCTGATGAGGGATGGGGACCATGGAGTCAAGGCTGCGGCGCAGTCGGCATTCTCCTCGTTGCCCGGGGAGACGCTGCTCGCCGTGGCCGGTTCGCAAGACGCCCATCCTGCGGTTCTTGACGCCATCGCCAAGGTCCATTATCAAAGGGAGGACGTTGCCGAAACACTCCTGGAAAACGGGTTGCTCTCCGCGCCGGCTCGTTCCTTCCTGCAAAAGATCATCGAACAGCGATCCGATGTTTCCGATGTTTCCGATGTTTCCGATGTTTCCGACGAGCCCGACGAGCCCGACGATTCCGATGCCGCGGTGGCGGAGGATGGACAAGAATTTCAAAGCAAATACCAAATGGCCCAGGTGATGGGTATTGCCGAGAAAATCAAGATGGCCATGACCGGTGACAAGGAATGGCGCTCGATCCTTGTCAAGGATTCAAACAAGCTCATTTCTGCGGGCGTCATCAAGAACCCGCGCATGACCGAAGCCGAGGTAGTAGCCCTGTTGAAATCCGGCATCCAGAATGACGAGATCATGCGCCTGATCTGCGCCAACAAGGAATGGGTAAAAAACTACAATATCCGCAAGGCGCTGGTGGATAATAACCGCACGCCGGTTCAGAAAGCGCTGCGCTACCTCGCGACCCTGAATGATAAGGATATCGCCGGCTACGCCAAGAGCAAGAATGTTTCATCGGTCGTCTCAACCCAGGCGAAACGGATTTTGCTCAACAAAAAAAGATAGGAGCTTCAGAACTTACCGTTACCTATTGACGGACAAGTTCTTAACCGAGGAGCGGGAGCCGGGATGGCCATTATTAATAATACCAAACGCGAGATCAATGCCAAGATCGTCTACTACGGACAGGAAGGAGCCGGCAAAGGCACCTTGCTGCGCTATCTGTACGAGAGGATCAAACCAACGCTTCGCGGCGAACTGAAAACACTGCAGACCAGCGGCGGATCACTGCTCTTCTTTGATTTCAGCCCGTTCGAACAACCGGTTTTCGGCGGTTACCACATCCGTTTCCACATCTATACCTTGCCGGGGAGGGTCAACAATCCCGCAGCCTGGAAGATGACCCTCAAGGGGGCCGATGGTGTGGTGCTGGTCGTAGACGCGGCAGACTCCTCCCCGGCGGGACGGCAGAGTGTGGAGAGCCTGCGCGATTACCTGGCCTCATACGGCATGAGCCTGCACGATATGCCGGCGGTCCTTCAGGTCAACAAGGCGGATCGGAACAGATCGGCGACCACTGCGGCAACTGCGGCCCTACTGGAGTTGGAGCACCTGCCGGGCTGCCTGTCCACGGCGCTGAACGGCGAGGGGGTATTGGAAACGTTCTCGAATCTCTCCCGCCAGATTATGGAGCGGATCAGCGCGGAAAGCAGTCTGAAGAGCGGACAAGCCCCCCTCCCACCTTCCTCCATGGCCGCCCCGGAGTACCGGGCGTCCACCGCAACGCTTGACAAACGCCTCGACAGGGTGTTAGAGCGAGACCACACGTCGATTTTCCCACAGCCCGGCGGCGATGTCGTTGAGCCCCCTGCCGAGAGTCCCCCTTCACCCCCTGCCGGCGAAGCAATGACCATTGCCTCTCTGCCGCCTGAAACGGAAACCGGGAGCGACATTCGGGTGGCCCTGGCCGATGAGGCGGTGGCGCTCGCCGACGGTAGCATTCGAATCCCCTTGACGATCTCCCTGCAAGGACAGGCACGGCGTTTTCTGTTGAAGGTCACTGTCGAACCCGAGACAGAGACGCCATGACGTCCCCTCGATCAGGGAGCGGGCTACATCAAGGAGCCGCATCAACGGCAGCGGCCAATAATCAGGAAGAACGAGCACGAATCAACCAGGCGGGACACGAGGTTACTACTGGCCTCTTGTATACGCAACGACAACATGCTATATAGCGCAGTCAACACAGATCCTGCAGGGAGGTTATTTGATGGCAATCATCACGTTTTCGCGGGAAATGGGCACCGGGGCTTTTCACATTGCGGAAGAGGTTGCCAAGCGACTCAAGTACACCTTTGTGGATGGGGCACGGATCAGCGCCATCGCCCCACAATACGGCCTTTCGACCGATCTGCTCCAGATGGTTGACGAAAAACCCCCTTCCTACATCACTGCCGATGACCGCAAGCGTGCAGCGATCCTTAACACGGTCGAACTCATCCTGCTGGATTTCGCCCGCAAAGGGAACGTGATCCTGTATGGCCGTGGCGGTCAGGATCTGCTCAAGGAGTGCCGCAATGTCTTAAGGCTCAGATTCATAGCCGATTTTGAGGAGCGCGCCGAGCGTTTTGCCGAACGGGAGTGGATTGATCCCGACATGGCGATGTCGATGATCCGCCGCAGCGACCACCAGCGGGGCGGCTTCATCCATTTTTATTTCGATCGGGACTGGAACGACCCCCTGGGGTATGACCTGGTGTTCAACACGTCGCGCATGTCGGAAGAGTCCATTGTGGATTGCATCGTGGCGGCAGCCAGGGACCCCCACCTCAAGGAGGCGGATAAAGGCGCCGCAGAGCTGATCGACAACACTGTCCTGATGAAAAAGATCGAGACCGCCCTGCTGAACTCTGCCGACCTTGACTACCGCCCTTTCAAGATCGATGTGCAAAAGGGGAAGGTCCATATCAGCGGCTACCTCGCCTCGGAAAAAGAAAAAAAGGAAGCCATCAGGATCGTCGAGTCGGTCAAGGGGGTCAAATCGCTTCAGGAAGACATTCAGGTAGTCGATTATAAGGCCTACAAGGACCGAAGCTGATTAAACAATCGGCCTGCGTTGTTCAATGAGCGCCTTCAGCGGAACGAGGAGCGCATTTTCAAAACGGATGCCGCCGCGTCCCCTTCCCATCTCCTGCCCCTGCTCGATGCCGTGAAAATCCGAGCCGCCAGTCACCAGCAGCCCCAGGTCTCCGGCAATCCGTCGCAGTACCGCCGCCTCCTCCGGTTGCGCCATGCTGTTGAATACCTCGACCCCATCCAGTCCCAGCCCCGACAACTCCGTGATGATGCTGCGCAGCTCGAGGCGAAGCGTGCTGATACTCGTGGGGTGGGCCAGGACCGACACCCCTCCCAGCCGCCTGATGGTGGCAATGGCGTCGTCCATCGGCCAATAACGTTTTGAGACATTGCAGGGGACCAGATACCGTCGGAAGGCCTCCTCAACGGTATCCACATAGCCCCGCCCGATCATGGCACGGGCAATATGGGGCCTGCCGATGGTCTCCAGGGCATGCATGCTCACCTCTTCGAACCCGATCTCCTCCCTCCCCTCCCCCGCCAGGCGTTCGTTCACCGCTGCGAGGATGTCCCGGCTGCGGCTTGCCCGCCGTTCGCGGAGCTGATTCAGCCGCTCCAACAGCCCGCTGTCGCCGCAATCCAGGCCGTAACCCAGAAGGTGCACATCCTTGTAGGCCTTGAACTCCACCGAAAGCTCGATAGCCGGCACCACCTCGATGCCCCGCTCTTCCCCAGCGGCAATCCCCGGAAACACGCCTGCCACCGAATCGTGGTCGGCAATGGCTATGGCGCACAACCCCTGAGCCTGCGCTCTCTCGACCAACTCCTGCGGAGAAAGGCAACCGTCGGAAAAACTGGAATGGACGTGCAGGTCTATGTAGTTTCCATCCGGTGCATGCTGTATCATAACGTCCATACTAGCCTTTTCACGGTAAAAAGTAAAAGCGCTATTGCATGCCTCCATCCGTTCAGGTACTATTTCGCCATGAAACCCGACGACATACACCGCGCCATGAGCATCCTGAACGAGGAATCCCGCTCCTGGCGCACGCCGGCTGTCACCATCGTTGCCGAAGATAGCCGCAGCCCTTACAAGGTGCTGGTTTCCTGTATCATCTCCCTGCGCACCAAGGACGAGGTGACGGCCCGTGCCTCCCAAATGCTGTTCGAACACGCCGCCACCCCCGAGGCGATGCAGCAACTGTCGGCGCCAGAGATCGCAAAACTGATCTACCCGGCAGGCTTCTACCGCACCAAGGCCGAACAGATCCTGGCAATATCCCGCAAGCTGGCGGCAGAGTATGACGGCAGGGTGCCGGACAGCCTGGACGAATTGCTCACCTTCCGGGGCGTGGGCCGCAAGACCGCCAACCTGGTGTTGACCTTGGGGTTCGGCCTGCCGGGCATCTGTGTCGATACCCATGTCCACCGCATCTGCAATCGCTGGGGATACGTGGCGACCAGGACTCCCGACGCCACGGAAATGGCGTTGCGCGCACAGCTTCCGCCAGAATATTGGATTGATATCAACGACTTGCTGGTGGCTTTCGGTCAGAACATCTGCCTCCCCGTATCGCCGCGCTGCTCCCTCTGCCGCCTGAACGAACTCTGCGCGCGCATCGGCGTTACCCATTCGCGCTGAGGCAGTGAATACCGGTTGCGTGCCGCTTTGCTTTAAAATACTGTTTGAATATTGATTTGCAGGTTGCAAGCAGTATGATTATTAGGTAAAATCTTTATCGTTTATGTAATAACAATATAATTAGGAGGCGCAATAATGTTGAGAAAAATCGGATTCATCGGGCTTGGCACCGTTGGCCGGCATATGGCCGCCAACCTGACCAAAGGGAGTTATGAGCTGACGGTTTTCGATACGGACGCCACCGCCATGAGGTATCTGGTCGAACAGGGCGCCCTTGCTGCGGTCTCCGCCGCCGAAGCCGCCAGGGACCGTGACCTGGTTATCGCCATTGTCCCGGAAGGGGAAGAGCTGGGGCAGATCTTCTTCGGAGAAAACGGCATCCTAACCGGTATTGGAGGCGGTACGATCCTGGCGGACATGGGATCCCACTCCCTGGAAACCACCATGAAGATGGCCGACGAGTGCGCCAAGAAGCGGGTCCTGTACCTGGATGCGCCGGTCTGGGGGAGCAAGGAGCATGCCGCCAACGGGCTTCTGACCATCATAACCGGCGGCGACCCGTCGCTGGTGGGGAGATGCCGCGAGCCCTTTTCCTGTTTTGGCCTCAACATCATCCATGTTGGACAGGTGGGGGACGCCACCAAGATGAAATTCATCGTCAATATGGTGCAGGCCGAACTGGTGCAGGTTCTGGCTGAAGGCCTGGTATTCGGCGACAAGCTGGGATTCACCGCCGACAAGATCCTGGAGGTGCTCGACACCCGCGGCGTCGCCTCCCCCCTGTTCCACCTCAAGGGGCGCGCCATGGCACGGGGAGAATTCACGCGCAGCCTGGCGCTCAAATACGTCCACGAGCAGCTCCATGTGGTCCTGGATGCGGCCCGCCAGTTGGGCCTCAACCTGCCCGCGGCCGAGGCGTCCTGCAAGGTCTATGGAAAAGCGGTTAACGAAGGCTGGGGCGAGGAAGACTTTTCGGCGGTCATCAAGGCGTTGCGCTAGCGATAAATGCTTCGAAAAAGCCCCTCTCCCCTGACGGGAGGACCCGCATGGGCCTAAAGGGGCCGGGGATGTGTGAAGCTGCAATATGCTGATTTTATCCTCACCCTAACCCTTGCAAGGAGGGAGGGGATTATTTATACGTTAATTCAAGCGTTCCAAGGCCCTAGCAATCCCTGTCCCGGTTCGCCCCCATTCTCATGTTAGAGGCGTCCAGCCGGCTGGACGCCTTTTTTATTGCCAAGGAGATTCCAAAATGAACACCCCATTCCGCCCCCGCCCGGTCTACGTGGCAGCCTCCTGGATGGCCCCGGTGGGGCGCTACAACGGTAAGGACAAGGAAAACCTCTCCTTTCTTGAGATGGCCGAACGGTGCGAGGCGGTGTTCAGCGGCAGCCCGGTGCGGCGGCGCGACATCGAGGCGGTGGTGGCCGGGAGCCAGAACCCGGCCGCCTTTTCCGGCGTGGACAACACCGCGGCAAAGATCGCCGGGATTCTCGGCATCTCCGGGGCCAGGTCCGTGCTGATCGACACAGCCTCATCCTCCGGGGCCTCGGCTTTTGAGAGCGCCTACCTGGAAGTGGCGTCGGGGCGCTTCGACCATGTGCTGGCCATCGGCATCCAGAAGATGAGCGATGCTTCCACCACGGAATCGACCCGGATCATCGCCGGGGTAATCGATCGGGAGGAAGCGGAATTCGGCCTGACCATGCCGGCGTGCGGCGCCCTGGTGGCCCGGGCGCTGAAGGAGCGGCTGGGCCTGTCCGACGAGGAATGGACCGCCTACTCGGCCCTCTTGACCCAGCGCAGCCAGCGCTTTGCCGTGCAGAACCCGGACGCACATCTGCGGGTGGCCATCGAAATTGAGGACTACTACCGCCAGATCGCCAGCAACAAGAACTACCTCTATTGGTATCCACTGCGTTACCACGACTACTGTCCCATGTCCGACGGCATGGCAGCGGTCATCCTGACCTCGAAACCCCAGGACGTACTGGTCAGCGGCGTAGGGAGCGCCACCGATATTCCCACCATTGCCGACCGCAACTATTTCCACTCCTTCCCCGCCACGGTCATCGCCGCCGGCTACGCCTACGGCATGGCCGGCATCAGGGACATCCGCACCCTGGAGGGCAAGCTGCACGTCAACATGCACGACCCCTTCAACGGTTTCGGTCCCATCAATCTGGTGGACCTGGGGATCGTCAGCCGCAACCGCCTCATGGACGCCATGCTGGACGACGCCCTGACCGGTCCGGCCGGCGCCTTCCCCACCAACCTGACCGGCGGCTTGAAGGGACGCGGCCACCCACTGGGGGCCACCGGCATGATCCAGATTGTGGAGAACCACCGCCTGATCCGGGAGCAGGGGTTCGGAGCCGGCCTCTCCCACTCCATCGGCGGACCGATCAACAACAACGTGGTGACCCTTTTGGAGCGGAGCGACCAGTACCATGGACGGCGCCACGAGCCGTACAAACCCTGGGGCCTTCCCTCCCTGGGGCGGCTCAAGCCCAAAAATGCAACCCTGGATGCCCTCCTGGCGACAACTCCGTCGGTGGAAGGCTCCTTCGTCACCTCCACCGCCCGCTTCGATTACAAAACCGGCCGGCCGGAGGTGGTCATCCTGATCGTGACCTGCAGGCTCGACGGTGCAAAATATAATTTTCTGTTCGGCATCGAAGGGGAGCATTACGACGAGGTGGCCGGCATCGAGCGGGGCGCTCCGATCTCGGTGGAGCGACAGGACGACCGGGTCCTGGTCAACCGCATGCCGGTGCGCAAATTCTACACCCGCACCATCAACGGTTTGGTGGAGTTGGCCGGGAGCGGGTGGAAGAGGCTGACTGGAAGGGGGTAGTTTGACTTTGATTGCACCTTGGCATGAGACGAACAAAAGGCGAAGCCGCTGATGCGTGCTTCGCCTTTTGTTCGTCTTTCAGGATACCGGAATGCCCGTATTATTCAGACGGCGCATCCTCTGTCGGAGCAGCAGGTGTGCCGTCGGCGTTGAGGCCGAGGGCCTCCTTGCGGGATAGCTTGATCTTGCCGTTCTTGTCGATGCCGATACACTTCACCAGCACCTTGTCACCCTCGTTCAACACTTCGGTGACCGTCTTGACCCGCTTGGTGTCCAGTTCGGAGATATGCACCAATCCGTCGGTGCCCGGCATGATCTCCACAAAGGCGCCGAAATCCATGATCTTCCGGACCGTACCCATATAGAGCTTGCCCTCTTCGGCCTCGTCGGTCAGGCCTCGGATCATCTGAATGGCCAGGTCGCACGCCTCCTTGTTGGTGCTGGCGATGTTGATGCGGCCGGTATCCTCGATATCCACGGTAACGCCGGTGGTTTCGGTGATGTTGCGGATGTTCTTGCCGCCGGTGCCGATGACGTCGCGGATGCGATCGGTCTTGATCCAGATGGTGGTGATGCGTGGGGCAAAGGGCGACATCTCGATGCGGGCCGCGGACAGGGTCTCCGCCATCTTGCCCAGGATGTGCAACCTGCCCTCGCGGGCCTGTTTCAGCGCCTGCTGCATGATTTCCTTGGTCACGCCGCCGATCTTGATGTCCATCTGCAGGGCGGTGACCCCATCAGTCGTGCCGGCCACCTTGAAGTCCATGTCCCCGAGGTGGTCTTCGTCGCCCAGGATATCGGACAGGATGGCGACTTTGTCACCCTCCTTGATCAGGCCCATGGCGATGCCCGCCACCGGGGCCGTAACCGGCACGCCGGCATCCATGAGCGACATGCTGCCGCCACAGACCGAGGCCATCGAGGAGGAGCCGTTGCTCTCCAGGATCTCGGAGACGATGCGGATGGTGTAGGGGAAGTCTTCGTGTTTGGGGATTACGGCCGACAGCGCCCGCTCGGCCAGCATTCCGTGGCCGATCTCGCGGCGGCCGGGAGCCAGGCGGAAGCTGGTCTCGCCCACGGAGTACGGCGGAAAGTTGTAGTGGAGCAGGAAGCGTTTGCGGGACTCGCCGTACAGGGAATCAATACGCTGCTCGTCGACGGAGGTGCCCAGGGTGGCGGCAACCAGGGCCTGGGTTTCGCCGCGGGTGAACAGGGCTGAACCGTGGGCGCGGGGCAACAGGCCGGCTTCGGTGGTGATGGGGCGGATGGTTACGGTGTCGCGGCCATCGATGCGAATGCCGGTGTCCAGGATGTCGGCACGGACACGCTCGTACTCGAAATCACCCAGAATTGCCTTGATCTGCTTGGTCTTGCCTTCGAACGCCTCTTTGAGGGCCTCCACGGTTTCCGTGGTGACCAGGTCGATCTGGCTGTGGCGCTCCTGCTTGGTCTTGATCTTCACCGCCTCGGCTAT
Source organism: Oryzomonas sp. (assembly GCA_031292255.1). GTDB lineage: Bacteria > Desulfobacterota > Desulfuromonadia > Geobacterales > Pseudopelobacteraceae > Oryzomonas. The sequence goes on along the minus strand of JARLHN010000015.1, from coordinate 72,925 downwards.
GCGATCGTAGGCAAGCTCGCGCACCCGTGCCAGAAGGGCCTCGTCCACAGCAGGAGGCGGGATCACGCGCTTGGTTACGCCGACCTTCTTCTGAAGTTCTTCCTGGGCCTCGATCAACGGCAGCATCGCCTCTTTGGCAAAGAAGATGGCCTCAAGCATGTCGGCCTCGGAGACGAACTTGGCTTCCCCTTCCACCATAATGACCGCGTCGCGGCTGGCGGCGACCACAATCTCCAGGTCGCTCTGCTCCAACTCCTCGGCGGTCGGATTGCAGATCAGTCTGCCGTCCACCCGGCCGACCTTGGCACCGGCAATGGGGCCCTGAAACGGAACATCGGACACCATCAGGGCTGCCGAGGCGCCCAGCATGGAGAGTATGCCGGGGTCGTTATCCTTGTCGGCCGACACGACGGTGGCCATGATCTGGGTATCGTTGAGGAAATTCTCGGGAAAGAGCGGGCGGATCGGACGGTCGATCAACCGGCAGGTGAGCGTCTCGGCGTCCGACGGACGCGCCTCGCGCTTGAAGAAGCCGCCCGGAATCTTACCGCCGGCATAGGCTTTCTCGGTATAGTTGACGGTGAGGGGGAAAAAATCCTGCCCCTCCTTGGCCTCTTTCGTCGCCACGGCGGTCACCAGCACCATGGTGTCGCCACAACTGACCACAACGGCGCCGCTGGCCTGCTTGGCCATCTTACCGGTGGTGATGGTTATGGTTCTGCCGCCGAACTCAACCTGTACTTTTTGTTCCATGTGTCATTCTCCTGTTTGGTTGTGTTGGGGCCGTCGCTACAGCCTCCCTGAAAGGCTATCATCCGCCGCACATGTTCTCCGGGCTTCAGGGAAACTCTACCCACGTCCCCAACAAAAAATAAAAGGGCTGTAAAGCCCTCTTTTGAAACGAGCATACCAAAAATGGAGCAGGCAATATACCCGTAAGAATACGGGCATACTGCCTTCCATTACCTGCGTATGCCGAGTCGTTCGATGACCTTCTTGTACCTGTCAAGCTCTTTGCCTTTGAGGTAGTCCAGAAGGCGCCTCCTCTGGCCGACGAGCTTCAGAAGCCCGCGCCGGCTATGGTGGTCCTTTTTGTGAATTTTGAAATGCTCGGTCAGATAGGTGATCCGCTCGGTGAGGATGGCTATCTGCACCTCCGGAGAACCTGTGTCGCTGTCATGGGTTTTAAACGAGTTGATGATTTCCTGTTTCTTTTCGGTTGCCAGCACTGTCAACACCTCCCTTCATTACGGTTTGTTATCTGTATGCCGCAGCTTAGCCACTTTATCCAGGGTTATGTTAGATAGCACATAAGTGCGTATTTGTAAAGCAGTAACTCAGAAAAAGACTCGCTTCAGTGTAACATGAAATCCGCCACCGTCAAGGGGCGAGAGTTCCGCCACCGCAACGAGCTTCCCCCCGCTGGACAGGCGCACCAAATGGGGGGAGTCGCATGCCGGCCAGGCGGCAACCAGCGTCTCCTCCAGCCCAGGCGCCCTGCCATGCCCGATCTTGGCCAGACCGACGTCGTTCAGGGGGATATCGTCCAGGTGGTCGAGCGCGGCAAAGGGTGTTCGACAGAGTGCATCGGCTCGTCCTTCCCGCACGGCTTCCTCCAGACCTTCCAGGGTGACGCTCGTAGCAATGTCGAACGGCCCGCTGGACGTCCTGCGCAGCTCCTGGAGCGCGGCGCCGCACCCCAGGGCAGCTCCCATATCGTCCGCCAGGGAACGCACGTAGGTGCCGCGAGAGCAGACCATGCGCAGTGCAACCAGCGGCAAGCTCACGGAGAGGATCTCCAGGGTGTCGATCCGCACCCGTCGCGGCTGGCGTTCCACCTCCTGTCCCTTGCGCGCCAGCTTGTAGAGCGGTTGACCGTCGCGCTTGATGGCCGAGAACATGGGCGGTACCTGGCTGATCTCCCCGACAAAGCTCTCCACGACAGCGCCCAGCCGGTCGAGGCTTACCGCTGTACCGTCCGCCTCGTGCAACACCCGGCCGGTCATGTCCAGGGTATCGGTCTTCACACCGAGACGCAGGAGCGCGTCATACCTTTTGAGCCCTTCGTCGAGGAAAGGTATGGCCTTGGTCCCCTCGTTGACGGCTACCGGCAGAACACCGGTGGCAAATGGATCGAGGGTGCCGGTATGTCCCACCTTCCTGGTGCCGAGAATCCGGCGCACGCGGCTGACCACGTCATGGGAGGTGATGCCCGGCGGCTTGTCGATGACAACAAAACCGTTCATGGGGAGGTACGTTTACGGGGGCATGACCGCGGCAATGACTGAGCAGCGGGGGTGTGGATGGACCGGTGCCGGGAGCGATGCGACGGGGCGTGCGAATACCTGCGGCGATCTAACAAAGGGCTGATTTCACGATGCCATAGACCTTTGACTTCACTTCGTCCAGTGTGCCGTCCACGGTACATCCGGCTGCGTTGTGATGCCCTCCACCGCCCAGTTGGGCGGCAAAACCGGCCACGTTGATCTTGCCCTTGGAACGGAAGCCTACCTTGTACCTCTGTTCTGTCATCTGACGAAAAAAGATCGCCACCTCGACGCCGCGTATGGAACGGGGATAGTTGATAAAGCCGTCCGTCAGTTCGGAGTCTTCGCCAGTTACGGCGTACATGTCGAGGGTTATGGTGACCGAAGCGGCAAGGCCGTTATTGAGCACCTCCAGGGTGGGCAGGCACTTGGCCAGCAACTCCAGGCGTTTGCGGGGCTGGTTCTCATAGAGCTGTTCAGCCACGTCCCAGGCGTTGATACCGCATCCGACCATCTCGCCGGCAATGGCGAAGGCCTCGGGATTGGCGTTGGAATAGCGAAAGGAACCGGTATCGGTGATGATGGAGACGTACAAACAGAGCGCCGTCTCACGGTCCATGGGATAACCGAAGGCGCTGATGATGCGGCATACCAGTACGCCCGTCGCCGATGCCTGGGGATCAATCAGGTTATAGTCGCCGAAATTGTCGCAGCCCAGATGATGATCGAGATTGACCAGGGTACCGATACGCTTGAATGTGCAGAACTCTTCACCCGCCCTGCGGAACTCGCCGACATCCAGGACAAAGGCCGCATCGAAATCGCGGTCGGGAATGTGATGAACAACGCTGTCGGCGCCCGGCAGGAAAACGTACAACTCCGGAATCTGGTCACGCAGATGGATGCAGACCTCTTTTCCGATCTTTCGGAGAAACGAGGCCAGGGCCAGGGAAGAGCCGACAGCATCGCCATCCGGTCCTTCATGGCTGGTGATCAGGAACGATGAATTGGCACGGATTACCGAAATAATACCCTGAATGACCTCATTCATGCTCGGATTCAATCTCCTTGAGTAGTGAGTCTATCCGGTTGCCGTACTCACCGGAATGATCGTACTTGAACAGCAGATCAGGGGTGTGGCGCATGGTCAGGCTCTTGCCCAACTCGCGCCGCAGGAAGCCCTTGGCGCTGTTCAGGCCTGCCTCGCTATCCTTTTTGGCCTGGTCGTCGCCGATAACCGAGAAAAACACCCGTGCCAGTCGGAGGTCGTCGGTGACCTCTACGGCGGTTATGGTGACAAACCCGATGCGCGGGTCGTTGAGTCCCCGGGAGAGGATCGATGAGATCAGCTCATGAATGGTCTCGGCAACCTTGTCGGAACGTTTGTGTTGCATAATGGCACAACCTTTTTTTCTTCAGGGCACGATGGGCCGGCCCGTGCGGCAGCCCCCCATGTCCCAGCGCCTCTGGGGCAGATGTTATTTTTACCTGAATAACGCTCGTCTTCCGCCATGTGGTCCCCCCCTCTGTTAAAGGGGGACTTGACCGTTGGCGGAAGATCGACGCCAATCAGTTTTTATTATAATTTTCCGGCGATCTTTTCCATCTCGAACGCCTCGATGATATCGCCGACCTTGAGGTCGTGGTAATTCTCCAGGCCGATGCCGCACTCATAGCCGCTGGCAACATCCTTGACATCGTCCTTGAAACGGCGCAAGGAGGACATCTTGCCTTCGTAGACCACCACATTGTCGCGCAGCAGACGTACCTGGGCGTTGCGCAGCATTTTGCCGTCCTGCACATGGCAACCGGCGACGGTGCCGATCTTGGGCACCGAGAACAGCTCGCGCACCTCGGAACGGCCCAGGTATTTTTCCTTGAAGGTCGGCGACAGGAGTCCCTCCATGGCTTTCTTCACATCCTCGACCGCATCGTAGATGATGTTGTAGAGGCGGATATCGACCCCTTCCTTTTCGGCCAGGCCCTGGGCCTTCACTTCCGGACGCACGTTGAAGCCGATGATGATGGCGTTGGATGCAGCCGCCAGGTTGACGTCCGTCTCGGTAACGGCGCCGACCGCGGAGTGGATGACGTTGAGCCGCACCGCATCGGTGGAAAGCTTGCGCAACGATTCGCCCACCGCTTCGACCGACCCCTGCACGTCCCCCTTGACGATGACGTTCAGGTCCTTGACTTCGCCGCTCTGGATCTTGCGGTACAGGTCTTCCAGCGACAGCTTGGTGTGTTTGGCCATTTCGACCTCACGCAGCTTGATCTGGCGCAGGGTGGCGATCTCCTTGGCCTGTTTTTCGTCCTTCATGGCCACAAAAACGTCGCCGGCATCGGGCACGCCGGAGAGACCGACCAATTCGACCGGCTTGGAGGGACCTGCCTCCAGAACCTTCTCGCCGCGCTCGTTCTGCATGGCACGCACACGGCCGGAATGGATGCCGACCACGCAGTAGTCGCCGGCCTTGAGGGTACCCTCCTGCACCAGCACGGTGGCAACCGGGCCGCGCCCCTTGTCCAGCTTGGCCTCCACGATGGTCCCCTTGGCCAGCTTGTTGGGGTTGGCCTTGAGCTCCATCACGTCGGCCTGCAACAAGACCATTTCCAGCAGTTCTTCAAGGTTGAGGCGTTTTTTGGCAGACACCTCCACCATGGTGGCGTCGCCGCCCCACTCGGACGCAACCAGACCGAACTCCATCAACTCCTGCTTGACCCGTTCGGGCTTGGCGTCGGGCTTGTCGATCTTGTTGATGGCCACGATGATCGGAACCTCGGCGGCCTTGGAGTGATTGATGGCCTCGCGGGTCTGGGGCATGACCCCGTCGTCGGCCGCGACGACCAGGATGACGATGTCGGTCACCTTGGCGCCGCGGGCACGCATGGCGGTAAACGCTTCATGGCCCGGCGTATCGAGGAAGGTGATCTTGCGTCCCTTCAATTCCACGTCGTAGGCGCCGATATGCTGGGTGATGCCGCCCGCCTCGCCGGCGATGACGTTGGCCTCGCGGATGGCGTCCAGGAGTGAGGTCTTGCCGTGGTCGACGTGGCCCATGATGGTCACAACCGGCGGCCGTTTCTCAAGGGTTTCAGGCGCATCGGGGACCGACTCCAGGATCTCGTCCAAGTCAACCGCCACGTTTTCCACTTCATAACCGTACTCGGCGGCCAGGATGACTGCGGTATCGTAATCCAGGGGATGGTTGATGGTGACCATCATTCCCATCTTCATCAGGGATTTGATCAGGTCATTGGCCTTGATGCCCATGCGCTTGGCCAACTCGCCGACGCTGATACTCTCGGTGATCCTGATGATACGCTTGATGGCCTTGGGAACGGTGATCTCGGTCTTGCGGGTTTCCACCACCCGATCCTTGCCCTTTTTCTTGGCCCCTTTGTAGACCGGATCAAAGGTGCGTTCACGTTTTTCCAGGATCTCGTGCTTTTTGGGCTGCTCTTTCTTCTTCGCGGGAGCGCCACCCTTCTTGCCGCCTTTTCCAGCGTCGGGACCATGGCCGGGTCCCTCTTTTTTCCCCCCGGGACGGCGGTTGTCTCCGGCAGATGGTGCTGACGGCGCAAGCTGCACCTGCTTCATGCGTGAACGGTCCTGGTCCGTTGCGGGTGCCGCTGCGGGAGCGCCGCCGCTCCTGGGCGCCTGATCGGAAGCCGGCCTGGCCGGTGAGGTGCGCGGCGTGGACGGCGTTTCCTTGGTAACCACGCGGGTCGGACGGGTGGTAACGCCCGGAATCTCCATACGGCCCAGGATGCGGGCCTGATTGGGACCTGCCCTTAACGGTTCGGGCGGCGCCTTGGGCTTTTCCGGAACAACCGGTTCCACAGCGACCGGTTTGACCGGTGCAGGTGCAGGTGCCGGTGCAGGTGCCGGTGTAGGTGTAGATGCCGGTGCTTCCGTAGGAGCGGCCACCGGTTCAATGGGCTGAACAGCAGGCGTCTTTGGAGTCAAAGCCGGTTCCGGCTTCTTTTCCGGCTCGACGGCAACCACAACCTGCGGCGCTTCCACGACCGCAGCCTCGGGAACAGCCTTGGCGCGGCGCCTTATGATGTTGGTCGTGACCCGCACCTCGTCGGTGCTGGCACTGCCTTCCTTGGGTTGGGGCGTCAACAGTTTTTTGACGGCATCCTCTTCGACCAGGGAGGCCGCCGCTTTGGCTTCAACCCCGATCTCTTTGAGCCTGGCAAGGGTCTCACGAATATCGATACCCAATTTCTCCGCCAGAATGCTCACGCGTATCTTGCTCATACTTACTGCACCTCCCCCAGGAAGTTTCTATATCGTTCAATTGTTTTAACAAGTTGCGCCACAAAACCGCTTGTTTTGACGGCAACGGCACTGCGCGGCGCCTTACCAAGCAGGGCGCCGAAATCATCCTTAGTCAAAATCCGTTGGCAGGCAACACCGTTACCCGCAGCCTGGGCCACGATCTTTTCCCCGATTGCTTCGGAAACGTCATGCGCCACCAGGACAATCCCCGGCTTGTTCTTCCCTTTCAGCGCCTCGCCGACCAGTGAACCACCGGCGATGACCTTGCCGGCCTTATTGGCCAGTGCGATGTACCCCATGACCCGCTCAAGCAAAAGCCTTGCCACCAGCCCGGTCATCTGGTCGGGTGGCGGTACGCTTACCTCACGCTTGAAGGCACGGCCGAACTGGCGCTGCTTGACCGCCGCAGCCAGGCAGGCGGCATTGATGCAGGTGTAAGCCCCCCTGCCGGGCAGCTTTGCATCCAGGTCAGGCACAACCTCCCCCAGCGGGGAGAGCACAAAGCGTATCAGGCGGTCCCGATCCCTGGTTTCGCGACATGCAAGGCAACTGCGTTGCGGTTTTTCCGCACCATTATGGCGGGACATCCCCGTAAGTTACTCCGCCTGCTTTTCTTCGGCATCCGGTGTGGCGGCAGCATCTGCATTTCCCACCTCACCGGCTTCACCGGCATTCCCGGCTTCACCAACGTTCCCGGCTTCACCGGGTTCACCGGCTTCACCGGCCGCCTGCTCTTCTTCCTGTTCCAACTGGGTGCCGTCAAAGGAAGCGAACTGGCTCAGTTCGGCCTCCGCCGCCTTGGATTCGCTCTTGATGTCGATGCGGCATCCGGTCAGACGGGCCGCAAGGCTGACGTTCTGGCCGCGCTTGCCGATGGCCAGGGAGAGTTGATCGTCGGCCACGACGATTTCCAGCACCCGGTGGTCCTCATCCACAAACACCTTGGAAACCTGGGCCGGGGAAAGGGCGTTGCAGGCAAAGCGGGCAATATCCTCGGACCAGGGAATGATATCAATCTTCTCGCCGCGCAACTCCGAGACCACGTTCTGCACTCGGGCGCCGCGCATGCCGACGCAGGCGCCGACCGGGTCTACATCCGAATCGTTGGAGGAGACGGCAATCTTGGCGCGGCTGCCCGGATCGCGCACCACGGCGTTGATCTCCACGATGCCTTCGGCAATCTCGGGCACCTCAAGCTCGAACAGCTTGGCCAGCATGCTGGGATGGGTGCGGGAAAGAATTATCTGCGGCCCCTTCGTAGTCATGCGGATCTCGGTGATGATCGCGCGGATGCGGTCGCCAGGGCGGTAGACCTCCCTCGGCATCTGTTCCTTAGTCGGCAAAACCGCCTCGGCACGGCCCAGGTCAACCAGCAGTTCGCCCTTCTCGAAGCGCCGCACCATGCCGGTGATGATTTCCCACTGGCGGTCGCTGTACTCGTTGAAGATCGTCTCCCGTTCCGCCTCGCGCACCTTCTGGATGATGACCTGTTTGGCGGTCTGGGCGGCAATGCGGGTAAATCCGCTGGCATCCAGCTTTTCTCCCAGCGAGTCGCCGACCTCCACATCCGGGTCGATCTCCCGTGCCTCGTCGAGGCTGATTTCTTTATAGGAGTCCTGGACCTCCTCCACAACGATCACAAACTCAAACAACTCCACCTCGCCCGAGTCAGGATTGTAATGGGCCTCCAGATCACGGGTGTTGCGGTACTTCTTGTTGGCAGCGGTCAACACGGCCTGCTCCATGGCCTCCATGACCACCTGCCGGTCGATGCCCTTTTCCTTGACGATCTGCTCGATGGCATGTTTGAGATTGATGTTCGTTTCCACGATTGCTTCTCCTTACTGATGTATATGGGAAATCAGGTCAAAATTCAAATTCCAGATTGGCCTTGGCAATCTTCTCCAACGGAATTGAGGCGGACTGGCCTTCGGAAAGCTTCACGGCGACGTTTCCGTCCACCAATCCCAAAAGATGCCCGATAAAGGTCTTGCGCTTGTTGCCGGCATCGTCGGGTAACGCTTCAAAGGTGCGCACCTTCACCAAGCGGCCGACAAAACGCTCGTAATCGGCCGGCTTCTTGAGCGGCCGATCCAGGCCGGGGGAAGAGACCTCCAGCGAATAATGACCGGGGATGACGTCTTCCACATCGAGGATGGCCGACAGCTCACGGCTGACATCGGCGCAGTCATCCAGGGTAACGCCACCCTCCTTGTCGATGAAGAGCCGCAGCACACCATCACGCCCCGCCCTGGCGAACTCGATATCCACCAACTCCATGCCGAGCGACTCCAGAATCGGCAGTGCAATACCGGACACATGTCCGCACACATCTCCCTTGATCATATCCATACGCTGTCTCGCAAAATAAAAAAGTGAGCCTTGCGAGCTCACTTTTAGTGAACAATTTTTTTGTTTTTATATCACAGGAACCCATGAAGAAGCAACTCTTTTTTTGGGGATTGCCAGCAATAACGCTACTTCGGCCGAATACCATGACGCCTGTGACGCTCGGTGGGGCCACGCCCCTGCTCACGATGGCATCCCTTGCTGAAATAAATAATGGGCAAGCCGGTTATCAAAACAGGCCAAGCCCTGTATTAGATTGGATTATCTTCAATGCCCGCTTTGGTCATGGTGTTCCTCTTATGACGTTATTTCAAATTGTTATATCACTCCCGCATTGGCTATACAACAACAAACGATCATTCAAGGGGTATCTCTTGGCTCCACAGTTAAACATGGGCCTTCTCTTGGGCATAAGTCTGTCGTTATTCTTTTCCTGGCGACAGGTAAATACGGCTCCAACATTATCACCTCACCACCTTCCAACCTTCCATTTATAACCGGGCGAGACATAAGCGAATAAGTAATCAGATAATTGCTCAAAACCGCGCATATTGTTTCTCCCACACTTCAGGATGTTAAGCATGGTACAATAGCACGAATCGGTATCAACGTGGCCGTAAACGCCGCAATTTTTCAGAGACCTGCTAAACCCGCTTAGCTCTTTACAACCACACGATTTGTATATTTTTCAATGAGTAGTAAACTTACGAAAGATATTCAGGTAAACATATGTTTAGTGTCATTCTGTTGATTATGTAGTATTCAGGAGCGAATCATGTCTGACATGAAGAAATCTACCGTTTCTTTAGCTGGTTTTAAAAAACGACTTGCGATAATTATTGTCTTGCTGAACATGTTAGTCTACAGCCTTGTATGTCTATCCTTGTACCAAAGCAAGGTTTTTTATGAAAAACGTGCTGAAGTATCTACACAAAACATTGCAAGCATTCTTGACCACACTGTCAAAGGCGAGATGAACAGCATTGACTTAGCGCTCATTGCAATAAAGCACGAAGCTGAAGAGCAGATTTCACGAGGGGGTATCGACAAGGAATCCTTGAACAGGTACATGGCCAGACAGCACTCCTACCTGCCGATGCTCCTAGGGTTTCGGGTGACCAACTCCAGAGGTGATATCATGTACGGAGCAGGAAACCTCACACCAGGAGTCGTCACCAATATCTCCGACCGCGATTACTTCATCTTCGAACGCGACCATCCCAAAGGTGACCTCTTCATTTCAAAACCGGTCTTTGGGCGTATAGCGAAGCAATGGATTATTATCATGACACGTCGCGTCAACAACCCGGATGGTTCGTTTGTCGGCACTGTGCATGGTGTTCTCACCCTCGACCACTTTATCAACGTATTTTCCAAGATCAACGTCGGCAAAAAGGGTTTCGTCGCCATTCGCGACGATGAAATGGCTTTAATTGTCAGGCACCCTGCGTTGACAGTTGCCGGCGGCACCGTAGGCAATAAGAATGTAGGGGAGGCGTTTTCCGACCTGATTAAGGCTGGCAAAAATAAAGCCACATTCAAGGCCATCTCCCGGATAGATGGAATTGAGAGACTGCTCTCATATGAAAAGATATCCGGCTATCCACTGTATGTAATTGCTGCTCTGGGAAAGGACGAATATTTTGCCGGCTGGCGAAAAGAGGCCCTGATGGAACTTGGCCTGGTTGTCCTCTTCACCTTGGCCACACTATTATCTTCGCGGATGCTGTTAACCGGATGGAAACGTGAGAAGGAAACCGAGTTTAAGCTGCGGGAGAATCAGAAGCAACTGAAGGACATCATAGCATTTCTGCCGGACGCCACTTTGGCCATTGATATGGATAAGCGGGTCATGATTTGGAATCGGGCAATAGAGGAGATGACCGGCGTTCCAGCCGAAGAAATGATCGGCAAAGGCGACTATGCCTACACCACACCGTTTTATGGTGTTGCACGTCCAGGGTTGGCGGACTTGGTCTTTATGGATTGCGAAGAGAGTTCGATCCCGTACCCCAACGTCATCCGTAAAGGCAACACCCTCATGGGGGAAGTCTATTGCAACTCACTAAACAACAATAAGGGCACATGGGTTTTTGCCAAGGCGTCCCCCCTGTACGATCAATCCGGTAATATTATAGGTGCGATAGAGATCATTCGTGACATCACCGAGTCCAAACAAGCTCTCAAACAGGTGGAGACTCTGTCACAACGGCTCCAGTTGGCGGTCTCGGCTGCAAATTTAGGTGTCTGGGACAGGACAATAGCTGACAATAAAATGGTTTGGAATGACCGGATGTTTGAGATGTATGGTATCAAACGGGAAGCATTCACTGGCTATATTGATTCTTGGCTGGACAGGCTGCATCCGGAGGACAAGGATGCTGTAGTTGCTGCATCTCTGGCAGCGCAGAACGAAGGTAAAAAATACGATACCGTTTTCCGTATCCGTCATCCTGACGGTGCTGTGAAGCATATCAAGGCAGAAGGTATGGCTATAAAGGGAAAAGACGGCACGACAGAGCGTATTATTGGCATTAACGCCGATATTACTGAAATGAAACTCGCCGAAGAAGAAAGGATCAAACTTGAAGGTCAACTACTGCTGCAAAACCGCTTTGCAGCTATGGGGGAGATGATCGGAAATATTGCCCATCAATGGCGGCAACCACTCAACAATATCGGACTGATCGTGCAGAACCTGAAATATTCCTTTGCTTCAGGAGAGCTTTCCGAGACGGAATTTGAGGCAGAAATAGACAAAGTTATGCAAATTATCCAGCATATGTCCAATACCATAGACGACTTCAGAAACTTCTTCAGAAAAGAAAGAAATGTGCATGATTTTCAAATTGCCAAAGCGGTGACAGAGGCTGTTGAGCTTCTTTCTGCCGCCTTAAAGAACAGTCATATTGAGGTTAAATTGCGCCTAGAGGAAAAAATCAAGGTATCCGGCTTCAAAAATGATTATGAGCATGCATTGCTAAATATCATCTCTAATGCCAAGGATGTTTTGCTGGAGAGGAAGGTTAAAAAACCATTGATCACCATCCGGGCATTCCGTGAAAATAATCTTTCGGTTGTAACTGTGTATGACAACGGCGGTGGCATTGATGATAGTATTCTTCCCAAAGTTTTCGAGCCCTATTTCACCACGAAAGGACCCTCCCACGGCACTGGCATCGGCTTATATATGTCTAAGATTATCATTGAGAAAAACATGGGCGGTAGACTTACGGTGTCCAATATTCAGGACGGTGCTGAATTCAGGATTGAGGTGTGAACTCCGGCCAATGGCACAGAAGCTTATTGGCCATTTCCAAACCATTTATAGCAGGTAGTGCTCTTTCCTGATTTTGCCGAGTTGGGGATTTTCGGATGACGCAGATTTTGCTTATGGATAAATAGGGATGTCCCTATTTAAGCCCATCCGTTCAGCGGGGATGTTCCACTCTGTCGCGTCAAAGTCGATCTCTGTCCATTCTGCTTGCCGCAACTCACCAGGACGGACAAAGACCAGAGGGCAAGCAGTAAGTAGAGCACTCTTCACGGCGAAAGAGCCTTGACACCCCTCTATGGCCATCAGAAAGGGCTCAACGTCTTTCGGGTCGGTGATTGCCGCGTGATGCTTCCCCTTCAACGGCGTAAGCGCCCCTTTCAGGTCTGCCGCAGGGTCACGTTCAGCCCGTCCCGTGGCGACGGCATAGCGGAAAATCCTTATTGGACGCCAGACAACAAAAAACCGCCATTTCTAGCGGGTTTCAGGTTGGTATTGTATCACCATGGAGTTAAAACTGGAGCCACCTGCCGGAGTCGAACCGGCGACCTATTGATTACGAATCAATTGCTCTACCAACTGAGCTAAGGTGGCATCGACATTGTTTTTTGTTGAGGCTTGGTTGTTGGCGGGGGTTGCGGGTCAACTCGGTCGGGCAGCCAGCTGCCGTCCTAAACCGTAATGTTTCAGCGGGCGTTAACCTACCCTAAAACAAGGGTAACTGTCAATCCCTACTTATCGGGCGCAGGGATTTAATACCATGGAACGTCAGCCAAGCCGCCGAAAAGCCGAAGCCTTTATGGCCGCGAAAAGCCTGCTCCCTATTTCGATGCCCAGTTCACAGGCAGCCTGCTGTACCACTTCGGCCACGAGCCGTCCGTCACCGCAGGCAAGCTCAACCCCAACCTTGCCGCCGGACCGGAAGGTGCCGGAAACGGTGCAGTCGAGCAGGTTTCTGGCGCTAATTGCGTCCGGATGCTGTTTGATCAGGATGATATCCTTCGAGGAGAGTTCGAACAGTGATTCCGGATGGTCGCCGTCGGCGGAGATCAGAAGCTCGGTCCCGCCCCAGGCGTAGGCGGACATGCCGTCAACCTTGCGCGGGTGAGCCAGCTGCAAGAGGTTGATATAGCCGACCGGACTCAGCCCCATGCGGGATCGGGCCAGATCCTCCGTTGTTGTCTGGGCCTCGATGCGTCCGGCGCTGGCCGCAAGTACCCGGTCAGCCATGATGCGCATCTCCAGGAGCGAGTGGGAGATGAAGAGATAGGGGATCCGGAACGCCTCGCTGGCGGCCTTCAGGTAATCGATGATCTGGAACTTGAGAGTGTCGTCCAGCGCCGACAGGGGCTCGTCCATGAGCAGCAGGCGGGGGCTGGAAAGGACCGTCCTACCGATGGCCACCCGCTGTTTCTCCCCGCCCGAAAGGTTATGCACGCCGCGTGATAGGAGATGGTCTAACTGCAGCACCGCCACCAGGCTGTCGAAATCGATCCTGCGGTTTGCCGGGGCGCTCCGTTTGTAGCCGTAGAGGAGGTTTCCCTTGACGCTCATGTGGGGAAACAGGTAGGGGTGTTGGAAAACGATGCCGATACGGCGCTGTTCCGGAGGGATATTGGTGGCGTCGTGGCTATCGTAGAGCAGTTCGCCGTCCAGCCGGATGATGCCGTTGTCCGGTTGCTGCAATCCGGCGAGCAGGCTTACCAACGTGGATTTTCCGCTTCCCGACGGTCCGAATACTCCGATGCGTTCTCCACGTACCGTGAACGAAACATCCAGGGAAAAAGCGCCGAAACTCTTTTGCAGGGCAACGTGCAGTTCCATGTCAGTCAGCCCTGGCGATGCGACGATTGAGATATTCGTGGAGCAGGAGCACGACAACCGAGATGAGGACCGACACCAGGCACAGGGCAAGGGCCATGCGGTCGCCGTCGGGCGAACTGGCATACTCGTAGATCGCCAGGGGGATGGTCTGGGTTACGCCGGGGATATTGCCGGCCACCACGATGGTCGCACCGAATTCTCCCAGGCCGCGGGCGAACATGAGCACCGACCCGGCAGCGATCCCGCGCAGCGAAAGAGGGATGATCACGGTCACGATGGTGTCGAACCACCCGGCGCCCAGGGTGCGGGCGACCTGGATCAGACGCTCGTCAACGCCTTCCATGCCCAGGCGGATCGACCTGACCATGAGGGGAAAGCCGACCACGGCCGTGGCAATGACCGCGGCTTTCCAGGTAAAGATCAATCTTATGCCGAGCGGCTGCAGCAGATGCTGGCCGATGAAACCCTCTTGGCCCAGGAGCAACAGGAGGATATACCCTATCACCACGGGCGGCAGGGTCAGGGGAAGATTGACCGCCACATCCAGCGCGACCTTACCGCGAAACTGCCGGTAGGTCATGAGATAGGCGACCCCGAACCCGAAGGGAAGCGACACCAGCGTCGCCACGGTCGCCACCTTGAGCGACAGCAGGATGGCCAGGTATTCGGCTGAGGTGAAGGCCGGCATAGCGTGCCCTATTTCACGCTGAAACCGTGCCTGGCAAGTACGGCCTTGGCATCGGCCGACTCCAGAAACCGGTAGAATCCGGCGGCCACGGCCTTTCGGCTGCCAGCCACGGTCAAGGCCATGGGATAGGTAACTCGCGAGTAATATTCCTGGGGGACCGTGAACAGGATTCGGGCGCTCCTGGCAACCTGCAGCGCATCGGTTTTATAGACAAACGCGCCGTCAACCTCGCCGCGATCTGCGTACAACAGGCATTCCCGCACGTCTTTGGCCATGACCAGCTTTTTTTCGAGTTGTTTGTCGATCCCCGCCTTCCTGAAGGCCTCGACGGCGTATTCCCCGGCCGGCACGCTCTTGGGGCTGCCGATGGCTATCCTGTTCAGCCTGACCACGTCGGACATGCCGGCGGCCTTCACCCCCGGCCGGCCGGCGAATACCAGTGAGTTGTAGGCAAAGGTAGCGATGCTCTTGTCGTCGGCCAGTTTCCTGGCCTTCATATACTCCATCCATTCCAGATTGGCCGAAATGAAGATGTCCGCCGGGGCGCCGTTCTCGATCTGTTTGGCCAGGGAGCCGGATGCGCCGTAATTTTTCTTGAAGATTATGCCGCTATTCTGCTTCGCATAGCTGTCGGCCAGTTCGTTGACCACCTCTTTCATGCTGGCCGCCACAAACAGGTTGATCTCGGCAGCCGTTGCGGCGATGGGGAGTAAACAAGCCGCAACGACAATCAGTGTGGATATTACGCGATTCATGATGGTCTCCGTTTAACTCGATTAACGTGTGTTCTTCCCGCAGGGGACTGCCCCAGGGTGCCACTTCATGCTACGCTGGGAACGATTCGGACGCCGATGTCCGCAGGCTTGCCGAAGTAGACCGAGGACAGGACGATGATGTCCACGCCGCTGGCGGCGTACTGGGCCACATTTCCCTCGTTGATGCCACCTGCCGCGGATATCCTGACCGCCCGGTCCATTGTGTGGACATCTGACGCCAATTGCCGCAACTCGGCGGGCTCCAGCTTGTCCACCTGGACCACATCCACCCCTGCCCCGGCTATACGCAACGCCTCTTCGGCGTTCTCCGCCTCGACGATGATCCGGTTTTCCGGCGCCCTGGCCCGCAGATCGGCTACCTCCTTCAGAAACCCATCCAGACCGCCAAGAAAGGCGGTATGCTGCTTGAACACCAGCACGGTTTCCGACAGTCCCAATCGATGAGGCAGGGCACCGCCGGCCATGATGGCCTTAATGGCGACCTTCTTGGTGCCGGGAAAGGATTTGCGGGTAGTAACCACAACGATACCCGGATTCGCCTCCCTGGCGGCCCGGACAATCCTGGCGGTCCGCGTGGCTATGCCGGAGGCGTACTCCAGCAGGTTCAAGGCAACCTTCCAGCCGGCGTGCAGAGCCTGTGCCGTTCCCTGGGCGTTCAAAAAAATCGTGCCGGGATCACAGCGCGTTCCGCTCGGCACGAGGATCGAGATACTGCAACCGCATTTTTCCAGCACCCGGCCCGCTTCCTCGCAACAACAGAGGGTCGTGTCCTCACGGGTGGAAAAGGTAATGGCGCCCGGCTGATGACCGATACCGAGCAGATGGGTGGTCAGATCACCATAGGGGAGGTCCTCATCGATGAACCGTTCGATCTCCCCGTCAGGCAGACAGGCAAGCATGGCAACCTCCTCCAATCATTCGATATATCATTGATAATATAACGGAATCCACAAAAAAAGGGCAGTACCGTTGATGCCCCTTCACGTGTTCATGCGTACCTTTCCTATTCAATTCACGCCGAGAATGACGCCGGATGCCTTGAAGATGGCGCAAGCATGGCTGCCCACGGCCAATCCCAGGTTTTTGCCGCTCAATTATACAGGGATTGTTCCTCATGTAAAGCGCATTGCGGCACCGCGACGGTCCGGGAAAACACATGGAAACTACATAACCCGTGCCAAACAGTTACATGGGTTACAATCTTTTATATTTGTATGGTTATGGCTCAATAAAGTCAGATGTTATATTTATATTTGCATAACGAATGGTCAGATACTGCTCATTTGCCCCATTATGCAGCAGCAGCCTTGCCGCAAGTCCCGTTGTTTACTGAAGCGTATTCAACACTCATCTCGGCCGACTTGTTGCATACCGTCATGGCAACAGCAGTGAACCATAGCCTGCAAGGAGTATGGAACATGACACATGCACAACAGGGCAGCACTGTATCGGTCCACTACATCGGGACACTCGACAATGGGCGCATCTTCCACAGCACCGCCGACGAAGAACCGCTTACCTTCACCATCGGCCGGAATCAGGTCTTTCCGGCTCTGGAACAGGCAGTGGTCGGCATGGCCGTCGGAGAGACGGTCAATATCGTCATCCCGGCCGCGGAGGCATACGGGCCCCGGCTGAAAGAAAACATCATCCGCGTGGAACGGTCCCATTTCCCCGCTGAAAAAGAGATCAGTATTGGTCAAAAACTCAGCATCGCCTTTACGGGTGGGACTGAACGGGTCATGCAGATCACCGGGATCACCGAGACCGAGGTGACGCTGGACGGCAACCACCCCCTGGCCGGTCTGGACCTGACCTTTGCCCTGCGGCTGGATAGAGTTGAATAATCCGAAAGGCAGGTTTCATGGAGGCGACTGTGGAAAAACCGGACCGTTACGTATCGTTCATCGGGATCAAGGGCGACGAAAACGCGAGGGTGCTCATGGGGATGCTGCGGCGGCACATCGATGACCCCGAACGGACAAACCTCTTTTGGGAACGGTTCAGGGACAAGCTGGACAACGTGGAAACCCCGGACAAGACCAGCGGCCGCTGCATTGACGAACTGCTCCTGATCCACTCCTATATCAATAACATCAGGGAACTCTTCGAGACCTACGACGATCGGAATGCCCTAAAGCTCTTGGAACAGATCGAAGAGGAAAGCTGCTGAAATAAAAGGCCGCATTCGGAAATGAATGCGGCCTTTGTGTTACGTAATTTTTCGGTAGCGCCTGGAGTCTAGGCCGCCTCTGCCTTGCCGACGTTGCTCTCGTCATCGGCCTCCATGATGCCGAATTCCATCAACAACTCTTCCAACTCTTCCATCTCCAACGGCGTGGGGATAACCAGCATCTTGTTGTCGAGGATCTTCTTGGCCAAGGTCAGGTATTCATTGGCCTGGGGATGTTCCGGTGAATATTCGATGACCGTCATGCGCCGCAGTTCGGCGCGCTGCACCTGATTATCCCTGGGCACGAAGTGGATCATCTGGGTGCCGAGTTTTTTGGCCAGGGCATCGATCAACTCGTACTCCTTGTCCGTTTTCCTGGCGTTGCAGATCAGCCCCGCCAGACGGACCTTCCCGGAGGTGGCATACTTGAGGATACCCTTGGCGATGTTGTTGGCGGCATACATGGCCATCATCTCGCCCGAGCAGACGATGTAGATCTCTTCCGCTTTCCCCTCCCGGATCGGCATTGCAAACCCGCCGCAGACCACGTCGCCCAAAACATCGTAGAAGACGAAATCCAGGTCGGGTTTATAGGCGCCGTTTTCCTCCAGGAAGTTGATGGCAGTGATAACGCCGCGCCCGGCGCAGCCAACCCCCGGCTCGGGGCCGCCCGACTCCACGCATGCGATGCCGTTGTAACCGGTCTTCATGACGTCATCCACCTCAAGATCTTCGACCGTACCGCGCTCCCGCACCAGGTCCATGACCGTTGTCTGCGCCTTGGCGTGCAGGATGAGCCGGGTCGAGTCTGCCTTGGGATCACATCCGACGATCATGACCTTCTTGCCGAGCATGGCCAGACCAGCCACCGTGTTCTGGGTCGTGGTCGATTTGCCGATGCCGCCTTTACCGTAGATAGCCACCTGTCTCATCTGAAACTCCTTTCATCCACCTGAGCGGATTTACAGCTGTTTTCGAGGTAGCACATCTAGGCGCCCCACGGTTGCAGCACTCGTCACCGTGTCCCCGGCCTTTTGAGCTGAATGCTCCGTTCAGTTCTCACAACGTAGTGTCGTTATTATTCTCCGGCATGATTCTTCGTTCAAAAAATAAAACGCCCCGCGTCTCATCTGCGAGAGCGGGGCATTGCGCCGGTTGCACGGAATCAGTTGGTGTAAATTTCGGTGACATGATCGGGCATGTCATGTCCATAAGAGATACACAATGCGTGCCAACAGGATAAAACACGACTCAAGGCCCTTAAATAGCCTGTCTGCTCCCGATCAACGTAACCTGCCGCTGCAAGGTATCCGCAACATGTGCTTAATTAAGGGGCAGATTGTGTGCCCTGTAGGGCAGCCACCCCAGAGCGGCGATCAGACGCAATCGATCCGCTCCCCATTGCGCAGGGCGTTGCGGACAGCGGTCAGCCGGGCATCCAACTCCTCGAAGGCCGCCATGGTGGCCCGCTCGGCGGGGGTGGTGGCGATGATCGCCCGCACGCCGCCGTTTTTGAATACCAAGCGCCGGTCCCCCATCAGGGCCAGGATCGGGTCGTGGGTGGCCATCAGCACGATCTTGTGCTCGTCAACCAGGGTCCTCACCGCCTTCTTCCGGTCAATGCCGGCGTTTTCGATCTCGTCGATGAGCACGATGGGCGAGGTGCTGAGGCAGGATGTGTCGGCGATCATCAGAGCCCGTGACTGGCCGCCGGACAGGGCCGTGACCGGGGTCTGGGGCAAGAACCCTTCCCCGGCCAGTTCATTGGCCTTTTCGATAATGGTGCGCGTGATCCCGGCCACGTCATTCACCATGCGGCTCTCGGCATGCATGGCGATGAACTCCTCCACGCTCAGGTCCATGACAAAGTTCATGTTCTGGGAGAGTTGGGCCACCAGCTTGTGTTCCAGGGAGAAACGACGGGACGGGTCGGGCACGCTGCCGTTAATCAGCACCCGGCGCCGGGTGGGGGTGTCCCCCTGGGCCATCCATTCGATATCGGCCAGGAAGCGGCTCTTGCCCGAGCCGGTCGGGCCGACGATGGAAACCACCTCGCCCGGAGCGACGGTCAGCACGAACTCCTCGGCAGCGCCACTCTTGTCCACACCCCCCTGGATGGTGATGGAGTCGATGGCCGGCCCGGTCCGTTTTTCCCGAAGCGAGACCACGAGGGCCATAAAGGCGCTGAACCGTTCAACCAGTTCCCGGCGTTCGACCCCCAGGTCCTCCAGGACCTCGGACGTGAGGCGCCCGAAGTAGGCGCCGACCGACTCTTCGGCGGGCGGCAGCGCCAACCCCAAAGAGGTGAAAAAGTCCTCCGCGTAGGGATGTTTTCGCAGCAACTCCCCGGCCGACATGGCGCTGTAAGGTACTGTATCGTGACCGGTTGTCATGTAAAATCCATCTTCCTGACGTTGCCCATCTGGTAATCGCTGCCTATTTTCCGCTGGCCGAGGCAATAGGAACAAAGCGCCGCCGGCATGGAAAAGCGCAACAGCCTGCCGGTCAGGGAGACTGTCTCTTGGGCGGCGGAGAGTAGGCGCCCCAACTCGTAACCCCCCTGCCCGGTCAGGCCGTTTACGTTGATGATGACAGCACCCGGATTGACCTGCCGCACCCGGTAGGAGAACACCTCCCGCTCGGCCTGGGAGACGATGTCCCCCTTAGTGACCACCACGATATCCGCCATCTTGAGCATCGGCCCGATCTTGCGCGGTGTCTCCACCCCGCTCAGGTTGTCGATCACGCAGACCGCGCACACATCCTTGATGTGGGGCGCGCAACGATTGCACAACCCTGCGCTCTCGGAGACCAGCAGGTCGAAACCGCTCTGCTCGCCCCATTGCAGGCACTCCTGAATATTGCTGACAAAGAAGTGGTCCGGGCAAAGATTGCCGGACAGGCCGGTCTTTGCCGAGATCCCCCTGCGCT
This sequence comes from Oryzomonas sp., assembly GCA_031292255.1. Lineage (GTDB taxonomy): Bacteria > Desulfobacterota > Desulfuromonadia > Geobacterales > Pseudopelobacteraceae > Oryzomonas. Next base: position 52,355 of record JARLHN010000015.1, on the reverse strand, counting down.
CGTACAGGGCCTGGTCGCCGGTGGAGAGGCAGTCGAACTTGATGACGCCGACCTTGACCCCCTCCCCTTGCAACGCCTCGACCGCCTTGATGATCACGGAGGTCTTGCCCGACGACGGCGGCCCGGCCACGGTGATCAACCTCATGCCCCGCCACCCTTGAACGCCCGGAGAAAGGTCGCGTTGATCTCCACCTGCATGGACTTGATGTCGTTCTTTTTCACGTACTCCCAGCCGATCCACTTTAAGGCGGCATCGTCCGGCAAGCGGTTGTCCACTCCGGGGTAGACGGCCGGAAAGCCGGCGTCGGCGCAGATCACGGCAACCTGGGCTCCGGACAGGAAATCGATCAGCGGTTGCAACTCCGCACGTTTTCCGGTCTTGACCAGCATGGTCACCGGGCTGACCAGGGCACCATCCCTGGGCCAGATGATGCTGATCCCCTCCTTGTTCCGGAGGTGCCGGGCAAAGAAATACGGCATGACGCTGACGGCCGGGGCGTCCGCACTGCTGCCGGCAGCGGCCTTGACCATCTGGGAGGGGTGCCAGCCGTACCTGACGTTCTCCCCCAGCCGGGACACGCCGGTCAGGCCGTAATCCTTGTGGATGGACAGCAGCAGGGTCTCGCAGAAGGAACCGTCGTGGTTGCCGCGAATTGCGACGCTTTTGCGGTACACCGGTTCCAGAAGGTCCTTCCAGGTCTCGGGGGCCGGCCGGCCGTCGAGGCGGGCATGATCGGCCACCAACACCAGCAGGTTCATGGCCAGCATGGTGTACTGCCCCTGGGGATCGGTAACCCCCAACTTTGCAAGGTGACGGTCCCCGCCAAAGGTGGAGACGCTGGTGAACAGCCCTTGTTCGATAAAGCGCTCCACGAACGGCCGGTGGAAAAAACTGTTGAAGCCGGGGGTGATAATGATGTCCGGCATGTCGTCAATGGACTCGAAATGATCCACCAGTGCATAGTAATCCACATCGTGGTTGGCGTTCCCCTCAAGGCAATAGGTAAAGGACGAGCGCTTGTCCGGTGGAAGGGCGTCCAGGTACGCCTCGAAAGCCTCCTCCAGAGGCACCTTGAGCGGACAAGGGAGCAGGGCGAACAGGTTGAGGGGGATTCCCACCGCCTCGGGCTCCGCCTGTTTCCGCACCGTCCGGACAGCCTCGGCAATCACCTCGTCCAGGCGCCGGCAGAACAGATCGCTATTGAGATCCCGCGCCTTGAGGAGGGTGCGGAGCGTCACCACCGTCCCGAATGACGCGCGAAGCCCTTCATCCTCAACCATCTCCAAGCCCGCATTGATGAATACCGGCAGGGTTTCCGGGTGGCGTACACAGATGTCGTTCAGGGTCGCATTGAGCAGTGCGGCGTTTGCGGCTGTATCCATATGGTTCCTCATATCAGTGTCCCATGGGGTTAGTTCGAACTCGTAATTCCGGCTCTCTTGGCCGCTGCCGTCGTTGCGGCTCCTTGATGTAGACCCAGCTGCACCTGCGTCGCCGCGCCTCGGCACCAGCCAAAATTACTTGGAATTACTTCCCACGACTAACCGCACGGGACGCTCAGGTTGTCGTTCGATCCGTTTTTTCAAGCATAATGCTTGCCAGCCTGCGCCCATGGCCGGCAATACAGGGAAGGACTGGTGTTGCCGGCCATGGGCCCGGCCCGTACAGGCAGCTTTTGAGGCAGTGGGTGATTAAATAATATGCAGAAAGTGCTTATGAGGGAACATGCGGGGCATTACATGATACCATGTTCGGTGCGTGTGACGATTTTCAACAACTTGTTACAGGGGAGAAATGGAATTTCGCACCTTCACATAATCCAACGCCTCAACGGTTCCCGTTGCGACGCTGATGAGTTGACGTTCCGTTACATCTATCGCATGGGATCTGTCGTCAAAACTCCGCGAGAAATTCACTACCAGAAGGTGTGTCGCAGCGGTCTCCTTGGCAAACTTCTGACGCAGTTCTTCCGGTATGAGAGCAAGATTGCTTGGATCATATTCGTCAAGCACCATATCGATCTCATGCCTGTTCACCAAGCTGAAGGAATGATTTTGAAAATACTTTGAGAGGCTGATCAGATGATGTTCATAATCAGTAATCAATTCGGTTGAAGCGAAATCGACAAATTCCCGGTATCCGCCATAACCTTCATAAATGGCATCAACTTTCATCTTACCGGCTATGACTGCAATACAGACATCCTGACCATACGACATGTAGTAGAGCTTATTATCAATAGGAAATTCGTTTTCCGTTGTCTTATTATCCGCCAGAACCGTCACGCTGTAGGACCGGGTAAGGTTGCTGCACGCCGGCATTATGATGATGGATAAAATGAAAAATAATTGTAATAACTTCATATCAATACCTGTAAACAGGAATCACAAGGGTGGTGCTATCGACAATGCATATCAGCACAACAATGGGGGGAGAGAGCTGTTTGTCGTGCATCATGCCGGAAAAGAAACCGTCGGGCTGCATCGGATCGTACCGCCAGAGCCGTAACCTGCCGACCCAAGGTCCCCTAAACGTGCCCCTTTTCCATGTGATGCGCTACATCCTTCTACATCACTGAGCAGTAAATTTCAACGCAATCATGAGGCATTAGAAGTAATTAATGCTATGAACGGCACGTTCATCGGCAAGCTGAAGGTGACAAACGTCATTAACATCGATCAATCCGGCAAATCCATTTCAGGAGGGATATCCGTCAGACAGCACAGGTAAATGTTGACCGATCTGGGGAATTAGTATCTTGACCTTGATCGCCTTGAAATACGTACTGGCAGGCTCATCCCGCGCCGGCATATCTTGGTCCGAACCGTCAACCATCCCCGTGACGCGCATGCATTCCGCGTTACGAGCACGAACTAACCTCACGGGACACTAAGGTACCCCCCTCCCCCTGATCCCACTTCTTTTCCCGAAAGCGCCTTCTGTTCATTTTTCCGCGAAAGTATTACTATACTACTATGCAGAAATAAAGATCATTCCCTCATGAAAGGGGGTTCACATCATGTCGCAAGCACAAACAAAGGTATGCGCAATTTCAGATCAGGGCCGGCTTGACAAACTAACAAGTGATGCTGAATATTTTTGTTCCCGATGCGGCGCAAAATCGCACGACCAGGCTAACGTATGCGAGCCGGTCAGATTGTGATCGGCTGGCATGACGTCTGGCGGTTCGAGAAATATTCCGTGGTTGTGGTAAGAGGGCGTAATGTTGTCACGCCGTGAGGGGAGGTGTTGTCGATGGCACGGTTTTACGATACAACCGATACGCATAACCGGATCTGGATCGAGAATCTTCTGAAGCACGGCGGCATCGGCTATTCCATCAGGGAGGTTGGAAAGAGTCCCTCCATGACGGAGATATCGGTGGCAGAGGAAGATCTGGAGCACGCGGAGGCGCTCTTGAACAGCAGCATTTACCCGATTTGACGATGCGACCTTACAAGGCATCGGTAACAGGTTTCGAATAAACAAAGGCCGGGGACGCAGATCTTCCCGGCCTTTCATGGTGGTATCGCACGGAAGCGGGAAGAGCCGAAGCCTGCGATCCTTCCGGCAGCGCGAGAAAATCAGCGAAACATAGCCCACCATGTGATAATGTGATGCCTCACTCTTCAGTGTCCCATGCGGTTAGTCGTGGGACGCCAGTACTGCGAGACAATCATGATACCGTGGGAACTCATCGACAGCGCACAGGCTCCCGGGGGCGGGGAACTGCGCCTCTATCGGCGCGGCAGGGAGTATTCGATCCAGGTCGACGGCAACGAACTCATGAACAGCCGGGTTCACAGCTCGGAAGAAGCGTTGGCCGATCTTGCCTGCGCCCGTATCGCCGACCGACCCTTTCCCCGTATTCTGATCGGCGGGATGGGCATGGGGTACACCACCGCAGCGGCACTGCACCGGCTCGGCGCCAACGGACGTGTGGTGGTGGCCGAACTGGTGCCAAGCGTGGTGGAGTGGAACCGGGGGCCGCTCGCGGACCTGGCCGGATATCCTCTTGACGACTGCCGGGTCACGGTTCAGGAGAAGGATGTGGCTATTGTCCTGCGCTCGGAAAAAAAGGCCTACGACGCCATCCTGCTGGACGTGGACAACGGCCCCGAGGCCATGACCCGCAGAGGCAATGCGTGGCTTTACGGCAAGGCGGGCCTGGAGGCCGCCTTTGCGGCCCTGCGCCCGGCAGGGGTGCTGGCCGTCTGGTCGGCAGGTCCTGACCGGGCTTTTACCGAGCGGCTGCGCCTGGCGGGTTTCGGGATCAGCGAGGTCCGGGTGCCAGCACGCGGCAAGGAACAGGGCGGACGGCAGCACACCATCTGGCTTGCCGCGCGGAATCCCTGAGGCAACTTTTGGGTAAGGGCCGTTTGCGCAGTTTGGCGGCAAAAAGCCCCGGCATGCCAGGCGCCGGGGCTTTGGAGTGATGGCGGTGCCAATGGGAAGCTCTTTAATCTTGAAAACGGCGGTTAGTAACCGCTACGACGCAAAGGGCACAAAGAAATTCGAATTCTTATGGGAATAAGGACTCAAACCCAAAACATGAAAGACTTTGGAAAGGCAACTAATTGATTTTACATCGCGTTCTTTGCATCTTTGCAGTTCAAATGTTTTTTTGGGTTAATTGTTGAGTCAAGGTGTCTGCGGGTGGGCGGCTTTTGTAAACTCCACCACATCCGCTCGAAACATGATTCTTGGAATAGAGAAGAGAATAAAATACGGTGAGGTATTTTGTTGAAGTATATTGACGACTGCCTGAGGTTTCCCTACTGAAACCTCTCCTGCGGTATAAAGCTTTGCAATCGCTTTTGCATAGTCCGGAGAGACAATGGGAAAAATGCCGAGGAGACTGATCCCCCAATCCGTGCCCTCAACATTCGTCTTCAGTATTCGGTAGTTATCTGTTGCTAACGACGCAGTAGTCGTAGCCTGAATCCCTGGTATCTGCCCGCCGGAAACCGAAGGCGAAAAACTGGTCATTTGACTGAAAAAAGGGATTGCGCAGCCCGTACACAGAAAACAGAAGATGAGCAACCTCGGTAAGAGCTTTTTCATTTGGCTGCCTTTCTGTTGTATCAGAACATAGCAAAAAACTATCACCAAATTTGATTATGTCAATAAGAGGGTCAAGACGCGCGTAAAAACGAGGTTGCCGGGGCAATGGTGCGCGCTAAGGATTCTTACGTGCGGGAATGGGACTTGTAATGCAGGAATGTTGCGACATGTGGGAAGGTACGGTAATGCCTCCGTGTCGCTGGAAATGAGACATCAAAAACACATGACGGCAGCGTCTCCTCTTGAAACAAAAAAAAACCGGATTTCCGGGGCCGCAAACACCTGTCCCCGGTAGAGGAGAACTTGTCTCCTGCTAACCAAAACAGGGTGAATCATACTGAAACTACTTAGAGACTTGCCAAACCACGATACCTCTGTTTAGCAATCTCCAGCTCTTTCGACAGCTTTTCGGGCAGACTCGCCTTAAGCTCCTCTGCCGCCTTTTGAAAACCCAGACCAGCCTTGTTGGTAGAACTTTTAAAGCTATCCAAAGTCCCCCGTGGGGAACTCTTGAAAGAATACAGGTTCGCGTAAATATTGTTAAGCTCTGCAAGCTTCTCCTTTGCCTGAGAGTATTTGGCGGGCGGATTCTGAAGCGTCTGCATAATCCTGTCAACTTCGGATTTTACTCTTTCCGCCTTGACATCAGCATCCATGTTAACGCGAGGAGTGAAATTTACCCTTGAGTCCGCGGTCGCCTTCCAATCCTCGGAAATCTTGGCACAGGCATTCAAGCTGCCCTCGACTCCAACCTTTATTCCGTACAGCGCCTTTACATAATTCTTAACAAACTCTTGTTCAGCCCTGTATTGACGGTAATAAAAAAAACCACCGGCAGCAATGACAACAACCACCACCGAACCGACCAATGCCTTCCTCAGACCGCTTGATAAAACAGCCGGCTTCCACGTCGCGACATCAACAACACTATCCGGTGAATATACACCTTGCTTCACCTTTGACGGGCCCGGCCCGAAAGAAGCCCCAAAATCAACAAATGCTTGCCTGAATTTGGCACTTCGCCTGCTTTTGGCTTGACGACGGGCTTCCTCATGGTTCACCACGACAAAATAATCCGGATACAGGAGGCCACAAGAACGGCAAACCAAGTGATGATCCAATTGATGCCCGCACTTAACGCAAAATAACTCTCTGGACAACTGGCTGGCTCTTTTTGCACAGGAATCCCGGACAATTTCAATACGGGTTCTGCAGGAAGAACATTTTATAATGAGTCCGTCATCCGATATCTGGTTAAAACCGACTTCATTCGTTGCAGCACACTTCAGACACGTAAAAGGCAGCACCTCTTTTACCGGGGCCTTGGCCGGACTCAGCTCTGCGCCTGCCTGATCCGACTTTTCGACAGGTTCAGGCAATGCATCAAAAGAGAAATCGGCCGAAACGTCTTGACCCGTTTTTTCAACCGGCCACGACAAATCTCCGAAATCAAAATCGTCGATGCCATCTTTATCGGACTTTTCGACAGTCTTGGTAATTGAGCCGAAAGTGAAATCGTGGTTTTTGTTATCAGTTGTCATAAGTTAGATGTCTGTTACCCATTACCTGTGTTATTAGTCGGGATTTCTCAAACCGACAAACGCTCCGTTATTAAACCGTGCGATATCATCGCCACTGCCGGTATCGGTATAAAGCGATCCACTTATACCGTCAAGTCCCTTTGAATACAAATCATAATCCGTGTTGAGAGCCACGCCGAATTGATCCTCAAGCGCATTGGCATCACTGATGACAAGATTCTGATATATATATGGCCTGCCCCACGAATCAAGCTGATTGGCAGCAACTCCAATGTCGGACAGATTAACAGGCAGGCTGTTGTTGTCCAGATAATATGAGAGCACTGCCTTGTCGATTGTGCGAATATCGGCAACGCATCGATTATTCTTTACGGTTAATGTGTAAGCTGTATAACTTGGTATGGCTATAACTGCCAGCGCAGCCACAATACCCAAAACAGTGATCAGCTCAACCAAAGAAAATCCACGGCGATCAAGACGAAAAACCGTACGCGCCTGAGCATCCACACGGCTCATAACACCGGCATATTTGATTTTATCACGCTCAAAAACAGTCATTTCATCTTCTCTGGAAACCTTGTCAATATACACGCATTTACTGCAAATGCCCGTCAGACTGGTGTCCGGTAAAATAAAACAAAACATGGCATAAACTGCTGACAGTGACAATTTGTGTCAAGGAAATATTCTGTTACATCAGCAATATTGTTAGGAATTGGTACATGAAACCGGTAATTCAATCCTCGTCTATGCAGCCTCATTTATATAATATGCACAATGTGGACCAAATCAAATGACGTGAAAGCGCCCTTATCGTCAGGCGCATGGACAACTGGACGCCCCACAACCTTGGCCGCACAAGCGGCAACCGGCCTCGTCTCCGTCGGCTGTTCTGACCGAATAGACGCCATTATCAAATTTGAGTCGCTACGACTCTATTTCTTCCTTCATTTTTAGCCGTGTACAGGCAACCGTCTGCCGAAATAAGAACCTCATCCATTGTAACCGGCTTGGTAAAATCCCCCGGTAAAATTGTAACCACGCCAAAACTGATCGTCAAACTGAAAGTCTTTCCATTTGACTCAATTTGAAGTGCTGCAATCTGCTGACGAATGCGTTCAGCCACCACCAAACATCCCTGTTGGTCGGTCTCAGGCAGAACAATGACAAATTCCTCCCCGCCATAGCGAGCAAGCCAATCGATACCGCGCCGAACGGAATTGCCGATGGTACGGGCGCATTGCCGCAACGCCTCATCGCCTGCCAGATGGCCGAATGTGTCATTTATCTTTTTGAAGAGGTCCAGATCCCCAAGTAATATTGATAGCGAGTGTTCATAGCGGTACACACGATTAATTTCATTTGCGAGTTGCTCATCCATGTAACCACGATTGAAACTGCCCGTCAGCGGATCTCGGATGGACAACTCCCTAATCTCGGCAATGCTCCGTTTCAGGGTATTTTCCAGCTCAAGAATACGGCGAGCGCTTTTGAGGCGCAGGCGAAGCTCAGCCTGGTGGACAGGCTTGACAAGGTACTCATCAACCCCCGATTCAAGGCCTTTTTCCAGTTCATCTTGTGAATCCAACGCCGTAAGAAGAATTATGTAGGTATAACTATCTGAAGGCATATTACGAATAGCGCGGCACAAATCGGGACCATCCATTTTGGGCATCAGCCAATCTGTGATGATGATTGAAAAAAAACTGTGTTGGTAAAGTTCTAAAGCATCCTGTCCATTGGTTACGGAAATTGAAGTATAGCCTTCTTCTTCAAGGTATTTTCTCAGGATATCACTGGAAATCGGGTCGTCTTCCACTACCAGAATAGGCAATGTCTCATCATTTTTGCTTACCATTGTCATACTGATTCCCCCATGAAATGGCTTTCAGGCTACGATCTTTGCAGATTCATATACAGATTATTATCAGAAGTGTCCACAGTAATTGGAGAGTAGGATATTCGGTGAGTCTTGGTTGAGTGGAAGTGGTAAAGCAGAGGTCATCGCGCCATTATTGAGAAGTTCGCATTTGACGTTTTACGTTCTTAAATTGGGCTTTGCGGGTGATGATGTTAGTGCTTGGCGTCTAAGGTGTTTTGCACTTGAATACAAAAAAAGGTTAGCTTTTTAGAGCTAACCTCTTGATTTTTATGGAGGCGGCGAGCGGATTTGAACCGCTGAATAAAGGTTTTGCAGACCTCTGCCTTACCACTTGGCTACGCCGCCATCAAATTATGTGAACGCTCTTTATATAAAATTCATCCTACCCTGTCAATCCTTTTTGAACTTGATCGCCACACCGGTGGCGCGGAATTCGGTGGACGGCAGCAGGCCGTTTGTAATTTTGTCCCCGTTGACCTCCGGGAAAATAACGGCATCCGCACCCATCTTGGCCGCCTCCCTGCGCAAGGCCGCAGTCCCCCAGTCATAGACGTCGGTCTTGATCAGGGCGTCCGTGGTGAACACCTCGCGGGTGACCTGAATCCTGCCGAGCTTTATGTAGGGACGCACAAGTTCGTCCTGGGTCATGATAGGGGGAAGACCGGAGGAGTCGTCGCGGGTGTTGGAATCCACGCCGGCGCAGCCGACCAAAAGCAGCGTCATTACCAGCGCCAGCAACCCGAACCGCCTGAGGTGCCCGATGATCGATACCATGTTGTTTGCCCCCGTTTTGCAGTTTTTCCCTCTGGACAGAGTGTAGGCTCTATGCTAGTGTTTGTCACTTTTTATGGCAACAAAAAAAGTCACACCACATTTTTTCGGAGGAGCGGGAAGGATGTCAGGTCATAATAAATGGAGCACCATCAAGCACAAAAAAGGTGCGGCAGACGCCAAGAGGGGCAAGGTATTCACCAAGCTGATCAAGGAGATATCCGTTGCCGCCAAGCTGGGAGGCGGTGATCCCAACGGCAATCCGCGCCTGCGGACCGCCGTGGACAAGGCCAAGGCCGAGAACATGCCCAAGGACAACATCGACCGGGCCATCAAGAAGGGTACCGGCGGAATGGAAGGGGTCGTCTACGAAGAGATCGTCTACGAGGGGTACGGCCCCGGCGGGGCGGCAGTGCTGGTGGAGGTGCTTACGGACAACCGTAACCGCTCGGTTTCCGACATACGCAGCATCTTTACCAAAAACAACGGCAATATGGGCGAGGCGGGCTGCGTTTCCTGGATATTCAGCAAAAAAGGGCTGATCGTCTATGACAAATCGGTTGATTTCGATCAACTGTTCGAAGCAGCCATCGAGGTGGGAGCCGACGACGTGACCGAGCAGGACGAACAGATCGAGGTCACGACCGAACCGTCCTCCTTCATCGAGGTACGCGAGGCCCTGGAGGCCAAAGGCTTCAAGCAGATAAACGCCGAGATCACCATGATCCCCCAGACCCAGGTGGAGTTGGATGGGAAGCAGGCCGAAAGCATGCTCAAGCTGATGGACAAGCTGGAAGACAACGACGACGTGCAGAACGTCTACGCCAACTTCGACATCTCTGCGGAAGAGATGGAAAAGATGATGTAGGCCGGACTCCCTCGTCCCCTTTTGTTTCTAGGAGGCCCGGATGGAAAAGGCAACCTTTGCAGCAGGCTGTTTCTGGGGCGTGGAAGACGACTTCATGAATGTTCCCGGTGTTGCGGCAACCAGGGTAGGCTATACGGGCGGCCGGACCGAAAACCCCACTTATGGCGATGTGTGCGGCCATAGCACCGGCCATGCCGAGGCGGTGGAGATCACCTTCGATCCCGGACAGATCTCCTACGAGCGGCTCCTGGACCTGTTCTGGGAGTGCCACGACCCGACGCAGCTAAACCGCCAGGGGCCGGATCTGGGCGACCAGTATCGTTCGGCCATCTTCTACCATTCCGAAGAGCAGAGGCAGGCCGCCGAGGCGTCACGGGAGCGTCTTGACCGTTCGGGCAGGCTGCGCCGCAGCATAGTGACCGAGATCGTTCCCGCCGCCGTCTTCTGGGAGGCGGAAGCGTATCACCAGAAATACCACCTCAAGCAGGGCGGAGGATGCGGCTTCTGATGCCGGAACAGGAGCTGCCGACACCGGCAGGGTTCCACTGAAACTATCCTCTTCAAAGCGGTTCCATGGACCCTAACAGCATCTACAGTTCACGTGTCGTCAGGTCCTTCGAAGAGGACCAGGCGGAGATATTAGCCACCCTCAAAAACGCCCTGGCCGGAAAAAAACTCCCCGCGTTCAAGCTGATCAACTATTTCAAAGGGCTGCCGCTGACCTACGCCGCCACGCTGGATGCCGTCGAGCACGGTATCCTCGACCTGGATGTCCAACCCCAGCAGGCGGTGGCCATGGCCGCCGACCACTACACCCTGATCCGCTGCAAGCTGTTTCCGCACGACATCGCCGCCCACGTCCAGTACGTCAATGTGCCCAGGCATGCGGTATCCCTCAGCAAGCTGCGCTTCGTGGAGATCATGGCGGAGCGGAGAAGCTCCGTCAGACTGGATTTGGCGCACCCAACCCAGGCTGCCTTTCCGTTTCAAGGACAGGACATGCACGGCAGGCTGTCGGACATCTCGACCGGTGGGGCAGCCATCAATACTGACGAATATCTCGACATGCCGACCGGCAACGAGACCATCCTGCGCTTCTTGTTGCCCGACCCGACCCAGGACAAGCTCTTACCCCTCAAAGTCGAAGCCAAGCTGGTACACATCGAGGGGCACGCCTCACCCTACAGCTACCGCTTTGCCATCCATCCCGAAAAACTCCTGGAGCAACAATTGTCGCGCTATATTTTCCAGCGCCAAATCGAGATCATCCGCGACCTGAAGGATGCCGCCGCCTGATCTTCCCATAATTTGGAACCGGAATCAGGGGATCAGCACGATCTTCCCCAGGGTGCTGGTCTCCATGACTGCGTGATGGGCCGCCGACGCCTCGGCCAGGGGAATCTCCCTGCTCACCACAGGCCGCAGGGTGCGGTTTTCCAGCCCGGCCACGAATGCGGCGTGCATGGAGGCCAACTCTTGCGGCGTGGCGTTGTACAGCGTGACGCCGATGATCGAGGCCTCGCGCCCCATGGTCTCGCGCGGGTCGATCTCGATCTTGCCGCGGCTGCCGATCACCGCCACGCGGCCGCTCTTGGCCAACACCGTCAGGTCCTTGGCCAAGTTCACATTGGCCAGCATCTCCAGGATCAGATCCACCCCTTTGCCGCAGGTCAACTCGGTCAATTGGTCCAGATAGCCCGGCTGGCGATGATCCAGCACGTGGTGTGCCCCCTGGGCCTGCACCAGCGCCCTCCCCTGTCCGGAACCGGCCGTGCCGATCACCCGCAACCCGGCAGCACTGGCGAGTTGCACCGCGCCAAGCCCCACCCCGCCGCTGGCGCCATGCACCAGCACCGTTTCCCCCGGCAGGGCATGGGCTCGCTGGAACAGGGCGCGAAAGGCCGCGCCGTAGGGGACCCCGATGGCGGCCCCCTGGCCGAAGCTGACTCCATCAGGGAGGGGATGGGTCTGAAATTCGTTGCAGAGCACCTGCTCCGCATAGGTGCCGGACACGGACCAGGCCACGTACACCCGCTGCCCCACCCGGCGGTGCTTCACGTCCGGCCCCACTGCGGCGATCACCCCGGCGGCGTCGATGCCGGGGGTATAGGGGAGTTCCAGGTCGGAGCGATACAGGCCGGAGCGGATATAGGTATCCACCGGATTCACCCCGGCAGCTTTGACCGTCACCAACACCTGGCCCGGTCCAGGTTCCAGATCTGCCACCTCTTCCAGCACCAGAACCTCGGGAGGCCCCAATTTACCGACACGTATCGCTTTCATCACCGGTTCGCTCCTTTCTTTTATCCTAAAATCGGTTGTCAGCCACAAAGACACAGAAAAAATCACGGCGTTTTCAATTATCCTCAAATCCACAAAGGGTTAAGAGCAATGAAACCAAATCTAGTTTAACTCATATTCGCTTCCCTGCAACCGCCGGGAAACCATGAATCCGTGCCGGCCACCACTTAGGCGTTGCGGAACAACAGGAAAATTATCGCAAATTGCGCGGAAAAGGCATATTATCCTGTCCGGATCATACAATTATCAAACCTCAATAGGATATAGCATGACGGTTTCAAAAAAACAGATTTTGGCGCTTCTCAAGGAGTATGGGGGCTCGGTCCATTTCTCGACCCTAGTGCGCGAATTCGGCGGCCGCCACCTCAAGCACGAGTTGAAGAACCTGCTGGAGGATATGGCGGATAACGGCGAGGTGGCCCGGCTGAAGGGCAACAGCTATGTGCTTCCGGGCGAGGTCAAGAAGGTGCGCGGAAGGATCTCGGTCCATCGGGATGGCTATGGTTTCGTGGCGCCCGAAGGTGGCGGCGAGGACATCTTCATTCCGGCAAAATTCATGAAGAGCGCCCTGCACGGCGATCTGGTGGAGGCCACCGCCGGCCAAAGCCGCATGGGGGGCAACAAGCTGGACGGACGGATCGTGGCCGTGGTCGAACGGGCCACGACCCGAGTCGTGGGACGTTACGAGGAGAGCCGGCGCGGCGCGGTTGTCATCTCCGACGACCAGCGTCTCAACCTGGCGGTCGTCATCCCCCCCAAGGGGCGCGCCAGGGCCGAGGACGGCCAGCAGGTCGTGGTCGAGTTGACGAGCTATCCGGTCGGTGGACGGCCGGCGGAAGGGCGTGTCGTGGAGATACTGGGGTGGCCCGACGACCCGGAGGTGGAGGTCCAGTCGGTCATCCGCCGTTTCGACCTGCCCCATGTATTTGGCCCGGACGTGCTGGCCGAGGCCGGGACCATACCCGAAACCGTGGCTCACGAGGAATTTAAGGGGCGCGTTGACTTGCGTGCCATGACGACCGTCACCATCGATGGCGAGACGGCCCGGGACTTCGACGACGCCGTTTCCCTGCGCCGCGAAGGGGCCAATTTCCGGCTCTGGGTCTCCATCGCCGACGTATCCGCCTATGTCAAGCCGGGGAGCCCCCTGGACCGGGAGGCATATCTGCGCGGCACCTCGGTCTACTTCCCCGACCGCTGCATCCCCATGCTGCCCGAACGGCTTTCCAACGGCATCTGTTCCCTCAACCCTCAGGTGGATCGCCTGACCATGACGGCCGAGATGCTCTTCGACAACACTGGCGCCATGGTGGAAAGCGCCTTCTACCCCAGCGTCATCAAGAGCACCGCCCGCCTCACCTACACCATCGTCAGGCAGATCATCGTGGACAACGACCTGGAGGTAGCGGACAAGCACCGTCCCCTGACCCCCATGCTCGGGGATATGAAGGATCTGGCCCTGATCCTGATGGGGATGCGCAGGAAACGGGGCAGCATCGACTTCGACCTGCCCGAACCGGAGATCATCATCGGCCTGACCGGCCTGACCGAGAGGATCATCCGGGCCGAACGCAACCTGGCCCATCAACTGATAGAGGAGTTCATGCTGGCCGCCAACGAGGCAGTGGCGCGCTTTGTCACTTCCCGCACCATCCCGTTCCTCTACCGCATCCACGAGAACCCCGATCCGGCCAAGCTCCACGACTTCCAGGAATTCATCTACGGGTTCGGCTACGAATTTGCCCTGACCGAAGACCGGGTCAACCCTGCCGAGTTACAACGCCTACTGGTCCAGGCAGAGGGGCGGCCAGAGGAGCGCATGCTGAATTACGCCCTTCTGCGCTGCATGAAACAGGCCCGCTACGCCGCTGAGAACCTGGGGCATTTCGGCCTGGCCTCCGCCTGTTACTGCCACTTCACCTCCCCGATCCGGCGCTACCCCGACTTGGTGGTGCACCGCATCCTCAAGGCAACCCTGGCCCTGGATGGGAACAAGGGGGACAAACGCGGCGAGAAGCAGTTGGCCATTGCGACCGAACGTTTGGGAGAGGTGGCCGATCATACCAGCAAGAGGGAGCGGGTGGCCATGGAGGCCGAGCGGGACGTGGTGGAAATGAAAAAGGTCCAGTATATGCAGCAGCACCTGGGGGAGGAGTTCGACGGCTATATCACCGGGGTGACCGGTTTCGGCTTCTTCGTGGAGCTGGACGAGCTGTTCGTGGAAGGCCTGGTGCACATCTCCACCCTGAACGATGACCTGTACAGCTACCAAGAGAAGCAGCACTCCCTGGTGGGCAGCCGGCTGAGGCGCGTCTTCCGCATTGGCGACAAGGCGCGGGTTACGGTTGCTGCGGTCTCCCCGGCCACCCGGCGCATCGAGTTCACCCTTGCGGCCCACACATCGTCCTCCCCGCCGACCCGTGCCGTCGTCCCGGCGAGCGCCACCGAAGCTTACCCCCGCATCCCGGTGCGAGGGAAGAAGGTGTCCGGTTTTGTACAACGTTCCAATGGCAAGGAGACGGACGAAAAAGGAAACGGACCCCGGAAGGGACGTCCCGGCGGCACGAAACGGCGCTGACTGTGACCTGAATCCGTGAAGGTGTCACGGATTCAGGAGAGATTCATCGCAAAACTGGTTGCATGGCAATAAGGCGCTGTGATAGGAAATGACCCGATGGATAGGCTCTTGCAAAAGTCTTATAAATAGACTCCCTCCCCCGCAAGGGGGGAGGGGACTTTTGCAATAGTCTCGGATAAACATGGACTTCAGTGAAGGAATCGGGAATAAAGCATGAGTGAAGAAAAGGTTGCCCCATTCATCGAACACTTGGTGGAGTTGCGCAAACGGCTGATTATCATCGTTGTTGCCGTGGTCATCGGCATGGGCGTTGCCTGGAACTTTTCAAGCGCCGTCCTCACGTTCGTGGAAAAACCCCTGACCGGCAAGACCTACCTGACCGAGATCAAGAAGAGGGTTTACGCCCAGGTCAAGGAACGGGCTCCGGCCATGTACAGCCATTTCAAGCTGGAGCAGGAGTCCGCTGCCCCCGAGAAGAAGCATGTCCTCAACTACAGCGCCCCCCTGGAGCCGTTCTTCATCCAATGCAAGATCTCCATGCTGCTCGGGTTCATCCTGGTCCTGCCGGTGGTCTTCCTGCAGCTCTGGATGTTCATAGCGCCCGGCCTCACCCGCAAGGAGCGCCGCCTGGTGATCCCCTTCATCACCGCCGCCACGCTTACCTTCTGCGTCGGAGCCATGTTCTTCCTGATCGTGATCTGGCCGGTCATCATCAATTTTTCACTCTCCTACGAGGCCGAGGGGTTGCAGAGCTGGTTCAACATCAGCGCCTATATCAACTTCTGCCTGCGCCTGATCCTGATCTTCGGCCTGATCTTCGAGCTCCCCATCCTGTCCATGATCCTGGCGCGCTTCGGCATCGTCAATTATCGGATCTTGGCCTCAAAGCGCAAATACGCCCTGCTGGCCAGCGCCATCGTAGCCTCCTTTCACGCAGACCTGATCACCATGTTCGTCATCATGCTCCCCATGTACCTGATGTACGAGATCAGCATCTGGGTGGCACTGATCTTCGGCAAGAAGAAGGTTGCCGCAGTAGCCGAACCGGAGGGCGAAACGGTCTAGCAGGCTGAGAACTTGAATTGAAGTATAACTATCCCCTCCCGTCAAGGGAGGGGGGATTTTCCGAAGTTCCAAGGTAGTAATCTCCTGTTCACCAATGGCTTTATAGCTGCCAGAGGAGGTTTCACATGACGAAGACGATCGGCATCCTGACCGGCGGCGGCGACTGTCCGGGGCTGAACGCCGTTATCCGCGGCGTGGTCAAGAGCGCCATCATCCGCCACGGATGGCGGGTGATCGGCATTGAGGACGGTTTCGACGGCCTCTTGAGCCTCGCCAAATGCAAACCCCTTACCCTGGAGAGCGTACGCGGCATCCTCCCCCGCGGGGGCACCATCCTGGGCACCACCAACCACGGCAACCCCTTTTCCTATCCGGTCGAGCAAGAAGGCGCCATCGTACATCTGGATCTCTCCGAAAAGGTCGTAGAAAACATAAGGGCTCTCGGGATCGATGCCCTGGTGGCTGTCGGCGGCGAGGGATCGCTCAAGATAGCCCTGGAGCTATCCAAAAAAGGAGTGCCGGTGGTGGGCGTGCCCAAAACCATCGACAACGACCTGCGGGAGACCGATTTCACCTTCGGTTACAACACCGCCCTGGAAACGGCCACCGACGCCCTGGACAAACTGCACACCACCGCCGAGAGCCACCACCGGGTGATGATCCTGGAGGTAATGGGGCGCTATGCCGGCTGGATCGCCCTGGAATCGGGCATTGCCGGCGGCGCCGATGTCATCCTGATACCCGAGATCCCCTTTCACATCGACCGCATTTGCGACGCCGTCACCCGGCGTTCCGCCCGGGGCAGCCGCTTCAGCATCATCGTGGCTGCGGAGGGGGCCTTCCCGGAGGGGGGGAGCAGAGTCGTGGCCAAAAAGGCGGACGAATGCCAGACCATCGAGCGGTTGGGGGGGATCGGGCAGTTCGTGGCGCAGCACGTTCAAAAGTGCCTGGACATGGACGTGCGCGTCACCGTGCTGGGACATCTGCAACGGGGCGGCTCCCCCACTACCTTTGACCGCGCCCTGGGAAGCCGCTTCGGCACCAAGGCGGTGCAGATGGTGGCTGCCGGAGATTTCGGGCGCATGGCCTGCCTGAGGGGGCGTACCATCACCTCGGTCCCCATTGAGGATGCCATACGGGATCTGAAGCTGGTCGATCCCGAGGGAGAGATCGTCAGGACGGCCGAAGACCTGGGCATCATGCTCGGACGCTGACAAATCGCCCCCCCAAATATTTCTATTGACAATCCGGCTAAAAAACCCTAAAAAGACATATAAAGTCTTTTTGAGGTTATATCGATGATGGAGCTTACCCGCAAGGGTGAATATGCAATTCGCGGCATCGTCTATCTGGCATCCAGACCTGCCGATCAGGTCTGCCTGTTAAGCGACATCGCGGCGGTGGTTGACGTACCACCGACATTCCTGGCAAAGATCTTCCAGCAATTCAGCAAGATCGGCCTGGTAAAGTCGTTCCGCGGCACCGGCGGCGGATTCGTAATCGGCCGCCCGGCGGACAAGATCACCCTTCTGGATGTGGTCGAAGCCGTGGAGGGTCCGATTATCCCCAACAGATGCGTCGTCAACGGCATTAATTGCGACCGCAGCATTGCGTGCAACGTGCATCCGGTATGGATGAACGTGCAGTCTCAGGTCCGGGGCATCCTCGAGAAGGTCACCCTGAAGGAATTGGCTGAAGGATAATCCTGTCCGCGTTGGACAACCCAAAAAAAATTTGCCCCAAAATGGGACAAAATGGATCTTATTATACACAAATAATTGTATTTCAGAAAATGTAGCTATAGTATTGCGAATTGCTTCTTTGTTGCACCAAATCGGGGGTGTTTCTTCATTGTCAATGGTGACTGTGAAGACACACCCCTTAATACCACTATCTTAGCAAGGAGGATGTATGGACGTAGTAACCCTTAGTCAGCTGCAGTTCGCAGCAACCGCCATGTTCCATTGGATCTTTGTCCCTCTGACCCTCGGGCTCTCGATCCTGACCGCCTGGATGGAAACCAGGTATGTGACGACCGGTGACGAGACCTGGCTCCGCATGACCAAGTTTTGGGGCAAACTGTTCCTGATCAACTTTGCTCTGGGGGTCGTTACCGGCCTCACCATGGAATTCCAGTTCGGCATGAACTGGTCCGAGTATTCCCGCTACGTCGGGGACATCTTCGGCGCTCCGCTGGCAATCGAGGCAACTCTGGCCTTCTTCCTTGAGTCGGTCTTTATTGGCGTCTGGATCTTCGGTTGGAACAAGATTTCCAAGAAGGCCCACCTGACCTCCATCTGGCTGGCCTCGGTCGCCACGAATGTTTCGGCCCTGATCATCCTCCTGGCCAACGCCTGGATGCAGAAACCTGTCGGGTATGTGCTGCGCAACAACCGGGCCGAGATGAACGACTTCCTGGCGGTCCTGACCAACCCGTACGGCTGGATCAAATTCACCCATACCCTGCTCTCCGGCTATGCACTGGCAGCCTTCCTCATCATGGGGGTTTCCGCCTGGCACCTGCTGCGCGGCAACGAGATCGACTTTTTCAAACGCTCTTTCAGGCTGGCTGCGGTCTGGGCCTTTGTCGCCTCGATCGGCGTCGGCCTGACCGGTGACTTCCACGCCGTGGAGATCGCCAGGACCCAGCCCAGCAAATTCGCCGCCATGGAGTCCCAGTGGGAAACCAAGCGGGGCGTCGGCATGAACCTCCTGCTTCTTCCTGACCCGGTCCGGGAGTGCAACGCATTCGAGCAGATCTGCATCCCCAACGCACTCAGCATGCTGGCCTTTCATGATCCGAACGCCGAGATCAAGGGGCTCAAGGAGTTTCCCAAGGATCTCCGTCCCCTTGTCACCCCGACCTTTTTCAGCTTCCGCATGATGGTCGGTCTCGGCACGCTCATGATCCTTGCCAGCCTGGCGGCCATTTTCCTGTCGCGCAGACAGGGCCTGGAGAACCAGCGTGTTTTCCTCACGATCATGGTATGCGCGATTCCGGCCCCCTACCTGGCGGAACAATTCGGCTGGCTCGTTGCTGAATTGGGGCGGCAACCCTGGATCGTCTACGGTGTGCTCAAGACCGCGGATGCGGTTTCAAAATCGATCTCGGCCACCCAAGTGGCCCTGTCGCTCCTGGGCTTTACCGTACTGTACGGCCTGTTGGGCGCAATTGATATTTTCTTGTTGGTCAAATACGCCAAAAAAGGGCCGGACAAGGATCTTTCCGCCATCATCAACGTTCAGGGGAGGGCATAAACTATGGACGTATCCGTATTTCAGATCATTTGGTTCGTGTTGTGGGGAGTGCTGTGGGCAGCCTATTTCATGTTGGACGGCTTCGTACTCGGTACAGGTTTCCTGTCCGTCTTCCTGGCCAAAAACGATACCGAGAAGCGGGTGCTGATCAATACGGTCGGCCCGGTCTGGGACGGCAACGAGGTCTGGCTGGTTACCGCCGGCGGCGCCACCTTTGCGGCCTTTCCCACCACCTATGCCCTGATGTTCAGCAATCTGTACTCGGCCCTGCTGCTTTTACTGTTTGCCCTGATCGTGCGCGGCGTCTCCTTTGAGTTCAGGGGCAAGCTGGAAAGCACCACATGGAAGAAGGCCTGGGACGTAGCCATCTGCATCTCCAGCTTTCTTCCGGCCTTGCTGTTCGGGGTGGCGTTCGGCAATATTTTCAAGGGCATCCCCATGAGGAACGATTTTGCCGCCGTGAACTTCGCCTACGACGGGACCCTTATCGGCCTGCTCAACCCCTACGGCTTGATAACCGGCGTGCTGTTCGTCATGCTCTTTGCCGTGCACGGCTCGATCTACGCAGCCATCAAGACCACCGGCGACCTGAGCAAGCGGAGCGCCGACCTGGCCAATAAGCTCTGGTTGCCGCTTCTGGTGGTGGCGGTCCTCTTTCTCGGCTACACCTACCCCGCCACCAGGCTGTACGACAACTTCTTCAAGACACCGCTTCTGCTGGTCATCCCTGTGATTGCCGTGGCCTCGCTCATTATGATCAAGGTCTTTGCCGCAATAAACGAGTACTACAAGGCCTTCACCTTTTCGTGCCTGACCATTGTCTTCGTGGTTTTCACCGGCGTGGCCGGGCTCTTCCCCAACCTGATCCCCTCTAACATCGACCCCGCCTCCAACCTGACCATCTACAACTCCTCGTCCAGTCTGCTGACGCTACAGATCATGACTGTCGTGGCGCTGATATGCGTTCCGACCGTTATCGCTTACAAGATCTGGGTGTATCGCATCTTCCGGGCGCGGGTCAGCAACGAGGATGTGCTTGGGAGCCCGGAGGCCTACTGATTTATTGATGTAACACACCGATATTATTGAATGTTGACCTGCTTGACTTGACAAATCAAACATCATGCAGTATATGAATATGCAACCTTGAGCACATCCAAAGTCCCGGCCAACCGGGACTTTGGCGTATCAGGGTAAATCCAGCAAGAAAGGAGCATCCAGCCGGAGCAACCATCGTTACCCCGTGGCGCGTACGCCATTCCGGCAAAGCCTATACCACTGACCAACTCTTTCTTATGCTAAAAAAACTACTCTGCATAACATGCCTGCTTCCACTGGCAGGCTGCGACCCTCCCCCGATCAAAAAAGCAGAGCCGCAGGCTGCGGCAATGACTGCTTTTGAGACCCCCCTTGACCTGGAGTTCAGGAACCTCCTGGAGAAAGGTATCTCCATAAGCGAGCGAAAGCGTCAGGTAAAGGCCATCGAGGCCGCCTTCACCCGATGCACGACCCCGGAGCGGGCGAGTCAACTGGCGGCCCTCTGTTTTACCAAGACCCTTGACACCCCTTTCATGCCCTTCGATCTGGCAGAGATCGCACTGGCCGAAACCGGGGGACACCGCCTCTCAGCGGTGGCCCTCTCTTCCAAAGGGGCACTGGGCGTGTGGCAACTCATGCCCCAGCGGGCCAGAAGCCACGGTTACACCCCCCAGGACATGAAAAATGACGGAAAATGCGCCGAAGCCGCCGTTCGTGAGCTGTTCACCAAGCTGCAAACAGCCTCCGGCAATCTGGAACGGGCCAAAAAGCTCTACTGCGGCTGGGGTCCTCAGGCCGATGCCTACATGAAAAGAGTCCGGCACGTTCGCCGGGAGATGCAGGCCGAGTTGGATCGCCGGACCGAGCGCATTGCCATGGAAGAGTCGAACATAAAAACACCCTGACGAATGCAGCACAGCGCTCTTCACCTTTTCATCTTCCCCTTCCGCCCGCGGCCCGTGCCGCGGGCGTTTTTGCTTGATATGAAAGCGACAGCTCTGCTATAGTTGGGCCGCTTTTTCCGTAGGCACCCCTGTTTTCCGACGGCCCGCGCGATGCATCCGCAGGCGAAACGGCGACGGCAGCGAACACCACCCCGGCGCTTGAAACACTACTTCGCAGACCAAGGAGCTCGCACCACGTGCAGACAACCTCCGATTCGCCCAACGGCAAAGGTTTCAGCCTGCGCGCCAAGATGACGCTGCTCTCGGCAGCGGCCTTCTCCGGCATCATGCTCTTGGCCGTACTCGGCAGCATGCTCCTCAACGATGTCAGGATCGGGGGGAGTACCTACAAAATCATCCAGGCCAACAACAACGCCCTCGAAAATATCGCGCTTCTCAAATCCGACCTCTACCAGATCAGCAATGAGATGCAAAATTTCATGCTGGAAACCGATCCAGCCGCCATCGACAAGATAGTTACGACCGTAAAACAGCTCACAAACGATATCGACAGCAAGTTCAGCATCGTCCTGAAGTCGATTAACTCGCGCAGCGAGTGGGAGACCATCAACAAGGCTTACATCATCTGGTTCGATTATAAGAGGACGCTGCTGGGCGAGGTCTTGCCAGCCGCCGAGAAGGGGGACGTGCTCAGGGCCAGTTACCTCATGACCGGCATCCAGACACAGCGGTTCAACAGTTTCAGCACCACCGTCGCGGCCATGGTCGAAACCATTCACCATGACGTCAGCGCCGTTGAAAGGCAGGTATCCTCAAACATCGCCGCCAAGATCATGACGGCCAGCATCGTCGGCTTTCTGGTAGTCTTCCTGGTGGCCGTTCTCGCGTACCTGATCACCCTTTCCATAACCAGGCCATTGCGGAAGTGCGTCGTTTTTGCCCGCACCATGGCGGACGGCAAGCTCGACAGCCGCCTCGACAGCAAAGGGGGGGGAGAAACCGGCGCCCTGGCAACGGCCATGAACACCATGGCCGAGAACCTGCAAAACATGGTTTCCCGGGTCAACATTGCCTCCGAAGAGTTCACCTCCATCGACAACAACATCGAAAAGGCGTCCCGCCAGGTGGTCAACTCGGCAAAACTCCAGAAGGTAACGGTTGCAGAGACATCCCGGGCGGTGGAACTCATCAACAAGTCGGTCCAGGACATCTCGAACGACATCGACAGGCTCTCCGTGTCGGCCTCGGAGACGTCCTCCTCGATCCTGGAGATGGCGGCCAGTATCGAGGAGGTTGCCATAAACGCCGACAAACTGGGGGGCGAGGTCAACGAGGTCAGCATTTCGATCATCGAGATGGCCTCATCCATCAAGGAGATCGACGCGAGCATCGCCAATCTTCTGGACGCCTCCAGCACCACGGCCTCATCCATCGCAGAGATGGACGCCACCATCAAGCAGGTCGAAAAAAGCGCCATGGACACCTCGGCCATCTCCGAAGGTGTCAAAAATGACGCCGAAACAGGCAAGAAGGCAGTGGAAGAAACCATCGCCGGCATGCAGGACATCCGCCGTTCATCCCACATAACCGCAGAGGTCATAGTAAACCTGTCCCTCAAGGCCAACGACATCGGCACCATCCTCTCGGTCATCGATGAGGTGGCCGAACAGACCAACCTGCTGGCCCTCAATGCCGCCATCATTGCCGCCCAGGCCGGAGAGCACGGCAAGGGATTCGCGGTGGTGGCCGACGAGATCCGTGAACTTTCCGAACGGACCAGCAGTTCCACCCGTGAGATCGCCTCCGTCATCAGTGGGGTGCAGAACGAAACCGCGCGCGCCGTTGAGGCGATCAGCCAGGCGGAAGAGTATATTTCGGAAGGGGAAAAACTTTCCCAGCGCTCCGGCGCCGCCCTGGAAAAGATCGTCAGCGGCGTCCAGAAAGCCAGCATCCAGGTCAGGGAGATAGCGCGAGCCACCGTCGAACAGGCCCGTGGCAGCCAAAGCATCAAGGAGGCCATGACCAGTGTGGAAGAGATGGTCGGGCATATCGCGTCATCGGCGCGCGAACACTCCCGCGGGAGCGACCTGATCTCGGCGGCGGTGGAGAGCATGAAGGACCTGACCGTCCACGTCCGCACCTCAACGCGTGAGCAGAGCCGCGCCAGCAGCCTGATCGCCCGCTCCACCGAAGACGTGACCTCCATGATCGAACAGATCCGTGATGCGTGCCGTTCCCAGGGTCTCAACAGCGCCCAGATACTCAAGGCCCTTGACAACATTCAGCTCACCTCCGCCGCCAACGCCGAGGCTGCCGAACTCATGGAACATTCCGTTACCAATCTCTCAAAGCAGATCGACCTTCTGGAAACGGAAATGTCCGGTTTCAAGCTCTAAGAGAACGAGAGGCGCTGTTTGTCTTTCCCTTTGCCGAAGGGGGAGCCACTCCCAACCTTTCTTGGATTAAACCTAAAAAATGCTTTTGAACCGCAAGGACGCAAAGTACGCGAAGGAAAATCAGTCAGTTGTCTTACCACAGTCTTTCATCGGATAGGTTCGAGTCTTTATTTTCATAAGCATTTTGATTTCTTTGTCTTCTTTGCGTCTTTGCGGTTACTGACTGCCGTTTTCAGGTTAACTGACCAACATTTAACTGCTTTTTCAGAAAGCCCCCCGGAGAGTGCAACAACATGGACCGACTTTCCCAACGACTTGCCACACTCCACCGCCACAACGACAAGGCCCTTGTGACCTTCATAACCGCCGGCGACCCGGATCTGGACACTACTGAAGAGATGATCCGGCTGTTGGCGGATGCCGGCGCGGATATCATCGAACTGGGCGTCCCCTTTTCCGACCCCATGGCGGACGGTCCGACCATCCAACTGGCTTCCGAACGGGCCCTGGCTGCCGGCACCACCCTGGCGGGAATCCTCGCAACCGTGACAAGAGTAAGAACGGCACAGGACATTCCGATCATCCTGATGGGATATCTCAACCCCATCCATGCCTACGGCTATGAGCGTTTTTGCCGCGATGCCGTCCAGGCAGGCGTGGACGGCGTTCTTTTGGTGGACATGCCCCCGGAGGAGTCCGACGAGTTTCTTCGTTATGCCGCCCTCAGTGAATTGAACGTCATCTTCCTGCTGACGCCGACCTCGGACAAGTCGCGCATCGCTACGGTCGCCAGACTGGGGCGCGGTTTCGTCTACTACGTGACCGTCACCGGTGTCACCGGCGTGCGCCAGGAGACCTCCGCGACCTTGGCGGACGAACTGGCCAAGGTACGCCGGAAGATCCACGTGCCGGTCATGGCCGGGTTCGGCATCTCCACCCCCCAACAGGCGGCCGAGGTGGCGGCCATGGCCGATGGCGTCGTCGTTGGCAGCGCCATCGTCAAGCTGTTCGAGCAACATTCCGGCGCAAAGCTTAAGAGCGAACTGAGGCGGCTGGTCGGGGACCTGAAACGCGCCATCTCCCACGGCCCGGCCTAACAGGTTGCCGAAAAACGTCATGAGGAAGACCGGATGCCAGGCGCCCGGAACGGAGCAGCCGAGACACAACAAGCAGTTAGCCGAGGTAACGAGTACCGCACAACGCCGCAGACGGCTCTCCGCAATAGCTTTTCAGCTGCCTGCTAAAGCTTGACAGGCCGCCGCTTTTTTGCTACCACCCCCTTTCACTCAAGTAACGTTTTTACAGATCGCGAGGTTTAATATGAGCTGGTTCAACCGTGATAAAGCAGGAATCGTGCAAAACAGGGAAAAGAAGGTCAAGGTTCCCGAGGGTATGTGGGTCAAATGCCAGGGTTGTTCCGAAACCATCCTCGGCAAAGAGATCGAAGCCAATCTCAATGTCTGCCCCAAGTGCGGCCACCACTACCGCATCCCGGCCCGCAGACGTCTGGAGATACTGCTGGATAACGGGACATGGCAGGAGTTCGACGCCGGCATGAAGTCGGTGGACTTCCTTGATTTCAAGGATGCCAAGAGCTACCAGGAACGCATCGATGCCGCAGTGGCCAAGGGTGGGTCAAAGGACGCCGTCATCTGTGTCGAGGGAACTATCGACGGCATGGGTGTGCAGGTTGCCTGCTTTGATTTTGCCTTCATGGGGGGCAGCATGGGGAGCGTGGTCGGCGAAAAGATCACCCGCTCCATCGAACGGGGCCTTCAACAACGCCAGCCGGTGCTCATCATCTCCGCCTCGGGCGGCGCGCGCATGCAGGAAAGCATCCTGTCGCTGATGCAGATGGCAAAGACCTCCGCTGCCTTGGCCAAGCTGAAGCACGCCGGCATTCCCTTCATATCCATCCTGACCGACCCCACCACCGGCGGCGTTACCGCCAGTTTTGCCATGCTGGGAGACCTCAATATCGCCGAGCCCAAGGCCTTGATCGGTTTTGCCGGGCCCCGGGTCATTGAACAGACCATCCGCCAGAAACTGCCGGAGGGGTTTCAGCGGGCCGAGTACCTGCTGGACCACGGCATGGTGGACGTGATCTGCCCCCGCTCGGAGATGCGCATCAAACTCGCTTCGATCCTGAAGATGCTCCATCGCCCCGCTGCCTGAGATGTCCCTGGCCGGCATGCTTGAGAAACTCTACGCCCGCCGGCGTTTCGGCATTCGTCCCGGCGTGGAACGGGTCCGACTCATCCTGGAGCGCCTGGGGCACCCGGAACGCTCTTTCCGCAGTATCCATGTGGTCGGCACCAACGGCAAAGGCTCCACTTCCGCCTTTCTTGCCTCGATGCTCGGGGAGGCGGGGCTTCGTACCGCCTTGTTCACCTCTCCCCACCTGGTAAACTTCAGCGAGCGTTTCCGAATCAACGGGCAGGAGCCGGCGCCGGAACGCATTGAGGCGCTTCTCGGTACGGTCATGGCACTGGCCCCGGCCGAAGCCACCTTCTTCGAGATCGTCACTGCCCTGGCTGTCCTCTGTTTTGCCGAAGAGCACGCCGAAGTGGCTGTCATGGAGGCCGGGATGGGGGGAAGATCGGATGCCACCGCCGTTATCCCCGCCCTGTTGACGGTCATAACCCCCATTGCGCTGGACCACTGCGAGTACCTGGGGGCATCCCTCGCCCACATAGCCGCCGAAAAGGGAGGCATCGCCGAACCGGAGACCACGGTGGTCTCCGCCCGCCAGCCGGCCGAAGCCCTGGAGGTGATCCGCCGGATCTGCGGCGCGGGAGCCAACCGGCTCATCCAGGAGGGAGACGACTTTCACGCCTCGTGGGGAGACGACGGTTTCCTCCGCTACCAAGGCCTTTGCACGGAGTTGCCCCACCTAGCCCCCGGCATCCCGGGCCGCTACCAGGCACAGAACGCCGCCCTGGCCCTGGCCGCTGCAGAAGCGTTTGCGGCTACCGCCGGGAGCCCTGTCCCAACCCATGCCCTTACGGCCGGCATCGGAGCCGCCCAATGGCCCGGCCGTATGGAACTGGTCCCGGGCCCTCCCCCTCTGCTGCTGGACGGTGCCCACAACCCGGCCGGCGCCGCCGCCCTGGCCGAGGCGCTGGGCGATTACCGCTACAAACGGCTCCTGCTGGTGGCTGGCGTCATGTCCGACAAGGACATCCCTGCGATATTCGCCCCCCTTATCGGCAAGGTCCACAGCGCCTATGCCGTCACCCCTGCCGTGGAACGCGCCCTGAACGACGCCGCCCTGGCCAAAATCCTTGAAGGGCTCGGTTTCCGGGCCACTGCCTGCGGGAGCGTCGGCAACGGCATTGAAACGGCCCTCCGCGAAAACGGGAGTGGCGATCTGATCCTGGTGTGCGGATCCCTGTTCACGGTCGGAGAGACCAAGGCGTGGCTCGCAGGACAACATTTTGAAGGGATACGAGGCTAGTGACGCCGACACGCCTGTTCATACTGCTGGCCTGCCTGGCATGGTTCCCAATCTCCCTCTGCCATGGGGCCGTCCCCACACCATCCGATGGCAACATCTCAATCCACTCCGATGCCATGACCCAGGATACGGCCAATGAGATATTCATTGCCACCGGCAACGTGAAGATCATATGGGATGGCATGACCCTCACGTCCGACAAGGCGACCTACCACCGCAAAACAAGGGTAATGTACGCCACCGGCAATGTAATCGTCAAAAAAGGCGATGAGACCATGAAGGGCACAGCCCTCACACTGAATATGGACACCGGACGTGGGGAATTGGAAAAAGGTGTTCTCAACTCCGCCACGTCCAATATCACCTTTACCGGCGAAAAGGTCACGAGGATCAACGATAACGAGACGGTGTTCATCACCACTGAGTTTACCACCTGCGACTTTCCCGATCCAAGCTGGAAATTCAGCGCAGAGCGGCTCGACGTCAACCTGCTGGGGTATGCAATCGGAAGGGATGTGACTTTTTACATCAGGGATGTGCCTGTTCTCTATCTTCCCTGGATGGCCTTTCCGGTCGTGCGGGAACGCAAAAGCGGGCTTCTCTTGCCCAAGATCGGCTACTCCGCCAACCGCGGCGCCCAACTGGACATCCCGCTCTACCTGGTCATTTCCCCCAGCCAGGACTTGCTGCTCGATCTCGATATGGAGACCAAGCGCGGCGTCGGCACCGGCGTGGATTATCGCTATATCCGCACACGGGGCAGCGAAGGGCATTTCAGCGGTTACCTGATCTATGACATCCTCAAAGAGCATTGGCGTGGCGAAGTCACCACGACCCACAAGGAGATCTTCTCCCCGGACATGAACCTGCGGATGGATATCAACCTGACCAGTGACAAAAGCTTCCTGGCAGATTACGGGGAAAAGAGCGGCGACTACAACCGCCAGTCCAACGAAAGCGTCGTCAATGCACTGAAAACCTGGCAAAATTACGCCCTTTCGGGCGACCTGCGCTTGGTAGAGAACCTGTACACCTTGGATAACAGCCATACCGTCCAAACCCTGCCGAATATCTCGCTGGCCGGAGTCCGCCAGCAAATCCCTTTTGCCCCGGTCTATTTCGACCTTGATTCCAGCTTTGACAACCTGTACCGGGAGGTCGATCCCATCGGCCAGCGCGTGAGCGCCTTTCCGCGCGTGACGCTCGTAACCGGCCTGCGCGGCTACCTGAACACTTCGGCCTATGCCGGCCTGCATCTGCGCGGCTACAACACTCAGAACACGGCCGGCACCGGGACACGGCCGGAGGACGGCGACCTGCTGCCCGAGGTGGGTGCCCGCGCCTCCACATCGATCAGCCGGATCTACGATGTTGACGGCCCCTCCCTCAAGAAGCTGCGCCATGAGCTCACCCCGGAGCTGTACTACACCTATGCCCCAAGCCAAGACCAGACAAGGCTCCCCTTCTACGACTATAGCGACCGCCTCATCCCGCAGAACATCATCTATGCATCCGTGACCAGCTTCCTGGGGGGAAAATTCCAGACCGGCGACATCACGACCTACCGCGATATCTCGCGCATCAAGCTGACCCAGGGGTACAGCATTGACGGGACGCGGCGCGACCTGTTGACCATGGTCGATGTCAACCGCCCCTGGACCGATCTGATGCTGGAATCCGAGACATGGGTGCATCCCCAGGTAAAGCTGAACTTCGACGCCCGTTACAACCTTTACGGCAACTACATCTCAAGCGCGGCACCGGGCGTGGAGATGGACGACAAGAAGGGAGACAGCGCCGTGCTGAGCTACCGTTTTTCCCGTGACCAGGTGGACTACATGGAGGGTAAGCTCACCACCAAGTTCTTCAAGCCATGGGTGTTGGCCTATGCCGCCCGCTACTCCTTCGATCGCCACGATTTTCTCGAATCGATCTATACCGTCGAATACCGCCAAAAATGCTGGAGCATCGTCTCCTCCATCTCCAACCGTCCCGGGAACCCTTTTTCCTTTCACATCAACTTTACCCTGGAAGGGCTGACATCCGGGGCGGGAACAGGGGCTGCGGCCGGGATTGGAACGGAGACGGTGACGGGGATCGGAAAATGACCCGTCACTGCATATTTTATCTTGACAATCGTGACGCGGATGAATTAAAAAGTAAGACCTTACTCAATGACCACGGCGGTGTAGCTCAGCTGGTTAGAGCATACGGCTCATATCCGTAATGTCCGGGGTTCAAGTCCCTGCACCGCCACCAATTAATGAAACGCCCGGCAAGCTGTCAAAGCTGCCGGGCGTTTTCATTGCCTGCCCATGCCTACCCGCGACCCGACATTTCACATCCGGCGGAAATGCCACGAGTTTTAATCATATCCCTTGTCTATTTCCTGTATTGTTTAACCAGTGGGGCCTTCCAAGATGCGAAGATTGTTTTCAAGGCCAGCTTGCAGGCACCAAATCAGCGCCTCCAAGATCGACACGTTACTCATCAGTAACGATGGATCGACCTTACAATTTGTCAACGGGGAAGCCTGACCCGCTGCATGCCGCGAGGGTCAGAGGGCAAATCCGGAGATCAGCGCAGAAAGTGGGAGCAATGCGAATCTACTGTCGGTGAATTTCGCGTTCCTGACAGGCTGCGACGAACTGAAAATCAAGACAGATGGTCCGGGTATGGGGCGGCTCAGAAAATGCATCCACGAGGCTGAAAACGGATCAGAGCTTGGGCTTGAATATCTTCCATCCTAATGTCATAATTCAGCAAGAGCGGCTTAAATCAAGGCTCGCCCTGACTTTTTTGATTATTTCAATAGGTGAAAACGGCTTTTGTATGAGATCGATATCATCTGTCTTGGTTAAATAGCTTGGACTATACCCACTGATAAACAATATTATTGCGCCTGGATTTAACTCTTTTATTTCTTTTGATGCCGTAATGCCATCCTTACGTGGCATGACAATATCCATAATAGAAAGCCTTATTGATTCAATGTTTTGTTTGTATATTTCTATTGCATCATGACCATCATTGGCACAAATTACGTTGTAACCGTAATTAGACAGAAAACATGAGAGCATCTCGCGTAGTTGAAGTTCATCATCTACTATGAGTATCGTTTCATTGCCACGAAACTCTTCCAAAATTCCCGTCATCATAATCTCCAAGTTGTGTAACCAGGCTAAGTTACCGTCCTGGTTGTTTTTGAGTATTTCGGGGCAATTTATTTTCAATAAAAACTCCACCTCAACCATAATGCTGGACGTGGTAACATTCAATGCATTGGCAAGCTCGAAAATGGTGATGAGGCTTGGCTGTTGTTTCCCTCCCTCGATATTTGAGATAAAAGCTCGGTCTACCATACTGATTGATGATAGCTTGTCCTGAGAGAGCATCCGTTCCCTCCGCAGTCTCCGAATTACGATGCCAAATGCCTCTTCAATCGTCAAATTATCCCCCCGCTGTCATCCTTGACCTAGTATACATAGCAAATAAAGCAAGAGTTCGCTGTAGGTAATTAACGACAGCCCATAATGCCAATAAAAACAGCCCATAATGCTAATAAAATTTTCGGCAGTGCTGCGTTTCTCCACAGAGATCCGGTGTCGGAG
This sequence comes from Oryzomonas sp., assembly GCA_031292255.1. Classification (GTDB taxonomy): domain Bacteria; phylum Desulfobacterota; class Desulfuromonadia; order Geobacterales; family Pseudopelobacteraceae; genus Oryzomonas. The sequence continues at coordinate 21,619 of JARLHN010000015.1, read as the reverse complement.
CTTTCTTTAGATAGTACATTTTGGGGAGGCGGATTATTGAGGTGCCGGCGCTCGCCGATGGCAAGGCGGGGTATGTACCGGATCAGGCGGTGAATTTTGAGGCCGGGCAAAGGTTTGAATGTAACTATTTTTTAGCTTGCTTTGCAACGCATCTGTTGTAGCATCCAGTCCAGTCGAAACAGGTGAGGTCGCCTGATTGAACTTTATGTGTCGTTCAGGCAGCCTTGCAGTAGCTTGCCCATTGCTGCTCCCTGTCTTTTTTGTCCCGCTGTCCGGCGACCTTGTCTTTCTTTACCGATGCCGCACCGCCGGCCTTAAATGTGGATGTGGGCACCCAGCAGGGTCTCCAAGCTGCCAAGTTTGTTTTCAAGGCCAGCTCTCAAGCAGCAAACCAACGCCTCCAAGGTGGACGCTTTACTCATTATCGACGATGGATCGACTTTTCAGGTTGTCAACTTGGAACCCGCTGCCTGACTCCACGAAATAGTAATTAAAATGCGACGTTTGTGTATTTTTATTTTTAAGGGCTTTATTGAGTGCCGTAAAAAATGTTTTTGACTGTTGAACCTATATTGTTAATATGATAAAAATGGGATTAATTTATTACTGGGAACATGGTTGCATCAATATTCTGAGTTTGGAGGATGGCTTATGCACGTGTTGTCAAGAAGTTCAGTATCGAAGCTTATGGTATTCACTCTGGTATTATCATTGATAAGTGCAGTAGTAACTGGCTGTGCTGGTCCAGCAGGTCACCAGATGGCATTCTCTGACAAGACGGCACTAGTTGGCAATTCAAAGCAACTTGATCTGACAGTGTCTCAAGCGATACGTGTAACTAAACAAGTACTAGTTCATCAAGGATTTTCAATTGATAATATCGATCTGACCTCTGGTTTGATAAAAGCAAGCCGTAATTTCCAAGACCCGGCAATACCTGAACAATCGTATAATATCAGTACTTCCGCATACATCTTTGATAATGGCCCACAAGCTGTATCGTTAACGCTCTCTGCGAGCCAGCAGACAATCCTCCATCGCCAATGGACAACTTGGTGGCATCTTCTTTGGATAATTCCAATTATACCGACAGGTACCGAGTATCAGACCGTTGTCACGAAGGAAGGCAATATCACGGACCCTGTCTTCTATACCGACTTTTTCACTGCGATCACTGCTGCCGGTGTAGAAGTGAAGGCTGCTGACAAAGCGGCTGAAATGAAGGCTGCTGCTGAAAAGGCCGCTGCCGAGAAAGCTGCCGCTGAAAAGGCCGCCGCCGAAAAAGCTGCTGCGGAGAAGGCTGCCGCCGAGAAAGCCGCTGCTGAAAAGGCAGCTGCGGAGAAAGCGGCTGCCGAGAAAGCGGCCGCTGAGAAGGCTGCCGCCGAAAAAGCTGCTGCGGATGCTGCCGCTGCACAGAAAGCTGCGGATGATAAGGCTGCCGCGGATGCTGCCGCTGCGCAGAAAGTTGCTGCCGACAAAGCTGCTGCGGATGCTGCTGCACTTAAACAGATTGAGGCGGACGCTGCCGCCGCTGAGCAGGCACCACCTCCGAAAACCAAGAAAAAGAAGAAGGCTACGACAACGACTCCAAGAACAAATTAAGCATGTGAGTTGAAAAAGACTATGTTCCGAGGAGGCCGGTGAAAACCGGTCTCTTTTTGTTTGCGTAACGTGTAAGGACAAGCAATTATCGCATCATCTACCACATTGAACAGGATATTTTCATAATTTTGGTCGTAAAGGTTGGCCACCGGCGGGAAGTCTCGGGTCCGGGCCGAGACGCCAGATGATGTCGGCTGAGTTGTCGGCAAGGAACCTATAATTGCCCACAATTTTAAACATCATTTTTTGGGTTTATTTCTACCATATCCTTACCATCCGCAGCTTTCCTGAAATTATCAATGGCTTTACCAAAAGAGCTGCCTATTTCCGGCAATTTTCCCACGCCGAATATCAACATCACAATAGCGCCAATAATAAGTAATTCTGGAATACCAAAACCAAACATAAACTTTATTTCCTCACTGTGCTTGAATATGGCTGAATATAAACAGCATTGTATAAGTTAAGCTTATTATATTCTAAATTTAATAATCTATAAATTCAGTAATTTACAAGTTGAGTACGGTTCACAATTCTGCAAGCGTGAGAAATTTTCTACCTACTTTATCCGTATTTATAACCGTTACAGGTACTAGTTGTTGCTTGCCGCCTTGAAGGCATCCATTATCTTCCGCATCGTAGCCGACGGCGCACCAACGGTAATGAATCCCAGCGGCCGCTCGATCTTCTGGGTGGCGACAATGACAACCTGAGCCGGATCGACGAATCCCAGACCGAGCCCGCCGATGCCGCCGGCATCCGTAGCCACCCTGTCGTTCACCTCTTTCACGAAACTTACCGCCTTGGCACCGGCCGCATATTCGCTGTCGGCCATGACGACTTGCTTGATCAGCCCACGGGTGGCGCTGGCTTTGGCGTCGGTATAGACGGTAATCGGCAGGTCCTTGCCGCCCAATTCCTTCCAATTGGAGATCTTGCCGGTGTGGATGTCTTTGATCTGCTCCCAGGTAAGGCTCTTGACCGGATTGGAGGGGTGCACGATGAAGACCACCTCTGTTTTCTTGATGACATGCAGCTTCAGGTCCGGCACCGCCTTGGTGAGCCCGGCCGACTTGGCCGCCTTCATGGTGGCGTCCAGCGAGGCCGACGCCATGGCGGCGTCGCATTTCCCATCGATAAGGTCTATCAGGCCCTTGCCGGCATTGCTCTTGTCAATGACCAGCTTGTAGCCGGTGGCCTTTTCCACCTGAGCCCGGTGCGGCGCAACAAGGTCCGTGACGACGCTGGCCGCCCCGTTAAGCTTGACGTCCTCGGCAAGGGCCGCCCGGGCCAGGCAGAAGATCATCGCAACGGCCAGGATACTACTCTGCAACCGAGAAAAATTTTTCATAGTACGGTCATATCCTCTCTGAGTTGGTTAACATTGCAATGGGACTCGGCATCAGAACTTACGGTGGCACTTCTCGCAATCATTGAATACCTTCGAGCCGTCGTGGCAGGTAAAACAAGCCACGGGCCTGAAGTGGTCATCCATGGTTATCAACGCCTTCTTTTTCGTCTCAAAGATGTCGCTGTGGCAATCTTTGCATACAAGCCCCCTGGAGGCGTGGAGCCTTCCGTCAAATATGACTCTCCCCTGTCCCGCCCCTCCGTACAGCAGGGCCTTGTCGCTGGTGGCGAACACTACACTGCCCAGGGCGCCGACAGCCAGGATGATTACACACGTTATACCGTTTCGCATTGGTGTCTCCTGACGATGGGCATGGCGAAGAAGCCACGGACCGGAGTGCACCCCGATCTATCCTCCGCCACACCCATCGTTTAAGTGTGATTATGCCAAAATGTTCCTGCTGACCTTTTTCACGTCGGCGGTGCCGGTCAAGGTCATGGAGACGACCAGTTCATCCCGCAGCTTGTTCAGCATGAGGGCCACACCGACTGCGCCGCCGCCGACGGAGCCCCTGAGCAGCGGGCGGCCGACCAGGACGGCATTGGCGCCCAGGGCCAGCAACTTCAGGACATCAGCACCGTAGCGCACCCCGCCGTCGGCCAGGATGATCATCCTCCCCTTGACTTTGTCGGCAATGGCAGGCAGTACCTGGGATGTTCCCGGCGTGTGGTCCAAAACCCGGCCACCGTGGTTCGACACCACTATCCCGGCAGCGCCGGCTTCGAGCGCCATAAGTGCTTCCTCGGGTGTCATGACGCCCTTGATCAGAAACGGCAGCTTGGTGGATTTAGCGATTTCACGAAGTTGCTTCAAAGTCTTGGGCTCCACGGTCTGCCCCGGGAGGGCGCGCGCCGCACGGCCGGCAGAATCGATATCGATGGCAAAGGCCGGTACTCCAGCCGCCTCAAGCAGACGAACGCGCTTGATGATCTCTGCCTGGGTGCGCGGCTTGACCTGGGCCAGGGCCTGGCCTTTGTATCTTGCCACGATCTTCAGCCTGGTTTCATAAACAGAGAGCGGATCTTCGATGCCATCCGCCGCGAAGCCCATGGTGCCGGCCTTGGCGCACCCGGCAATAATCCCTTCGGCATACTCCTCTTCAGTGACCTTGCCCTTCAACCCCATGTTATAGGTGGTCCCACCGGTAACACCTGACATGATCGGCATCGTCAGCTTGACACCGAACAGGGTCAGGGAGGTATCCGGGTCTTTCACATCATGGAAGGTCCGCATGTTCAGTTCGTATTTGGCCAGGGCCTGGAGATTGTTCCTGAACGCCTTGCCCGAACCGATGCCGCCCATACCCGGCACCTCGCCGGAACAGGCCACCCCGTCGCACTCGGGGCAGACCCGGCAGCGGGGGTAGAGTTTTTCACGGGCCGTCTTGAGCACATCGGAGAGCTTCTTGGCGCCACCACCCGCGGCGGCGGCCGATGCTGCCTTGGCTTCATTCTTCGCGTCTTCCGCCGCATGGGCTTCAGTGCGTCCGACGGCTTGAACCGCCAGCACACTGGCTCCCACCACTGCCGCTGTTTTGATGAAGTTCCGGCGGCTCACTCCCGTGCTTTCCTGCTCTGCAGATTCGAACAATTCTTCAGACATCACAGCCTCCTTTATTGTGCCATAGTGATCGAAGTTCCAGCATAGGAGCCATCTGTCCCTACCTCGCCAGAAGTGGTGCGCCGTGCTGTTACTCCTGAATTTCCCTTACTTGTTTACTACTTTATTCTGCTGCCGCAAGGTGGGTAAGAGAATCATAACGAATGGCACAAAAGGATGGTCGAACGACAGAAATAACCGATGAATGGTTCTATGTTCAGGGCCGAAGCGCCATTTACAAAGAAAAGTCGAAGAGGAGGAGACGCCATTAGCTCAAAATCAGGCGTTGTTTCAGGTCCTTGGCGTTGTACCGGCTAACCAGCACCTCGCTGCCGCTCTTGTCGTTCATGATCAGCTTGCAACTGCCGCTGAACCAGGGGATGATCTCAACGATGCAGTTCAGGTTGACCAGCGAGTTGCGGTGAACCCTGATGAAGGAGTATGGTTCCAGAACACTTTCCAGGGTATTGAGGGTGCTTTTCGAGGTATAGAGGCCATCCGTCGTGTGGATTTGCGCTTCACCTTCCGTAGCGCGTATGAAGACGATGCTCTCGGGAGAGACGGGGATCATCTTGCCTCTCCGATGGGCAAGGATCCGCTTGGTATCCGGCTTGTCCGGACCGTGGGCACCTTCCGGTGGAGCAACGTTTTTTTGCGCCTTTACTTGCGCGTCAAGGGTGTTCCCGGCCTTCTGGATGGACTTGGCAACCCGTTCCAGGGTAAACGGCTTGAGGATGTAGTCGAAAGCATCCACCGTAAAGGCCTGCACGGCAAACTCTTCGAAGGCGGTGGCGAATACGACCAGCGGTTTGTCGGGCAGTTCCCTGATGACCTGAGCCAACTCTATCCCGTTCAGGCCGGGCAGTTGGATGTCCAGGAATACAAGTTGCGGCTTGGATTCGCGAATGCCCTTTATCCCTTGGGAAGGATTGGACGCCTCCCCGAGGATGGCCACATCCCCTACCTGCTCTAGTAGGTAGCGTAACTCCCTGCGGGCCGGCGCCTCATCGTCGATGATGAATGCGGTGATGGTCATACACCCACCGGCACGCAGAAACGGACCGTGGTGCCCTCGCCCGGTTCGCTCTCGATCTTTAATCCCTTGTCGTTACCGTACAGGGTTGCCAGGCGGCTGTTGACGTTTCTGAGCGCCAACCCCAGCCCCGTACCCATATGGGGTGCCACCGTCTCCGACAGGAAGCTTTGAATGCGCTCCCGTGACATGCCGACACCATTGTCCTTGACATAGATGATGAGGTTGTTGCCGTCCTTTTGTGCCCCGATATGGATCACTCCGCCCCCCTCCTTCGGCAGAATGCCGTGGCGCACACTGTTTTCCACCAACGGCTGAAGGATCAACGAGGGGACGTTGCACGACAGAGCAGCATCCTCAATCTCGTAGACGATGGAGAGCCGTTCCTCGAACCTCGCCATTTCGATGGCGATATAGGCCTCGCAATGCTCAAGCTCCACCGACAGCGGCACCTTGCTGGCGGCAGGGCTGATGTTCTTGCGGAAAAATTCGGCAAGTTTCACCAACAGACAGGAGGCGGTCTGAGGGTTGGTCCGCGTATAGCTGATGATGGTGGAGATGGCATTGAACAGGAAGTGGGGGTTGATCTGTGCTTGGAGGGCCTTGATTTCGGCCTCGGCCACGAGCTTGCGCTGGAATTCGATCTCGCCCAGTTCCAACTGGTTGGAGAAAAGGTGGGCAAGACCGTTGGCCAGCTCCGCGTCCAACCTGCTGATGGCGTGCTCCTTCAGGCGATACAACTCCATTACCCCTACGGTCTTGCCCCATATTTTGAGCGGCACAATGACGGCCGATCCGAGCCTGCACCCCTGCTCTCCCCAGCCGATATCACTCTTTGTGGGGGCGATGACCACCGTGCTCGTTTCAAGGGCGCGCCGTGCGGCAAAGGTCAGAGTCTGCCCGCCCGGCGCATGCTGCTCACCGTCCAGACCTTCATGGGCAAGGATTTCATTCTCGTTGGAGAGGCATACCGCATCCAGGCCGGTCATCTCACGGATGATATGCACCGCTTCCTCAGCCGACGCCCGATTCAGGCCCTGGCGCAGATACGGCAGCGTCCTGAAGGCAATATTGAGCGTGGTCTGCGCCTGTTGCGCCACGGCCCGCTCCTGCTCGCGAGCGACGGAAGCAATCACCTCCACGAGGACCGCGACGCCGAAGGCGTTCGCGAGTACGCTGGGCAGGCCGATGGCATGCACCACATCCAGAACCGCGGCATCCGGCCAGGTCAGGAGCAAAATCAACCCCATCTTGATCGACTCGGCCACGATGCCGATGAAAAAAGCCAATATCGGATCGAATGCCTTCCGGTGCAGCCTGTGGTAGATCAGGCCCGCCGCAACCCCAGCCAGCGGTGTCGCGATGGCGCAGGCTAGGGAGGTCACCCCGTAGACATCATAGTAATAGCGGTGCACTCCGGCGATGATGCCGGCGGACAGGCCAACCAGAGGGCCTCCCAGAATGCCGCCGAGGACGACCGGGACGGTACGCAGATTGGCGATCGCCCCGTGTACCGGGAAGCCGCAGTAGGTGGCAAAGATGCCCGCCAAACCGAAATAGACGGCGTGGAACAGCTTTTCGCGGTTGCTCGCCGTGGTCACTTTGCCGGTCAAGAACCGCCGAAACAACTCGAATCTCAACATGAGGAAGAAAAGGACGGCAAGAATTCCCAACCGTTCGAAGAGATCAAGGGACAGACGGATCGTTTCATTCATGGGGTCACCGCGATGCCCAACCTGTATTTAGCACCACAACCTATTGGTCAATAACACAATTTTTACTATACCACATTCCAGCTACAGTCAAGAACTGCCATGTTTCTCTCTCGCTGTTGTTTCAGTACATTTCCCATGCGGCCACCTCAGCCGGCATGATTGGCATATCTGGAGTCAGACGACCATGACGCTGTCTTTTAAGGACTTTGAATTCAACCTTCGCCATGCTCAGCCGGCCGCCATGATTGAATGTGTAATGTATATCAAGTCGTTCAGAGAGCCTCCTGGCTTCCTTCGGCGCAAATGTCTCGGGGAGTGAGGCGATACTGGGTAGAGTATGGAGCAGGTTCTACCCTTCTTCATGTATCGGCAGGCGGATTTCGACGATCAGGCCTCCTTCAAGGGCATTGCGGGCCGTGACCGTGCCGTTGTGCATGTGCAGGGCGCGCTCGACGATTGCCAGGCCGATGCCGGTGCCGCCGCTCTGCCGGTCGCGGGCATCGGCGACCCGATAAAAGGGGCGGAATATATTGGTTAATGCCGCCTCCGGCACGCCGGGTCCATGGTCGCGCACCGTCAGCACGGCACATGGACCGCCATCGTGCTGCACGGCATGCAGAACGATTTCAACCGCTGTCCCCTCGTCGGTGTAACGTACGGCGTTACGGACAACGTTTTCCACCACCCGCCGGAGCATCTCTCTGTTCCCCGATATTTGGAGCGCCTCGCAGGCGATGATTAGTACCCGTCGGTTATGCTCCTCCGCCTCGAAGCCTGCATCGTCAACCACTTCCCTCACCAGATTCTCCAGATCGACGGTTTCCCGCTGCAACTGCTCGCTGCCGCTCTCCAGGACGGTAAGGGTCAACAACTGGCCGATCAACTCGTTCAGACGCTCGGTCTCGGCCTCAATCCGGTCCAGATACCTCTCCCCGGACGGAGAGCCATTGCGCCGGACCAGTCCAAGGGCCACGTTGATCCGCGCCAGGGGGGAGCGGAGTTCGTGGGAGATATCACGCAGGAGCCGTTTCTGAGATTCCACCAAAGTCTCGATCCTCTCGGCCATGCGGTCCAGGTCATGCCCGAGGTCGGCTACTTCATCGCCCGGCTTCTGCGGCGACATGCCGACCCTGGCCGAAAGATCGCCGCATGCCAAACGCTGGGCCGCGGTCCGCAGGCGGCGAATCGGGGCGGTCAGCCGCCATGCCAGAATATAGCAGACAACCCCGCCGATGAGCAGCGAAACCACTTGGTACAGACTGTGAATGCGGGTGAGCAAAAGCCAGTCGGGCTCCGCCCACCGAGAAATGACCGGCATTCCGACAGCGGCCACATAGCTTCCTCCCGACGACCCGACAACCGGCTTCGCCATGGCCAGATAACCTTCCCTGTTCACCGTTTCGGCCGTCCGGCTCTGAGCAGCCCGTGTGGCCGCCTCCTGCATGGTTCGGGAAACCGGCCCGCCGTCCAGAAGTTTTCCGCCATCACTGCTGAAAAGACAGATCCGGATTTCCGTCGCTGGGGACTTATTGCGACACGCACGGTCATGACAGCGTTTGGGCGGCATGGGTATGTTTCCGGAGAAGATGGCAAGCATCTGTTCCAGCGTTTGCCGATGTTCTTCCGCCAGGTTTCGGCGATAAGTGGCCCGAATGCTGCTGTGCGAGGTGATGGCCAGAATGAAGTTGGCAATACTGGCCAAAGTGATGGCAAGCCAGAACCAGAGGAATATCTTGACGAACTGGGTTCGCATGGCAACGGGGCCTTTCTGTCAGTGTTCCCCGGAAGGCCGGGTATAGATGTAGCCGATGCCGCGCACCGCCTTGATCCGTTCGCCGCCATCCCCGAGAGGTCCCAATTTCTTGCGCAGGTTGCTGACATGCACGTCGATGCTGCGGTCATAGGAGTGCAACTGGCGGCCGAGGGCTTGGCGTGACAACTCCTCGCGGCTGATCACTTGACCTGCCAGGCGCAGGAACACCTCCATGAGGGCAAATTCCACCGACGTCAGGTCAAGTTGGACCCCACCCCGGTGCACCTGCCTGGTTGCGCCGTCCAATTCCACGTCGCCTAGCAGTAATCGTGCCGGCGACAGAGTCTCCTCTACTGCGGCAGTCGCCATACGTCGCTGAATGGCGCGAATCCTGGCCACCAACTCGCGCGGATTGAACGGTTTGGGCAGATAGTCGTCAGCCCCCATTTCCAGGCCCACGATCCGATCCACATCGTCTCCCCGGGCGGTCAACATCAGCACCGGGACAGCCGAGGCGGCGCGGATACGGCGCAAGACCTCGAAGCCGCTTATCCCCGGCAACATCACATCGAGCACGATCAGATCATGGTCGCCCGTCAGCGCTTGCCGCACCCCTTCCTCGCCGTTTTGTACGGTATCGAGCGCAAAACCTTCCGACGCCAGGTAATCGCTGATCAGTTCGCAGAGATCGATATCGTCGTCTATGACCAATATTCTGCTCATTCTCATTCAAGTCCTTTTCCCTGACCGCATACTGCTTGAGTATAGCCTAAATGAATCCATCATGCCGAAATTACTTTCCATGACTAACCACACGGGTCTGGCTGCAAATCTTCAGGCAGATGGCTCACCGTCCGGCTACACCAAACTGCGCTGGAACCTTCAGTCATGGTGGCTTTCACAAAGCGGATTTCCCGTCCATGTACCGTCCAAGCAGCATGGCGGCTAACGAATAAACAGCCAAACCGTCAACAACGTACCGACCATGACGACAAAACCGCGCAATAGTTTTTCCGGCACACGGTGCATCAACCACGACCCGGAGAGTCCGCCACAGATGCCGCCCAGTCCCAACGCTACTACCGCGGGCCAGTTTATCAGCTTGGAGAAAACAAAAATCAGTACGGCCGAGGCATTCATGGCCATGGCCAGAACGTTCTTATTTGCAGTGGCAGCGCGGATCGGCAGGCCTGCCACCGTCAGCGCCGCCAACATCAAAAAACCTATGCCGCCGCCAAAATAGCCGCCGTAAACCGCAATGCCTGCCTGAATTGCAATCAGCAATGTCGGCGATGCAACGTGGGCAACATGTAAGGGTTTACGACGAAAGCTTCCCCAGGCGAACACTCCGGTGGCAAACAGAACCAACCATGGGACGAGCCTGGCAAAAAAGGTTGCCGGTGTATTGAGGAGTAAAAAAGCGCCGCATGCGCCGCCAAGGCAACTGACGAGGAACAACCGTCGGAAACCGATCGGGCCGACGTCGCTAAGCAGGCTCCGTCCTGCAACTGCCGAAGTGATCTGACTTGGAAAAAGCGCAATGGTTGACGTCATATTGGCGGCGAGCGGATCTAGCCCGGCGAGCAATAATGCGGGAAAAGTGATGAATGAGCCGCCGCCGGCAAGAACGTTCTGCATGCCTGCGTAAACGCCGGCAGCAGCAATGAGAAGTAAGACGTGAAAATCGATATGTATTCCGGGCATGGGCAAGTCCTGAGTAGAAATAATTATATCAACTATTTCATAAAAATGGCGGCATTGGGGTTAAGAATAGTCAAGAATTTGTAAAGTTTTGTAAAGATTGAATCCATTCTACGGCATCCATTCGAATCTGAGCAGGGAATGAATAGGTAATATAATGAACTTATAGCGGATGTCTTTGAATTTATCAAGATCAGTACCCAAAATGTTGTCAATAAACTATAATACAAGTAATTACTATCTGTTTACATGGCTTTACAAAACTTTACCAGCTCTTGACTGTTCTTAACCCACATTCCACAGGTTTTGTGAAATAGTTAACACATGGCGTTGCAGCCGCACAAGGGATACCAACAAAGACGGGGGTTTCGGTGATGATGGGTACCACAAACTATCTCATGCATTCTTACCCCTACGAGTGTGACAATGAGGGGGGAGGTGGATCACGGTGAATTCCACATGACGTTACTCAACAAGCAATTGAAGCAGCAGTTTACTCACCGTGGTAACCAACTAGACATTCAAGGAGAGAAACGATGAAAAATATTATTGTAATGACCTTGGCAATACTTTTGGCGACATCATATGCGGCGTCTGCCGCACCCGGCGATCCAGAGCAAAACACGCCCGCTGCTACCACGGGCCAAAGCTACACAATCCAGGAGATCATCAGTAAGCTGAAAGCCGAGATTGCCAAAGGAACCTCGGTCTACACACCCAACGAATTACAGAGGCTCAAATCCCGATTGGATGATGAGCAGCGTTTTTATGAAGAGATGACCTCGAATAGCTAATTCCCATACGAGTCACCCAGGCTTTGCCCCGATCTTAATCCATACCTCCGCCGGATACGGGAGATACGGATAATGCTCGGGGCAGACCAGGGGAAACGAGTCCGTCGTCCCTGATAAATTCAGAATTTGCTTCGGACTGACTGAAATTGGTTCCACAACATCCGGGCAGGGACACCCCGGTTGGCCGCGATGCACCAGAACCGCTTCGAGGCGCCTGGGGCCTGGGACACAGCCTGGGTTGCAAAATGAGCAATGTCCCCTTGCAGTGGTGTTTCCGGCTTCATGCAAACTTTTATCTCTCCAGCAGATCTTTACAAAACTTTACCATCCCTTGATCATTCTTAACCCCCATTGTTCCGCTTTTTTGCAATAGTCGAGACATGGCACCATTAACGAATGGCGATTGCAAGCATGGATCAGGGGCTGTGGGAAAGACGGGCACCACGAACTATCCCACGTGTCATTAGCTGGTCATGAAAGAACACACTGAACGTGTCGTTGACACATTCCATCCTAACGACGACATGAGGAAAAAGGATAGCCAAAATGTGGATAGTTCGTCTTGCGTTGAATCGTCCCTACACCTTCATCGTACTCTCTCTGCTGCTCGTTTTGGCGGCACCCCTGGTTATGCTGCGCACACCGACGGACATCTTTCCAACCATCAACATCCCGGTCATCAGCGCAGTCTGGTCCTACAACGGCCTGGAGCCGCAGGAGATGAACGACAGGATCGTCTCCGTCTTCGAACGTTCGGTAACGACGACGGTAAACGATGTCGAGCATATCGAGTCTCAATCACTGAACGGCATCTCGGTAACCAAGATCTTTTTCCACCCGGGGGCGAATATCGCCACTGCCAACGCGCAGGTTACCGCCATCTCGCAAACACAGCTCCGGCAACTACCACCCGGCATCACGCCTCCCCTGATCCTGAATTATAACGCCTCCACCGTACCCATCCTGCAACTCGGGCTCAGTGGCCAGGGGCTCGATGAGCAACAGCTCAATGATTTCGGGGGCAATTTCATCCGTACCCAGTTGGCGACCGTACAGGGTGCATCCATACCTTGGCCTTATGGCGGTAAAGCCAGACAGGTGATGGTCGATATCGACTCCCAGAGGTTAATCGCACGGGGGCTTTCTCCCTTTGATGTTGTGAACGCCATCGGCGCCCAAAACGTCATTCTGCCGTCGGGCACCGCAAAAATCGGCGATACGGAGTACAATATCGTCCTCAACGGATCTCCGCGCACGGTGGAAGAGATCAACGACATGCCCGTGAAGGTCGTCAACGGCACCGTGATCTATGTCCGGGATGTCGCCCATGTGCGCGACGGGTTCGCCGTACAGCAGAACATCGTCAGGCAGGATGGCCAACGGGGCGTTCTCCTCCAGATCGAAAAGTCCGGAAATGCATCGACGCTGGATATTGTGGCCGCTGTCCGGGCGGCACTGCCGCAGATCGCAGCGAGCCTGCCCCGTGAGCTGCGGATACGCCCGCTTTTCGATCAATCCATTTTCGTGAACGCGGCGATCCAGGGAGTGATCCGGGAGGGGATTACCGCCGCCTGCCTCACCGCGCTCATGATCCTGCTTTTTCTCGGCTCGTGGCGGTCAACGCTCATCATCGCCATCTCGATTCCTCTCTCGATCCTCGCCTCATTGACCGTGTTGTCTCTTCTTGGCGAGACTATCAACGTCATGACCCTCGGCGGGTTGGCCCTGGCGGTCGGTATCCTGGTTGACGATGCAACGGTAACGATTGAAAACATCGAACGCAACCTCAGCCTGGGGAAAGAGCTGAAACAAGCCATTTTGGATGGCGCCCAGGAAATCGCCGTCCCGGCATTCGTGTCCACCCTCTGTATTTCGATCGTTTTCCTGCCCATGTTCCTTCTGCAGGGGGTTGCCCGCTATCTGTTCGTACCCCTCGCGGAAGCCGTCATGTTTGCCATGCTCGCGTCGTATCTGCTGTCGCGGACCATTGTACCGACACTCGTCTTCTACCTTATGAGGAATCACCGCCATCAGCTTGGCGATACGGATTCGAAAACAGGGTGGGCCCACGGCATACATGTCGGCTTTGTAAATGCCTTTGACCGGTTCGGTGAATGGTACACGGGTGTTCTGGGGCACTGCCTGCGGCACCGCAACGTCTTTCTGCCCGCGTTCCTGGCCGTGTGCCTGCTGAGTCTACCCCTGGCCCTGGTCCTTGGCAGCAATTTCTTTCCCGATGTGGACGCCGGCCAGATACGCCTCCATATACGCACCAAGACCGGCATGCGCGTCGAGGACACCGCCAAGACGGTCGGCCTGGTCGAAGACCGCATTCGCCAGATAATCCCTTCCGCGGATCTGGAGGGAATCCTCGACAACATCGGCCTGCCCACCACCGGCATCAACCTGACCTACAGCAACGGCGGGTTCATCGGCTCGATGGATGCCGAAGTCCTTATCTCGCTCAAGCCGGGCCACCGGGCCACGGCCGATTATATCCGGCTATTGCGGGTCATGCTGCCGCGGGATTTTGTAGGTACCGGCTTTTTCTTCCAACCGGCGGATATCGTCAGCCAGATCCTGAACTTCGGATCATCCGCTCCCATCGACATACAGATCGTGGGAAACAATCTGGCCGGCAACGCGGCCATAGCCGCGGAACTCAGCGAAAAGATCCGTAATGTTCCGGGAGCGGTAGATGTGCGGGTGCACCAGTTGTTCAATCAACCCCGTTTCACCGTAGCCGTGGACAGGACTAAATCCGAGCTGAGCGGCTTGACGGAGAGGGACGTTGCCAACAGCGTACTCGTGGCGCTTTCGGGAAGCTCCCAGACAACGCCCAATTTCTGGCTGAGCCCGAAAAACGGGATCTCCTACGCCATCGCCACCCAGACCCCCCAGTCCAGCATCGGCAGCCTCGATGAGTTGCGCACCCTCACGGTCACCGCTCCCGGCAATTCTCAGCCCCAGCTTCTGGAAAATATCTCTAACCTGAAAAGGTCGGTGGGCCCAGCCGTCATGAGCCATTACAACATACAGCCGGTGGTCGATATCTACGCGAATATACAGGACCGCGACCTGGGAGGCGTCTCGTCGGACATCAACAAGCTGATCGCGGGTATCCGGAATAAACTCCCCCGTGGAAGCACGGTGGCCATGCGCGGCCAGGTGGCCACCATGCGCTCTTCCTTTGCCGGGTTGGGGTTGGGGGTTGTTTTTGCGATCATCCTCGTTTATCTGTTGATTGTCATCAACTTCCAGTCCTGGACCACTGCGCTGATCATCATTACCGCCCTCCCGGGGGCACTTGCCGGTATCTGCTGGATATTGTTCCTTACCCACACGACCCTCAGCGTTCCGGCGCTCATGGGCGCCATCATGTCCATCGGCGTTGCCACGGCAAACTCGATCCTTATGGTCTCCTTCGCAAATGACCGGCTTGCGGCGACCGGAGATGGGATCACAGCCGCCTTGGAAGCCGGGAAAACCCGCCTGCGGCCGGTCATCATGACCGCCCTGGCAATGATCATCGGTATGGTTCCCATGGCCCTGGGCCTTGGTGAGGGCGGGGAGCAGAACGCTCCCCTGGGTCGGGCCGTTATCGGAGGGTTATGTGTGGCCACGGTGGCAACCTTGTTCTTTGTCCCTGCGGTATTCTCTTTCATTCATCGCAAGCGGCTTCACCCGCTCGGCACCACTGACATGACTTCATCGGAGCATGGTAATGACTAAACACGAAGCTTCAAACCCCAGGTGGGGATCCCGCATCGGCGCGGTTCTCCTGTTCACCCTCTGTGCGGCAATCGTGGGACAGGTATCCTCCCGCGTGGTGGCGTCGCGTCAGCTTGAGGCCGCCACCCACGAACTCGCCCTGACGCCGGTCAATGTTACGCGTCCCACAGTCGGCACGCCCAGCTCGCAATTCGCGTTGCCGGCCACGGTCCAGCCCTATATGGCGACGACGATCTATGCCCGGACCAACGGGTACCTCCAGAAATGGTATGCGGACATCGGTACGCACGTGCGCAAAGGCCAACTCCTCGCGACCATAGCGAGTCCGGAAATAGACTCGCAACTGGATGCGGCCCAGGCCACGTTGCGGCAAGTGGAAGCCAGCCTGAAGCTGGCACAAATCACTGCCGGCAGATATGCCAACTTGAGCCATACCGACGCGGTTGCCCAGCAGGAGGTCGATCAAACCGCACAGAACCTGCGGGGGCAACAGGCAACGCTCCAGGCAGCCCAGGCCGAGGTACGGCGCCTGCAGCAACTCAAAGGGTTCGAGAAGGTCTATGCGCCCTTCGATGGCATTATCACGAGCAGAAAGGTGGACGTGGGCAACCTGATCAATGCCGGCGGCTCCGCGCAGGGGGTCGAGCTGTTCCAACTGTCGCAGATATGGACTTTGCGCGTCTTTGTCTCCGTTCCGGAGAATTATGCTGCCGCGGCAAAAGGAGAGAGTGCGGCGAATGTCGGATTTGCCCAATACCCCGGGCAGTCGTTCCCGGGAACCATTGTCCGTAATGCCCAATCCATTGATCCCGCGACCCGGACGCTTCTCGTCGAGGTCGATGTCCCGAACAAGGATGGCCGGTTACTCCCCGGTTCCTACGCCAACGTGCACTTCAATCTGCATCAGAACCAGCCGTCCTATATCCTGCCCGCCAATACCCTCCTGTTCCGGGCTGAGGGGCGGCAGGTGGCAATCGTAAAGAATGGCCAAGTCATTGAGTTGAGGACCGTGACCGTGGGGACCGATTTCGGCTCCACGGTGCAGATCATCTCCGGCCTGAACGGCTCCGAGGATGTTGTCCTCAACCCGCCGGACTCGCTGCTCCAGGGTCAACACGTCCAGGTTGTCGCTGCAAGGAAATACTGAGGTGGTTATGAAGAAGAGCGCTGCATTGACCCTGTGCCTTTTGTCCCTTGCCGGTTGCGTTTCCGGGCCTGATTACCGCCGGCCCACGACACCCACCCCGGCGAACTTCAGCGCAACCCTGCGGGCCGACCCGACGCAGCAGATCGGGCATGTAAACTGGTGGGTAATCTTCAACGACCCAAGCCTGAGTTCCCTGGAAGAGGCATGCATCACATCCAACCAGGACCTGCGAGCCGCCATAGCCAGAACAGATCAGGCGCGCACCTATTCGACCATTGCACGTTCCTACTCCTTCCCTACCATCGGGGCCAATGGCAACCTGGGCCGGTATGGCGAGGCCAGGGACCGTGTGAACAACACTGCAGCAGGTGCGCAACCGGGCTCGTACAACGATTTCAACGCCTCCATCTCGCTCAACTATGAAATCGATGCCTGGGGGCGCGTCCGCCGTTCCATTGAAGCGGCAAACGCGGAACAGCAGGCGAGCCAGGCGGACTTCGAGACCATCCGCCTCTCCCTTACCTCCGAACTCGCCGTGGATTATTTCAGCCTGCGGGCCATCGACGCCCAAGTGCGCGTGCTCTCGGAGACGGTTAAGGCCTTGAAGACCAGTCTCGATCTCACCTCGCTCCGTTACCGGAATGGCCTGGCGAGCAAGCTGGACGTACAACAGGCGCAAACGCTCCTGCAATCGGAGCAGGCCCAAGAGGTTGCGCTCGGCATCGGCCGCAGGCAGTTCGAAAACGCCATCGCAGTGTTGACGGGCCAATCGGCATCGGAATTTTCCATCCACCCGACATCGCTCTCGGGCTCCCCCCCTCCCCTGAATCCGGGTCTCCCCATCGACCTTTTGGCGCACCGGCCCGATATCGCGGAGAAGGAACGGACGCTGGCTGCACGAAGCGCCCTGATCGGCGTGACCCAAGCGGAGCGGCTCCCCTCCATCAGCCTCACCGGGGCTGCCGGCTTTGAAAGCGTGGATGCCGGCACCCTCTTCAATTGGGCCGCTAATCGTACATTCGCCTTGGGAAGCGGCATAGCCGCCCCGCTCTTCAACGCCGGACGCCTGAAGGCACGCGTCAGTGCCGCGGAAGCGAGTTACCGGGAAGCGGAAGCCAACTACCGGCAAAATGTTCTGGTGGCATTTGGCGATGTGGAGACACAGCTCAGCGCGCTCCACCTGTTGGCCGATCAGGCGTTGTTCCAGGAGGCGGCTACGGAGAGCGCGAGAGAGGCGACAACGATAGCGCTCGACAGGTACCGAAACGGCATCGAGAGCTATTTAAACGTCGTTACGCAGCAAACCGTCCAACTCCAGAATGAATTGGCGGCGGTCCAGATAGTCGGCGCGAGATACGTATCCACCGTAAATCTGATTAAGGCGCTGGGCGGCGGTTGGGCGGATTCCCAGGTCTACTTGCACCAAAAACAACAAGACGACCCTCACTCTTAAATTCTTTTTGATCCCGCGATGATGAGGCGCTATCGGCCAATGTCTGCATAAACGTCTTGATTGCCAAACACCATAACCTTTTCAACCATAAAGGTGATCGCGCGTCTTTGACAAGAACCATTGCCTGCCGTTTAATAAAAGGATAGATTGTATGGCCTGCGAGGAACGTCGCCCCCTCCCCGGCAAGGGCATCAGCCCCCGCCGGGTGGAGGTGGTCGGGTTGGACGTCACCCGCAGACAGTCGTCAATCGGCAAAAAGGAGAAAATATATGCCTCAATACGGTTTTATCGGCCTCGGCATCATGGGAAGTGCCATGGCGGCCAACCTTGTCAAGGCCGGCTTCGATGTCACGGTCTGGAACCGCACGCCGGCCAAATGCGCTCCGCTGGTATCCCTCGGAGCCCGCCAGGGAAAAAGCCCCGGCGAGGTGGCCGCAAGCTGCGACATCACCTTCGCCATGCTCGCCGACCCCACCGCCGCGCATGAAGCCTTTTTCGGTTTGAACGGCGTGCTGGCCGGGATCGGCGGCGGACGCGGCTATATCGATATGTCGACGGTGGATGACGTTACCGCCCGCACCATCGCAGCGGCAGTCGCCAAGGCCGGAGGCCGTTTCCTCGAAGCCCCGGTATCCGGGACGAAGAAGCCGGCTGAGGACGGAACCCTGGTCATCCTCGCCGCCGGCGACCGGAGCCTTTACGAGGAAGCCGCCCAGGCCCTCGATAAACTGGGAAAGAAGCGTCTTTATCTCGGCGCTGTCGGCCAGGGAGCGCGTATGAAGCTGGTGGTCAATATGGTCATGGGAGGGATGATGACAGCCTTCTGCGAAGGAATGTCCCTAGGTCAAAACGGTGGGCTTGACGGCAACCAGATTCTGGAGGTGCTCGACGCCGGGGCGATTGCCAATCCGATGTTCAAGGGCAAGGGACCGATGCTGTTACAGGGGGAGTTCCCGACCAGCTTTCCCCTTAAACATATGCAAAAGGATCTGCGCCTGGCCGTCGCCCTTGGCGATGAGCTGGGTCAGCCGCTCCATACCGCTGCCACGGCCAACGAGACCTTTAAGCGGGCGTGTGCGGCAGGGCATGGCGACGAAGATTTCGCGGCGGTTTATCGGGTAATAGATTAGGGTCCTATCTATTAGTGTGACGAAGATAATCGCTCATTTATCGTCAAGGGTTTTGTGATTGCGAACAACCGTTAACAGAGAGTAAAATAAGTAAAAATTCGGGTGTCTGTCACTTCAACCTGTCGCCGCGTTGAGTGAGGAGTTATCACCATGAAAAACAAGGGCAAAAACAATCAATACGAAAGTCGATCATCACTTTCCTGCATAACTCCAACCGTTCCCCCATCATATTTTCGAATTCTCTTTGACTCAGCGCCGGACCCATGTCTCATCCTCGATCCGAGCTTGCATATTGTACATGCGAACAATGCATATTTGCATGCTACGAGGTCCAAACTGGACAAAATCATAGGTCTCGGGATATTCGAGGCGTTCCCCGACAATCCGAACGATGATCATGCCACGGGTGTCGCCAACCTGAAAGCCTCATTGGCCCGCGTGCTGGACAAACAGGTGACGGATGCAATGTGCATCCAAAAATACGACATTCCCAAACAAAATGGGGAAGAGGGATTTGAAGAGCGCTACTGGAGCCCGATCAATACACCGGTGTTGGATGCCGAGGATAAAATCCTGTTCATTATCCATCGAGTAGTCGATGTAACAACGTATATCCATCTCATGAAGAATACCGAGGACAAGCATCAACTCAGCGCAGGCCTGCCGAAACAAACCGAACAGATGGCGGCAGAGATCTTCACTCGCTGCGAAGAAGTCTCAAGGGTTAATAACTTGCTCAAACAGGCTAAGTTGGAGCTGAAAAAAACTCGTGATGATCTTGAACTTCAAGTGGCGGAGAGAACCGCTTCGCTGCTTCAGACCAATCGGAAGCTGCAAAACGAAATTGATGAGCGCAAGCGAAAAGAAGAAGAGTTTCGCGCCCAACAGATCAAAGTCCAAACCTTGGCCAACGAACTGTCAATTGCCGAGGAACGTGAGCGAGCTCGCATTGCCGGAGAGTTGCACGACCATGTCGGTCATCGCCTCCTGCTCGGCAAGATGAAAATCGACAAATTGGCCCAACTATCACCTTCCGACATTAATACGAATGAAGTCCTGGAAATTACCGATCTGATCGACCAGTCAATCCAGGACATCAGATCGCTGACGTTTCAGTTGCGGCCACCTATACTGTCCACAGCGGGCTTGGAGGCAGCAGTACGCTGGTTGGGGAAAGAGATGCGCGAGAACCTGGAACTGCACGTGGATTTTTTTGACGACAAGGAACCCAAGCCACTAAAATATGAGATCCGCTCGGCACTTTTTCAGTCAATCCGGGAACTTCTCCAGAATGTTGCAAAACATGCGGGCACAAAAACCGCGAAAGTATCTCTCAAGAGGGAATCCGGCTTTATTATCATTTCCGTTGAAGACAATGGCATCGGCTTCGATGTTGAGGCCGCAAGAACCCAGCATACCAGGACCAACTGCTTTGGCCTCTTTAATATCGAACAACGAATCAATTACATGGACGGATGCTTTATTCTGGATTCAGAGCCCGGCAAGGGCACCAGCGTCACCATGATGGTCCCGCTGGAAACATCCTGACTTCCTTGGAGATCGTCATGAACTTGAAAATTTTAATAGCCGATGACCATGCAATTTTCCGTGAAGGTTTGCGAGCTTTGTTGGAAAAGGAATCGGACATCGAGGTCGTTGCCGAGGCTTGCGACGGCAATGAAGCACTGCAAAAGGCACGGGAGCATCAACCTGACGTAATAGTAATGGACATTACCATGCCGGGCATGAACGGAATAGACTCCACGCGAAAAATCACCTCGGAAACGGATAAAATAAGGGTATTGGCGCTGTCCATGGAAAGTGACCGCCGTTTTGTGGTAGAGGTACTCGAAGCAGGAGCCACAGGCTATCTTTTAAAGGATACGGCCTATGCTGAATTTGTGATGGCCATTCGAACCGTGGCCTCTGGTGAACCGTACCTACCCCCCCAAATAACGCATCTGCTGCTCAAGGAGTTTCTGCAACGCGTTCCCGATGTTGAACGTTCCCCCTATGACAAGCTGACCGCCAGGGAGCGGGAGGTGCTTAAGCTTCTTGCCGACGGCATGAACGCTAAGGAGATTGCCTTCAAATTGGATGTCAGCCAGAAGACCATTGAAAACCAGAGAATCAGCATAATGAACAAATTGAACCTGTACAGCATTGCAGAACTGACCAAGTTTGCAATCCGCGAAGGAATAACAACCTACAAATAGATGACCATTTTATGTTCCGCCTTTTCCGCCGGCTCCTTCAATGATTTCCTCGCATTAAATTTGCCATAAAGTTCGCTTCGGGACTTTGCGCACTTCTGTTTCGCTTTCTCCTGTTTATCTTCTTCATTAAAGGCTTGTATTATCATTTTAATCATATGAAACAGCGGGACACTGCTGGGAATTCATAGTCTTTGTAGCGCGCCCGGTGCCTTGGACACAAGATAAGAGTCATGCTGCTGCCTCGAGTTGATCGTTGTAGAAGTCGCTCAAGGCTTGTTTAGGGCTTCTGAATCCAAGTTTTTCCACCAGCCAGTGCTGGTTGTATCGTTCCAT
>JARLHN010000014.1 GCA_031292255.1 Oryzomonas sp. | reverse complement strand
GGCGAGCTGAACTTCCTGGGCTTCGGCAGTTGCCACCTGCACATAGTCCAACGCGGCGGTAAGGGCGCTACGGTTCTTTCCCCAAAGGTCGAGATCGTAGATGAGGTCAACCGTTGCAATGTTATCCCATGCCCAATTGCCCGCGTAGGGTGGCGGAATGAATTGATTCTCGGTGAACTGCTCTCGGGTAAAGGCGGCATCCGCTTGGACAGAGGGCAACAGGTTCGCTTTGGCAATGCCGCTGAGCGCCTGCACTTTCACAATGCGGGCTTGAGCGATGCGCATGGACGGGTTCCCCGACGTCGCCTCGTTCACTAGACGGTCGAGCTGCGGATCGTCGTACGACTTCCACCACTGCTGCGATGGCCAGGATGTTGGCGGTGTCGCCGCGGACTTGAGCAAGCTGCCGGCATTCAACTTATTTGGATCAAGTAGATGTGATTTGGGCGAGATACTGCTTGGGAAGCTGGCGCAGCCACTTAGAACGAGCACCAACACAATATTTAAAAAAACGCATGTGTCTAATTTATAGGGAGGCAGAATAGACTCCTATAGCCATTGATAATCAATATAAATATGCCGACCAATGCGGTAAGTTATGTGTTGTGAGCCATAAAAAGTGCATCTGGCAAATTCCTTTACTTCATAATTTATCCAGTGGTCCTGGTTAAACAACCTTTACCAAAAGGGTCTGCTCCGGCATTGGTATTATTTATCAAATGCTACAATTATGCCAACATTACCATTTACAATATATCAATAAGTTATGATGTTTCATTTCCGCTGGTCGGCATATACTGCAAAATGTTAACGCAATATATTGCTATTAATGTGATAAGTGCAAAATATTGCACTAAGCTGGAGGCTACACACAAAGATATCAGGAAAAAGAGGGGCAAATGGTTATCCCCCGTCGTGGTACACACCATAGGAGTTGGAACATCGGCTTCTTGACTTTACAGACTCCCCCTGTAAAGAGAATTACGACTCTGTGTGCTTCAAAGCTGTACCCTCTGCCAAGCCTGTTCATCACCCCAAGGTTTCGCGTGTTTTCGGTGTTGAGGACGGTTCATCACCGCACGTGCGGGAACACATGCTTTCACATCACCAGAAAGGGATATCAAGGCATATTCACGCTATCGTCCTTGCTGTCGTGTGGAGACGTCGTTTCCTCGACAGGCTGTTTGAGACCGCGGGCGATTGGGAGCTGCCAACCGTGGCGGATGGCCATGAACCTGAGCCAGAAGCAAAGGGCCGCCCCCACGATAGATACCATGGTGAATGAAAGCCCCAGCATGTTACCGCCTACAACCACGACTGCACCAGCCAAAGCGGCAACGGCATAAAGTTCGGCTCGCAAGACCACCGGAATCTCAGTCAATAGCACGTCGCGCGCCATGCCCCCGCCGATCCCCGTCAACATGCCAAGAAGTGCCGCCATAACCGGATTGAGGCCGTAGGAGAGGGCCTTATGCGTTCCGGCGACCGCGAAGAGCCCTAATCCGGCGGCATCGAAGATGAGAACGGGATTCATCAACCGATTGATGGCAGGATGCCAGTAAAAGGTGATGATTCCGGCAACTAGCGACACTACCAGATAACGCCAGTTACTGATCGCCGCCGGAGGCACCGCTCCGATCAACAGGTCGCGGGCAATCCCGCCGAAAGTGGCTGCCGCAAAGGACAGTACCAGCACGCCGAACAGATCCAGCCGGCGCTGGACCGCCGCCATAGCTCCGCTGAGCGCAAAGACAAAAGTACCGACAAGATCAAGCACCAGCACGATCCGGTCCACCGTTAGTTCCTTTTTCACCATCATAAGCCCAGCGGGTTCCATGACACCTCCAGCTCAGGTTCCGGTCTTTCTGCCGGGCGCAACAGTCTTGAGGATGACAATCATTGCAACGATCACCACATCGATCTATTTGGCCAACCAGACACCAGCAGCGGTCAGCATGGTTTCAATACCGGTTTGTAATGTGGGATGCAGGGCGGGCGCCCAAAAGGGTGAATGCGGACCGGGCAGTTGCGCCACTGTCCCCTCTTGCACCGCCTTATCATACTTCTCGGGCGCGCAGCCGCCGACGAACCAGTATGTATAAGGGGAATTCCAGGCATTCCCGAAACGGCCGAAGTCTTCGCTGGCCCCCTGGGATGGTATATCGATAAACTGGTCGCCAAACTGTTCGCCAAACGCGATTATAACCTTTTTCGCCATTTCGGCATCGTTGACGGTCAGCGGGTAATTGTTGATTTCTTCGAACTCAGGGTCTTTCGGCGCATTCGATGCATGGGCCTCGGCGATGCAGATCCGCTTGATTGCAGCCAGCACGTGATCGCGAACGCCTTTGTCCGTGGTCCGCACATTCAGCTTTATATAAGCCTCGGCAGGAATGATGTTTTCCGCTGTGCCGGCATGAAATTCACCCACCGTCACCACACCCTGTGCCTGGGGGGAAATCTCGCGGCTGATGATGGTCTGCAGGCGCAGGACAGCCGAGGCGGCCATCACTATCGGATCGATTCCGTTTTGTGGCATACCGCCGTGCGCTCCCTTACCGAAAAAACGTACCAAAAAGCTATCGCCAGACGTCAGAACTTGCCCGGAGTGACAGCCCACTGTGCCGGCGCGATACTGTAGCAGATGCTGGCCCATGATGACGTCAGGTTTAGGGAAACGCTGAATAAAACCGTCATCGAGCATGGCTTGTGACCCCTGCCCGGTCTCTTCCGCCGGTTGAAACACCGCCATGAGCGTGCCGTGCCAGGTTTCGCGTTTCAGGGACAATACCGTGGCCGCGCCGACCAGCCATGAGGTATGCATGTCATGCCCGCAGGAATGTGCCACGGGTACAGTCTCGCCTTTGGCGTTTACGACTTCCTTACTGCTTGAGTAAGGCACTCCGGTATTTTCCTTCATCGGCAAAGCGTCCATATCCGCACGCAACATGACCGTAGGACCGTCGCCATTTTTCAAGATGCCGACCACCCCGGTCTTGCCGACCTTTTCCGTCACTTCGTAACCAGCTTCGCGTAACTTCTGCGCAACGATGCCAGCGGTACGCACCTCTTGCAAAGATAACTCGGGATTTTGATGGATATCCTTGTAGATGGACTCAACCATCGGCAGCATCTGTACGATCTCGCCCAAAAGGCGACTGACAAATTCTGACATGGTGCCCTCCCCATTTTTACAATTGAATTCATACCCTGACTGGAGACAACTTCAACGGTACAAATTATACCTTGAAATCTCGTTAAGTCATTTGTTGTTGACCAAAACTATTAGCGGCATTGGACTGACATTCTCAGTTAAAGTGCGTTTTTTGGGGAGGGCACATGAGAAACTACGATTACTGCCGGATACCCCCAACCCGCTCCAGCCTGTTGCTGATGCCGACCGGCCTCGCACTTGTGATGCGGCGGTCGGCGGGACAGGCGTCCGGACACCGGTAGAACCTTTGTTCCCCTTTTTCGGGGTAATCGGGCCTGATACCCGCCCCGCGATGAATCATTTTGGTATGTTCGAAATACTTCGTTTCCGTCCTTCGTGGTCAACAGCCACATAGGTAAACGAGGCCTCGGTGACCATGAAGAGCCCATCTTCTTCCCGGGTATTCAGTTCACGTAGAATCGGTTTCACCCACACCTCCAACCTGATGGTGATGGATGTATTTCCGATCCTGACGACTTTGCCGTAACAGCAGACAACGTCGCCGACCTTGACCGGCTTGATGAATTTCATGGCATCGACTGCGATCGTGACCGCTCGTCCTCCCGTTGTTTCAATGGCCATCATGCCGCCGGCAATATCCATTTGCGACATGATCCAGCCACCGAAGATATCGCCGTTCATGTTTGTGTCACTTGGCCTCGGCGATGTGCGAAGAAGCAACTCGCCATCCGGATGCTTGTTTTGATCGGTCAAAAACACCTCCTCATCTGCTCTTTCGATTAGAAAATATCGTTATGATGCCCGCCAGCGCATACTTTAACACTGTTTGCCTTTTACCAATAACAAAACCAGCGTGACTAATGCCTGAAAAGCAGGTAAATCAGGTTAGCGGGGCAGTCTGAAGGCGCTTCTTGGACCAGAATATAAAATGCGATTGCCGCAACAATCAGCGCAATGACCATATAGAGAGTAATTCTGGATGATTCCATGGTTTCCTCCTTGTAGATGTTCCAAGGGATCTGTGCGCAGCAATAAAGCCATATTGTTCCCCATGGAATTGGCATTCTGCATAAACGCCACGTGAGAACTCAAACGCTAATCGTTATTTGTAATGGCTGCACGTTGTTGCAACTGTGTCAACGCCTTGCCGCCATCAATGGTCTTGCAGCGAATATCAAGCATTCCTTTAATCGTGACTCCGAAACGATCTGCATTTGATTGTCTTGCGCAAACCGAACTACAAATAGCGAACCGTTGTCTCAAGGGATTTCTTGGGCGGCGGCATCCTCTTTTTTTCACTATAACCAAGGGCAACGATAGCCATAAATTCTCCCCCAGGTTCCTCAAGCAAGCTTAAGACATCGTCCTTTATCATAAAAAGCACACCAAGCCACACGGAAGATATCCCGAGGGATGTTGCCGCCAGAAGCAGGTTTTCCACCGCAGCGGCAGAACTTTGAATCTCCATGGTGCGGAAAAAGTCGCGGGCATCATCCGTGTCCAAGCTGAAAAGACCTGTGGCATGCCGTACCATTTCACCCGTATTGATGACCCCTACGACAACAGGGGCACTGGATATACTCCGTGCCGCCATACGAAGAAGCGCTGCCGAGGTTTTGGGGAATTCCCCCGCCTTTTTGCTGACCAGGCTTGCCAGGTTCTGTTTCTTGATCCCGCTGACAACGGCAAATCGCCAGGATTGCTGGTTGTGCGCGGATGGGGCCTGGTTCGCAGCCTGCAACACGGTTTGGATGTCGGATTCGGAGATATCCCTATCATCGAAAACCCTGATACTGCGCCGGTCCTCTATGACCTTCAGAACATCATTGCGCACACCTGCCTCCTTCGTGGACTCTCATTCTTATTGGTTTGACAACGACACGCTCCAACGGTCTGCGGGGGCAAAATCGCAGAACTCCTACGCCTTGCGTTGTGTGGCACAAGAAAATATCCGCCTGTTTAATCACCGGAGCAACAACAGTTTATGGAGCAACCGTTTTAGCTGTTTATATTCCCCCGGCGTCATCCGCTCCTTGATTCTGTCTTGGGCCTTGTGTGCCGTACGACAAAGATCCTGCTCCAGGCGCCTGCCCTTCTCGGTAAGCCATACCAGGTGGGCACGGCGGTCTTCAGCGGAGGAGGTGCGCCGGAGAATTTCAGCCTTTTCCAGTCTGTCGATGATGCCGACCATGGTTGCCCTGTCGATATCGGTTTTCCTGGCGAGCTCTATTTGGGACAAGCCATCTGTTTCCCAGAGAAATGCCAACAGCATGAACTGCCGCAGGGTGATACCGTAGTCCTTGAACTCTTCCTTAAAAACGGCTGAAATGCATTGACGTGCCTTGGAGAGCCCAAATCCAACACTTTGTTCGATGTCAAACATGAAGCTCTCCTCAAATAGGGCGCGGGCGGTGGACATTTCTCAAAGGTGACTCATGGCAAGGCTGTGAAGGGCCTTTTTTGCCCAGTCCGAATCGCGCAATACGGCTCTGCCCACACCGATCAGATCGGCCTTTTCCTCCGCCAGCAGTTGTTCCGCCGCAGCGGCCTCAACGATGCCTCCAGTGAGAATGACGGGGACGGACACGACCTGTTTAATCGCCTCGCTCATGGGGGCAAAGTATCCCTGCTCACCGTGGCCGGGGGCGACATAGCCGGAAAACCCGCCGGAAATATCAAGTACATTGACGCCTGCTGCCACAAATTCACAGGCCGCACTCCGGCTGTCCTCGATTGTCGTCCCGCCGTCCATATAATCAGAGGCCCCAAACCGCAAAAAGATGGGGAAGCTCTCTCCCACCTCTGCCCGTACCGCCCTGATCACCCGAAGATGAAGCCGGATGCGGTTAAACACATTGCCGCCATACTCATCGGACCTTTGATTCGTGAGCGGCGAAAAAAACTGATTGAGCAGATAACCATGGGCAGAATGGATTTCCACCCCGTCAAACCCGGCCTTTTTCACGCGTCCGGCCGCTCCACGAAAGGCGTCCACAATTCCAGCCAGCTCAACTTTCGAAAGCTCGCGGGGAATACAACCGATGCGGGGATTTTTGATAACCGATGGGCCGACCGGGTCCGTGCCAGCAATATCCATCGTGGTCGCGCTTCCAGCGTGATTGATTTGCATCACGGTTTTCGTGCCATTGCGGTGAATGGTTTCCGCAAGTCTTTGCAATCCGGCAATATAGCGGTCCTCGGCAACTGAAAGCTGATTATTGCTGGCCTTTCCCGCAGCCTGGATGAAGCTGTGCTCAATGATAATCAGTGAGAAAAAGCCGCCAGCCGACTTTTCTGCATAATAGTCGAGCAAGGCCGGGCTGACCTTTCCGTCCGCATCCGCCTGCGCCGTCGCCATGGGCGGCATGATCAAGCGATTTTTCAACCTCAAAGGACCAACCCGAAGCGGGCTATATAGATGAGCCATCTTGAAACCTCCTTATTTCCACTTCCTTTTGCACTGAGCCTTATAAAACACTGGGGTAGAAATAAACATTTTATACGTTTATGGCTGTTAATCTAATTTTAAAGCAGTTAATTAAGGTTAACTACCTGTCATGTTTATGATAAGCCGTGCTATTGGCGGTAAAAGAAGGCGCTGTTAATACAAAATAATATTGCGTATGTACCGTATTTCAACCTGGTTTGATTCAAATGATAAATTAAGATACATTTTATGAGGCTTTAAACTCATTTGCCTTAGTCTGGAGTTTTTTAACAAGTTCGTTGTAGCCGTTTGCGGTAACAATCTTGTTAAACTGATCTCGATAGTTTGAAACCAGACTGACCCCCTCTATGACCACGTCATACACCATCCACTTCCCGTTTTCCTTGATCAAACGATAGTCCAGTGAATATTCGTCGCGTTTCGGGGTTATGACCTTGGATTTCACGTCAGCATAGTCCCCATCGAGCGTTTCTTTCAAGTACACGATTTTCTCATTGTTGTAGGACTCTATCTTGCCGGCATAGGAGTTTTCCAAAAGCGATGCGAAAAGAGCGGTAAAGTGCCTGCGTTCGGCCGGACTGCGCTGGTTCCAATGTTTGCCGAGCGAACGCTTGGCCATTTCCGAATAGTCGAAGACAGCGCCGATTGTCTTTTTGAGTGCCTGGCGCCGTTCCAGTCCATGCTTTTTCATGTTTTTGTCGGAAACGATGCGGACCACCTCATCCACGGTTTTTTTGACCTCGTCGGTGGCTCCGGCAAAGGCATTGGTTGTCAGAAATATTCCGGCCATGATAACGACTGCACAACTTTTTAACATTCTCATTCCTCCAGCTTTATTTTGTTTAGTCCAACGGAGGTTCACCGATGGCGTAATCCAGGTTTGCCCTGGCGATTTTATAATTGTATATGGATTGGAAATATGCGGCGCGCATACGGGCATAGGCTTGAAGGGCGTCGAAGATCTCCTTGGCGGGTCCTACGCCGAAATCGAAGTTTGCCAAAGCAGCCACCGCCCATTTTTTTGCATTGGAGTAGGCCACCTGAGATTCCGTAACACTCTTTTCCGCTTCCTTCAGGTCAAGGTAGAATTTCCTGATTTGGAGAGGGATATTGGCCTCGGCGAATTCTCTGGTGCTGAGCAGGCGGTCGTATTGAGCCTGTTCGCCGGCCACCTTGGCCCCGGTTATGCCGAAGTCCAGCTTCCAGCGGAGCCCCAAAGCGGCGCCACCACCAACGTGTTTATACGGATCTGTGATGTAAGGGTTGTCGATGCGGTCCCGGTCGGCGGCATAGGCCCAAGAGAAAAGGCCTCCCAGGAAGATGTCGGGGTAATAATTGGCCTTGGCCGCCTCCACCAGGGCGGCGCGGGCCTTGAGACCTTCGGCGATCTGATGGAATTCGGGTCGTCGTGAACGAGCCTTTTCCACGAAACTGTCGTAGGGCGGAACAACCTCTGGTTCCATGACCAGCCGCTCGCTGCTGATGTCAAGGGAGGTGCAGGCGGGGAGTCCAAGGCGCGTTTTGAGTGCCGCCAGGGCAAGGTTTTCACCCTTTGTCGCCTCTTCCCGCAGTTTGGCGACTTCGCCGGAAAATGCATCCAGCTTGAAGATATCCACTTGATCTACCGATTCAGACCCTTCATCGAGAAGCGTTTGCGCTTTTTCCCGCGCCTTGGCCAAGTCTTCCTGAACTTCCAGCACCACTTCTTTCAGCTCTCTCGCCAGTAACAGCCCCCAATAATACTCCCTCACCTGGAGGGCGATCTCGTTGACGCGCTGTTCCTTGCGGGCACGGTCCACCTCAATGCCGTGGGTGGCGGCCTTCATGTTCTCGGATATCTTGCCGAAGGTGTAGAGAGGCTGGATCAACGTGGCGTCAGCGCT
This sequence comes from Oryzomonas sp., assembly GCA_031292255.1. Lineage (GTDB taxonomy): Bacteria > Desulfobacterota > Desulfuromonadia > Geobacterales > Pseudopelobacteraceae > Oryzomonas. Next base: position 6,429 of record JARLHN010000014.1, on the reverse strand, counting down.
GGTAAACCAGGTCAGTCCGCTGAGCTTGGTTTGTCTGTCGGTGGCGATAGTGGGTGTAATATCCCGAGCATGTGCTTGGGGAGCCGGTCCGAACAGGCTTATTACGTCTATTTGAGGGTAGCGGTAGGATTTGGCTTCATTCAATTTGCTTGTGGAGAGTTCGATGTCCGCCTGGGCTTCACCCAGTTCAGGGGGCGATTTGAGAGCCATGCGAATGCAATCATCCAGTCCCAGTACAAGTTTCAAAGGTATTGCATCCTCTGCTGCATGACTGGTTGAGATTGAGGTGAAGAATACCCCAACGATCAGGAGTGGTAAAAATGATGTCTTCATAATGCGTCCTTAGTATTCATACCTTTCCGTGAATAAATTTGCTGATCAGTTCTTCTATATCAATGGCGGACTCGGTTTCCCGGATCGTATCGTTGTTTTTAAGAAAGTGGTCGGACCCGCCCGGCTTCAGCTTAATGAATTTATCGCCGATGATGCCGCTGGTGCGAACGGAAGCGATCGCGTCATCGCTGATTTTTGTGCCGCTTTTGATCTTGAGGTAGGCTAGTGACTGGTCCCACCCCTTGGAATCCAGGACGATACGCTCGACCTTGCCAATTTCCACGCCGGCAATTTCCACCCTGGCACCTGGCTTTAGTCCTGAGACCGTATCGAATTTCGCCGAAATCGTGTAATAATTGCCGCCCACAAGCTCCATCCTGCCGAGATCGATCGCGAGATACCCCATGCAGAGGACTCCGATGATCATAAACCCGCCAACCATCATTTCCAGTTTTGCTGTGTTCATACGTTCCTTAAACCTCATTGTTGGTTTCATGGCCTGCTACATCATATGAATGGGGCCGTCAAGGCTCCCGTTTATGAATTGTTTGACGGCCGGGTGTGTCGAATTCATGATTTCGTCCGGCGTTCCCTGTTGGAGTATCCTGCCGCGAAAGAGCATGGCAACATTGTGCGCAATATCGAATATCTCCGGAATCTCGTGGGAAACAATCACTGCGGTAAATCCGAATTTGGCATGTGTTTCCCTGATCAGGTTATGTATGGTCCGCGTGCTGATCGGATCAAGTCCGGTGGTCGGTTCGTCAAAGAGAATGATCTTTGGGCTGAGCACTACAGCCCGCGCCAGGCCAACCCTTTTTTTCATACCGCCGGAAAGTTCGTCCGGGAACTTGTGCTCAACATTTTTCAGCCCCACATTCTCCAGGACCGACAGCACCCGTTTACGAATCTCGGCTTTCCCCAAGGTGGTCTTCTCTTGAAGTGGAAAGGCCACGTTCTCGAACACGGTCATGGAGTCAAACAGGGCTGCATTCTGGAACAGCATGCCGAACTTTTCACGGATACGGTTCAACGGTGAACCCCGTAAGCCCAGAATACTTTCACCATCAACCTTGATCATGCCGCTGTCCGGTTGCAGGAGGCCGATGATATGCTTGAGCAGGACGCTTTTCCCTTCGCCGCTTGGGCCGATGATGGCTGTAATTCGTCCTGTTGGGATGTCGAGGCTGAAACCGTCAAGCACTTTCTGAATGCCGAAGGACTTATGTATGTCGTGCAGGATAATCATAATAGTATTGAGGTCAGGAAATAATCCCATATCAAAATTGTGATGGAGGTTAACACGACTGATTCCGTGGTGGCTCTCGACACGCCTTCGGCGCCATGGCCGGCAAAATAGCCTTTATAGCAGCCGACCCAGGCAATAATCATTCCGAATGAGAGCGACTTAATGATCCCGGAGTAGATATCGCGCCATACCACGGATTTTTCCATTTCATAGAAGTAAGCGCCGGGATTGACCCCCAGCAGCTTGACCCCCACCAGCCAGCCGCCATATATGCCGACAACATCGAAGATAGCGCAGAGAAGCGGCAGCGAAATCACAGCGGCTATGAATTTAGGGGTCACCAAATATTTGAATGGGTCCAACGCCATAGTCTCAAGGGCATCGATCTGTTCGCTGATCCGCATTATGCCTATCTCTGCTGTAATGGCGCTGCCGGCCCGGCCGGTAACCATCAGGGCAGACAAAACCGGCCCCAGTTCACGGATCAAAGAGAGAGCCACGGCGGTTCCCAACATCCCTTCTGAACCGAATTTGGCCAACGAGTAATACCCCTGCAAGCCCAGCACCATCCCGGTAAAGGCGGCGGTCAGCACCACAACGAACAGGGATTTGGTGCCGATGAACCGCATCTGCTTGAGTATGGTGCGCGGATTGCCGGGGTGGCACGCAATCATGTAAAAGGATTTGAGAAGAAACCGTCCCATTCTTCCCAAATCTCGCACGTATCCAATTGTAAAATGGCCTATGGCCTGAACCAGAACACACACAACTCTCAACCTTTAACATAGTGAAATTTTATTTTTGAAAAATCAGCAGAAAAGACAGGCCAGGGTGTCCCCTGACCAGTCTTTTCTGCTTGGAACCTTGAACGCCGTAGCGCAGATTCCGCCCCTTCCAGCATTGCCCTCGGACATGAAAAACCGGCCAGCGCTGAGGGCACGTGGATTTAGGCAACCATGTAGGAGGTGCCGGCCGGCAACTGAAACAATTATCGAAGTTCTGTGCTATCTAAACCATGACGATGTACCACCGCGGTTAGCGCTGTTGCCATCAAGGCTCACTGAAAATAAAGGTCTTGATGCTGCTGGTATGGTCCGGTTGCAGATCAGCACCTTCTTGCCTTTGTGTTCCAGGATCATGGCAGCAGGAACAAGTTGGGGAGCAATCTGCTCGTAGTCCGCTTGTTTCAGAAGAACTACAACCTGCTGCCCTCCCTGCCACAGTCGTTTGAAATCAGGTATCTCAATAAACCAGTTTTCCTGATCCCCCCGTTTGCTTCCAAACTCGAGTTCTCCTTTGTTCCCCACGACGACCACCCGCCTGCCGGTGTAAAACGGCAGAGACTGCTCGTAGCCGAATGAAACCAGACTGCCGTCAGGCGGCGTTATCTGACCTGCCAATCGTGCAAGCTCTTTCGACGATTTCCTGTACTCAATTCCATCCATAAACACCTGAAGTCCGGTTGTTTCCAGGAAATAGGAACTGAGGCAGAGTCCCACGAACAAGATTAAAACATCTTTTTTGTGGCAACCCAGCCAGATAGCCGCCACCATGAACATTGACAGGCAGGCGGCAACGACGCCGCCCGACAGCGATAGAATCGGTTGTTTCGTCAAAAGCGAGCTGCCGGGCCGGACCACCCCCGCTCCTGTCAGAACCGGCGCAAGATCCCGCACATGGGGATAAACGACCGCCACGATCGCCATCAGAATGAGGAGCACGCGCAGAGCGACATTTTCCGGCCGGAACAATTGCCCTTCTTCCCGGACCATCACATCTGAAAACATCTTTCCCACCAGTAAAGCCAAGGGAGGAAAAACAGGGAGGATGTACGGGACCAGCTTGGAGTCCGATGCTGAGAAAAAGAGAAAAATGAGCGTTGCCCATGCCAAGAGAAACAAAAGGTGGCCCCCATCCCGCTGCCGCCGTTCACTCCAGGCCAGCACGACGGCCCGAACAGCGAACACCGACCAAGGGAACATGGTCGCCAAAAGGATGGGTATAAAGAACCAAAACGGATGATAATGGCCGTGAACCTTCGTAAGGAAACGCTCGAAGTGTTCATGGATGAAGAAAAAGCGGATAAATTCCGGATTGCGCTGCGATACCAGTGCAAACCAGGGGACCGTCACTGCCAGGAAGAGCCCGGTACCGCCGGCCAGGCGCATTTCTTTCACCAGATGCCAACGGCGGGTCGCGGCTATATAGACAAAAATAATACCTGCAGGAAAGACAAACCCGATCAACCCTTTCGTAAGCACAGCAAGGGCCGAGAACAAGTAAAACAAATAATAGTAGCGGTTTTTATGCTGTTCACGATCATCGGCCGCGATAATGAAGCAGCACAGAGCCATCGACAGGCAATAGGTCAATGTCATATCGGTCAGATTGATGCGGGACTGGGCGAGGAATCCGGTTGAGGTACCCAGGATGAATGCCGAAAAAAGCCCCTCACGCCTGCCGAACAGCTTGCGGCCGGTGTGGTAGACGAGCAGCACGGTCAAAAGCCCAGCCAATGTGCCGGCAAACCGGGCGGCAAATTCGTTCAACCCGAAAAGCTTGAACGAGATGGCATTCAGCCAGTAGTGCAGAGGAGGTTTTTCAAAGTATTTTACATAGTTAAGCGTCGGTGTAATAAAATCACCCTTTTCCATCATCTCGCGGGGGACTTCAGCATAACGACCTTCATCTGGTTCTATAAGACCGGTATTGCCAAGAAATATGAAAAAGGCACTGCCGAAGACAACCAGCAGCATCAACATATCGCGCAGTGCCGGATAGTTGTAGGGAGAAAAATAGGCTTTGAGGTCTTTCATGGCCGGAACTCCTGTTGCGGCAACAGCGCCTGGCAATGGTTAGCCGCGTCCCAACATTTGCAGTGCGAGCGATAATAAAACCACGATGTTGCAAATGCGCTCAGCATCTGCGCTGCAACAATCAGGAAGAAATGAATAGGCATTATAGAGAATGTCGGTTCTTGCATAGATCTCTCCGATGGGCATTACTAATGAAAAAATACCTTCATTTTCAGCCAGTTCAGGGTAGCCAGCTAATATTCTTCAAGGGAATCCCTTCCTTGTAATAGAGGGTTGGGGTGAGCAACACAAAGAAGATGTGGACATCCGTATACCCAAAATTGCTCAGCAGGTCATAAAGAGCCCTCGCAATGTGGTCATGCTTTTCTTGTTTCCGCGGGAACATAAGCACTTCCAGCGAGCGGGGCGTAGCCGTTATCTGCGTGATGCCAAACAGCTCAATCTTTACAATTTCACTTGGGACAGCAGCTATACGGGAAAATTCCTCCACAAGCACAGGAGCCACCCGCCACAGGAACTCCTCTTCGAATCCCTTGAATCTCAAATATGGCATTGATGTCCTTTCATACTTTCAGCACATTCACGGCAATAAGACTTGTGTCTGTAGCACTATAATGAAAGTCATAGATTGAACGTCTTAATAAGTTTTCGTCCGGAAAGGGTTCTTTTCCGCCCATGGGGCGTCGATCTCCTCAGACCAGGACTGATTCAGGTTGGGCAACAGGGGTTCATCCTTTCATTCAGGTCATATCCAATCAAATCAGATACGGCCTCAAAGAGGGAATGCACAAAAATTCTTCTACGGCACTCAGCGTCCCTGTCGCATAATTTCCGGCGACAGCCTGCACAATCAATGTCGGCCTGTATGGCGCGATGCTGTTTCCCCAGCGGAGCATATTTCGAAGCTCTGGTAGCCCGGTAATAGGAAACAGTCGGCGTCCCGACGGCAGCGGCAAGGTATAACGGCCCCGAATCACCGCCGACAACGAGGCTGACCCTCTTGATAATCGGGATAAGCTCTCTTATGCTCAACCACGGCAGCAACCGCACCGAATCGCCGGCATCCCGGACAATCTGTTCTCCAATGCTCTTTTCGCAATTGTTTCCCCAATTTATCACTACGGTCGAACCAGGATACTGGGCAGTCAATCTCCGCGCCAATTCAGTCCAACCTGCCGGATACCACAATTTTGTATTCCAGGTGGTTCCTATCTGAAAAAGAAATACCAGACCATTCGGCAAGTTCGCCATGTAACGTGCAGCGGCCGCTTCGTCCTCTGGAGCGGAGAAGATATTGCTGGTAAGGTTACTATTCGGATAATTCATGCAGAACGGGGCGCTAACTACCCGCAGGTAACGCTTGGTAATGTGGTGGTCGATGTTGCGGCTGACTGGCACCCGGCGGGTTGTGAAAAGGCAGTTTATCTTCTCCTGGAGCACTTCCATACCGAATCCTATACGTTCACGTGCCCCGCTGAGCCAATCGACCAGCCCACTTTTCAAGTTGCCCTGAATGTCGAATACAAAATCGTATGTCTGATTTCGTAAAGCTTTTTTGAGGGCCTTCAAATCGTTGCGTGTCTCCACTGAGAACGGAGCTTTGCGCCATTTCCTTGTCTTGATGGGGTAGATACGGTTCAGTCTGGGGTTGTGCTCAAGCACGGAAATGAACTGTTCTTCAACGACCCAGTCGATTTCAATGCCGGGTGCGGCCTGATGCAGGTAATCTATGACCGGCAAGGCGTGGATGATGTCGCCGAGCGAGGATGTCTTGATGATGAGAACTCGCATTGGTCACCTCATGGAACCAGACTTTTTCGTCTGCAAGGGCTGCCGTGCGATAACGGTACAGGTCATACCTGCTGCAATCGGAACATTGTCGGGTATCGCGTCTATCTTGATCCGCACCGGAATGCGTTGTGCGAGCCGGACCCAGTTAAAAATCGGGTTGACGTCCGACAGTAGTTCATGACCGGTGGGGTTATCGTGATCGGTAATACCACGGGAAAAGCTTTCAATATGCCCTTTCAG
>JARLHN010000013.1 GCA_031292255.1 Oryzomonas sp. | reverse complement strand
TCAGCCGGCAAGCATGGCGCTCACTCACCTTAAAGGCTACACGGAGGAACTCTACCAGCTGCCGCTTGCGTGCCGGCCTCAAAGCTTTTTTGCGATGACCTCCTGGAGCATGTGCTTGTCCAAGGTCAGATCGGCAACCAATGACTTGAGCTTGCGATTCTCATCTTCCAGTTGACGTAGCTTTCTGAGTTCGGTCACGCCCATACCGGCAAATTGCTTCTTCCAGCGGTAAAAGGTGACTTCAGTGACTCCCAGGCGCCGACAGATATCTACTACTGGAACCCCTGATTCGGCCTGTCTCACTGCTGCTGCAACCTGTTCCTCGGTGAACCTGGATTTTCTCATTGTGTCTCCTTTCGGATGCCGAAAGTCTAACACAATTTTTTGGATCAGTTTAAGGGGAGAACGTCATCTGCGCGAAGTGTGTATAATTTGTACTTGAGCGGTTGAATATAGAATTCACATTTTTTCTAGCCGCACGACGCTTACTGTCACATTGATATGCTATGAAATAATCATCAATAAAGTTTGACATTCAGAAAAACATTAACTAGAATGCAAATATCCGCGGAGTGCCGCGGAATACCGCGGGAGGCAAAAAAATGGGTAAAGACGGCAAAAACTCCGGGCGCGTTTCAATAACACTATCCAAGCAACAACATGCTAGATTAAAGGAATTAGCTGATAAAAATGATGTGGCCATGTCTTGGCTCGCACGCAAGGCGATCGTTCGTTTCATCGAGGAGGCTGACGGAGGTCCGCTTTTGCCGTTGGAAATGGAATAGGAGGTTGTCGCCATGAGAAGCGTGGAACTCTTTTCGGGGTGCGGGGGGCTCGCGATGGGCCTTTCGATGGCCGGTTTTGAACATGACCTGATGGTAGAGTGGAATGGTGACGCATGCGCAACCATAACCCAAAACAAACTTCGCGGAATTGAATATGCCTCAAACTGGCCAATCCGTTGTGAAGATGTTCGGAAAATTGACTGGAGGGAAATCGATCGAGAACCGCACTTGGTGGCGGGTGGACCACCTTGCCAGCCATTTTCAATAGGCGGCAGGCACACTGGAAATGAGGATTCTCGCGACATGTGGCCACAAGCCATCCGCGCTGTGCGCGACTTGTCGCCGAGAGGATTCATTTTTGAGAATGTGAAGGGGTTGTTGCGCACCGCCTTCGCGGATTATCTCGCATGGATCATCGCCCATCTCGCCTCACCACATCTTGAAAAATTTGATCATGAGACATATCAGGAACACCTCACAAGGTTGGTCGGCTCTCCCGATGAAGTCGTTTATGACGTGAAGGTGCTTAAGGTGAACACTGCCGATTATGGCGTCGCGCAAAAGAGACATCGGGTCATAATCATGGGCATCAGGAGAAACCTCGGAATTCCACTGGCCCTTCCCCAACCAACTCATTCACGTGAGAGGCTTTTATGGGATCAGTGGGTGACGGGTCAATACTGGGCAAGACATGGAATGCCTATTCCCACTGATCGGCGAATAGCTGCTACTGACAGTTCACTAGTTCAAAGATTACGGAGACTAACAACCCCACCCGTTGGGTCACCATGGGTAACAGTCCGCGATGCCCTTTTGGGGCTTGGCGAACCAAATGGCAGAAATAAACACATCTTCCAGGCGGGTGCCAGGGTTTATCCAGGACACACCGGCAGCCCTCTTGATCAGCCCGCAAAAGCGCTAAAGGCGGGTGGCCATGGTGTTCCTGGTGGTGAGAACATGATGGTTTGCGACGATGGTTCGGTGCGCTACTTCACGGTCAGAGAGGCGGCACGCCTCCAAGGTTTTCCAGATGACTTCATTTTCCCTTGTTCATGGACGGAAAGCATGAGGCAGCTTGGTAACGCGGTCCCGGTAAAACTCGCCCTAACGGTGGGAAGTCACATGAGGGAGGCATTGAATGGTGATGAGGAGGTGGAGTTCCTAAATGCCGCGTAATCAGCATTCAGGCCAAGTTCGGACATGAGAAAAAAAGGAAAGCTCCCTCCAACGGGTCCCCTCACCCGAAGCGAAGTGATGTCTCGGGTGAAAGCTAAGGACACAACGCCAGAATTGAAGGTTCGATCTTTCCTCCACCGCTCAGGGTTACGATTCCGAATACATGCCAAATCACTGCCGGGAAAACCAGATGTCGTATTTCCGTCCCGGAGGTGCGTTGTTTTCATCCATGGTTGTTTTTGGCATCGCCACGCTGGTTGCGCCTCCTGCCGGACGCCAAAATCAAGAGCGGAGTTTTGGGAGAAGAAGTTCCGCGACAATGTTGATCGAGATAAGCGTGTTCGGTTGGAACTGGAAAAGAGAGGGTGGAAAGTCATTGTATATTGGGAATGCGAGACGAATAACATGGAAAACCTCAAATGGCTCGCCACAACCATAAAGGCGATGCCCACCTTTTAGCAAGATGACTTCCCTTCATCAATACTGTCAGGCAACTAACTCTTCTTTATGATATGTTGTGTAAACTCATAGTCCTTTGTTGCCTTATACAGGATTATCCTTCCCGGGAACACGGTCGCTTGCCATGTATTCCCAGGCAATGCGTCCACAATCGACTTCATTACCCCCAATACAGTCATCCCGTTTTCATGGAACTCCACATGAGTTTCATGAAAATCGTCATGACCTGAACGGCCCTTCGGCTTGCTCTGCCACCGTAAGAGATAAGGCAAGTTATCTTTCAGGATTGTCAAGACCTCAGCGACCAGGTAGCTTCCTTTAGAGATGTACGGGAGCGACTTCATTACGTCTATAGGGTAGTCCACATCAAACTTAGCCGGCTCTTGCCCTTCCCGTTTACGCCCCGGGTCATTCGACCCGAATCCTGAGAAATTCCATTTAAGCCAATCTTTGTTTATCTTTCTTAGCTCCTCAATGACGATGCTCTCAACATCCAATGCGGAGAACACGAATATCCTGACCGCTTTGAAAGACACTTTCAAAGGGTCCAGATTCCTACGATCCTGTACCGACTTGAAGTGACGATTAAGCCGAGATTTGAATCCATGCCTGTAATCAGTCTTACCCGCGTACACGGGCAGATCGTCATATAGCAGGAGGTAAGCACCCTTACCTTCCGGAGGAAGTTTTTCGATATTTTCCAGAGTCAATGCCGCTGGGCTAATATCCTCAAAAAATATCGGCAACTGCTCCCTCAACACTCTTTCAATGTCAACCTCGAATTCACTATAACCTGAAATAGACATGCCGCCCCCGTAATTACCATAAAATATCTCAAGTGAACGCTGAATTAGTCAAAGTCCGCTAAAGTCGGCCAAATATACCGACGAGGCATCTTGAAATCAAGACCATTCATGGATCATATGACATTTTGTCATTTGCATTACGTTCATTGATCCATCAAACTGATTCGTGCATTTTCAGGTATATCCCCATCCAACAAGTTTATCTTTGAACGTAACCGGCCACCCCAGTGAACCGGCTCAAGCAATCTATGCCTTACCAGCTCATACTTCAACACGGTCTCTTCATTTTTGATGGTATCCGAAGTCCAATATCTCCCCTTGGCAAAGCATTCTTTCAACATTTTATTGGCCGTATCCAGGGCGTGAAAATCACCTTTAGGCAGAAAGACCAACGTGGATACCCTATGGCCATCCGATGAATCGATCTCCAGCACGTACCCCTTCCCCGGCCACCGCCCAAACGCTCGCACATGCACCAACACGAAATGCCGTTGGCCATCATGAAGTTTCGCCAGTGGTGACTCATCTGGAACAGCCTTTATGGTGCACGCCACCTTCACTTTCTTCATCCCTTTGACGGCAGTGATGAAAGACTTCAATCCAGGTGGCACGTCCACAAGCTCTTCAATGGGCTTGAACTCGGCCGCCAGGATCTCTCCCAGCCCCCCATCGTCATTCAGGGAAACCCGCACAGGCCCTTTCAATTTAGTCGCGGTTACTTCCACTTCTCCTCCTTCACCGCCTTCAGGCACTTTGCTCCTTCGCGGTTTCGGCCAGCCCTCACCACAATGCCTCAACACCTTAACGCCATTGCCGAACTCCATGAAGGAGACCGCCATGGGGCCGTGAAGGGGATTGCGCGATCTCTTTGGCGGCAATGTGCCCGAATCTATCTCGCCGTCATCACTGTGCTCTTCCCTTGAGCCACCACCACTCCCACTTCCATCGCAAGCCTCAGCAGATTCCCCGCCATCAGGCGAGAAGGTTAGATGGGGATGGGTGTAGGCCACCTCGTCGAAAGGTAGCTTAGCTTGGGTCCGGATCCCACGGATCTCCAACACAAAGAAACCGTTTTCACATTGGATACCCCGGACAGACCAGGTCGAACCATTGACTGTCGGTGGACAGCAATACAACTGCGAATACACTGTCGGCTCGCCGGGGTTCTTGATTGAGCGGTTCCAGACCTGCCGCCAGGCGCCATCCCATGGGGCATGGTGCCGGATCGTGGCCACGCGGGCGGCAAGTAGTTTGTTGATCGAGGCCACCGGCATCTCCTTGTTGAAATGTACCCGCACTTTGCCACCCTCCAATTCGGATGAGCATATCTTCGACAACCCCATGGGATCCAGCAGAAGATAGGCCAACTGCTTGTTTATTGCGAAGAACGCCCTGGCGACCTCGATACACGGCATCCACAGTCTGGTCTCGCCATCCTCGATGCAGACGCAGTGCTCAACCAACAGCTGTCTCTGGTACTCCCGCACCCTGTCCAGCCACTCGTTTCTCAGGTAGTCGCTCGACGTGAAACGGCACGTGGCGGTATCGCCCAGCCTGAAAACCTTCACATCGCCGGCGGAAGACCTCCCAGATACCTCGCCATTCACGAATTGAACACCGAGCTTCAGGGCGGGAACCACCCCCCATGGCAGCATGCGCTCATGGAACATACCGTTCTGCCCCTGAAACAGCACCTTCTGCTGCCACTGCTTATCCCTTCCGACCTGCCTCGGTGACTTCACCCAACAAAGATGAGCCGGCATGCCGGCCGGGAATGGCCAAGATCCGAGCTTGAGGTTCATTCTCCCTCCAGAAGCGATAATATCGGCTGGTCAAGCCACCAGCCTTCCTATTTCCTCAGCCAGACGGGTGACGCACTCCGGCCGGAGCCCGGCCGCCCTGACGAGCTCCCAGGCACGAACAGGCTCGCCCTGCCGCCCAAGCCTCTCGGCCGCCAACCGAAGTCGACGGCTCGCGAACTCATCCCTGGATTCCACGACCGTTGCCAAAGCGGTCCCGGTCCTTGGCAGGTGGGCCATCAGTTTTTCGAACAAGGCCGTGGCCCCAAGGCGTATGCCGATGGCTCGCACGGTGACTTGTATGGGCCGCCCCTGGCTGTTCTTGATCTCTGCTGCAACGGCAATGACCTGAGACGCGAGCGAGGCGTCACGCTCGTCCCAGTCCACCCTCACCTTGTTGGAGGGGTGAGGCTTATGCGGCGAATGCGAGCGCAGCCACTCCCTGTCATGGCGGTAAAGCCAGGAGTAGTCGGCGCCATAAATTCGACGCAGGCCTCTCACGCCGGCAACCGGATTAAATGCGCATGCTCGTAGCCAACTCTCGCGACGGGAATAAAGCGAGTGTTCCTCAAGTGATTTGGTGTCCGTCTTGCTATCACCAGTGTCTGCATCGCCAAGGCGCCACTTGACAGTTTTTGAATACCACCCGGGCCTATTCTCCAACTCAGCAGCTCGATGGAAAAATTCCTCGACCTCGAGGTCTAGGAACCTGATAATCAGAAAATGCCGCAAGGGGTGGGACGCCTTCCTGGGCTTGTGCAGCATGGACAGCAGCCAGTTGTCTGAACTACCCAAGGCGAGCGGGCTATGAACCTCGTCAAGGAACTCAAGACCGTAAAAATCAAGAAACTGCCTGATGAGTTCATGCCACTCCAGCCGCCATGACGCGCCCGCCAGGCCGATCCGCCGCAAATGGAGCAGATAACCGTGGCGCAGCCGTTCGAGGCCTTGTGGTTGTATCGGAGGCGTCACGTTCAGAAGCCAATGAGCGGACCTGGCCAGCCATGCGTGATGGCTGAGCCCATGGAGTCCATCCGATGATGAGCCGCAGGTTTCGGCAATGCCGGACAACGGAATCAGGTCGTGCTTGCTGCCGACCCCATGGGCGGCCGCGGTGGAGGCGACCAACCGGCCCTGATGCAGGTGGCACACATCCACGCCTGGCACCTGATGGCTGCGGTGCCAATATGGCTCCCCGCGACTCATCCGATCATCGCGCAGGCATGCCGGACAATAGCGAAGGAAGGCGATGGAGCGGATGGCGCTCGCTGTGGCGCCGATGGTCATGTGGAAATTACCGACAGTGGTCTTGCGGGTCATTAGATCGATTATTTTAGCGGCCCGGCTCTCGGGGAGAAACGGGAGATACAGCGGCAGCAGCGTATGGGCATTGATCAGATGGGGCAGAGTATTTTTGCTGGCCGGGGAGAGCTTCTCAGACACCAAGCGTATGTTCATCGGGAAATCCGTCGTGACGGTCGCCAGCCTGTTATCGAAGAGGTCACGTAATGTCTCCCCAATGCTCGTATGCCCGCTTCTCTGATGGTAGCGGGAGCATATCCCAGAGAACAACTCATCGGGGTATGGGCTGGGGAAAAACGGGAGCATGTCACGCCTCCGCCAGCTTAAGAAATTCCGTGGCGGGCTTTATGACATCGGCGGCCTTCAGAGCGTCGTATGCCGGCTCCTTCTTCTTCAGGGCCACCTTGACAATCTCCCTCAAATCCCCGCTCAAGGGAACAGGCTTTGGCTTTTTAGTAGTTTTGATCATGGGGTTGGGTTGTTGTACCGCTCCTTGCTCCTGTAAAAGGTGTTCGGCAGCGATTCTGAACGCCTCACTGGTGGCTGTCCTCAGGTCGGTTGAATTGGCGTGGCGCTGAACCGCTTGGCGAGCCCATTCTTGTGCCAGGGAAACTGGGTGACCAGCGGCGATTAGCATCGCCTCAATCTGGCTCACAGGAGACTCCATGCGCTCCACCATGTCCGTGAGTCCTGGCTGATCCTGGTTGGCGAGTTTGTCGACTGTTCCGGAGAGCATCACCCGCTTTGTGGACAAGGTGAGAAACTTGTCAAGGTGCTCCGCCTGCGGGATCACGTCGCTGATCTTGGCGAGGGCATCAGGATCATTCAAGCGCAAGGCTTGCAGCATAGGCCGCACCGCATGGAAATTATCCCGGGCCACCTCCCTGATCCTGGCTGGTGTGAGGCGCTCATCCTCCTCGCCGATCACGCTCCATTGCGCCAGCATGTAGAGTTTAACCGCGATGTCGACGATACCCTGTGACTCCGAGTACATGATGTCGTTCAATTTTTTGGAGAGTTCGGTCGGCACGTTCGTCCACTGATATTTCCAGAGCTTCTCAAGGAAGTGGTTCCAATAGATATCCTTCTGGAGATTGGAGATGATCACGTCACCCTGGCCCGCGACCCGGCGCGCCATGGCGAAATCGCTGGTGAAGAGGCTGAACGCCTTGAAAGTACCGATTAGAACGATGGGCACCCCAAACGTGTTCGTGAGCTCGACGAAGAAGTTCAGCATGTTCTGTGACCCACCACTGTGCGCCTCGTTGAGCCGCTGGATCTCGTCGATCACCAGGACCCCGATGCCGAACTCTGCCGCCAGCCTTGCCATGACAGGCAACAGGTTGTTGACGGTGCTCTTTTGGCGGTTGCCGCAGTACTCAACCGCATAGCGGGTCCCCAGGATCGAGTCGAGCGCTTCGAAGAAACACATGCAAAGTCCTTTCAGCGACCCGTCGAACGGGCATTCGAGCTTGAGCCACACAAGCTGGTGCTGATCGAACGGCGTGCCGTTGTATTCCGTGTGGACTATGACCTGGGGGTACGTGCCCAGTATGCTCTCCACCGAAGTTGATTTGCCAACCCCGCTCAGACCTATGATGGCGATGCTGGCGGCTGAGGAACGCATCAATGGTATCGGTTCGCTATCACCGACTGATTTGAACGAATCAGGGAAGCCAGCGTTCAACTGGCGACGCCACTCCACATCCAAGGGGTTGCGGGCGAAATACCCGTTCCTGATCATGCGAGAGATCTTTTGCTCAAGCGCCAGGAAGTCCGGCATGGGGAATACGCACTTCGCTATGCGGTAAACCGCCTCAAGGCGCCGCAATGTCGGCAGAGTTCGCTCCTTGGGGTCATAGACCGGATACCTGCCGACCAGTGAGGAGGTTTTCTCAGGGGTGCGAGGTGGTGGCAACGCTTCGATGTAGCAGTTGTGCCTATAGAGTGGTTCGTCACTCTCGCAGTAGGCCGCCGCACACCTTTCTCCAACCAGAAGGCGTTTGTTTCGATAGACATCCTGGCTCATGCGTTGCCCTCCTCATTCTCTGAGCGTTCAATTGCCTCCAGAAACCTCTTCCGTTTTGACGCAGTGAGGGATTCGGCGGCATCAAGCGCATCCTCCACGGGGAGTGTCACGACCTCTGCGGGACCCTGACCATCACGCCACCCACCATCCGCCCTCATGTCCCAGGCCTCTTCCTCGCGAATGCGCTCTTTCTCATCCTGGCGGTTCTTTCGGATGCCCTTGAGGCGGGCATTATCGCTCACGCCCGCCTGTCGCGCCTTGGCTTCCTCTGTACGCGCAAGGGCCTCGCCGACCTCCGCTTCCACGACGGCCGACAGTTCCCCACGGCTTTGCATCCTGACCGACTTATGCAGCGCGGAATTCTGTTTCTGGACCTCCTGGTATTCGAGTATCTCCTCGATGCGAAAGTCCTTGAACCGCTCGTCGCGCGGAAGCAGTTGGCAGGGTTCGAGAACCCCGTTGCCGGGGTTGAGATAGATGACCTCCGGCTTTCGAGGGTCGTATGACGCCTCCATGACCCAGTTTCCCGAGTGCCTGGCCTTCACGAACCATTGCTCCCTGATGGCCCGCTCGCAAATGTAGAACATCCCGTTGAAGCGGATGCCCTTCAGGGTGATGGTGGCGGAATCACGGGGCAGAAGGGCCAGCTTGACGGCGTCCGGCGATCTCTCGCGCAGGTGGCCCGATCTGTTGACTATCCCCCAATTCCAAAGGTCGATCGGTACCGGCTCGACTCCGTCGCCCATCATGTCCTTGCCCATTGGGTAATCGTCGATACGGTGGAACAGGTTGTACTCGATCACCATAAGGATCAGAGTCCTGGTGAACTCGCTTATGGTGAGGGTGGCGTCCAGACGGTAGTCCGGCTCGCCCTGCTCCCTCTTCCTGACCGCTCCGGGTATCCACTTGACGCACGTATCGTTCGCCCGGCGGAAGTACTGTTCCACGATCCCCTTCAGGTCGCCCCTGAACGGCGGGCAATTCGTGAAGGTGATGTTAAGACCATCTACCAATTGGTCCGACGAGATGCCGATGAACTCGCCACGGTCGGCGGTGATCTGCTCCGGGAGCAGACCGCCCGGCCAGTCCTCGGCGGAAATCTCGATGCCGAATTCGGCGCAGAAACCGACTTTGTCGGCGGTGGTGTTGGCCAGCGCCATCATGCCGGTGAGCCAACTGGGCCCCTCAAGGCCCACGTACAGCCCAACGCACAGCCGGGAGAACACGTCTATGCAGAAATAGATGACTGGCCGGCCAATGATCCTGATGCGGTCAAGCTGGCTTACGAGGTAGATGTCTGCGACCGTGGCGTCAATCTGGTAAATGGAGCCAGGTCCGAAGGCCGCCTGGGTGGAGTCACCGAGCACTGGCCGGTGGCGGAGTTCGTAGGCACGGCGCCCCTCGCGGGACACGATGGAATGGACGAGATTTTTCTGGCGGTGGTACCAGTAGACGAATTGCCCAAGTGTTGGCACCAGGTGGGCGGGCGGAGTGACAGGTATGTCACGTCCATTTTGGTTGCGGTGTCCGAGATTGAAGTGTTTCCGGACCATCTCGTCATAAGCACGCTTCAGTGGGTTCTTCTTTCTGGAGTTGTAGTAGCGCTTGAACGCGATGTTGAAGATGCGTCGGATGCCGTCATCCACATTGACTCCGATGAACTCCGGGTTGACCAGAACCACTTTCGGCTTACGGCCGCGCTTCCTTCCCTCCCTTATCCCACGCTGTTTCCCCGGGGCGCCGCTGTTGGCGTAGTCGGGCAGGAGGGCATTCTTGATCATCCCTCGTTTCCAATACTTGCGCAGGCAATTATAAACCTTGTCCACCGCCCCCTTGGAAGCCACAGGGTCATTCATGATCAGCTGCTTACGTCGCTCTTCGAAATAAATCTCAGGTTCTTGGCTGACGAGGCCCCGTATTCTGTCCCACACCCTGTCCCTCACTTTCAGGTGATTGGCTGGGATTTGTTGGCTTGGAGCGGCAAGGGCAGAATAAGGATCAACCGTACGGGGTGTTGCAATCTCTTGTTGTAATGCCGACTCGATTTCGGAGCGAGTACGCAAGAGTGGAAGTGATTTAGGGTCGTTGATGGATATCACGAAGATGGCTTCGCCATGGGGATCTATCCAGAGCACCCGCTCCAGCAGCGGTTTCTCCGTTTCGGCGTCCAACCATTCGATTATCATGTTGACTACGATATTGATCATTGGCGCATCCTCTCCAGCGTCGTCGCCACTCCGGCACGAACCACCGCCAAGGGTTGATGGGGTTCTATCCTCGTCATCATGTCCACTTCCCATTGCCGGCTCGCTATGAGATGCTTCACGACCCATAGGGCTGTGCCTCCCCTCAGCCCCAAGCGACTGTCGATTTCCATGCCGACCTGGGCGACAGAGGCTGAAGGGTTATTGGCGAGTTCTTCGAACAGCGCGCTCTCGATAAAGGGAATGTAACCAGACTTGATCCCGGGAGCCTCAGCCGGGTCGAGTGCGGAATGGACCCATTCGACGTTTCGCGCCAAAGCCTTGGGGATTTCCCGTTCCGTGACGATGCCCCAGTCAACACCCTGTTCATGCCAGTAAGTGCGTTCTATCTCAAATTTCTCGATAATCCGCGAATTATTCAAATCGCTTGAAGGCTTGACGGTGCGGGCGATCAGGTGGTGGTTGCCGTCAATCTCGACGTCGATCAGGAAATCCGTGGTGACGTCACACGGCTCTTTGTTCTTGGGGTCTTGATGGTGCCAGATGGAGAGGCGTTCGGCTATCTTTTGGGTGGCATCCAAGGGGAGGGGGAACTGTTCGCGTATGTCGGTGATGACCGGGAACCACTCAAGAGCGTAGAAGTAGTCGCTCTCAAGAGTAGAAAGGAAATGGTGAACCCTCCCGGTCTTCCATCCTTTGATACGGCTCGCCTTCCCAAGGGAAGGCACCTCGCGTGTGTAGAGGAAAGGGGTGTAGCTCTGGCCGTGGCCCTGGCCGCGCCCTTTTTTCAGCTTGTTGGCTGCAGTGCTAGTTTTCCGTCGCGGCATATTACCTTACCTCCAGATATGCAGAGGAGAAGGGCTCCTTTGTGGGGAGCCCCAGCTCTCTCACTTCTCCTTGCGGACGCACTTGAACGGCTCCTTGTCGGCTTTCTGATCCATGAACTTGCCGGTTTCGGTATCGCGTTTCGTCCATCGCTCGTTCACCGGGTTGAAAACCTGGGATCTGTCTCTGACGGCCCCGTTCCTGTGGCCGTCACCTGTGGGGGATTTGTGGCCATGCCCTTCACCTCCTGTCGTATTAGTTTGGCGGGCCTAATAAAATTGGGTGCCCTACAGTCGATTAAAACGACAATAATTTTTTGAAAAAGCTGACCAGCTTTGACCAAATACTATTCTCCTTACATTTTTGTGAGTTGACGGCAGCTATGTATAATTCCTTATCAGACCTGTCTTGGGCCTTAACCTGCTCAATTTGCCCTGGCGTTAGCGTTCCAGCCCAAATCACTTGATTGTTTTTGATGAGATAGTGAGAGCGACAAGCGAAGCTCCAGTTGCCAATAGAGGGGCTGAGTGTAATAGTTTCACCAATCACGCGGATAGCCCAGTCGGCGGGAGAGAGAGGCGTAACGACCTCTTCTCCACATCCGCAACAGCACTTATGGATCGCTGTACCATAACGTTCGCAGATATAGAGAACCCCTTCCTCCAGTTGGTCTGGAATGACTCCAACAAACCGAGGACTGATCGAAGATAGTTTTGGACGCTTCAATGGGAGTCTCCTATATTCGTCACGTCTCGTGTAAGAGAATGGGAATCAATGGAGAATGTCGAATGATGGACCTCGAATTGATCCCGATAGAACTCGCAAAACTGTTTCCACTTCACAACCGCAAGGGCCGCATTTAAAGCGTTCATATCTGCCACCTGGATGTTGCTGCGATAGAGGTCTTCGTCGGTATCCGTACCCTGGGGCGCATAGTCATCAAAATGATCAGCCTTTCCCTGAGTGAC
This sequence comes from Oryzomonas sp., assembly GCA_031292255.1. Classification (GTDB taxonomy): domain Bacteria; phylum Desulfobacterota; class Desulfuromonadia; order Geobacterales; family Pseudopelobacteraceae; genus Oryzomonas. The sequence goes on along the minus strand of JARLHN010000013.1, from coordinate 45,895 downwards.
TAGTGTTGTTCGACAGGTGCCAATAAGCTGATTAGCCTCGAATATCATCTGTAAATCCATGCCAACGTCGACAAAAGGGATATCCCTATCCCGCAGGAATGTACTGATCACTTTCCTTGATAGGCCTGTATCGACGCAAAGAAAGACGAAATCCACCTCCGCCAGAAGTTCGGCATTATCTTGGCTGATAAAGACGCTATGAGGAACAATCCCGTGCCGCATCGCGCCATACGTCCCGGCATAATAATCGACCTTGGCTGGCCTTGCTTCCAATGTCTCAACCGAGGCGGCCCCAGGCGCCCGGAAGGCGTTGTGTTGATTAAAGATTTTACCATCAAAAAGGTGGATCTCTCTAACCCTCGTCTTGGCCACCAAATCCAAGACATAGGAGCCGGTGCCACCGAGTCCCACAATCGCGACCTTTTCCATGGCCAGCTTCTCGGAAACAGCGATAATATTGGCCCGGCTTGATGCTGAATCATAGTACTTGAAGACGGAGTTCGCCTCTTCGCTCGGCACGATGACTTTAAATGTGCAAGGCGTCGCAGTTGGATCAATAGCCTTGGCCTCGTTAGAAATAATGGTGATGTAACTCTTCATTTTGGAGTAGTAATCTGGGAATCCACTCTCCGGTTTATTTGAGAATCGATGCTGAACCGCAAAACCAGTCCACAAAGTCTGGCCTCCGGAATGACGCAGGGCTTCTATGGGTTTTCCTGTGCTGTGGCACGGAAATTCCCCTGTGAACCAAACCTGATGATCCTTTGGCCGGCCCAACTCTCCAATCGTCCCGTTCAGGTCGGTAACCACAATGCCATAGGACACCACTGCCAGCGAGGTCACATAGGGGATTGAGTGAACCAGGAGGTGTCCATTAAGCACCTCCACCTCGTACCCCTCATCCTGAAGTCTCCTTATATCGGCATCAAGAACGATTGGTCTTTGTGACATTGAACACCATCCCTTCATGGACCTCAACGCTCTGGCCCGCGACGAGAGTGCCATCTTTGCCGTGGTGGCTCGCATAGGCAACGGTATAAACAGTGGTGTCCCTGCCAGTTTGCTCACCTGGGAAGGCCAATGCGACGGCTTCTTCATAAGTGATCTTGTGGCCGATAAATTCGCGTTCCCGGCCGTTTACAATGATCATTGTCTTCTTGTGGTGTCCTGGGGCGTGTTCTGAATGGTTGGTCATAATTTTTCCTTTCCCATATGAGGTTTAAACGCATGTATGCTCTATTAATGGATGCTCCACTCGAATGCGGTCTCGGACATCAATGGTAAATTTTTATAAAATCTTTTTTTTGTGTCCGAGAAATGATAGTTTTGGAGCATTACTAATCAGAAACGGCAATGGAGATGAGGATGCTGACGCCTGCTCCTGAAAAACCTGTCCTGTCTGTGGAAGAGATGAATGAAGCCCTTTCATCGCTGTCCGATGCGGACTTGATACGTCTAGGCCGTATCGCAAGGCGATATAGTCTAGGCAGAATAGATCCTGATGATCTTCTGCAGCAAACATTTGAGGCCGCTCTCGAAGGTAATAGAAACTGCCCACGTGGAATTAGCTTGATTGCTTTCCTAGCAGGCACTATGAGGAGTCTCGCTTCCAGCCTGTTCAAATCGCATACCCGCTCACCCGAACTTCTTTTGATCGCCAGAACAGGCGATGACTGTGACGAAACCTCGGTGGATATAGATAAGCCTACTGAGGTGCCCAATGCTGATCAGATGCTTATTTCAGAAGAAGAATCGGCGGCGATTCGTACGGCAATATTGTCATTGTTTGCCGATGACGAACATGCTCGGCTGATCGTTGAAGGAAACATGGAGGGGATGGATGCGAGTGAACTCCGCGAACTGACGGGCCTTGACGGGACAGCATACAATTCGAAGCGGCGGCTTATGCGCCGGCGCATTGACAAAGCATATCCGGAAGGGTGGAAATTATGAGAACGCAAAGTCATCGAGATATGCTTGACCATCTGACAGATGCACTTGTTGAGGATATCTTGAACACTTCCGATAAAGAGATTCTTTCCGAAGCAGCGGAGGATTCCGGATCACCAGAGGCAGAGGCTACACGTGTTCGTGAGATATTGAAAACCGCACAAACACTGGCGGCCAAAAAGCGCCTCTCCGCGGCTCGCTTGGCTGTTGCCCAACAGAAAAAAGAACCGCAGAAGGGGAAAGTCATCACTCTAGACCCCTTGCAAGCAAGAAGAACGCTCGCAACTATTTTGCAGAAGCACCCGGAATCCACTCAGGAGTTCACCCTTGCCGCCAGGAAAGGCAAAGAACTTTCTGATTCTGATGTCTTGAGCATGCTGGAAGATCTCCGGGAACTTGGCATTTATGATCCGGAGGCTGATACCGAGACTAACAAATGAGGCGTCTCACGCCAGCAGAAGAACTTCTCCAGTCGCTGGGCGTAACAGAACCGGGGGAGATCGATCTTGAGGCCATTGCTTGGATTCGCGGCGTGACGGTCAAGTTTCAGTCCCTCGATGGTTGTGAGGCGAGGATTTTGGGGGTCGGCGACTCCGCTATTGTGACGGTCAACAATCAATGCAGCTTCGGGAGGCAACGTTTTTCGCTAGCCCACGAACTGGGGCACTGGCATTTTCATCGCGGTCAGGTCATGGTTTGCAGGTCGGATGAAATCGAGAACTTCAGAAGTAACGGTTCGCCGGCAGAAAAACACGCTGACACCTATGCGGTCAACTTACTGATGCCCAGGTATCTGTTCCTGCCCGCGCTGAGAACCTATCGCCAAATCGATTTTGATGCCATCAGGAAACTTGGGGATGATTTTGGCGTTAGCACGACAGCGGCGGCTATCCGTTGCGTCGAGACAGGGGATATTCCGGCTTTCATCATTTGCCACAATCAACAAGGCCGTTGCTGGTTTTCCCGTTCCCCTATGATTCCCGACAGGTGGTTCCCAAGGAAAGACCTTCAGGCTGAAAGCTCGGCCAGGGATGTTCTTTTTGATACCAAGAAGTCTATAACGACATCACAAATGACATATGTGTCTGCGGAAGCATGGTTCGATCATCGGGATGCACAACGATATGAGGTATTGGAGCAAACCTTCCGAGTAGGACCTTCAGAAATTCTTACGCTGTTGGTTTTTGAAGACGAAAAGATGCTGGAAGACTGATTGGGTATTAAAGAAAAAAAGGGGCTTTCGCTGAAGCCCCTTCGTAATTGACGGCTATTGAACTGATAGTTGCCGACTTTATTTTATAGTAGCCGACATATTTTTGCAGTAGCCGACTTTTTTTATTAGTAGCCAACATTGTTTTTTGCGTACAAATATTATTCATCAGCCCCCGTCCCTACTCCACGGTCACCGATTTTGCCAAATTCCTCGGCTGATCCACGTCCGTCCCCTTCAACACGGCAATGTGATATGCCAGAAGTTGCAGCGGCACGGAGAGCAGGAACGGGTCCAGATCCTCGTCGATACGGGGAATCTCGACGGTGTCCTCGGCCCGGCCCCTGACCTCTTCATCCCCCTCGCTGCAGAGCGCAATCACCCGGCCGTTGCGGGCGATGACCTCCTCCATGTTGGACAGGGTCTTCTCAAAGGCGTTGTTGAGCGGCACGAGCATGACCACCGGCATGTCCTCGTCGATCAGGGCAATGGGACCGTGCTTCATCTCGCCGGCCGGGTAGCCCTCGGCATGGATGTAGGAAATCTCCTTGAGCTTGAGCGCCCCCTCCAGGGCAATGGGGAAGTTTTTACCGCGCCCCAGGTAGAGGAAGTCGCGGGCGTTCATGTATTTGCGGGCAATCCTCTCGATATCGGCATTGAGCTTGAGGGCCTCCTCCAGCATGGCCGGAACCTTTTTGAGGGAGGCGATCATGTGCTGGCCCGTTGCGGAATCGATGGCGCAGATGGCCCGGCCCAAACGGATGGTGAACAGGTACAGTGCCGTGAGCTGGGTGACAAAGGCCTTGGTGGAGGCAACTCCGATCTCGGGACCGGCGTGGGTGTAAATCACGCCGGCGGATTCCCGGGCAATGGAGGAATCCAGCACGTTGCAGATGGACATGTTCATGGCGCCGCGCGATTTGGCCTCTCTCAGGGCGGCCAGGGTGTCGGCGGTCTCCCCCGACTGGGAGATGACCATCACAAGTGTATGCTCGTCGATGACCGGGTTGCGATAGCGGAACTCCGAAGCGATATCCACCTCGACAGGGATGCGGCAATATCCCTCGATGTAAAACTTGCCGACCAGGGCGGCATGCCAGGATGTGCCGCAGGCCACGATGACGATCCGCTTCATGGCCGCCAGTTGCCGGTCGCTGAACTTCAGGTCCTCCAGGTACACGTCCCCTTCCTGCTCCAGGAGCCGTCCGGCGATGGTGTCGCGCACGGCACGGGGCTGTTCATGGATCTCCTTGAGCATGAAGTGCCGGTAGCCCCCCTTTTCTGCCATCAGCGGCGACCAGTCGATGTGCCGCGCCTTTTTGTCCAGCGGGACGCCGGCGATGGTGGAGAATGCGGCTGTTCCCCCGTGGAACACGACCATTTCGCCATCCTCCATGAAGACCATCTCCCGTGTATGGGCCAGGATGGCGGGGATGTCCGAGGCAACGAAAAATTCGCCGTTTCCAAGACCGACCACCATCGGGGACCCCAGCTTGGCGGCGATCAGCATGCCCGGCTGGTGTTCGTTGAGGATGCAGACGGCATAGGCACCCCGCAGCTCGGCCAGGGCCAGCCGGACCGCCTGTGGGAAGTCGGGATCGTCTTTGAGCTTTTCCTCGACCAGATGGGAGATGACCTCGGTATCTGTCTCGCTCTTGAAGATGTGGCCGGTCTGTTTGAGCTGTTCCCTGAGTTGCAGGTAGTTCTCGATGATGCCGTTATGCACCACGATGATCGGGCCTGCCTTGTGGGGATGGGCATTGATCTCCGAGGGCCTGCCGTGAGTTGCCCAGCGGGTGTGGCCAATGCCGATCACGCCGGAAAGCGGCTGCTCGCGCAGCAGGTTTTCCAGGTTGACCAACTTGCCTTCACTGCGCCTGATGCCCGTTTCTCCGCCTGCCAGGGTGGCGATGCCTGCCGAGTCGTAACCGCGATACTCCAGCTTCTTGAGCCCATCCAGTATGACCGGCGTTGCCTCTTGCCCGCCGATATACCCTACAATTCCGCACATAGGAGATTCCTCCGAAATTTAAATTGTCCTGAAAACAGCTTTTTGCCTATGCCCCGTTCAGTTCCGGTACCTGCACCACCAGCAGGAACAAGCCCAGTCTGCTCAACATCTCCGCGAATTTTCCGTAATCCACCGGCTTGGTGACATAACAACTGCATCCCAGGCTGTAACAGGTGTGGATCTCACGGGGGTCGTCGGTGGTGGTCAACATGATAATCGGCATGTTCTTCAATTCCGGGTCGGACTTGATCTGCCTGAGCACCTCCACGCCGTCCACCTTGGGCATTCGGATGTCCAGAAGCATCATATATGCCTGCTCTTTTTCGCAACGGGGCGTATCGCCGTCCGGCTCGCCGTAGAAAAAATCCAAGGCTTCCTGGCCGTTGTTAAAACGAATGATCGGGTTTCTGAGACCCGATTCCTGAAGATTGTCCTGGATCAGTTCGGCGTGGCCGTCATCGTCCTCGGCAATCAGGATGATGACCTCTTTCTTGAACCGGTTGTTGATCATCTCATGCTCCTGCGGTCAAATTCTCATCCGGTTGCGGTGCGCACGGCAGGACAACATAGAAGCGACTGCCCATTGCCGGCTCGGACTCCACCCAGATCGAGCCCCCCATACGATCGGCGATGCGGCGCGCCATGGTCAGACCAAGCCCTTCTCCCTGGGTATCTCCCGGATTAAGGCGATGGAATATCTCCCAGATCTTGTCCTGCTGGTCATGGGGGATGCCGATGCCGTTATCCTCGACGCAATAGCGCACACCTTCCTCAAATTCCTCGCTTGCGATATGAACCACCAGCGGACGGTCGGCGGCACTATATTTCAAGGCGTTATCCAGTAAATTGCTGAATATCTGGGTAACTTGGACACTGTCGCCGAGACAGGGGTCAAGCGATGGGTTGACCTCGACCCGCGCACCCGCGGATTCGATCTGATAGGTTATGGAAGCAATAATATTTGATATCAAAAAGCGCATGTCAAGGGTTTCGAAACAAACCGCCGTCCTTCCCATGCGGGAGAGCCGCAGCAGGCCGCCCAGCAGGCTATCCATCTTCTCGATGCTGCGGGTAATGAAGCCGAGGGATTTGGGGATGCTTTCCCTGAGTATCGGCTCGATGCGAGCCTGCTCAGATGCATCCAGACCCAGCCCGGCCATGAACTCGTCCAACTCGACGCAACTCTTGGCCAATTTCCGGCTGAATCCCTGCACATTGACCAGGGGTGAACGCAGGTCGTGGGATGCCACATACACGATCCCCTCCAACTCCCTGTTTTTTTTCTGCAGCTCCACCATCAGGGCGTCACGCTGGCGTTCGGTCATTCTCCGCTCGGCAATCTCCTTCTGCAATTCCGCGTTGGTCCTGGTCAACTCCCCGGTGCGCTCCGCGACGTGATGCTCCAGGGCCTCATTGTTGTAGGTTATCTCCTGAAACCGTTGGCTGAGGGCGATGGACATGACCTTGAAATTTCCGATCAACTGATCGATCTCACTAACCATGCTTTCCGGCCACGCGCTGATGTTCTCCCGCAGAAGGCGCTTGGGCAGGTCGGTCGTCACCTGCGACAGCCGGTAGAGGGGCGCGGCCAGGCGGTGGGAGACTGAGAGCGAGGTCACCAGAACGAACATGTTCAGACAGAGCACGATCACCAGCGATTCGATATGATCGTGGAGCAACGCTCGCTGATAGGGTGCAAAGGGGAATTCGACGGCCATGCTCCAGGTGGTGCCGCCCCCTAGGGGGGCACGACGGAAGAAGGTCGCGTCGTGCATCCGCTGCAAGAGTGGCACTGGCCGGTCCAGCGTCGGCATGCAACGGTAAATGCCGCTCTCTCCAACCGGCTCCGGTGTCCCGCCACGGCATGGTTCAAAGCTTGACACGTCACCCGGGGCGTCATCGGTGCCGGTAATAACCTTGCCGGAACCGTCGATCAGGGTGATCCGGCGCCGCTGACTACCGCGCGCATCCAGGAGGATACCTCGCAGGACACCAACGACCTCCTTGTCCGGCATTGAGGTTCCGCTCGCCTCCACGGCCAGTTCCTGGAGCTTGATGCGCGTTTCGTAGCCGGCAACCTTCAGGCTGTCATCAATACCTGCATACATCTCCTTTAGGTAGCGGTTCTCGGCCCCCTTGCCATAGATGACCATGACTACGATGGATGGTATCAACACCACAGCCATCAGGATGTTGAAGATCAGGTGATGGATCGGTATGGTGCGGGACATATCCAGGCCGTAGAGAGGGGCGATGCGGGGGATATAGGCCAGCAAAAGGCCGGCGACCAGCGCATTGGTGATGCCGACGACCCAGTAGGTCAGCATGGCGGCCACGGCTCCCAATGCCGTCACATGCATGACATACCGGAAGATGAGCCATACCAGGGGAGCCCCCACCAACGGCCAGTAGAAGGCGTCGCAGAGGAGAACGTTGTGTTTTTTCCCCTTGTGCAACAGCCAGCCGACAAAGAGCGGCTCGCCGCAGAGCCAGATCACGGCAAAGGGATGCCCATAGAGCTTGATAGTCCATAACGAGGCAGCCAATCCGGCCACAAGCCCCCAGCGAATGCCGAACAGGCGGACCGTCAAGAGCACCGCAATGCTGCCGAACAAGAAGTTGAAACCGGTGAAGAGGCGCAGTGAGAAGAAATTTCCGGCGAAACCGGCAGCGATCAGGGCAATCAGCAACAGAAACGATTTGCCGCTGTATGTGAGGCGCCGCCCCTGTTCACCCATGACTGTCTCCCCTGGCGCGCTACCATTTGAAGCCCCTTGTCTATACCACACTTTACGCTCTGTGATAAGGCGTTTCTAAATAGTTTCCATCCGGAAACTCCGGATGAAAACTAAATGACAACCCGCAAAAAGACGTCGGCAAGCTTGAAGCAAAACCCATTTGGGGCTATGATCGAAACATCAACCACCAAAGGGAACTGTGTGAATATTGGCCAAATGAAGCTGGTCCTCCGGGAAATCCTCGCAAAAACCGATCTGACACCGTGCGTCGTCGGGCACCGTGGCGTAGGCAAAACCGCCGGAATCATCCAGGTCTGCCGCGAGGACAACTGGCGCTACGCCTCCCTGCGACTCGGGCAGATGGAGGTCGGCGACCTGGTCGGCATTCCCTATCGCGAAGGGGACATCATGCATTGGTCCCAACCGTCATGGTGGCCGGCCGACAACGACCCGCCTACGGTGGTCCATTGCGACGAGCTGAATCGCGCGCAGCAGGAAGATACCCTCCAGGCCATCTTCCAGTTTGTCGAGCCACCCATCGAAGGTGAACCGCGCGCCCTGCACACCCATCGGCTTGCCTCCCGCCACAAGGTGGTGGTGACCATCAATCCGCCCGACGGCAGCTACCAGGTGGCCACCCTGGACCGTGCCCTGATCGACCGGATGGTGATGCTGTACGTGGAGAGCGACCATGCCTGCTGGTCGCGCTATGCCGCGGAACGGGGACTGGATGACGGGGTCCGGCATTTTCTGTCTGCCAATACCAACCTGCTTGCGAGCCAGGGTGCCCCCATGGACCTCCAGGTCGAGCCGAGCGAGCGGGCCTGGGAGATGATCAGCGTCCTGCGCAGGAACTGCCGTTTTCCCGGCGACCTGGAGATGGAGGTCTATTCCGGCATCGTCGGTCGGGAGGCGGCCATCATGTTCATGCGTTGGCTGGCCGACAACCGCCATCGCCCCCTGACGGCCGCCGACATACTGAACAACTGGCCGGAGGTAGCAGATAAAGCCGCAGCCCAGCGCGACGATATCCAGGCTGCCACCATGACGGACCTGACGGCATTGCTCCAGGCTTCGCCGGTGCTGGGTCCGATCCAGGAGGAGAACCTGGTTGCCTACATCGCCATCCTTCCCCGCGACCTGCGCTTCGGTTTCGTCAAGACCCTGCTCAAGATCCCCGCGATCGCCCTGGCCATCAGCCAGGACAAATACGATGCCGCGGTCTTCGATGCCATCCGGGCCATCAGCGAAGAGGCCAAAAGCTAGAAAACCGACCCTTCTTGCGAATTTTGGGCATCAGGTTCCGACAGAGCCTGGTGCTGACGATTTTTATCCACATAGTGCGACACCCCGCCGGAATGCCTCCGGCGGGGTGTCGCACATCACTAACCTGCCTCTCGCTTTTCTTGCCGGGACCGCTGCCGGGGAGCCGGCAAATCCGCTAGCCAACCTGCTCCCCCCGCTTCTACGAGGCTCACACGTTAATCACACAACAGCCTTCAAAACTTGAATTAACGTCTACCTAATCCCTTCAGACCCCGGAAGGTCCTCCTGCCTATGAAGAAGGGGACTTCCGAAAAATTCTCGTGTTCTATCATGTCCAGGCGGTTCTCCGCTCCATGCCGTCGTAGCTCGGGCTTCTCCTCCAGCGAATGGGGTCTACGCCGACGGTAACCCATCCCGAACTACGCTTGAACTTTTGAACCTTATTCCCTTCCAGCAGCCTGTCAAGCTGAAAACCTTTAACATAATCATATCTGTTGTCATCATAGAGCACCTGAATAAGCATGGCCTTCCTCCCGGCGGACCGTCCCGCCTCTTTGTTAAAAAAACCTTATTTATCTCTTCGTTACGAACCTTCTTTTCATTATATATCAAACCACCGGTGCTAATGCAAGGAGGTTTTGCTCCGTTTCCACCTCACAACCCCCACTTTTCGTAATGCATGATTTCATCCAGCGGCTTCCGCGAGTGCGCGCATTCCTGATCCGGCATCTCGAGCGCATAACCCAGTGGTATGAGCCCCACGATAAGGAATGCCGAGCAGGCTCATTGCATCGAAAAGCGGTCCCCGGACAACGACGAAAAAAGGCCACCACTTACCTCTTGCCGGTAGCTCAGTACGCCCAGTATGGACCTGTTCCCAGGCTCGAACTCGTCCCATCGATCCCAACGAAGACGCTTCGCCCGAAGAAAAAGGGCAGCCCCCAATCAAAGATGTTTACCGCTTTGCCGCCTAGTTCGCCGAACACCAGGTTTGACGTGTTAAACAGGTTGTCGGCATTGCCGATCAGGAAGTTAACAATCCCGCTTGGCGAACCGCTTGCGCCGGTATTGGTTGCGGACGCTGAAAAGCCGTTTGCGGCCGGGGGGCAGAACCAGACAGTATTGGGAGTGGGACAGGAAGGAAGCTGGGTCGCCGAGGGGCTTGGGAAGAAGAGCCCGTTCGAGCCGGTATCGATGAAGCTGGCGTACTGGGTACTGTTGAAGATGGTGGTAAATTCGGCGACTTGATCGACACCATAGGCCGTCACCCCGGAAGGCACAGTGTTGTTGGTCTGGGTGCCGATACCCAATATGAGCGAACCGCTGGCTGAACCCGCCCCGTCCGCGGGAACGCTCGGCAGTTGCACTATCACGCCGTTATTGTCACCCCCGACTGGGAGCGCTGCAACCGGGTTTATGACTTTGGCGTTTGGTGTTGTCGCTGTACATGGCGATCCGCTTGCAGCCCCGCTACAGGAAAAATACTGTCCGCTATCCTGTGCAAAGGGGCCTACTCCGAGAATTCCATTGTAGTTGGCTTCGAAAGGACTGGTGTCCGGCCTGGAGTTTGGACTCGTGCAGAGAGTGGACGGCGTTCCGAAACCCTGGTCGACGACATGAATGGGGATCTGAACCGCCGGCTCATTTCCCAGAATAACATTTGCCATCTGCACCGGACCCCACATAGAACTGCCATCTCCGAACTGGACACACTCGGCCAACAATCCGGAACCTGACGTCACTTGAGTGAGCGGAACAGTAACCGCCTGATTAAAGATACGCAACCCATAGCTTCCGGTATCGAGGAGTATGTCGTCGATCGTCTGGCAGTTGGTTGAACCGGGGGAACAAATCGTGACACTGACGCACGGTTCGTTGAGATAGGAGGGGTTATCCGAGCAGAGAGAGCCGTTAACGGTTATGGTCAGCACGTTGTTCCCTATAACGGGCGGACCCACTACCGGGGGACCCGGCGAGCCGGAACCGCCCCCTGAGCCGCCACAACCGGCGAGCACCATGAGTATGAAAAGCGGGAACATGACTGTCTTATTTGATGTCATCAAGGCTCACCCCCGAAGGCACCAAGACAGGGACATACGCCCGCCCTTGCAGGTTCCGCATATGTCCCCACTTTTCCACAATGACCCTTTTTCCCTGTACGTGCTGATGCCTCACCCCTGTCTGGCGAGGGGTGTTCTGTAATGCCTGCTGATATTCAGCGGCATAGGAACCCAGCAGTTTCGTAAGGTCGGGAGGCATAAACCCGTTCCAGGCGATTGCAAACACAATCCCTTCCAACGACACGTATTCCCGCACATGGGTTGCATCGGATATGATCTCCTGGACCGTATAACCCGGCTTGACCGTTGTGGCGCGCTGCACTGCCGAAAGCGCCTTGCGATCCGTTGCAACCGAATCGGCGGATCCCCCCAACGTGGCCCAGGCCTGCTGAACCACCCCGAGAGCCGCTGCCATCAGGCCAAGCCCGGCCGACACTACGCACACCTTTACCTTCATGATGCTCCCCCTCTGGCGCTCCACTGCCTCAATAAGCATCCCTATGCCGTTGGCCGAACATGCCGGCTTTGGAATTTCGTATTTGCAGTATAATAGTACGATATTTTGACGAGAAATCAAAAAAGCCGTCTCGCGACGGCTTTCAAAGGGGTTATATACAGAGCAGGGTGAGTAGAGATTACTACCTTCTGGCCACCATGCGGCGCTGCATGCGACCGCCCATGGCTGCCATCTGGTGTTTCTGCAAGGCCCCGAGGCTCTCCAGGTGGAACTGGAACCACATGTCGCCGTAGCTTCTCATCTTCATCTTCTTCCCCTGTTCGAGGCATTCAAGGTTATCCTTGAGCGGCCCGTCGCCGGGCAGCTTCTTCAATCCCCTCCCCATAACCTCCTTGGCCTTCGACACATCGCCGCATTCGTTCAGGCAATAGGCGTACAAGCCCCAGAGCAGCGACTCCTTCGAATTCCACTGGACCGCCTTCTCAAAGGTAGCGATCATCTTGTCCTTCTTCTGGCGCTTCATGTAGCAGATGGCCAGCATAGCCATGGCTGCCCAGTTCTTGAAGAACGACTTTTCAAGAAACGGGAAGGCGTTGGAAAAATCGCGCTTCATGTAGTAGATCATGCCGATTTGGGAGTTGACCTGTCCTTCCACGTAGATCTGCCATTTACCGTATTGCAGTGCCTCCTTCAATTCGCGGACAGCCTTTTCAAAGCGCGGTGGTTGCGCCTGGAGGTCCTTGCCGGCGGTTTCAATGGAAACCATGACCCTCTTCATGATGACACGGGAGATGAGCAGGAAGGCCACGCTGAAGACCACCAGGCCGAGCAGGAGCGACACCCACCAGGGGAGCTTGACGGCAAAGAGCAGCAGCAGAAACAACGCCACGCCCGACGCGGCGGAAATGAGGATATTATACATCGGTCCTTCCTTTCATGGTGAGACGGACAAGGCGAAAAAATCAGCTATTCTGTGCTTCAGGAACCATAGCTCCGTTCTTTTCAATAAACTTGGCAATGATGATGCGCCGTCCCGGCCTAAGAGCAACCCTTTGCTTCAGATTGTTCCATACCGAGAGGAGCTTGGATGAGACATTGAAACGCTTGGCGAGCGAAAACAGGGTATCGCCTTTCTTCACGGTATAATATTTGGCGTAGCCACCCTTGGGCGCACTGTTGGACGTAGCGACGACAGAACGCCCCTCATGGCTGAAATCAACCGTCTGCCGGATCGGCACAACCAGCGTCTTACCGGCTATGCGGCTCTTCCCGGAGAGCCCGTTCAATTCGGCCAGCACATCCGGGGTCGTATTGTAACGGAGTGCGATCACCTTGAGTGACTCCTTTTTCCGGGCACGATAACGCGTGTAAAGCACCTTTTCGGTGAAGCGCTGATCCTCGGGAATTTTATCGTAAGCAGCCTCGAATTGCAGCTTTGTCCCCTTGGGAATCTTCAGTTCGTAGTCGGGATAATTGGGCGGTGTGCACCAATGGCGCAGGGCAGGATTCAACTCCTTGACCGTATCGTAGGTGGTGCCGATCAGCTTGGCCACCAGCTCCAGATCGGTGCGCGACGGGACCTTGACGGTATCGAACTCGATCGGCGGCAGGTAGGCAACGTCGGAAAAACCGTAATGGGCGGGATCCTTGGCAATTATGGCAGCGGCAAGCAGTTTGGGGACATACTCCTTGGTCTCGCGCTTGAGATAGGAACCCCGTGAGAGTTCCCAGAAGTCGTTGGTATTGTACATGCTGATGGCGTGCAGTATCTTGTTTTCGCCGGCATTATAGCCGGCGGCCGCCAGATACCAGTCGCCGTTGAACATGCCGTAAAGCTCTTTCAGGTACAGTGCGGCAGCGACCGTTGCCTTGAGCGGGTCCTTGCGTTCGTCGATCCACTGGTCGATACGCAGGGAATACCGCCGGCCGGTGCCGGAGATAAACTGCCACGGCCCCACGGCATTGGCCACCGAGCGGGCATGCATATGGAAACCGCTCTCGATCATGGCCACGAAGACCAGGTCTTCCGGCATCCCTTCGTGCTTGAGAACCTCTTTCATCATGGGGATGTAGCGGGACGAACGGGAGAGCCAGCGGGAGAAGGATTGCTTGCCTCTGGTCTGAAAATAGGTGAGGAAATATTCGACTTTGCTGTTGAGGGCCAGGGGAATATCGGCTTGGGGGAGATCTACATCGGGCAGGGTCAATTCGCCAGCGTCGTCCGCTTTGTCCTTAAGTTCTTCGAGCGTAAAAAGTTCACTGACGTCCTGCTGTGGTTCCTCTTCATCCGTCAACTCGTCGCGCGGGACGAGCGCCACCTGTTCCAATGCGGGCAGCGCCGGTACGGCCGGGTTGGTCAACTCGGCCAGAAGAGGCTGGACCGGCTCGGTAGCGCCTGCCGGAAACGAGCAGAGAACGAGGAGTATGGCTATGATGATATGCATCATACGATTTCCCTGAAAACATAAACGCCGTGACTCATCAGGGCTGACGGCATGGACATCTCGAAAACACTTCGGCTTGAAGGTTCAATAGCCTCTGTCGCTTTCAGCCCATGGCTGTGCAGTTACCGGAATCCCGACATCGTGTTCGATAAAGTTTTAGAATTATAGAGGAGTTTCAAAAGAAAGTCAATGGCGGGCAAAGCCTTGCGGCATAGGCGTTCACGAAGCACACCCTCGTCCCCCTCCCCCATTGCAGGCGGGGTTGTGGCTGGGATGCCCTGTTGAGGATAACCGACAAACTCCAGCCCGGCCAGGACGATGATCCGACTGGTGTGGATCCACACCATGAAGACCGGCAGCAGGGCCAGGGTGCAGCAAACTAAAAAAACCCACCGTAGTGGGCTTTTCTCGACTTCACATCAGTCATCAAGGCGTTGCGACGCGTTCCTTCTCTCGGTGCATCGCTTCCCTGCCGGCTTCGATGGCCGACGCCAGAATGCTCTTCTTCTCCACAATGGTGTCCTTGCCGTCCTCGATGGCCGTCTTGATCTTATCCTGGGCCTCTTTGGCGTATTCCTTGATCTTGTCGACCGCATCATCGGTCAGATCGGCGATGGTCTCTCGCATCTCCTTGCCGCTCTTGGGCGCATACAGCAACGCGAGTCCGGCGCCGAGAGCTGCTCCGGCCAGAAATGACACCATCACCGTTCCTGCGGAAATTCCTTTTTCCTCGTCAGACATGGTCATTTTCCTCCCCGTTTTTTGAGATAGCGTTCAAACAGATACTTACCCGCAACCTTGGCGCCGACCGCCCATGCCGATGTGGTACTGAGCACTCCGGTAACGATCCCTACCGACCGGTTGATGGTGTGGAGGTTGTCTCCGGTTTCGCCCAGCGCCGTCATGAAGCGCTTGACATCGTCGGTATGCTCGGCCACGCCGCCGCCGACGACCTTCAGTTCGGCCAAAACCGCGGTCAACTCATGGATGACCGGTTTCAGCTCCGAATGGATCATGTCCGACAGCGAGCTCAGGGAAACCGCCGCCCGCTTCACGGCCATGAGGGTCGGAATGAAAGCCATAATCAAGATGCATAGCACCGCCGTGATGATGATCAGCACAATTCCGGGCAGGGTCATTTTTTTCTCCGGATAACATTTTCAAGCCTACTACGGTATTTCACAGTATAAAACAAGTTTGGAATAATTCAAACTAATGTTTCACCGTGTAGCGCCGATTTTGTCCAGAACCCCTGCCGCGAGGAGCGGAATCATGATTTCGTGGTGACCGGTAATCGCCAAGCCGCGGCTGTCGCCTGCGGTCGGACGCTTGACCACATTTTGCAACGGACGGTAATGCTGCTGCATATCGAAATTGACGGTGGTGAAATGGTCCACATGAAAACCCATGTTCTGCGCAATGGAGAGCGCCTTGAGAAACACCTCCGGCATGATCACGGCGCTGCCGATATTGATGAAGACCCCTCCATCGCCAAGTGTCGCCACCACGGAGGTGAACAGTCGGAAATCGGTGAACGTGGCCTGTCCCAGCACGGCGCCGTCAGCCTCCGGGTGCTGATGGATGATGTCGGTACCTACGGCCACATGCACCGTGGCGGGAATGTCCTTGACATGGCAGGCCGCCAGCAGGCTGGCCCCGGCATGGGGGTTGCGGTTTTCCACGATGAAGCGCCCGAGCGCTTCGCCGTACCCCACCCCCTCGGCACAGCCGGCCTTGAGCGCCCGGTTGATGTCCCGTCCGGTCTCTTCGGCCATGCCGAAGGTACCGCAGTGAAGCACGGCACCCACATCCTCGCTGGTCTCTCCGATCAGCGATATCTCGTAGTCGTGGATCGAGGCGGAACCGTTCATGGCAACCGCAGTCACCACATCGGCGTCGATCAGCGCCTTCAGCACCGGTTGCAGGCCACATTTAACGACATGGCCACCAATGCCGATCACCACCGGCTTACCCTTGCGGCGGGCCGCTACGATCGCGTTAATGGCCGCATTGAGATCCTCGGCGCCCAACTGCTTGGGCATGGCCGCCAGCAGGTCGGCAACGGTCATTCCGGGCGTGATTGCAGCGGCAAAATCACGGGCAAGGGAAACCTTGTTCCGGCGTTCGGCAATGGGGTAGGTCGTGACGGCGGCGAGATCGATAGGCTGGAGCTTCATTTCAGAACCTTCCATGTTGTTGTGGGTTCCCACCTTAGCAAAGGGGGAAGCAAAATCAATTACCCGAACAGCGCTTTTTCCACCAGGTCGCAGACGATGTGGATGATGGTGATGTGTCCCTCCTGGATGCGGGGGGTATCGTCGGACGGGACAACCAGCGCCAAGTTGCAGACAGCCTTGATGCTCCCGCCGTCACGCCCCAGCAGGCCAACAACGCGGCAGCCGCGTTCCCGCGCCAGTTGAAGAGCCTTGAGCACATTGGGGGAGTTGCCGCTGGTGGAGATGCCGACCACCATATCGCCCGGCGCGGCAAGGGCCTCGACCTGGCGGCTGAAAACGGCCTCGAAGCCGTAATCGTTGCCGATAGCGGTCAGGATGGAGGTGTCGGTGGAGAGCGCCACGGCCGGCAACGCCCGGCGTTCCAGCTTGAAACGTCCGACGATCTCGGCCGCGAAATGTTGGGCATCGGCCGCTGAACCTCCGTTGCCCATCACCAGGAGCTTCCCTCCCTTGCTTAGGGTATCGGTCAGCATGGCAGCCATCTCGGCAATCAACGGCGCCATATCGCGCTCCATGGCCTCGAACAGCGCGCGGTGGGCCTGGAACTGTTTCGTCACATCAGCAACCATGAGCTACCTCCGTTTCGGACCAGGGCGGCCCGGCGTTCATTTATTCTCGCTATACGCATCCCTGATCGTGGCGGCCATTCCCGTGAAAGGCATGGCCATCTCCATGCCGGCAGAGGGCGCATCGTCCTTCCAGCACACCATGGTCATCCCGGGGGCAGCCCCCTGGAGCACCCCCAGCTTGCGCACCAGATCCCGTTGCGGCATGAGCATGGACAACCGCACCAGATCTATGCCGGTGTGCAGGCAACTCCAGCCGCAGCGGCGAAACTCCTTGGCCTGGCGGTGATGCAGCAGCAGGGTGAAGCGATGCCCCTGACGGGAGCCCTCAAGAATGGTTTCCACGGCATCGGCAAGGGGGCTGACATCCGTATCCGGGCCGAAGTAGACGCAATAATGTCGGGTGGCGCCCCACTGCCCCCGGTAGCGCTCTCTGCTGGCGCGGGCCTGGCCCTGCCGGCGCTCCTCCGAACCAAAGACGGTTTCCTGGCCGCTGATCAGGAGGGAGCGTGACGTTGCGCAGGTACGATACCCCTTGCTCCACGCACGACGGACGTAATCAGTCAGGCACCACTCGCCGTTATCCATCCCCTCGTCGAAAAAACCGGCCTGCATGCGCATCTCGTTCTTCAGCAGCAGGGCCGAAAACGAAACCGCGAAGGTATCGAGCGACGAGCAATCGCGCCTGTTGTTGACCGCACAGAGCGGCGATGCCCCGCTGCCGCTGAAAACCGGCGAGACGATACCGACCCGGGGATCCCCGGCAACAGCCGTGAGTGCTTCCAGCCATCCGTGCGTGACCAGCACATGCGGCCGAAGGATGACGGCAAAATCGCCGTCTGAGCGCGCCAGCCCCCTGTTGATAGCCGGCACCAGCCCGATGTTGCGCTCGGACTTTATGAACAGGCCGCGTTCTCCCAGCGGCTCGGAGAACTCCTCCAGCATCAGTTCGGTCTCCCGGCTGCTGCCGTTATCGACGATGATCAGGCGCGCCTCGGGAGAGTGACCAAGGATCGCCGACAGACAGGCACGGGTTTCAAAAGGGCTGTTCCAGACAGGGACGATTATGTCGATGGAAGGAGTTGTCATATCTGGTGAGCTGTTGATTCATTCCTTGTCATTCAGGTACTTTCAGCCCGTGGCTGCGTCGCCGTGCCATGCCAGGAGCTTAAACTCAAAAGGAATTACCGCGGCGAACCGACCGCACAGAACACTGGGCACCAAAATGACAACAGGGATAAACAGAAAAACAGGATCGGCAATTCGCGGCGCATCCTGAATATCCCGTCCATCCCCGCTGATAGAGAGTTTCTGCGTGGCTCTCGGGCAGCCCCGGTCAGGAGGTGACCGCGACCCGGCGGAGAAGGTTCAATTCATCCAGCACCTTGCCGGAGCCAAGCACGACGCAGTCCAATGGATTCTCGGCAATCAGCACCGGAACCTTGGTAACCTCGCGCAGCAACATGTCCAGATTGCGCAGTTGGGCACCGCCGCCGGCCAGGAAGATACCCTTGTCAACAATGTCGGCCGCCAGCTCGGGCGGCGTCTTTTCCAGGCAGATCCGCACCGTGTCCACAATGGCGTTGACCGCTTCCTTGAGGGCCTCGCGGATCTCGTCCGAGTTTACCTCAATCGTCTTGGGGATGCCGGACACAAGGTCGCGCCCCTTGACGCTCATGGAGAGGACGTCGGGACCGGGGTAGGCCTCGCCGATCTCGATCTTGATGTTTTCGGCCATGCGCTCGCCGATCTGGAGATTGTACTTCTTGCGGATGTACTGGACGATGGCTTCATCCATCTTGTCGCCCCCCATGCGGGTGGATTGGGCATAGACGATGCCGGCCAGGGAGATGACCGCCACTTCGGTGGTGCCGCCGCCGATATCGACGATCATGTTGCCCGAGGCCTCGATGATGGGCAAGCCGGCCCCGATGGAAGCGGCCATCGGCTCCTCGATCAGGTAGACCTCGCGGGCGCCGGCCGATTCGGCCGATTCCTTGACGGCGCGCTTCTCCACCTGGGTTATGCCGGAAGGAACGCAGATCACGATGCGGGGACGTACCAAGGTCTTGCGGTTATGCACCTTGTGGATAAAGTAGCGTAGCATCTCCTCGGTGATGTCGAAGTCGGCAATGACACCGTCCTTCATGGGGCGGATGGCGGTGATGGAGCCGGGGGTGCGGCCCAGCATCTGCTTTGCCTCCATGCCGACCTTGAGCACCTTCTGCTGGCCGTTGGGCATCTTCTGGACTGCGACGACCGAAGGTTCGCGAACCACGATCCCCTTGCCCTTCAGATAGACCAGGGTATTGGCGGTTCCCAAGTCAATGGCCAGATCATTGGAAAACAAACCAAACAGGTAATCGAATATCTTCAACATTAGTATGACGATCCTTTCGCGTATGGGTCCTGTATTTGTTCAGGAAAAGGCTAAAAAGATTACCAGAATAGGGCGACATGTGCAAGGAGAATATGATTTTACAACGCCCGATCCCATTTTAACACCAATACCCCCAATGACAATCCGTGCACATATATTTCCCTCTGCCCGTCAAGCACAGGGCATTCCTTGACATTTCCCCGCTATCACGATATTTTTATTAAATTTTCAACCACGCAGGAGCCTGTGAGGAGACAGCACCATGGATTATAAAGACACACTGAATCTGCCCCAAACCGACTTTCCCATGAAGGCCAACCTGAACCAGCGGGAGCCGGAAATCCTCGACAAATGGGCAGCCGAGGGGCTGTATGCCCGCATAGAGGCGAGCGGCAAGGATAAGCGGACCTACATCCTGCACGACGGCCCCCCCTACGCCAACGGCCATATCCATATCGGCCACGCCCTGAACAAGATCCTCAAGGACGTGATCCTGAAGAGTAAGCGCATGGAGGGTTTTCATGCCCCCTACGTGCCGGGCTGGGACTGCCACGGCCTGCCGATCGAACTGCAGGTGGAGAAAAACCTGGGATCGAAAAAGCATGAGATCTCCAAGCTGGAGATGCGACGCGAGTGCAGGAAATACGCGGAGAAGTTTATCGCCATCCAGAGGGATGAGTTCAAACGCCTGGGCGTGCTGGGGGACTGGGACACCCCCTACCTGACCATGAACTACGAATACGAGGGGCAGACCGCCCGGGAGTTGGCCAAGTTCGCCAAAAACGGCGGGCTGTATCGCGGCAAGAAACCGGTCCACTGGTGTTCCTCCTGCGTCACGGCCCTGGCCGAGGCGGAGGTGGAGTATGCCGACCATACGTCGCCGTCGATCTACGTCCGTTTCGCCCTCCAGGACGACGTCTCCGCGGCCATCCCGGCCCTGGCAGGCAAACAGGCCTACGTGGTGATCTGGACCACGACCCCCTGGACCATCCCGGCCAACCTGGCCGTGGCCCTGCACCCCGAATTCGACTATGTGGCCCTGGAGACGGAAAAGGGCGTACTGATCGTGGCGGAAGGGCTGAAAGACAGCTTCATGAAGGCCGTCGGCCTGTCAGGGGAGGTCATCGCCACCTTCAAGGCGACCGCCCTGGAGCGCAAGCGCTGCAAGCACCCTTTCTACGACCGGGATTCCATCATCCTCCTGGGCGAGCACGTGACGCTGGAGGCCGGCACCGGCTGCGTCCACACCGCCCCCGGCCACGGCCAGGAAGACTACGAACTGGCCCTGAAGGAGGGGCTGGAGATCTACAATCCGGTGGACAACCACGGCAAGTATCTCCAGAATCTGGAATTCTTCGGCGGCCAGTTCGTCTTTGCCGCCAACCCGGCCGTGATCGAGAAGCTGACCGAGGTCGGGGCACTGATCGGGCAGGCTGCCATCACCCACTCCTACCCCCACTGCTGGCGCTGCAAAAAGCCGATTATCTTCCGGGCGACCGAGCAATGGTTCATTTCCATGCAGGCCGACGACCTGCGCCGGAAGTCGCTGGAGGCCATCGACCAGGTGCAGTGGATTCCCAAATGGGGCAAGGAACGCATCTACGGCATGATCGAAAACCGTCCGGACTGGTGCATCTCCCGCCAACGCACCTGGGGCGTGCCGATTACGGCCTTCTCCTGCAAGTCCTGCGGCGAATACCTGGCTGACGGCGACATCATGGACCACGTGGCCGAACACTTCACACAGCACAGCGCCGACGTCTGGTTCGACTGGGAGGCCGCCCGGCTCCTGCCCCAGGGGACGAAATGCCCAAAATGCGGGTCAACGGAGTTCGAAAAGGAGATGGACATCCTGGACGTGTGGTTCGATTCGGGCGTTTCCCATGCCGCCGTGCTGGAGTCCAACCCCAAGCTCTCCTCGCCGGCCGACCTGTACCTGGAGGGGAGCGACCAGCACCGCGGCTGGTTCCACTCTTCGCTGCTGGAAAGCGTCGGCACCCGCGGCCGCGCCCCCTACAGAAACGTCCTGACCCACGGTTTCGTGGTGGACGGTTCCGGCCGCAAGATGAGCAAGTCGGTCGGCAACGTGGTGGCACCGGAAGAGATCATCAAGAAGTACGGCGCCGAGATCCTGCGCCTGTGGGTGGCCGCCCAGGACTACCGCGACGATATCCGCATCTCCCAGGAGATCCTGAGCCGCCTGTCCGAGGCCTACCGCCGCATCCGCAACACCTGCAAATACATACTTGGGAACATCAACGATTTCGACCCGGCCAGGGACAGCACGGCATACGCGGACATGCCGGAGATCGACCGCTGGGCCCTTCACCAGTTGGAACTTTTGAAGGAAAAGGTGCTTGCATCCTACGGCGGCTTCGAGTTCCACGTCCTGTACCATGCCGTGAACGGCTTCTGCACCGTGGAAATGAGCGCCTTCTACCTGGATATCCTCAAGGACCGCATTTACACCAGCAGGAAGGACTCCCTGGAGCGGCGCAGCGCCCAGACCGTCATGTATCGCATCCTGGATACCCTGCTGCGCCTGATCGCGCCGGTACTCTCCTTCACCGCCGACGAGGCGTGGCAGTACCTGCCGGGCGAACACGAGGCCAGCATTCACCTGGCAGGGTTCCCAAAACTCCAGCCCGAAGTGAAGGACGACAAACTGGTGGAGCGCTGGGACCGGATCATGAAGGTGCGGGCCGAGGTCTCCAAGGCCCTGGAGCAGGCCCGTGTGTCCAAGACCATCGGCCACTCCCTGGATGCCGGAGTGACCATATGCGCCGAACCGGAACTGTTGGCCTTTCTCGGAGAATATGCCGCCGACCTGGCCGCGATCTTCATCGTCTCCAAGGTCACCCTGGTTGACGCCGTGTCCGGCGACAGCTATATGGCGGAAACCATCCCCGGCCTGCGGGTGCAGGTGTCTGCCGCACCGGGCGAAAAATGTGAACGTTGCTGGTGCTACAGCGAGGAGTTGGGACAGGATACGTCGCATCCCGCCATCTGCCCCAAATGCACCGCGGCGGTGGTCTAGAAATGCGGCGCTGGACGATCTTCGCCAGTATTGCCATCGTCGGGCTGGTCGCCGATCAGTTGACCAAACTGTACATCGACCGGAGCATGCAGATGTTCCAGTCGATCCCGGTCATCGACGGCCTGTTCAACATCACGTACGTGCGCAACAAAGGAGCCGCCTTCAGCTTCCTCTCCCAGGCCTCCTGGCGGCTCCCGTTCTTCATCGCCATCTCGGCCGTAGCGGCAGTGGTGATCGTGATCGCCTTCAACCGCCTGCGCAATGACCAACGGTTAGCCCAGGTCTCCCTGGCCATGATCTTTTCGGGCGCCGTGGGCAACCTGATCGACCGGGTCCGCCGGGGCGAGGTGGTCGATTTCCTCGATGTGTACTGGAGAGCATACCACTGGCCGGCCTTTAACGTTGCCGACTCCCTGATCTGCGTCGGCGTGGCCCTGCTGGCGCTGGACATGCTGCGGGAGGAACAACGGCAGAAACAGGCAAAGAGTTAGGATATGTGCCAAGTTGCAGCCGAGATGATACTAAATTCGACCACCCCCACCCCCTCCTTATCAAGGAGGGGAGCTTATAAATCACCGGTCATCTCCTGCAACAGGTAGAGCTTGGGGTTCATCCCGCCGACGCAGGCGATCACCTCCTTCAAACGCTCTTCATCCAGCCCGCACTCCTCGTCAATCCCCTGGAAATAGTCGAAGCCCTTCGGCAGGGAGGAATAGCCGCCGTCCCGCAACAGGGACACATCGACCATGTCGTTGATCCTCCCCTGCGCCTCCCAGGGGTCGCGGTAGTTGAACTGGCGTGCCACCACGTGCAGCCCCATGCCGTTGGGAAAAGAGGCCTTTACCTCGAAGGAGAACTCCCGCGGGGCGCCGTAGCTCTCGCTCCTCCCGGGGCGCACCATCACCTCGGCCCCCGCCTCTTCCAGCAGTTTCCCGACCGATTCCGCGGTCATCGGTTTGAATTCGTCCATACGATCCTTTCTTGAAATAATTCTGCCTCGGAGACACGGAGGTTCACAGACAAAAGCAAAGCATTTCAGGGTCTATAACCCAATGAAAGACAGGAGCAATTCCCCGCTTTATCAAAGGGGGGGTAGGGGGGATTTGCTTTAGAGAGGTGTAAATCCCCCTCGGTCCCCCTTTGTCAAAGGGGGAAGACAAACAGCACCTATCTTTCGGTTATAGTTCCGAAACTTTTTGATGATAAGCGCGAATCTTCCGTCTAACGGTTCCCCGCTATGTTAACGTGGTACTTGATCGTCAGTTTGCTTGCCTTACTCCCGCCATTCCCTGTGTTTCTAAGTCGTTGTGGCGGATGTTACCGCTCACACGTCCAACCGCAACTCCACCCCCCACGGCACCGGCCGGTCCCCTTCCCGGGTCAGCACCCACAGGGTGGGAAACGGCATCGTCTCCGGGGCAGGGCCAATGCCGTCGGTCAGGTAAATGACCGCAGCCGGCAAGGGGTACATGGCCCTGGCATACTCGAAGACCGGCCGCAGGTCGGTAAAACCGCCGCCATCGTAACGCTGGGGCACGAACGACGAGTTGCTGAAGGCATCGACGCGCTGGATGCGGCTGTTGGCGTACAAAACGGTTATATGGGCGTCCCTGCCGCGGGCGATCTGTACCAGTTCACGGGCAAAGGCCTCGCGCAGTTCCACGATATTGGTGGAATCGCTGACATCGATCCCCACCAGCAGGTTGAGCCGGCGCCGCTTGCGGATACCGGGGGTACGGTGACTGAAGCGGCGATGCTCCCTGGCCCAGGTGCTCTTCCGCCCCACCCGTCCGGCCGTGGCGACAAACTGCCGCAGCAACTGGCGCCAGGGAACGGGTGACGGCCGCAGGAGCCCCTCCACCAGAGCCCGGATCTCTTCCGGAGCCTCGCCGTCGCTCCCCCGCAGGCTGTCCCGCGTGATGGCCCGCACCATCTCTTCGCCCAACGGCAGGGGAGTGCTGTCGGCATCGCTCCAGATCGCGTGGTCGTCCAGGGTCACCCCGTCCCGGACAGCGGCCCGCCCCTGCCCGGCCGCTCCCTGGTCCTCCTGTTCGCCATCGCCGTAACCGCTTCCTTCCAGGTTCCCGGTGTCGAAGGGGGGGACCAAAAACCCATAATACTCCTCCGCCGCCAAACCCGCATCCAGGCCGTACTGCTCCGGCAGGAGGGCATCGTCCGGCAACCCTTCGATGCCGGGGTTGATGGCCAGGTCGCAGGCAACGTCCCAGTCGTGGCGGTTACGCTGTTTGCGCCGCAGGGGGTGAAGATGGAGGAGATGCTTGACCATGTGTTCGAGAAGCGCCTGCTGCCCCTCGCGGGACAGGGCGGCAAACAGAGGGGTGTTCAGGGAGAGGGTCGGCACGCCGTCCCGAATGGTCACGCCTGCGGCATTGCCGGATGAGAATCGCTCCGCACGCCTCAGGTTGAGGATGAAATGGCCGTAAAACGGTTTTTCCCGCAGCAGGCGGACAATGGCGGTTTCAAGGGTGTTCATATCTGGAAGGATAACAGATTTTGGCTGTTGTTTGCCAACTTTTCGGATTGGATCAAAGAGGGGCTGATTCCCTATTTTTCAGTGATTTTTATCCCCCCTTTACGAAAGGGGGGTCAGGGGGGATTTGCCTCTATCCGCTCCTGGATGGGCATCATTACTTCGATGCCTCAGGCGGCAGAGCCCACATACCGCTCTCCGCCCACATACACCTCCTGGACCGCCCCCTCGAAAACGACCCGTTCCAGTACCTCCTCCGCCGCCGCCCCCCCATTCCCGACCACCTGAAAATCGGCCCGCTTTCCCGGTTCCAGCGAACCGCTGGAGGCTGCAATACCGAGGGCGGCTGCCCCGCCGCAGGTAACCATGCAGAAGACTTCAGCCGGCGACAGGTCGTGCCTGAACAGGTCCAGGGCGAACCGCATTTCCTCCCACAAGGAGAGGGAGTCGTTGCTGGCAAGGGAATCGGTGCCCAGCGCCAATGGAATGGCAAGCTTTTTGAAGATATGCAGAGGCGCCTTGCCCACATCGAGGCGCTCGTTACTGCGCGGGCAGAGTACGACGCTGACCCCGCGCTCCCGGAGTGTTTCCGCATCCGACAAGGTGACATGCACGCAGTGTACGGCCAGGGTCGTGGGGGACAGCAGGCCGTTGCGGTCCAGAAGTTCGGTGGAGCTGCAATGGCGGGGCGGCGTCAGGTACTCCTGCCACCCCACAAAGGGATAGAACTGCTCTGCCAGCGGTCCGCTGGTGTCGAAGACGAAATCAGCCTCCTCGCGGGATTCGGAGATATGGATTGCCAGGGGGAGCGCACGTGAGGATGCCGCCTCCCGGATCAGCGACAGGTACTCCTCACCGATGGTGTAGGGGCTGTGGGGCGACAGGCCTGCTGCGAGCCGGTCGGTTTGCTCCTCACAGGCGGCAAGCGCCCTGTCCCACATACTGCGAAACCGGTCCGGGTCGTGGCCTATCAGCTCGAAAAAGAGACGCCCCGCAAGCGGCGATGCATGATAGTACGGGGTCAAAGCGGGATCGGTGACGATCTCCCCCACGGCCGTCGTGCCGGATTCCAGGCACATGCGGACCCCTTCCCGCAACGAAGCGAGGATATCCCCGTCCTTGAGGCCGCGCTTGATCTTGACCAACTGGATGATCCAGTCCACAAAACGGCGCGGGCTGTACTCCACATGGGTCCTAAGCCGCCACGAGGGAAAATGGGTCAATTCCAGATGGGTGTGGGCATTGACGAAACCGGGAATGATGGCGCTGCCGGGAAATTCCACAACAGGGGCAGAATGGGCACCGGCCAGTTCGGAAAGCGTGCCGACGGCAACAACCCTGGCGTCGTTCACCAGCAGAGCGCCGCCGGCAATAGGTGGGGTATTGGGATTGATCAGCCATGAGGCGGCGTAGATGGTGGGTTCGGACATGTTCACCCCCCTGAGTGGTTAAGGTTCTAGTATACCCTCAACCACCACAAAAAGAAACAGGCAGAAAGCCGAAGCCCTGCCTGGTTCCCTCTAATCCTGTCCGCACGGGTCACTAATGAACGCACTTCAGCTTGGCCTGGCCCGCATCTTCCTTGCGAGTCGGCAGCATCCGGTTCTGCTCGTCCACAAAGACCAGCTTGGGCTCGTGGGCGATGGCCGCTTCGTTGTCCATGTTGACGAAGCTGGCGATGATGACCAGATCCCTGGGCGCCACCAGGCGGGCGGCGGCGCCGTTGAGGCAAATGACGCCCGAACCGCGCTCCCCCTCGATGGCATAGGTTTCCAGGCGGCTGCCGTTGGTCACATTCCAGACAGCCACTTTTTCATAGGAAACGATGTCGGCCGCATCCATCAGGTCACGGTCGATGGTGACGCTCCCCTCGTAATGGAGGTCGGCGCCGGTTACGGTGGCGCGGTGGATCTTGCTCTTCAGCATTATTCTCTGCATAGTTACAACTCCTCTCCCAGTAAAGTGTTATCAATCAGTCGTGTCTGTCCCAGTTTGACCGCCAGCGCCAGGATCGTTCCGTTGTCTGCGGTCTGCAACGGTTCCAGCGTGGCTCCATCGCGCAATTCCAAATAGTCTATTGTGGCCAGCGGCTCCTGGGCAATAGCGGCCAGGGCCACGTCTTTCAGGGTGTCGGCGGAGCGCTCCCCGGCGGCGTATCTCTCCTTGACCCGCACCAGCGCACGGGAGAGACAGAGGGCGCCTTGCCGCTCCGCCGGCGACAGGTAGCTGTTCCGCGAGCTCATGGCCAGGCCGTCAGCCTCCCTGATGATCGGCATGCCGAGCACTTGCACCGGCAGGTTCAGGTCGGCCGCCATGCGCCTGATAACGGCCAGTTGCTGGTAATCCTTGCGGCCGAACAGGGCCACGTCTGCCTGGACGATAGAGAACAGCTTGGCTACTACCGTGGCAACACCGTCGAAGTGCCCCGGCCGGCTGGCGCCGCACAGGGGCAGAGTAAGTTCGCGCACGGTCACGCCGGTCTGAAAGCCGGGCGGATACATAGCGGCGCTGTCGGGGGTGAAGACGATGTCCACGCCGCATGCTTCAGCGGTGCGGCAGTCCCGCTCCCGGTCGCGGGGATAGCTGTCCAGGTCTTCGTTCTTGCCGAACTGGATCGGGTTGACGAAGATGGAGAGCACCAGGATATCGCCCCGTTTTCGTCCTTCCCTGAGCAGCGAGGCGTGGCCTTCGTGGAGATATCCCATGGTGGGGACAAAGGCGACGGTCTTGCCCTGGCGCTTGAGGCTCAAGGCGGTCTGCTGCATCTCCTCGATGTTGGAAATAATGTTCATGGGTTTCCTGGTTTTTTCTTCCCCCTTTGGCAAAGGGGGATTGAGGGGGATTTGCCTTTCAGCATCAGAGAAAATCCCCCCTGCCCCCTTTTTTAAAGGGGGGTGAATATCAATTGAACGAATGCTCGGCAGTGGGAAACGTACCTGCCCGGACCTCATCGACGTAGTTTTTAACCGCCTCGGAGATGATCGGAGTCAATTCGGCATAACGTTTGACGAATTTGGGCGAATACTTTTCGCACAACCCGAGGATATCGTGAATCACCAGCACCTGACCGTCACAATCCGGTCCCGCGCCGATGCCGATGGTGGGGATGGAGAGCTCGGCAGTGATGCGGGCCGCAAGCTGGGCCGGTATCCCCTCCAGGACCACCGAAAAGGCGCCGGCCTCCTGGATTGCCCGGGCATCCTCCATGATCCGTTCGGCCTGGTCCTTGCGCCCCTGTACCTTGTATCCCCCCATGCGGTGGATCGACTGGGGGGTCAGGCCGATGTGGGCCATGACCGGGATATCGATGGACGACACCGCCCGGATGACGGAGGCCATGTTCACGCCCCCCTCGATCTTCACGGCCTCAGCGCCCGCCTCCTTGATCATCCTGCCGCAGTTGCGGCAGGCATCCTCGACGCCGGCCTGGTACGACATGAACGGCATGTCGGCCACCACCAGGGCCTTGGGGTCGGCACGCCTGACCGACTTCATGTGGTAGAGCATCTCATCCATGGTGACCGGCAGGGTCGTATCGTGTCCTGCCACCACGACACCGGCCGAATCCCCCACCAGGATCATATCCACTCCCCCCAGGTCCACGAGGCGCGCAAAGGGAAAATCGTAGGCGGTCAGCATGGTGATGCGGCGCCCTTCCTGCTTCATCTGGAAGATATCCGGTATGGTTGTTTTCTTGCGCATGCAATCCCCTGTCTCCAAAACAAAAAACGCGCCGGGAAGGCGCGATATCGTTCAGTGCAAAAGCCATGCAATGCACTGGCGGGTATTCCCTTCCGTCCCGGTTCGTTGCCGAATCCTGGCGGTATTTGGTCGTACTCTCCGGCCCCGTGCCTGATCGACCCCCCTGAGGTAGCCGTCATGAAGACCGAATTTTATTCATACCTGAATCCTGTGAATATGTCACAGGTTTTAATTATACCAAAATAACTGTAAAAGGGCTACGAAAAACTCTTCAGATGGAACGGGACGCTGAAAAAACGTCACGAATGGGTCGAACTGTTCAGGCGCCTCATGGACTCCAACTCCTTGATCACCTCTGCACCCTGGTCACGGCGGGCCTCCATGTTGTTGAACATCTCTTTCACCATGCCGCCGACCGACTCGACGATCAGGCTGATGCGGAGGCCATCTCCCACTTGCTGCGAGGTGGAATTGACCATTGCATGGGCCATCTCCTTGATGGATTCTATGGAGCGGGCGATACTCTTGGTAGCCTTGGTCTGGTCGGTCGAAGCCGCAAAGATCTGGGTCGTCATGGTACTGATGTCTTCCATGGACTTTGCAACCAGATGAACGCTCCTGGCCTGTTCTTCCGTCGCATGTTTGATCTGTTGGGTCATATCCATGGAGCTGACCGAGCGGTCGTAAATGGCCTTGAGGGTTGCGCCGGTCGTATTGCCCAACTCAACGCCGCGCTGCACGATGCCCCTGGTGGTGGTAATGTTGTTGGCGGCGGTTTTGGATTCGGTCATGATCTGTTCGATGATGGAGGTGATCTCGCTGGTCGAGTGCCCGGTCTGGAGCGAAAGGGTACGGATCTCTTCGGCCACCACGCCGAAGCTCTTGCCGTATTCGCCCGCCTGGGCGGCAATGATCGAGGCGTTCAGGGCCAGCAGGTTGGTGCGCTTGGTGATGTCGTTGATCACATTGATGATATTCTCGATCCTGTTGCTGTTTTCAGACAATCTCGTGATGGCCTCATAGGAGAGCCCGACCGACGCCTGAATCTCGGCCAGGGAGTCGATCGTCTCGGCAACGATGGCCCGGCTCTCGTCCGCGCGGGATTTTACCTGGCTTGATACCTCGTGTGAGATGGCGGCGTTCTGCTCCACATTGCTGATGGTACTGCTGATCTGCTCCATGGCAGATGCCGATTGGTGCACGATGTCGGCCAGATGGTCCAGGTTGCGGGTAACCTGTTCAATGGATACGGAGATCTGGCAGACAGCGGCACTGGTTTCATCCACCGAGGCCATCACCCCCTCGGCAGCCGAGGCGATGGCGTCCGTACCGCTGGCAACCGACTCGACGCTTTCCTTGAGATCCTTGACGTTGTTGAAATGCTGCCCCCGGCTGCTCAGCAGGAAGGCGAACGAGTTTTCCATCTCCGTGGTCAGGGTGTTGACGGAGGTCATCAGGTTGATCGTGGTGATGGCCGACGCGACCTGATCGGCAAAGAGCATGATCGTATCGATGTCGGAATCGTTCAGGGGGCGGCGGCTGGATTTGTTGTCGATGCCGAAAACGCCGATGGCTTCGCCCTTGACCACGATGGGGCAGAGGACGAAGCTCTTGGAGCGAAGGGGCTTCACGTTGTTGTAAGGGGGTTGCAGGTGATAGTCATCGGGATATTTGGAGATGTCGTCAACCAGAAACACCTTTTTCTCGGCAAGACATTTGTGGATCACGCCGATCCTCCCGTCGAGGGGCAGCATCACGTCGGTAACATCATAGTTATCCGTGCCGGCTGTCGTGACGAAACGAAGCTGGGAGCTGTTGTGGACCATGAGGATGTTGACCCGTTCATAACCCAGCACCTCGTGAAGCCCCGCAGCGCACAGCCGCAGGATTTCGTCCAGGTTGAGGGACATCTGCATCTTGCTGCTGATCTGATGGAAGTTCTTGATGTTGTTGTCCAACACCTTGTATCGGTTTTCAAATATCTCTTTCTGGGAGGCAACCTCGCTATGGAGGATATCGAGCTCAGCGGCCCGTTCGCGCAGTTCGCCATTGTTTTGGCCGATTAGGTAGCCCATGCCGGCCAGGACGATGGCGGTCCCTAAACCCATGTAATTATACATGGCGAGATGTTCAGGCGAGGCGACGATATCATTGAAGATCTGGCCCAACAACGGTTTCCCGCTATCGTAAAACAAAAGCGTGCGGATGAAGACCCAGCCGACGGGGGCGCCGCTGCCGAGCAGGAAACCGGCAAATGCCAATGACGTGGAGTGCTTTCTCACGGAAAGTTGTTTGCGCACGAAGTGTCTCTCACTTTTCCTCGGTAAGCTTTTCATCGATGGAGTGGTAAATTTCTTCCATTACCTGCTCGGCATCCTCACTGTTATAGGCAATGATATTCTTGAGGTGGGTATAGGAATCCAGGTCTATCTTTTCGAAGGAGAACGCAATGCCGTTCTCGGTCTCCCGGCTCACCCTGCCGGTGAAACCGACAAACAATTCGGGGGATGTCCCGCTCAGGACGATGGTGATCTCCACCGGCTCCCCTTCCGGCAGGCGTTCCGCGGTGCACAGAAACATCCCGCTCATGCTGAGATTCTCGACATTGCCGTAAAACTGGCGGTCTGCCGTCTTGATGGTTGCATTCACCCGGAAAGGGACGCGGGAAAACTTTCTCGTATTCGTCATGGGGAGTATCTCCTGAATTCGCGCCGACTTGGCAGTCATTCCAATCGGATCAGTCCTCGAAGTTACCTTCCGGTCCCTTGTCACTGGCAATGGATTTGGCCCGTTCCACAATCTGCTCCCTGGTCCAGTGGGCCGGGTCTTCGATCTGGGTCCCCTTTGGGCCGACGTCATACGAACCGGCCTTGAGGATCGCCTCAATGGCCAGTGGTGCCGTGTCCTGGCTGTTGAAGACCTCGGTCATCATCTTGTAGGTGAATGCCTCGACCCGTTTGGCCATCCGTTCCCTGACCTCCTTCGGTTGCGCCAGGAGCTTGTTCTCGAAGGGAAGATTCAGGTTCTTGTAATCGCCCTTCTTCCACCCTTTGGAGTCGGCATAGGCGACCATCTCGGCCCACAACTCCTCGGTCATCCCTTCGCCCGGCACCTTGATGAAGTTGCCGTTGGCATCCAGCTGGGCGTTGCCGTAGTCGTTCACCTCCAGCCCCCAGGAGATCATCTGCAGGGCGGTGGCCACATTGGCCTTGGTGGTAGCGGTATTTTCGGTGATCTCCCGCAGGCGCTCGGAACTGTTGCCGGATGTGCCATGCTGGGCGCCGCTCAACTTGTAAGGGGCCAAGGCATGGTGGATGTCGGCGGTCAGTGCGACCTGGATGCCGGTGTCGCTCGCCTCTATGCCGTGGGTGGTCCCGTTGTTGAGAGCAATCCAGTCGGGGAAGATTTCATGGGCGTTCAAGCCCTGGACCAGGAACTTGGCCTCGGGAACGGTGGAAAGCCCCTCTTTCCCCTTGATCTCCCCCACCTCGGTCTCAAGCCCGGCCCACTTTGGAATGAAGCTGCTGATCTCCAGGTTGGCCAGCAGGTTCTGATCGTCCGGGAGATGGGAAGCATCGATGGCAATGGACGTGATCCCCGCCTCGAACATGGTCGGCACCTCCACCTTGGCGGCCTCCAGGTCCTTGTCGTTCTTGATCCCGTAGTGGTCGGCGTGGATGGCGACCGGAACGGTAATCCCCATCTCGTTGCAGAGGGCATCGACGATGCGGGCCATGTTCCAGTAGTTGACCGCGCAGTAGGCCTTTTGGCCCCCTTCAGATTTGGCTATCTCGATGAACAGTGGGGCATTGGCGCGCTGGGCAGCGGCGAGCGCGCCGCGGATGACAAAATAGTTGCGACCGTTGGCGGCCATCGTAACGGCCTTGCCCTTGGCGAGCATGGCCCGGTCGATGACCTTGCCGCTGACGATCAGGGCCTTGGAGTTGGGAAAGAGCTTGCAGATAGTGGGGGGACGCCCCACCTGAAGAGCCATTTCGAAATCCGCCGCATAAACCATATCACCCTCCTGTTATTTATTATTCATGAACATTGGCATCGGAAAACATCTGTCGGATTTTTGTACCACTTTACATGGTTGGATTCAAGGAGGAAAAAAGGTTCCCGGGACTTCCCTGTTGCCAACGAAGAGGGAGTCACTTATACTGTTTTTTGGAGAATTTGTATGCCGGAAAAGATTTCATTCACCCAAACGCTGCTGGATACGCACTGTATCATCGATGCCCGCACCCCCCTGGAATTCGCCGAAGATCATCTTCCCGGCGCCGTCAATGTTCCGATCCTGACCAATGAGGAGCGTGTCGAGGTCGGCACGCTCTACAAACAGGAAGGCCCCAGAAAGGCGCGCATGCGCGGCCTGGAACTGACCTGCGGCCGCTTTGCCGCCATGGTGCATGACGTCATTGCCCATGCGGCCGGCAGGCCGGTGTTGGTCTACTGTTGGCGCGGCGGCCTTCGCAGTCTTTCCATGGCCATATTGCTGGAGATGAGCGGCTACCCGGCGGTGCAGCTCAGGGGAGGTTACCGGGCCTTCCGCAACCAGGTCTGCGCCAGTTTCGAAGCGTTCACCCCCCCGGCACCGCTGATTGTCATCCACGGCATGACCGGCACCGGCAAGACCACCTTCATCAATGGACTCGACCGGGAGCAGTGGACCGTGATCGATCTGGAAAGCTTGGCCGGCCATCGCGGCTCGGCCTTCGGCGAGGTCGGACTCGTTCAGCACATCAGTCAAAAACGTTTCGACACCCTGCTTTGGGACGCCTTCCGCAAAGCCCCCTGCGACCGCCCGATCATCCTGGAGGGCGAAAGCCAGCGCATCGGGAAGATATCGCTCCCCGGAACGTTCTATGAGACCATGGCCGACGCTTGCAAGGTCTGGTGCCACGCATCCCTGGAGACGCGGGTGCACCGGTTGGCCGGAGAGTATGCGTGCGTGGAGTACCGCGAGGCCATGGCCATAGCACTGGATCGCATCAAAAAGAAACTGGGCGGCGTGCGCTACGCCGAGATCAAGACATTGCTGGACAACTGGGATGTGGAAGGGATCGCCCGGGGCCTGGTTGAGCACTACTACGACCGGCTATATTACAAAAACCGCCCCTGGACGCCGGACGTGGAGATCGACCTGGAGGATTTCGGCAAAGCCGGGCAGCGCCTGGCCGAGTTCTGGAGCGAACGGCAACGCCATCCGTAGATATTCAACAGACTTATGAAATGACCAGTTCCCCTCCTGCGGCCGGCAAGCGGGCAACGTCAAAACAGCCGGCCCCCCAACGGAGAATCTCGTCGCATGATGCTCCGGCCATCCCGTGCGGCGGGTTTTGCCCCAGAAACCGCAGCACACCCAGCAGCAGGGCGCCCTCTTTCCCACGCCAACTCCCCAGATGGTACGAAACCAAGTTATCCCGTTTGCTGAGCTTTGCCCCGCTGGGGCCGGCCACCAGGGGGATATGGCAATATGCGGGCCGGGCAAGCCCGAGCAGCCCCTGAATGTAGACTTGCCGCGGTGTCGAAGGGAGCAGATCCTCGCCCCGCACCACCTGGGTCACTCCCGTAAGGTGGTCGTCCACCACCACCGCCAGTTGATAGGCTATCTCCCCATCCCCGCGGCGCACGGCAAAATCCCCGCACCGTTTTCCCAGATGCTGGCTGACCACCCCGTTGTGCAGATCTTCGAAACAGACCGGCTCGTCCGGCACGCGCAGGCGCCAGGAACGGACCGTCGCCCCCTCCCGCATTCCGCCGCGGCAGGTCCCGGGATAGGGAAGGCAGTCATCATCCGGATGGGGCGCCGATGCGGCCAGGGCGATCTCCCGACGCGAACAGCAGCAGGGATAGACCAGGCCGGTCGTGAGCAGCTCGCTGAAATAGTGCTGATATGTCTCCAGGTTGTCGCTTTGCCGGGAGACCTCCCCATCCCAGTACAGGCCGAAAAGCTCCAGGGTCCGCATGATATCGTCGGCCATGCCCGGCACCTGGCGCGGCGCATCCAGATCGTCGATGCGCAGCAGCCAGCGTCCTCCCGCACTCCTGGCCATCAGCCAACTCGCCACGGCCGTCGTCAGGGACCCGGTATGCAGGGCGCCGGTAGGCGATGGGGCGAAACGGCCGAGGGGTGGGGTGGTGGCTTCATCAGGCATGCAAGGGTATCTCGTAGGTGTCACGGAGTCAGGTATGAATCAACCGCGCGGGACACTAGGGCAAGTAAGAACAGCAATAATCCACCACCGTTTCCGTCCTCATCAGGAACGTGGAGTGGGCAGGCACGTTGAATGCTTCGCCGGCCACAACACATTTCCATTCCTTATCATCCTTCACCTGCCAATCCAGTTCACCAGCCAGGATCTCCATCTCTTCGGCCGCTCCGGTGGAAAACTCATACTCCCCCGGCTGCAGGATACCCAGGGTCTTCTTGCTGCCGTCGGGGAACAGCACCGTTCTGCTGACCACCTTGCCGTCGAAATAGATGTTGGCCTTTTTAACCACGGTAACGTTTGTGAATTGTGACATGACTTCCTCCCGGATTTTTTTTTCGTCGTATTTACTCATAACAGGCCAGGGGACGCAAAGAAAAAAACGCCCGTTGCAATTTCGCAACAGGCGTCGGTTTCAGGCTGTCATGGCAGGGCATGGAGGGGATATTACCAGAATGTTCCTCGCAACAACGAAGCCCGCCAGGTGATGTTTGTCTGGCGCGAGGCCGGGGAATCGCTTAAATCGGGGAAGACGGTCGGCATGGCGAACTTTATGACGCCGTTGTCTATCTGCGCCAGGGATTTGGCCGATTTGACCACGCCATAGACGGATCCGACCAGAACACCGGAAGCAGCCCCATAGCCAATGTAATCCAGGTGATTGGCCGGTTTCCTGGTAAAGGCCAGCAGAGCAGTACCCACCAAGGTCCCTGCCGCACCGCCGTAAAACGCGTCCTCGAATATATCGCGAAAGGCATTGTCGCTGGCAAAGGCCGGTACCGCCGAAGCCAGCATGGCACAGCAGGTAATCAGAGAGATGAGACGTGCCGTTGTTTTCATGATCTACCCTCGCTGCGCGGTATCAGTTTCCGTCTGCAAAGGAAAAGCAAGGATGACGCCAAAGACGGCGAGATGCCGTAAAAATCTTATAACAATAATGTTTACAACATGTTATCAGTGTGACGATGGTATATAAAAAGAACCATCAGTGACAAATCTGCGTAGCGCCGACAGATCAGTGATGCATTTTTGCAACACCAACTCCGTCATCAGACGAAATCAGCCGCTGCGCCAAGGCGCGCTCCTGCTCGTCGTTAATCACCTCGCCATTGAGGCGCGCCACCAGCAGCCTATCCAGGATCTCACGAAATCGCGGCCCCGGCGCCAACCCCAGCGCAGCCAGTCCGTCCCCGTCAAGGGAGCAGCGAACTTTGCGCAGGTGGGAGACGTAATTGGAAACAAAGCGCCTGACCTCCTCGCGGCTGGCGCGCGCGGCCAGATAGAGCAGCACTTCCAGCGGTAGCCCGTGGAACCAGGCGTACATCTCGCTGTTGCGAACATTGGGGTTGCGCCTCAACCTGCGTTGGATGGCGTCAAGGGTCCCCAATGCCTGCCGGCGATGGCCGAAGACCTTTGTAATGACACGCCCCGGCACCGCCAGACGACGGCAGGCATCATGAAATTCGTCATGGGTGAGCCTGTCGCCCAGGGCCAGGAAGTAGACCTGCCACTGTTCGCAGACATCCGGCAAATACAGCAGACGGAACCATGCCAGGACCCGCCCGGCCTCATCCACGACCCGACGTGTCTCAGGGGCCAGTCTGAGGGCCGGATGAATGAACGGCAGCAGGCCGAAACCGGCCATGCGGGCAATGGCGCCGGCCGGCTCCTTTTCCCGCAGGATCTGGATCAACTCGTTCAAAAGACGCAGACCGCCGACCTTGTCGAGGACATTCATCCGCACCGCACTGCGGATCAGGTTCTCGGTATGGGGCGCGATATGGAAACCGAGACGCTGCTCGAAACGGATCGCGCGGAAGACCCGGGTGGGGTCCTCCACGAAGGAGAGGTTGTGCAGCACCCTGACCAGCCGTTCCTGAAGGTCCTGCTGCCCGCCGAAGTAATCGGTCAGGCGCCCGAACGACGTGCTGTTGAGACTGAGCGCCAGGGTATTGATGGTGAAGTCCCGCCGGTACAGGTCGTGGCGCAGCGAGGAGCGCTCCACCGTGGGAAGCACGCCGGGGGACTCGTAGTATTCCAGGCGGGTGCTGGCCACGTCGATCTTGGCGCCGTCCGGGAAGATCACCACTGCCGTGTTGAAGGTTCGGTGGCTGCGCACCCGGCAGCCGTAGCGGGCCGCGAACTGTTCGGCAAAGAAGATGCCGTCCCCCTCCACCGTTACGTCGATGTCCAGGTTTGCCACCCCCAGCAGCAGGTCGCGCACGAAACCGCCGATGGCGTACACCTCCAGCCCCAGTTCATCGCCGGTATCACCCAGATCGCGCAGGAGCCCGGCGGACGCAGCTGGAAGCCTCCTGTTGACCAGGCCGGCAATGGAACGGTTTTTTGCAGAGAAACCCAGGGCGTCCACATCGTACAGTGCCCCCGGCTCACCACGGCGGCCGCCGTACATGTGACGCAGCAGGTCGGTGCGCGTCACCGCGCCCGT
Source organism: Oryzomonas sp. (assembly GCA_031292255.1). Classification (GTDB taxonomy): domain Bacteria; phylum Desulfobacterota; class Desulfuromonadia; order Geobacterales; family Pseudopelobacteraceae; genus Oryzomonas. Next base: position 8,682 of record JARLHN010000013.1, on the reverse strand, counting down.
AAGCTCCTCCCCTTTGAACACCGGCACGAAACGGCGGTTCCCCTCCACCATGTACTCCTGGATGTCGGCGATGGGCGTGGTTGGAACGGCCCGCATGAATTCCGAGTGCATGAAATCAATGGCCGGAGCGTCCCCCAGATCGTGATAGAGCGCCTTTTCCACGATCTTGCGGGAGATGATCCCGATCATGCGGCCAGCGGACATGAGCGGCATTGCGTTGCAGTTGTAACGGGTCAAAAGGTCCCTTGCTGCGGCGATGGTGACGTCGTCAGACATGGTCTTGACAGGGGCGGACATGATGTCCCCGGCACAGACCCGCGGATTGACCTCGACCCGCAGATGTTCCTCCAGGCGCTGCAGCACCTGGGACAACGACTGGTCGCGCACCACGGCCGAGGCGGCGGTGGCGTGGCCGCCCCCGTGGAAGCGCCGCAGGATGTCCCCCACGTTCACCTCCAGGATACGGCTGCGCGCCACCAGGTAGACGCGATTCTCCATATCCACCACCACGAAGAGGGTGTCGAGGTTTTCCATGTCACGCATCAGGTGAGCCAGGGCGGCAACGTCGCTCACGTACCGATCGCTCGCGGCATGGGCGATGGAGATGTTGACGCCGTTGATGGTCGTGGTCTTGAGCGTGGCCAGCAAGAGCTTCAGGAGCCCCATCTGCTGGCTGCTCAATTCCTGGGAAAGGGCCTCAGCCACGACATTCACCCGCGCGCCCCGCTCCATGAGCCAAGCTGCCACGCGGTAGTCGTCCTGCGTGGTCGAGGCGAACAACAGACGGCCGGTATCCTCGTGGATGCCGAGCATTATCAGGGTGGCTTCTTCCGGCGTGAGCTCCGCCGCCTGTTCCATGAGGAGGCCGGCCAGGATGGTGGATGACGAGCCCCGGGGACAGATCAGGCCGCCGGTCGGCTTGATGCTCTGTTCCGTGACCGGGTGATGGTCGTAGATATGGATATCAAGGCCCGGGCGATCCAGAAGGGAGGCAAAACGCCCGATGCGCTCGCCATGTTGGCAATCAACGATGATCAGCCGGCTAATTGCGTCCAGGTCGATATCCTTGGCGCGAACGACGCCGGTGAGGTACTCGGGCCGGACGGCCAGGAAGTCGCGCACCGCCTTTTCCTGGGAACCGGGAAAGGAGATCAGTGCGCCGGGATAGAGCCGGGCCGCGGCAACCATGGCGCCCAGGCAGTCGAAATCGGCATTGGTGTGGGTGGTGATGACGTCCATCAGCGCTCCAGCTCCCGAAAGCGCCGCACCGCCTCCGGAATGGTCTCTTCGCGGATGTTGCCGAAGGCCAGCCGCAGATACCCCTCCAGGCCGGGACCGAACACCTCGCCCGGCAGGGTGAGGATGGCGGCCTCGTCAACCAGCCGCTTTGCGGCCTGGCGTCCCGTCAGGCCGGGGAAGGGATGCCGCACCCAGGCGAAGAACGCGCCGCTGGCAGCCAGTTGAAAGGGATTGCCCGGCTTCAGGAATTCCGACCGGAACAGGTCATGACGGCGCGCCATCATGCCGCGGTTGGCGGCGACCCAATCGTCCAGATGCTCCACCCCGAACTTCACCGCTTCCTGGGTAATGCGCGGCTGGCAGACCGCCATGGTGTCCTGGGCCTTGAGGGCGTGGCGGATAAACGGCTCGGAAGCCGCCAGCATCCCGGCGCGATAGCCGGTGAGGGCAAAGGTCTTGCCGAAGGAGGCCAGGTGGATGAAATGTTCGCCCCATCCCGGCCGGCTGAACAGGTTGTGGGGCCGGCGGCCATCCGGGATGAACTCATTGTAGGTTTCATCCAGGATCAGGGCTATGTTACGACGCCGGGCCAGTTCGAACAGTTCGTCAAGCGTCTCCGGCTGGGTGATGGCACCGGTGGGGTTGCTGGGGGTGACGACCAGAACGGCGCGTGTCCTGGCGCCGACCAGGCGCTCGATCGCCGCAGCCGACGGCAAGCCGCCCGAGGCCTCGTCGAACGGGGCGTACACGCCGCGCAGCCCCAGCATATCCAGGGCCATGGCATGGTCGAAGTAGTAGGGAGCCTGGACGATTACCTCATCTCCGGCACAGCAGAGGGTTACGATGGCCAGCCAAAAGGCCTGGCTGGCGCCGATGGTCAGGCAGAGGTTGTCCGGCGAGATCGACGCCCCGTACTTGCGCCGGTAGTAGTCGCAGATCGCCGCGCGCACCTCCGGCAGGCCCTCGTCGGAAGAATACCTGGACAACTGCGGATCGTCGAGCAGGCCGGCCAGATATGCCGTCATCTCCCTGGCCGGAGCATAGTCGGGCACGGCCTGGCAGAGGTCGATCAATGCCAACCCATTGTCCCGGCGTGCCGCCACCCATGCCCTAACCTCGGAAATGGGCGGAAAATGTACGTTTTCGATCAGCGGTGCAATAGGATAACCCATGGCGAAATCCCCCTGTTTGTCGGGAAATGATTTTAGAGTATACACGCTGTTTACTGAGTTCGACATATTGTTTTGCACCCATCCATCAACAGGGTTATTTTTCACCGCCGTGAGGTTCAAAACACGGATGGAACCCGGCGATGCCACGGCAGCGACGCCCCATGACCCGGCGCACGTGTGCAAAGGGTTGATTGCGGCACGGCGTAGTGATATTGTCTTGCTCGTTTGCTGACCGATTGCAGGGGAGATCTCACACATGGCGCTTCACGAGAATCTGAAATCACTGGGGGCCGGGGCAACGGCCTATCGTTACGACCGGCCCGATGCCGGGCTTCTGGAATCATTTCCCAGCCCCTTTGCCCAGGCGGACATGAACCCGGCCAAGGCCGTCGGCACACTGCACATCGAGTGCCCGGAATTCACCTGCCTATGCCCCATGACCGGCCAGCCGGACTTCGCAAAAATCGTCATCGACTACCAGCCTGACCGGCTGTGCGTCGAAAGCAAGAGCCTCAAGCTCTATCTGGGCTCCTTCCGCATGCACGGCGAATTCCACGAAGCCAGCGTGAACCGCATCTGCAACGATCTGGTCGCGCTGCTCGACCCGGTCTGGGTGACGGTGCGGGGCGAGTTCACCCCCCGCGGCGGCATCCCCTTCTGGCCAACGGCCGAGTACCGCAAGAAATAATATTAAAATCTGCCACGGAGACACAAAGAGCATAGAAAATCAATTATTGAGGGGCAAACCAAAATCCTCGCGATTTTCTCTGTGCCCTAGTAAGCTCTGTGAGAGACAGCATTCGACTGCATCTATGTTGGCGTAGTTACATAATTTACAAGGAGAATACCATGTTCACCACATCCGACTTCAAAAAAGGGCTCGTCATCCAACTGGACGGTGCGCCATGCCTGATCCTCGACGTAACCTTCCAGTCCCCGTCGGCCCGCGGCGCCAACACCATGGTCAAGACCCGCTACCGCAACCTGATCACCTCCCAGGTGCTGGACAAGACCTTTCGTTCCGGCGACAAGGTGGACGAGGCCGATTACGGCCGCAACAAAGGGCAGTTCCTGTATGCCGACGGCGCAAAAGGGATGTTCATGGATCTGGGAACCTATGAACAGTTCGAGGTGGCCGAGGAGGAGTTCGAGACGCTGGCCCCCTTTCTGCTGGAGGGCACCGAGGTGGTGCTGGGACTCTTCGAGGGGCGGCTGGTCAACGTGGAGCTGCCCATGACCGTGGAATTAACCGTCACGGAAACCGCTCCGGTGCTCAAAAACGCCACCGCCACGGCCCAAACCAAAGAGGCCGTGCTGGAGACCGGCCACAGGTTGCAGGTTCCGCCGTATCTGGCAACCGGAGAAAAGATCAAGGTGGATACCCGCGACGGCAGGTTCATCTCCCGGGCGTAACGCGGAAGTCCTTCAGGCGTGAAGTCGGGATTCAAAAGTTCTTGACACTCCCGACACATTTCCGTAGTATTAACCCTTCCATGGGCCTATAGCTCAGTTGGCTAGAGCCACCGGCTCATAACCGGTTGGTCCCAGGTTCGAGTCCTGGTGGGCCCACCATTTCACTTACAAGGATAATGCGCCGGATGCCGGCAAGACTACGAACGGGACAACCCGTACCACCATTTATTCAAGAGTGCACACCGCAGGGTTGCACTCTTTTTGTTTGTACCCTATGAAGACGCCAAAACTCTCTGACATACTTGGAATTATTAACAAAATAGCCCCTCCCGGTTTGGCCGAATCATGGGACAACTCGGGATTGCAGGTCGGAGACCCGGATGCCGGGATAGAGCGCATCATGGTCTCGCTGGACGCCACTCCGGCCGTCATGGAAGCCGCCCTGAACGCCTCCTGCCAACTGCTCGTCACCCACCACCCTCTGTTGTTCAAACCACTGAAGACCCTTTCGACCGCAACCCCTCAAGGAAAACTCGTGCATGCCGCCATCAGGGGCAACCTGGCGGTCATCAGCATCCATACCAGCTATGACGTGGCCGAGGGAGGGCTGAACGACCTGTTGGCCGAACGCCTGGGGGTCTACGGCTGCCGGCCGCTTCAGGCCGCGTCCGGACAGGATCTTTGCAAGCTGGTGGTTTTCGTGCCGTGCGACCATCTCGACCGGGTGCGCACGGTGCTCTTTCCCCTGACCGAAGCACTGGGCAACTACCGCGATTGCTCGTTTAGCGCGCCCGGAGAGGGGACCTTTACCCCGCAGACAGGTGCAACGCCCTTCATCGGCGCCGTGGGAAGCATGGAAAAGGCTCCCGAGCAGCGCCTGGAACTGCTCATCGAGCGCAGCAACCTGACGCGGGCCGTAAGAGCGCTTCTGGCCGCGCACCCCTATGAAGAGCCGGCCTTTGACATCTACCCCCTGCTCAACGAGGGCAAACCGCTCGGGCTGGGAAGGGTCGGATCCCTGGCGGAGCAGACAAACCTGGCCGACTATGCCGGGTGGATAAAAAAGGCGTTGAATGCGCCCGGCCTGCGCTATGCGGGCAACCCCGCGACCGTGATCAAAAAGGTCGCCCTGTGCAGCGGCAGCGGGGCATCGCTCTTGCGTGCAGCGTCCCGCTGCGGGGCCGACGTGCTGGTGACGGGCGACGTGAAATACCATGATGCACGGGATGCACTTGACCTGGGCATCGCCCTGATCGACGCCGGACATTTTCCCAGCGAGATCATCATGGTGGACGACGTGGCCGAACGCCTTGGCCGGCAGTTGTCCGAAGCAGGCTACGGAAACTGTTGCACCGTGCCGTGCCGTATAGAATTAGACCCTTTTAGAGTCTGATTGATATACATCTACACATTTAAGTATTGGGAGGAAGCTGATTTTGAAAAAGAGACTTGAGATGCTGGAACAACTCCAGGAGATCGATTACCAGATCGACAACCTGAAAACCACTCGGAATGGGCTGACGGGAGAAATGGGCGGGATTGAGCAGGCCTTGACCGATGCCCGCCTGGAACTTGCCGGACTGGAAAGCCGCGTGGTGCAACTCGAGCAGGAAAAGGGAGAGTTGGAGGCCAGCCAGGCAGTTGAACAGGAAAACATCCGACGCTCTGAGACGAACATGAAGGAGATCAAGACCAACAAGGAGTACCAGGCCGTTGGCCGGGAGATCGCCGCTGCCCGCAAACAGGCCGCGGAGATCGAAGAACAGACCCTGCAGAAGATAGGCCTGATCGACGAACTGAATACGGCGATCGCCGCCCTCAAAGACACGCTTGCCGATCTGGAACAGAACACCTCCCAGCGCCGCGACGACAAACAGGCCGAGATCGACAAGATCCAGCAGGATATCGATAAGGACGTTGCCCGGCGCGAAGCCATTACCAAGGAACTGCCGGCCGGCATTGTCAAGCGTTACAACGCCCTGCGCGAGCAACGCCGTGGCCAGGCGGTCGCCATGGCCCGGGACGGCTACTGCCTGGGGTGCAACATGAATCTTCCTCCTCAGCTCTACAACAGCCTCTTCAAGGGCGATGAACTGATCAGTTGCCCCCACTGCCAGCGGGTGCTGATCCTGAAACATCAGCAGCCCCAGTAGGGTTGTTGCGCAGTTTGGTTGAAGCAGGACAGATGGCCGCTCTTTTTCAAAAGGGAGGAAAGTCCGGGCTCCATAGGGCATGACGCTGGATAACGTCCAGCGGGGGCGACCCCAGGGCAGAGTGCCACAGAGAGAAGTCCGCCTGCCACGGCAGGTAAGGGTGAAAGGGTGAGGTAAGAGCTCACCGGGTCCGACGGCGACGCCGGATGCCAGGTAAACCCCGTCAGGAGCAAGGCCAAATAGGGGGGCGTTAAGGGCTGCCCGCCCATGCCCCCGGGTTGGCTGCTTGAGGCTGCCGGTAACGGCAGTCCCAGATGAATGACCATCGCCCGGCGAGGGGTAACCCGACCCGGGAACAGAACCCGGCTTACGGACTGCTTCAACCAATATTTTCACGAGAACTATCCGATGAATGACCAAGAGGCATGGCAGCGGGGTGTACGGTTCATGGAAAAGATCCATGGCCGGCTTCCCCGCCACGCGCGGCGACAGCTCGGGGAATTGCTCGACAGCTACCGGCGGCACAAAGGGGATATGCTGACCCTGACCGCCGGCAGCGATGCGGTATGCCGCGATTGCGGCGGGCAATGCTGCCTGAACGGGAAGTACCGCTTCAACGGGCTGGACCTGCTGGCCCTGTTCGATCAACAGGCGCCGTTGCCGGTCCCCGATTTTGCCCAAAAACCGCTCTGCCCCTACGGCGATGCCTGCGGGTGCGGCATGGAGCCGCCTTTCCGGCCGCTTGACTGCGTGCTGTTCATCTGCGGGGCTATTGAAGAGCTCTTGAGCGAGACGGCGGCAAACGCACTGGCACTCCTGGAGCAGGAGTTGCGCCGTTGCGTGCAACAGGCGGAAACCTTGCTGGAACAACCACTCGGACGGCCGCTTCTGCTCATGGCCGAACATACCGGCGACACGTCGTGCCGAACCGCTACCATCACAAATCACGAGGATACACCATGGCCACCACCCACGACATTGTCCTGATCCACGTTGACGACAAACCGGGTTTCTACGCCCGTATCGAAGATCTTACCCCCGACGTAAAACCGGGGTGGTGGCAGGTGCGCCTGATGGTGTTCACCTTTCCGCTCCAAATGTTTACCTGGATACTGGACGAGTTCCAGCTTGACGGCGCATCTTTCACCATGGGCGGCACCCCCATCCGCATGGAGCGGGTCGTTTCCCCGGTAGAAGAGGAGCACATCAAGCGGGAACAGGATGAAAAGGAAGAACGGGAGCGGGCCGAGCTGCATTCCGGCAACCACAAGGTCATCTCGCTGTCGGATCGCCGCAAGAAATAGTTGTTCCGACATACTTGCAATAAAAAACCTCCCCGGAAACGGGGGAGGTTTTTTTGTTGCAAAAACTGTGACTTGAACCATAAAACGGCCAACTTTTGAAGCATATAGATGCCGGAAGTTCAATTTATGAGAGCGACGAGTCCTGGGGCAGAAGATTTTGGGAAGCATTAAGTTGCCTGAAGTTCATAAGAGAAGCAGAAGCTGGCAAAAAGTGAAAAACATTCAAACAAGTATTCGCAAGGAGTAATTATGAATGCAACAACAAACGAGATGCAACAGGGCACTGTGTTGAATATGCAGGCAATTGAAGCGATGGATGCCTCAGAATACCGAGAATCGTTAAAAGCCAGAACGACTCAAGGAGGCGAGGCAGTAATAATAATTGATATTGGTCCAACTCACTTAACCCCCATTCAGTGGCTAAAACAGCTTGAAGAAGGGAGACTTCTGCGAAACTTAGTAATATTTGGTGTATAAATAGATAGTTAATCTTTTCAACTATTGCAAGCGAAAATATCAGGTATAGACACCCACTCAGGATCACTAAGCATCTTGATGTTGAATACGTGAAGATTCAGACAAGCTGTTGGGCCTGATGGACGACGAGTATCAATTTCGTTACATATAACAGCATGATATCCAAATTGGCGAGCTGGAGTAATAACAGTGTTTATCCATCTGCGAGTGAAGTTTTGGACTTCGAGGTGTGCTTCATTCCGCTGCTCAAACGGATGTTTTCTGGAAAATGCTATTTCTATATATTTTTCAAGTCTAATGCTTAGCTCGTCATTGATGGGAGCAACCAACCTAAGGATTTCACCGCTACGACAAGCCTGAAGCCACGTGTCATATGATTGAACATAAATATGATGTTTACCGATTTCCGAGGCTCTGGCCGCCTCCCAGACTTTTACATTATCATTCGAATGATCACGTAAATCAAGGACATGAGCATTTTTACATAGATTCGCTCGACACAGCCCACCAGAGCCTTCACTGGCGCATTTTGCAAGCACCATGTCTTTTGTAAGGCAAGCAAATGGATGAGGATGAAGCTCGGGCTTGTATTTGCTCTTAACAGGAGGATCGCCCCACTTATCAAAATATTCCTGAGTCCCATGATACCAAAAATCCATATATATCCTTTTTTATTGAGTTGGTAAAACATACCATAATTTTAGTCACAGCCCCCCAAAATAATAATGTGTGCGACCATAAACTATGATCATAATCGGGTGACAGCTGTATAGGAAAAAAAGAGTTTGTAGCGCGCCCGGTGCCTTGGACACAAGATAAGAGTCATGCTGCTGCCTCGAGTTGATCGTTGTAGAAGTCGCTCAAGGCTTGTTTAGGGCTTCTGAATCCAAGTTTTTCCACCAGCCAGTGCTGGTTGTATCGTTC
>JARLHN010000012.1 GCA_031292255.1 Oryzomonas sp. | reverse complement strand
TGTTCTACAGATTCTTGAGGTCAACTTGTTCGAGAAAAAGCCCATTTCATCGCTGGTTGCAGAGGCACTGAAGCGAAATCTCGATACCCATGATTGCAACCAACTAAACTTATTCAACTATTAACCGGACAGTAGTGATTTCCGGTAATTGGTGGTGTTAAATACTCTTCAAGATCCTTCTCCAACATGACCTTACCAGCGATTAGTAATCGCAATCGAGGCAACTCATCTTGGAGCGCACCAATACTTGTTAATATTAAAACGATAGCATTGAGAGCTATCTGTTTGTCAGCTTCAAGGGGGCGCTCGGAGAGGTCTTCGAATAACCAATTTAAGTCGCTGGGGCCAAGCTGCCAAAAAATATCTCCGTAGAAAAAAATCTCACAAACTCGGCTGAGGCGATTCTCTCCAGTCTCCGTGTTCTGTCGTATCTCCTCTACATCTGCCCAAAATAGCCTTCGTTGAAGGTATGGATTTTGAGTCACCAAATCTTTAATCCCGATTTTTTCTTCGTCTCTCGATAGATTTCTGTCGGCTCGCTCGATAGCCATAAGCAGCCGAATGAGCCCATCGGAAACTTTAGCATCTCCTTGATTAGTCAAGGCATCTCTTGCAATCGGAGCTAGATTTTCTACGAGTCCATAATGTTGCGCTGATATTCGTATGTATTCAGTTTTGAACGGCTGCGAGAGAGCCAAATCAGCGAGTCCTGCGAGCAATTGTTCCCGATTTGCCTCTGGGCACCTTTTCCAAAGTTCACCGATAACATTATCGATCTCTCTTGGTGAGTCATTATTGGGTTTAGGCGAATGCTTTAATATCTCCAGTAAATCGTTGACTGTGAGATGAAAGGGGAAAAGTATAGACGCAAAATATGGGCAGAGACGAGCGCTTATCCGGCCAATTGCACCTTTCACCCATCTCGCGGCCGCAGCCAAACCTTGGATGTCTCTGCAGGCTTCAATTGCTTCCAAGGCTACGATCCGAAGATAATCGTTGGCCTTCTCATCGATAACGGACTCACGCGCAAGATCAGTACAGGACCGAATTACTCCCTCTCTTACCAGGCGAAGAAGATCAATTCTAAAATCATAGCGATCATTTATGCTCCAAGCTTGACGGATAGCATCACTTAGGTCTGGTGTTGCAAACATCCACAGCGATCGATGGTCAAGACTATCATTTGATATCTCTCCGACCGCGTGTCGGGATGCATAGGTGAGCAGGAGCTGCTCCTTGCCCTCCAGAGGGAGTGAACGTGGATCACCATAACGCAGGAGTACAAGCGGCTCGCGACGAATAATCTCGTTGCAAATACTTGAGTTAAAGTGAGCAAGCCATGCCGCTGCAGCATGAAGAGACGGCACGAGCGTTTCAATATCATAGAGCGTTGTAAAAATCAGATCCCATACAGCTGTCTGTGGACAACCGAATTGCAAAAGTCTATTGAACCAGCATGCTGTAAGGTATTCTTGAGTGCCGCGATGATGAAACCGGACACGCCCGTAAGTGGACGGCGAAAAAATGCCTTGACGCATCAGCGCATTGCGTTCAGCGTCAGTCCAGTCATCAAGCACAGTGATAGGGTCAATGGCGTCGGTTGCAAGTGATGGGTCTGGTTCGTGGCCTGGTGCCCGCAAGGTAAACGATTTTGCCAATGTCAGAGCGGCAGCAAGCCTCTCGGCTCCGTGGCGTGCTTTGTCGGTTGGAAGATCCCTATTATCAGGGCGAAACTTGTCTCGCTCCGCGAGCTTCATGACAACACCGTGTTCGGTCATGTCAGCCAAATTTCCGAAACGATTATAACTTTTCCAATACTCAGCAAGGTCGAGGAGGTCGCCCGGCCGCTCAGCATAGGCTTCGAGACCATTAAGCTCGATGGCCTCCACGAAATCTTTAGGCCGATCAATCTCCGCAGCAGCTGCAAATACGTACCGTTGTTCGGTGTTGAGAGGGATGAGCTGAACAACAAGAAGCGCTTCCAGCTTGCGTTCTGGTTCCTCATTCGAAGTATACGCGCGATTGGCCCCATGTTTTTTGTCAAAAATGGGGTCAAGTAACGCTGCATCCTCATCCAGATATTCCGGTTGTGCAGCTTTCTCCCATACAGGTAGAAGACGTTCGACCACCGCACGGTCCTCGCAGCACTTCCAGTCGCTTACTCGGCATGAGATGTAAACATGAGCTCGCTCTACTCCTCGGTGGAGTTCGCGTGCGAAGCATCTCAGGGCTTTTTCAAGACTCTTATGGTTGAGACGTGCTTCGTCGACAGAGTCGAGAAAGAACCAACCCTTTTCGTCAGCATGGTCATCACACCAATGTTTGAAAGCATCCACAACTGAAGGTTCCAATGCAGCCTCGAAACCATCATCGGCAAGGTCTTCAATACGAACGAAAAAGGCCGCTTTCCCCTGTACAACGAGAGTCTGAGCTTGATTCCGGAATTCCTCCGTCTTGCCACTTGACGCCTCAGCAAGCAACACGACACGTCGGTGGTCTAGTAGGTCTGACCAGTTTAACCAGCCAGCAGTCTTATGACCCCAGGTCTGGCCGATATCAAGATTTGCCTCTTCATCCTTGCCAATGGTAACAAAGTTTCGTTTAAGATCGACAAAAAGCATTGTAATAACCTTTTGCTTCAAGGGTGGGTTATATAATTCCCTTTTATGAAGGGCCGCTCATGCCGATGGTTGAGAATTCATCTACTTAGTGAACTTTTCGCATTTCAAGGCGCAATCCTACGGGTTGCCTCTACGTTGTGGGTATTGTTATCAATTCCTGGTTCCATGCACTTTTTGAGGATTTGCCTTATCTGACTGCACTGGAGCTTTATTGATCAAAGACTGCGTATCTACACCTTTTGGTTTAGCTGAAATATCGGTGGTATAAATTAATGCTATCGATACAAACCCTAATAAAATTGGAAATACAATATCAAGAAGTATTCTAACAATTGAAACTGGTTTAGATGTGGAGTTCCATAAAATACTTTTATTCTTTAAATTTTGAATGATTTTTTTAAGTTCACCAACATCTGATTTTTCAACATTATAGGCAAAAGTTGCCATAAGCTCTTGTTCATTACTACTAATAATAGATTTGTAAAAATTCACTCGCCATTCAACAAAATCAGAGAATGCATATATTGCAAATGCAACTAATAAATATACTATTATGTATGCTATCATATTTAGTATGGAGCTTTGATTTGCTGTTGTAAATTCCACGCCTAATGCTGATATTTTTGAAGGAACTAGCCCGGTTTTAATCATTGTAATAGCAATTGAAGAAACTACAATAAGCATTCGCCGTTCTTTTCGTGTAAGCTCCGAAAGTGGATCTTTAAGTAATATTTCAGATGGTGTTTTTTTAGGCTCTTCATCTTTACTTCCAAGGGTACAAGAGTTCGAAAACATTTGATTTCCTCATTATGCTTTTTCTACTTCTACGGGGCCTTCAACAGCGATCGTAGAGATCGCCTAATTAAAAAGCAATCTATCAAATATAGTGATTATAACGTAACTATTATTACTTGATATGGTTTTACAACACCTCAAACACACAAATTTGACTCTAGGAGCCGTTTTGTTGTCAAACCAAGGGTTTTGTCAGCTTGCTATTTTTGACCTGCTTATTGCCGTTAATTGGTCAAAGGCAAATTACTCATATCAATCACAAAATATGGACACCCGAAAATTCCAGACATATTATTTTTTTGTTTTCCAGTTTTATCACGCAACCATATGAGCCAGGACGGCAGTGTCTCTCGCCAAATCTAAACCTCACTCAAACGCCAAAAGTTTACACTTTTCGATTCCTACTTTAGCAAGACATAAAAGCGAATCCAAAAAATAATGTAAACTTGAAAAAAGCCGTAAACACAAGGTCTACGGCTTAATGTTTACACATTCAATTTTTACCTAGGTTAAAACGGAATATCATCGTCCTGGAAGGGCGGTTCCTCGAATCCACCGCCGTTTGCCAGTTCCGAGGTCGTATCGCCACCCCGGCGTGTTTCGCCCTTGGGCGAGAGCATTTGCATCTTTTCGCCGACGATCTCGGTGGTGTAGCGTTCATTGCCGCTGTTGTCCTGCCACTTGCGGGTTTGCAGGCGCCCCTCGATGTAGACGGTCTTGCCTTTGGCGAGGTATTCGCCGGCGATCTCGGCCAGCTTCGACCAGAGGGTGACCCGGTGCCACTCGGTGCGTTCTTCCCATTCGCCGTTCTTGTTCTTGAAGCGCTCGCCGGTCGCCAGGTTAAAGCTGGCAACGGCGACTCCGGCCGGGGTATAGCGCACCTCCGGGTCCTTGCCCAGGTTTCCTATCAGCATGACCTTGTTCAGGCTTGCCATGTTCGTGCTCCTTTAGGTGAAATGTCACAGTTGCAGGGTAACAGCCAAGAGAGCCGGCGCATCCCTGTCAAGCGAATGAAGGATACATCATCTTGGGCGCCAGGGCAAGAACTCCTGTCCATCGCCGGTATCGGTCACATGAAGTCCTTATCCACACTGACGGCGGCCCGGGTCGCCATGGCAGCGGTGTCCCATAATTTCAGCATGGTAGAGCACTACAAAGCACCCCATTCCACGGACTTTCTTACGTGCGATGCAGCTTGCCCGATATAGCGCTTGAAGCACCGGCTGTTTTGACTTACAGTTATACCGTTCGCTTCCATTCCATGAATACGGGGCCTGCCCATGAAAAAACCGCTTCTCCTCATGATCCTCGACGGCTGGGGGATCAACGCCAATCCCGAGAATAACGCCGTGGCCCTGGCCCATCCCCCCAACCTGACCAGATTGCTGGCGGAATACCCCCATGTCCGGATCCAGACCTCCGGCATGGCGGTGGGACTACCCGACGGCCAGATGGGCAACTCCGAGGTTGGCCACCTCAATATCGGCGCCGGCCGGGTCGTTTATCAGGACCTGACCCGCATCACCAAATCGATCCGCGACGGCGATTTTTTTGCCAATCCGATTCTGCTGGAGTGCATCGCAAAGGCCAAGGCTGGCGGCGGCAGGCTGCACCTGGCCGGCCTGCTCTCGGACGGCGGCGTGCACTCCCACAACAGCCACCTGTATGCCCTGCTGGAACTGGCCAAACGGGAAGGGCTGAAGGAAGTGTTCGTGCATTGCCTGCTGGACGGTCGCGACACCCCGCCCCAGAGCGGCATCGAATACCTGGCCCAGTTGGAGGCGGAGATCGGGCGGATCGGTATCGGTCGCATCGCCACGGTCATAGGGCGTTACTATGCCATGGACCGCGACAACCGCTGGGAACGGGTCGAAAAAGCCTACAACGCCATGGTCTGCGGCGAGGGGGAACAGCACGCTTCGGCCCGGGAGGCCATCGCGGCCAGTTATGGTGCCGGGGTGCACGACGAATTCGTCGTCCCGGCCGTGATCGCCGAACATGGCGCGCCGGTCGCTACGATCAGGGACGGCGACGGTTTTATCTTCTTCAATTTCCGCTCCGACCGGGCCCGGGAGATCACCCGCGCCCTGGCCCTTGAAGGTTTTAACGGCTTCCAGCGCCGCTGCCGTCCGCTACTGGCAGGTTATGTCTGCATGACCGAGTACGACGCCACCTTCGGGTTGCCCATTGCCTACGGGCCCGAGCAATTGACCAACATCCTGGGCGACGTGCTGTCCCGGGCCGGATTGAAACAGTTGCGCATCGCAGAGACCGAAAAATACGCCCATGTGACCTTTTTCTTCAACGGCGGCGTGGAAACCCCGTTCCCCGGCGAGGAGCGCTGCTTGATTCCGTCGCCAAAGGATGTGGCCACCTACGACCAGAAGCCGGAGATGAGCGCCTACCCGGTGACGGAGGAGTTGCTGAAACGCATCGACCAGGACCTCTACGATGTGATCATCCTCAACTTTGCCAACTGCGACATGGTCGGGCACACCGGCATCCTGGAGGCGGCTATCAAAGCGGTCACGGTGATTGACGATTGCGTGGGAAGGATCGTGGCCAAGGTGCGGGAGAAGGGGGGCGCGGCACTGATCACGGCCGACCACGGCAATGCCGAACAGATGACTGACGAGAACGGCAAACCGTTCACGGCCCACACCACCAACCCGGTCTGGCTGCTGTTGGTTGACGACAGCCGCAAGGATGCAATGCTGCGCGAAGGCGGCCGACTGGCCGACATCGCGCCGACCATGCTGAAGATGCTGGGGCTGGCGCAGCCCAGGGAAATGACAGGAGCGAGCCTTGTATGAGAATCGCAAAGATACCCGCGACGGACAACGAATACCTGATCGGCAAGATCCTCTGCATCGGCCGCAACTATGTGGACCATATCAAGGAACTTGGCAACGAGACCCCGGCTGCGCCGGTGGTTTTCATGAAGCCGGCCACGGCTATTGTGGATGACGGCGGAGCCGTGGTCATCCCCCCTTACAGCACGGAATGCCATTACGAGGCGGAACTGGCGGTACTGATCGGCATGGACGGCAAGGATATCCCCGAGGCCGAGGCACTATCCCATGTGGCCGGTTATGGCGTTGCCGTCGATATGACCCTGCGGGATGTGCAGGACAATCTCAAAAAGAAGGGGCTGCCCTGGGAAATCGCCAAGGGATTCGACACCTCCTGTCCATTGTCGGAATTTACCCCTGCTGCCCATGTTCCCGATCCGCAGAACCTGACCATCAGGCTGCTGCTCAACGGCGAAGAGCGCCAGAACGGTTCCACCGGCCTGATGATCAATTCGGTGGCGAGGATCATCAGCTATCTCTCCACCGTCTTCACGCTTGAAGAGGGGGACGTGATCCTGACCGGCACCCCGGCCGGCGTCGGCAGGGTACGGCCGGGGGACGGCATGGTTGCCGAAATCGCGGGTGTGGGGCGGCTTACCGTTTCCGTCGAATGAACTCATTCCTGCGGGTATGCGGGGCATCATGGCAAAGGGCTCTCCAATTCGGCATCACAAGCGCCTGGTGCGGATGTTGCGCCTGTTCAGGCACATCCGCTTCGTGGGCCAACCGGCCACCTACCGGCGCAACCGGGTAGCGCTCCACCCGGACGGCCATCATTTCTTCCAGGCCCTTTTCAGTGCCATCCGCTCGGCAGAGCACCATATTCTCGCCGAATACTACCTGATCCGTAACGACTCGACCGGCTCCGCATTCGCCGCCGAGCTTGTCGATGCGCACCGGCGCGGCGTGAAGGTGTTCCTGATCTACGATTACATCGGCTGCGTCGAAACCCCTTCCGCCTATTTCAGAAACCTTGCCCGCCAGGGCATCAAGCTCGTACCCTTCAACGTTCCCTCATTCAAGCGGGGCATCCACTGGTTCGATAAGCGCGACCACCGCAAAATGATCGTCATCGATGGCCGTCAGGCATTACTGGGTGGCTTCAACATCGGAGACGAATACGCCGGGCTGGTTTCGAGCCCTTTCAAGTTCCGTGATGTGGGGTTCAGCATTACCGGCAACGCCGTGCGCGAGTTGGAGCGCATTTTTTCCGAGACCTGGCAGATGGAACGGGACGAACCGCCCCGGATACCTGCCGGCAGCGAGGAGCCCGGCACCCTCCACCCCGGCCGGGCCAACATCATCATCGTCAGCGGCGGCCCGCACCACCGCAGTTCCTTCATACGCAGCGCCTTTCTGGCCGCCATCAACTCCGCCTCGGAGAGCATCCTCATCGTTACTCCCTACTTCGTCCCCGGCCCGCGCATCATCCGTTCGCTGTTGCGGGCGGTCAGGCGCGGCGTGCGGGTGCGCATACTGCTCTCGGCCAAAAGCGACGTTCCGCTGATGCGGCATATAGGGCGCAGCTACTATTCGGCGTTGCTCAAGGAGGGTATAGAAATCTGCGAGTTGGAGCGGGAGCTGCTGCACGCCAAGGTCATGCTGATCGACGGCGAGCGGACGGTAATCGGCTCGGCCAATCTGGACCAGCGCAGTTTCCACCGCAATTTCGAGATCAACTGCATCATCGACAACAGCGCCTTCGGCCGGCAGATCGCCCGGATGCTGGAACAGGACTTCCGGGATTCGCGGGCCGTCACCCTGGAGGATCACGAACGCCGGGGCAAGCTGTCGCAGTTTCTGGAGAGGATGGTCACCCTGTTCGCCTGGTTCCTGTAGGGGCGTGCCTTAAAAGCATGAAGCGAAACCAGAGCCAAACCGCCGCCGCTGCCGTCATTGCTGCGGGAAAAGCGCAAAATAACCGCTTCATGCGGCGTTCGTACAGCCGAAGCCAACGAGGCTCGACCTCTCCCGGCCCCATTCCGCTGGAGAAGGTGCGGCGGGTATCCTGCCAGAAGAATATCTGCCAGGCATTGGCGGCCACATGCCGGCCGGTGGCGTGCCAGAAGGCAAGGCGCCACCTCCAAGGCCTACGTGCAAGCAGGGCGCGGATGCCGTAAAGGATCGGATAGAGCGAGAGCCGGCCGGTTTCGGAGTTGAAACGGTACAACCCGGAAAGGGTGGCGAAAAACTCCGTCCACCCGGCCACAAGACAGTTGACGATGATGGCGTTCAGTACCTGCCGCTCCCAAAGCCCTTCCGTTTCAAAGCGGCGAGCAGAGGTGCCGACCTCGGCAGGCAACAACAGCCACTCGCCCCTTGCCGCCACCGCATCCACAAAGTGGAGGTCCTCCAGAAAGGGCATTTGCTCGTCAAAACCGTTGAGGGATCGGAAGAACGAGCGTGAAAGCATGAATCCCTGATCGCCGCGAATGCACTCCTTACGGGCGAGCCGCGCCTTGGCCTCGTAGAAGAAATAGGCCAGGGACGGCTTGCCGTCGCTCCGGCGGAAGCGGAGCGCAAAACGTCCGGCAACCTCGTCGCAGCCCGTTGCGGCCTGCCACACCCTCAATGCCGCCAGCGCACCGCCCAAGGCATCGTCGGCAGCGAATGTGGAATCGACGTGCAGAAACAACAGCGTATCGGCGCGGGCAATGGCAGCGCCGGCATTCATCTGTCGTCCGCGACCTCGGGACGCCTGAACGAACTTTGTGGAAAACGGCGTCTGCCGGGCCAGTTGGGCCGCCCGTTGCGGGGTGGTGTCCTCCGAGACGCCGTCGCAGAGGATCAGTTCTATCCGTATGCCCTGCTGGGCAGCGAGGGTTGCGAACAAAAACGGCAGTTGGGCGGTCTCGTTGAGGACCGGCACAATGATGGAGAGATCGGGCGTGCGATCATGCGTCATGGGCGCCCCTGGGAGATAAAATGCCTCTGCATCCGGATCAGTCATACGTGCACTCCGAAACCGGCCTGGAATTGATCGATACCCACTGCCACCTGGATCTGGAGCCCCTGGCCGCGCACCTGCCGCAGGTACTTGCAGCGGCTTGCCAGGCCGGCGTGAACCGGTTCGTGGTGCCGGGAGTGCACCCCGACGGTTGGAAGCGGATCATGGCCTTGGCAGCGGCGCACCACGAAATCCTGGCAGCGGTCGGCATCCATCCCATGCATGCCGCCCTGGCCGACGATGACGCGCTCTCGGACCTGGCCGGACTGACAGCTGACAGTGTTGCAGTCGGCGAGATCGGCCTGGACCCGACGTACTCCGTCCCCCTCAAAACCCAGGAGGCCGCATTCCGCGAGCAGCTCAGGCTGGCCGGCTCGCACGGCCTGCCGGTGCTGGTGCACTGCCGCCAGGCCTTCCAACGGACATTGCAACTATTGCGGGAGGAAAAAGCCTGCCACGCGGGCGGCATCATGCACGCCTTTTCCGGATCGCCGGAGATGGCGCGTGAGTTTATCCGCCTCGGGTTCGCCATCTCCCTTTCCGGCACCCTGACCTGGCACAATGCGGTACGCCCCCTGCGCCTTGCCCGGGAAATACCGCTGGCGCATCTCGTCCTGGAAACCGATGCCCCCGACATGCCCCCCCAAAGCCACCGGGGGCAGGCCAATCAGCCGGCCTGGCTGACCGAGGTTTTACTCGCCCTCTCTGCGGCCAAAAACGTCACACCGGAAGCCGTTGCAACTGCAACACGCGAAAATGCGGTCAGGGTACTCGGCCTCGCCGAAGAGCGCAACGTTTAATCACGCCTATGCTTCAGGGGCGATTCCACACCAATTTGCCGAATTTTTCCGAAATAACTTGCTTAGCCCCGGATCAGGAGGTAAGCTTCAGCGTCAATTCTCCTGAGGAGCTTCATCATGAAATTGCTTGTCGCCTTTGCTGCGTCTGCGCTTGGTCTGGCTCTCGGCGGCTGCGCGATGTTCAACGCATGGAAAAGCATTCCGCCGCCCGGCGGCTGCGACCAGTGCCATACCGTAGCGATCTCCACCAATTGGGAGGTGACCTACCGGCCGGCCATGGTTACTGACGAACGGGGACGGCTATACTTCCAAACACCGGAATACAACCTCGACCCGCAAGGCAAGCAGGAGTCACCGCTCGACACTAAAAAGGTCGAAGAATTGGCCTGTTTTGAATGCCACAAGTCGCCGACACCGGCGCACCAGGAGCGTAAAGGACGTTTTCATCACTAATTAGTTTCCATCCGGATACCCCGGATGAGAGACTAATTGTTTTCTATTCGGAAACGGGCAATTATTCGTCATGGCCAGGAAATCAAGGGATTGCGCGGAGACGTACACCGGCACGCCGCACAATTTTGCTTGCAAAATTGGACCGCGAAGGCGCCCGAAGGGTAAGGCCAATGGCCGAAGTCACAAGCAAGCCCGAAGATTGACGCAGCCATGGCGGAAAAAGGCGGTTTCCGGATGAAAACTAATTACAGGCGCGTGCGTCCAGGTAGAGCCAAAAAGGCCTTTAGTTTGTGTTCTAACAATTTTTTCTAAAAAAAAGCCCTATTTGCATTAAAAAAATATTGACATATAATTTTTAGCGAGTATATTTCGTGTTTGATTTTCGAAACCATGCGCATTGCGTTCAAATGGTGAATTCCAAGAGAAAGAGGTGACACAAATGAAAAAACTGATCTCCCTGACGCTGGTACTGGCCCTTGCTACCGTTTTTGCTGCCGGCTGCAAGAAAAAAGAAGAAGCTCCGGCTCCCGCTCCTGCTCCGGCCGCTGCTCCGGCTCCCGAGCAAAAGCCGATGTCTTCCGCTAAAGCTCCTGCTGCTGCTCCGGAAGCCCCTGCTGCTCCTGCTGGGAAGTAATCCCGCTTTCCCTCTGGGGATCGCATAAGCCTGTGGGGGTTTCCCCCACAGGCTTTTTTTGTATCCGCATCCTTATATTTTTCACATCAGGCGCTGCGGATCAGCGCGCACGCCCTGAAGGGGAAAGCCCGCCATGCACGAGATGTCCATAACCCAGGGAATCATCGATATCTGCGAACAACACGCCGGCGGCAGGCGCGTGCTCTCATTGGACGTGGAGATCGGGGAGCTGAGCAGCATTGTTCCCGATGCGGTGGAGTTTTGTTTTGAGGCGTGCAGCCGCGGCACCCTGTTGGAGGGAGCGCGCCTGAACATCGTTCGCATCCCGGGTCGGGGGCATTGCCTGGATTGCGGGGCAGACACGCCGCTCACGGCGGTCTTTGGATCGTGTGCCCGCTGCGGCGGCTATCGGGTGACCATCGAAGCGGGCGAGGAGATGCGGGTTCGGGAGATAGAGGTCGATGAATGATTCCGGTTTTACATCAAAGATGACATCAAGGCGGCGAGGATTGAGGCTACGCAGGCAGACAGGTAGAACGTTGAGGAGCAACAAGACGAGCCGACCCAGATGCCGCTTTGATTTGGATTTTGGAATGAGCCGGATTATCTGACGCCGGCCACACCCGCCGAGACCTTTTGTATCCCAAAATCCTCCCTGATCCATGAGATGAGCTTCCGGGCAATCCCACTATAGGAAAGCCGGACAGGAAACCATGCTCTTCTGGTCTC
Source organism: Oryzomonas sp. (assembly GCA_031292255.1). Taxonomy (GTDB): domain Bacteria; phylum Desulfobacterota; class Desulfuromonadia; order Geobacterales; family Pseudopelobacteraceae; genus Oryzomonas. The sequence goes on along the minus strand of JARLHN010000012.1, from coordinate 110,001 downwards.
CTGTCCGGCTTTTTCACGAAATCCTTCTTGTCACCTCATTGGCTGCTGGTGTTCCTTATTCATTCCAGCCTTCGGAGTTAACCTCGCCGATCTGCTCCCAGTGTTCGGGAGAGCGCCACAGGCCGGAGAGGATCAACTCACGGATATGCGGGAACTCCTTGGGCAACCGGTCGTACATCTTGATGAACAGTTCCTCGTGGGAGAGGACCTCGTTCTGCCACACACCCCGGTCAACCGACATCAGCTCATTGAACTTATCGCGGGGCATGTCCAGCCCTTCCCAATCCATGTCCTCGTAACGCGGCATCCAGCCTAATGGTGATTCCACGGCGCCGCCCTGGCCCTGTGCCCTCTCGACGATCCACTTCAGCACCCGCATGTTGTCGCCATAGCCGGGCCAGATGAACTTGCCGTCGGCATCCTTGCGGAACCAGTTGACGCTGAAAATGCGCGGCGGGCGGGGGATGTTGCGGCCGAACTGCAGCCAGTGAGCGAAGTAGTCGGCCATGTGGTAGCCGCAGAAGGGAAGCATGGCGAAGGGGTCGCGGCGCACATTGCCGGTAGCGCCGACCGCTGCCGCGGTGGTCTCGGAACCCAGGGTGGCGGCAAGGTACACGCCGTAGTTCCAGTTGAATGCCTGGTAGACCAGCGGCACCGTATCCTTGCGGCGTCCGCCGAAGATAAAGGCGCTCATCGGGACCCCTTTCGGGTTCTCCCAGTCCGGGTCGATACAGGGACACTGGGAGGCCGGCGAGGTGAAGCGGGCATTGGGGTGGGCGGCCGGACGGCCGCAGCCGGGCGTCCATTCGTTCCCCTGCCAATCGGTAAGCTTTGCGGGGGGCTCGTCGGTCAGCCCCTCCCACCACACATCCCCGTCCCCGGTCAGGGCAACGTTGGTGAAGATGGTGTTTTTCTCGCAGGAGATCATGGCGTTGGGGTTGGTCTTGTAGTTGGTGCCGGGGGCCACGCCGAAGTAGCCGTATTCGGGGTTGATGGCGTATACCTGCCCGTCGGCGGCCGGCTTGATCCAGGCGATATCGTCGCCGATGGTTGTTACCTTCCACCCCTTATCCTGGAACGACTTGGGTGGGATGAGCATGGCAAAGTTGGTCTTGCCGCAGGCGCTGGGGAAGGCGGCGCCGACGTAGGTTTTCTCGCCTTTCGGCGATTCCACGCCAAGGATCAGCATATGCTCGGCCAGCCACCCTTCATCCTTGCCCTGCTTGGAAGCGATGCGCAAGGCAAGGCACTTCTTGCCCAAAAGGGCGTTGCCGCCGTAGCCGCTGCCGAACGACCAGATCGCACGCTCTTCCGGAAAATGGACGATGTACTTCTCCTTGTTGCAGGGCCAGACGACATCCTTCTGGCCCGGTTCGAGCGGGGCGCCCACGGAGTGGAGGCACGGTACGAAATCGCCGTCGCCAAGCACGTCAAAGACGGCCTTGCCCATGCGGGTCATGATCCGCATGTTGACGGCGACGTAGGGAGAGTCGGATATCTCCACCCCGATCTTGGCGATATTGGAACCAAGCGGCCCCATGCTGAACGGGATGATATACATGGTGCGGCCCTTCATGCAGCCCTTGAAGAGCTTGTGAAGGGTTTCCTTCATCTCCTTGGGGTGCATCCAGTTATTGGTCGGTCCCGCGTCCTGTTTGGAAAGGCTGCAGATGAAGGTGCGGTCCTCGACCCGGGCCACGTCAATCGGGTCCGACCAGGCAAGATAGCTGTTCGGACGTTTCTGTTCGTCCAGCTTCCTGAAGGTGCCGGACTTGACCAGCAGGCCGCAGAGTTCGTCGTACTCCTCCTGGGAGCCGTCACACCAATGTATCCGCTCCGGCTCGCACAGGCCGGCAACCTCTTCAACCCATTTCAGCAGTTTTTCGTTTTTCGGAACTTCGTAGCTCATGCCGCTTCCTCCTCATGTCGTTAAGTTTCATACCTGAAATCGAAATAAATCCTGACCACAACAGGCGGTATGACTGATCGAGCTGACGCTGGCAGTGCATGTTGGCGGGAACGGTGCCTGGAAGAAGGGTGGGCAAAAGAGCCCTGATCAGGCTTGTCAGGGCAATTGACCGGGTTCTGGATGAAAACCTATTGAAGGCCTGCGCAATCTCGCGGCCACAGGTAAACACCGTTAAATTTTGCTATCCTGCTTCCCATCAAATGAACAGCATCAAAAATTTACCGGTAATAAATACCACAGGGATTCCGAAAAAGCAAAAGCGTTTTACCGGATAAATGCCGCGGAGCGCAAATCCGATCACGGCAGATTAAGCAGGCAGAATCCAGGTGCGGTTGCCCGGCCGGCCGGCAGGATGGCCGCACATCGGTTTTAGGCAGAGTAAACCCAGCTATACCATGAGGCGGAGTAAAGTTCCTGCCCTAATGGAAAATCTGGGTTAAAGAGGGGTAGGCATGCTACGACAAAGCCTCCCATTCCCCGTACAACTCCTCCAACCGGCAATTCAGGGCTGCGTGGCGTTCGCCGGCCTCGGCGCCTCTCTGCGGATCGTCGAAAAACCCGGGGGCGTTCATCTCCACCTCCAGGCGGGCAAGCTCAGCCTCGGTACGGGAGATCTCGGCCTCCACTGCGGCCAACTGCTTTTGACGGCCCTGTTCCTCCCGCTTGCGTTGCTTTTCCTCCTCGCGTCCCTTCTTGCGTTCTTCCCGGGTCGTTTCAGGGAGCGGCGGGGGTGGAGCTTCAGAGGCGGCGGACTGCCCTGGGACAGCGGCGCGGGCGGCAGCGGAGGATGCGGCCGGCGTTCCCCGTTCTTTTTTCTCCAGATAATACTCGTAATCGCCGTAATAGTTGACAAGAGCGCCTCCTTCAACCTCCACGACGCGGGTCGCCAGGCCGTTGACGAAATAACGGTCGTGGGAGACGAACACCACCGTGCCGTCATAGGAGCGCAGGGCGTCCAACAGCACCTCCTTACTGAACAGGTCCAGATGGTTGGTCGGTTCGTCCATCAGCAGCAGGTTGGAGGGACGCAGCAGCATCTTGGCCAGGGCCAGGCGGTTGCGCTCGCCGCCGGAAAGCACGCCGACCTTCTTGTGGATGTCGTCACCCGAAAAGAGAAAGGCGCCCAGGATGTCCCGCAACTTCGGGACCATGTCATAGGGGGCATCGGCATAGAGTTCCTCATAGGCCGTGCGCGTGGCGTCCAGGACGCTGGCCTGATCCTGGGCAAAGTAATCAGCGATCGCATTATGCCCTTCGATCCGTTCACCCCCCTGGAACGGGGCGCCGGCCAGGACCGACATGAGAGTGGACTTGCCGGCCCCGTTATGGCCCACCAAGGCGACTCGTTCGCCCTTCTCCACAACGAGATCCACGCGGTCGAGGACCGCCAGGTCCCCGTAAGACTTGGTCAGGCCTCTCAGCTCCATGACGGTCTTTCCGCTTTTAGGGGCAGGGGGGAAGTGAAACCGTATCCTTTTCCGTTCCGGAGGGAGCACGATCCGTTCCACCCGATCCAGTTGCTTGATGCGTGACTGCACCAGGGAGGCCTTGTTGGCCTGGTAACGGAAACGGCGGATAAAATCCTCGGACTTCTCGACCTCCTCGTCCTGGCGGCGCTTGGCCTCCCGCAGGGCCGTGACCCTCTCCTCGCGCTGGAGGAGATATCTGGAGTAGCTGCAATGGTAGTCGGTGATGGCATGGTTCCAGACCTCGCTGACCCTACTGCATACCCGGTCCATGAAGAAACGGTCGTGGGAAACCAGGATCACCGAGCCGGGGTAGGAACAGAGGTACTCCTCCAGCCAGTTGCGGGCCTCGATATCCAGATGATTGGTCGGTTCGTCCAGAAGCAGCACGTCCGGTTTCTGAAGGAGCAGCCGTGCCAAGGCGATGCGCATCTGCCAGCCGCCGGAGAACTCGCCGCAGTCGCGTTGCCAGTCCGCCTGGGAAAACCCCAGCCCTTTCAGCACCGTCCCGATCTCGGCCTCCATGGTGTAGCCGCCCCGGTGGCGGAACTGTTCCTGGAGTTCCCCATAGCGCTGTAGAGCCGTTTCATGTTCAGCGGAATCATGGGGGAGCTGCCCCAATTCCTGCCCCAGGTGGTGCAATTCCTCCTCCATTGCCAGCAATTCGGAAAGTGCCGCCCGGACCTCATGGAACAAGGTGCGCCCGCTGGTGGCGATGCCGTCCTGGGGCAGGTACGCGGCCTTTGCGCCCCGGGCAGTCTGGATCTCGCCCGAGGATGGTTCGCAGAGCCCTGCAATGATCTTCATCAGGGTGGATTTGCCGGCGCCGTTTTCGCCTACCAGCGCGACCCGCTCACCCTTTTTCAGGTGCCAGGAGATGGCGGTGAAGAGCGGATTGCCGGCAAAGTCTTTGGAGATATCAATTAGCTGGAGCATGGCACTGTTGTAGCACAGCAGGGAGGTCATCGGCAAGTGACGCGCATGGTCCGCCGGCGGATTCCGCCTGGCGACCATCAAATTTGCATTCGCATTCTTGGCGATACGATGGTAAAATTCAACCTAGATTTTCCATTAGGACACGAGACGCTGCCGAGGCATATTCCGGCAGGGCGCGTGCGGGAGCTTTGCTCCGCCTGATGGCATATCCGGGTTCAACCCATTTTCGCCGTTCTAACGGGCCGGGCAACCGGCAGCCATTTGACACAGTGCGCTTCAGGCGCGGATAAAGCCGGTCATGGACATACCATCGCTTACAAAATTTTTTCTGGGGCGCCAGCCGATCCTGGACATCCGGCAGGAGATCGTGGGATACGAACTCCTCTTCCGTTCGACCGAGAAAAATTACAGCGAATACGAAAGCCAGGACCAGGCCAGCATGAGCGTGATCTCCAGCGCCCTGGCGAACTTTGGCCTCAATAACGTGCTGGGGGACAAGGACGGTTTCATCAACGTCACCCACGATGTACTCTTCTCGGACATGGTCGAAGTCCTGCCGCCCCGGCAAACCATTCTGGAGTTGCTTGAATCGGTTGAATTGACCGACGTCGTCAAAGATCGCTGCCGCCAGCTCAAGGGAAAGAACTACCGCATCGCCCTCGACGATCATGTCTATTCCCCGGAACACCACGATCTGTACCGTTTCGTGGATATCGTCAAGATCGACCTCCTGGAGACCAACCCTGCCGACCTGCCGGAGATCGTGGCCGCGCTACGCCAATTTCCCGTCACGCTCCTGGCGGAACGGATAGAGACGATGGAGCGGTTCCAGGATTGTCTCGAGCTGGGTTTCGAGCTGTTCCAGGGATACTTTTTCGCACGGCCGGTGGTGCTCAAGCGGAAAGGGCTCGAACCATCCAGGATGGCAATGCTGCGACTGCTCGGCAATCTTCAGGGCGATACGGATTTCGGCAAGATCGAGGAGATATTCAGGGACCATCCGGAACTGTCGTACAACATGCTGAAACTGGTCAACTCGGTGCACATGGGCCTGCGGGAGAAGATCAATAGTCTGCGGCACGCCATCATGCTGCTTGGGCTCGGCAAGTTGCGGCGCTGGGTTCAACTGGCCATCTTCGCCAGCGCCGACAGCCGGGGGATCAACAACCCCCTGCTGGAAATGGCCGCCGTTCGAGGGCGCCTGCTGGAGTACCTGGTCATGGAACATTACCACCTGCCCCGCGGCAGCGAACAGGTGGATTCGGCCTTCATGCTCGGCATCCTGTCACTGGTGGATGTGCTCTTCGAGACGCCCATTGAAGGCATTGTTCGGGAATTGCGGCTGAGCGACGAAATCGCCGCTGCGCTGCTCAACCGCGATGGGGAACTGGGCGCCCTTCTGGCGCTGGCGGAAACGCTCGAACAGACCAATTTCGGCGAGATCCACCATTTGACCGAAACCTGCGGCATTCCCGTCGCCACCCTGCTGGCCGCGCAGTTGGACGCTTTCAGCTGGCGAACCGGCATCGCGCAAGACAAGTAATACCGAGTTCAATTCTCGGATGAAGTCAAAGCGGTGAGGATTGAGGCGACGAGGGTGTGCCGAACTCCATCTTCAGGGCAGCGGCGGCATCCCGATAGGTTTGGGCCGCCTCGTCGTTATACAGAACGAATATGACCCGCTCCAGTACGGAATCATGCCCGGTTGCCTCCCGCGCCACCGACAGCGCTATCAGGGCCGCATCCCGCATGGGGTAACCGTACACGCCGCAACTGATGGCCGGAAATGCGATGCTGGCCAGGCCGTTTTCCACGGCGACCTCGAAACAACGCCGGTAGGCGCTCCGCAGAAGATCCGGCTCTCCCCGCGCACCGCCCCGCCAGACCGGGCCAACGGTGTGAATGACGTGCCGTGCCGCCAGGCGGTAACCTCCCGTGATCCTGGCGTCACCGGTCTCGCAACCGCCCAGCCCGGCGCATTCCGCCACCAATTCCGGCCCCGCCGCCCGATGGATGGCGCCGTCCACCCCGCCGCCCCCCAGAAGGGTAGTGTTGGCGGCATTGACGATGGCGTCCACGGCCATTTGCGTGATATCGCCGCGCATGATCTCTATTCGTGTCTTCATGGCCTTCCTCCCGGCAGATGGCATGTTGCGAGCGTCAAACAGAAATATCCGGTCAGGAAATTGCATTCGACTCAACAGATGATCTAAAGTCCCCCCGCCCCTTGCGGGAGGGGGTTAGGGGGGGGGAATTGCCACATATGACTCAGTTGGCAGCTTCACCCACCCCCCAGCTCCTTTAGGCCCCTGAGGGTCCTCCCGTCAAGGGAGGGGGATCTAACTGTAGAGACCAAACCGGACAACGCTGCATCTCAATATACCATACCTGAATCAGTTCCATCACGACCAAAAGAAAACCTACCCCCTGACCTGCCCCTGAATGCCGATGGTAACCTCCCTGTAAGGTATCTCTTTGCCGCTTGCGGCGATGGCCTGCCGGGCAGCCACGGCAATCCCCCCGCAGCAGGGCACTTCCATCTTCAGCACGGTAACGCTCTTGATGTCGGAACGGATGAAAAGTTCGGTCAGCTTCTGCTGGTAGAACTGGTTGTCGTCCAGCTTGGGACAGCCCATGACGACCGAGTGTCCCTTGAGGAAATCCTCGTGGTAGCCGGCATAGGCGACCGGCACGCAATCGGCCGTGATCAGCAGGTCGGCGCCCTGGAAATAGGGGGCGCTGGTGGATACCAGGTGCAGTTGCACCGGCCACTGGGCCAGTTGGCTCTGACGGCTGCCAATGGTCTCTGAAGCAGGCGTCTCCTGGGGGCGGGCAAAACTCATGGCGCGGGAGCCGGGGCAGCCGCCGCCGTGGTGGTGACCATGCGCAGCAGGCGCCGGGGCGGCATGGGGATGGCTCGGCACAGGCCTGCCCTGGGCAGCCAGGTGCTGTTCAACGGCCGTTTCATCGAATCCGTCGGCCTCGCGCTCTTCAACGGTAATGGCGTCCCGCGGGCATTCGCCCAGGCAGGCCCCCAGGCCGTCGCACAGGTTGTCCGCCGCCAGCACCGCCTTGCCGTCTACGATCTTTATGGCCCCTTCGGCGCAGGAAGGGACGCACAGCCCGCAACCGTCGCATTTGTCCCGGTCTATATTCACGATCTTTCTCAACATGGTTCTTTCTCCTTTTTTCGGAATTTCCGCATATTTTTTCGACTAAAGCTTCTCTGCTCTCTTATGTCTCCGTGGCACGTCGTGAATCGCGGTTTCAGAAGAAGTAATGCCAGATATAATCCAGCCTCCCCCGCAGCATCAGCCTTTTCCCGGCATAGGCCATGATCTCCTTCACCTTTGCCAGGTTCGCCTTGTTGTAACAATGGACCCGGCAGTGTTTGCAGCTCGGCTTCTCGGCCTCCAGAGGGCATTTCATCCGCCTGGCGACGGCATACGCCATGAATTCGGCGCATTCGACGCACAGCATGCGTTCTCCCTGCCCGGCGGGAAGACAAAACCGCGAACGTTCGCCGGTCCCATGTTTGCCTGCACAGTAGACCTCGACAAACTTGCCGATCAGCCCGATATCTTTTTTCTGAAGCTTCGTTAGCGTTTCCATGGTTGTCATCATGCCTTCTTATTTCCGAATCTTACATGACAAAGGTCAAATAAATTCCTTTTGCCGATCCGTCCCATTTTTCCTTTGCCTCTCCCCCCGGATTACGGGTAATATGGCCCGGTTTCATCAACTACTTTGATTGCAATCGAGCCCTATAACCCCCATGGCAGAACAAAAAAAAGAAAAACTCACCAAAGAGCTGCGGGGAATGGCGCTTGCCACGGTCGGCGTCTTCATCCTGCTGGCATTCGTGACCTTCAACGCCGGCGACGTATCCTTCAACAGCTATTCCAACGAGGGGGCCATCCACAACATGGGAGGCCGCCTGGGCGCCCAGGTGGCCGACCTGTTCTTCATCTGCTTCGGCCTGGCCTCCTACCTGGTCCCTTTGGCGCTGCTGTACATGGCCTACACCCTGTTCCGCTTCAAGGAGATCCGCCTGCGCTCCTATAAGCTTCTGGCGTTTTTCGGGCTGATGTTCACCCTTGCGACCCTGTTCGCCTTCTTCCGGGACAGGACCATCTTCCTGGGGCAGCAGGTGCCCACCGGCGGGGCCGTGGGGGTGGTCACCACCCGCATGCTCAGGGGAACGGTCGGCGTAATCGGGTCGATGCTCGTACTGCTGCCGCTTTTGGCGGCCTCGATTATGATCCTGTCACGCTTCTCCTTTATCCTCTTTGCCGGCTGGTGGTTCGAAACCCTCCAGCACAAATGGCATGCCTGGCAGGAGCGCCGCGCCCATGGTCGCGGGGAGCGCCAGCGGGAAAAGGCCCTACAGGAGGGTATGCCGGCTGCCGCGGCATCGGCCGGACCGACCATCAAACCGGCCGCTCCGCCACCGGCCCGGGCCAATGTCTTTAAAAGAGAGAAGACCAAGAAAAAGGAAGCCGAAAAGACCGCCTCGGTCCAGGAATCGTTCGAGTTCATCAAGGTCGACGGCGACTTCCTTACCCCCCCCTTCTCCCTGTTGGACATCCCGCCGGTCACCGAGAAAAAGCTGGACCGGGACGCCCTGACCATGAACGCCCGCCTGTTGGAGAAAAAGCTCAAGGATTACGGTATCGACGGCGAGGTGGTGGAGATCTGCCCCGGTCCGGTCATCACCATGTACGAGTTCTCCCCGGCGCCGGGCATCAAGATCAGCCGGATCGCCGGGCTGGCCGACGACCTTACCATGGCCCTGCAGGCCATGTCGATCCGCATTGTGGCCCCCATCCCCGGCAAGGGGGTGGTGGGGATCGAGGTCCCCAACCGCGACCGGGACATGGTCTTCCTGCGGGAGATCTTCAATTGCGAGGAATTCCATCACAACAAGATGAAGCTCCCCCTGGCCCTGGGCAAGGACATCGCCGGCATTCCGGTGGTCACCGACCTGGGCAAGGCGCCGCACCTGCTGGTGGCCGGCTCCACGGGGTCGGGTAAATCGGTCTCCATCAACACCATGATCCTGTCCCTGCTCTACACCGCTACGCCACACGACGTGCGCATGATCATGGTCGATCCCAAGATGCTGGAATTCTCCATGTACGAGGGTATTCCCCATCTTCTGCTGCCGGTGGTGACCGAACCCAAGAAGGCTTCCCTGGCCCTGAAATGGGCGGTCAACGAGATGGAGCGCCGCTACAGGCTGATGGCCGCCAAGGGTGTTCGCAACATCGAGTCCTACAACAAGAAACTGGCCGGCGAAGCCCTGGAGCAGGAAGAACTCGGCGCCATCCCCGAGGCCGAGATCATCGAGGAGTTGGAGGAGATCGTCGAGAGCGGGGATGAGATCGTCGATCCGATCCCCTTTGTCATGGACGCCGAGGAGGAGTTGGAGCACGCCCACCTCCCCTACATCGTGGTCATCGTGGACGAGTTGGCCGACCTGATGATGGTGGCCGGACGCGAGGTGGAAGAGCATATCGCCCGCCTGGCCCAGAAGGCCCGCGCCTCGGGCATCCACCTGATCCTGGCGACCCAGCGCCCGTCGGTGGACGTCATTACCGGCCTGATCAAGGCCAACCTGCCGTCGCGCATCTCCTTCCAGGTGTCGTCCAAGGTCGATTCACGCACCATCCTGGACTGCAACGGGGCCGAGAGCCTGCTTGGCGCCGGCGACATGCTCTACATGCCGCCCGGCACCTCCAAGCTGCAACGCATCCACGGCGCCTTTGTCTCCGATTCCGAGGTCCAGCGGGTGGTGGATTTTCTCAAGAAACAGGGCAAGCCGATTTACGAGAAATCGATCCTGGAGATGAAGGATGCGGACGAAAAGGGTGGCAATGATGAAGACGAGGAACAGGATGCGCGCTGGGAGGATGCCCTGCGGCTGGTGGCAGAGACCAAGCAGGCCAGCATCTCCATGGTCCAGCGCCGCCTACGCATCGGCTACAACCGGGCCGCGCGGATCATCGAGATGATGGAGCGGGAAGGCATGGTCGCCCCAAGTGACGGCACCAGCAAGCCCCGCGAGATCTACACGGACATCATTAATGCCTACCTGAACTCCCAGTTTACGAAGTGAGGTGAAACAATGGGTTCGATACAGGCTGCCGCCATCCAGTTCAACGTCAAACAGGGGGACGTGGACACCAACCTGGCCCATGTCCGCGAGGCCTTGAAACGGGCCGCCGATCAGGGAGCCAACCTGGCCGTACTGCCGGAGATGTGGTCCAGCGGCTTCGCCTACAAGACCCTCAACGAACTGGCCCTGCGTACCGCCGGGATCGTTGAGGAGCTTCTGGCCCTGTCGCGGGAGCTTGGGCTGGTGATCGTCGGCAGCATGCCCGAACCCAACGGCGACAAGGTCTTCAACACTATCTTCCTGGCCGACAACGGCACCCTGGCCGGGGTCTACCGCAAGATCCACCTCTTCTCCCTGTTGGGCGAGGATCGCGCCTTTTCCGGCGGCGACCGTTGTCTGTTGGCCGAGACCTCCATCGGCAGGATCGGCGTGATCATCTGCTACGACCTGCGATTCCCCGAGCTCTCCCGCCGACTGGCCGTGGAAGGGGCACAGGTGATCTGCGTTCCGGCCCAGTGGCCCAAGCCGCGGGAGGAGCACTGGCGCACGCTGATCCGCGCCCGGGCCATCGAAAACCAGCTCTTCGTGGTGGCCTGCAACGCTTGCGGCCCGATCGGCAAACTGGACTTCTTCGGCATGAGCATGATCGTCGATCCAAAGGGCAGTGTGCTGGCTGAGGCGGGCGAAGGGGAGGGCGAGGTCATGGCCGCGCTGGACATGCAGGCCATGGCCGATTGGCGGGCCCAGATACCGTGCTTCAACGATCGCCGGCCCGAGGTGTATTGAGATAATACAGAGTTATAACCGAAACAAAGGTGCTGTTTGTCTTCCCCCTTTTTAAAGGGGGACTGAGGGGGATTTACACCATTCGAAGCAAATCCCCCCTTGCCCCCCTTTGTCAAAGTGGGGAATTGGCCCCGGCCTTTCTTTGGGTTATAGACTCGAATAAAAAAGTTTGTGCCACAAATATACGAATTTACTATTTAATCTTTCCCAGGAGTTACGCATATGTCCGTAACAGAGCAGATGGCCGTCATCAAGCGCGGCGCCGTTGAGATCCTGATCGAAAAGGAGTTGGAGGAGAAGCTGGCGAAATCCCTCGAAACCGGTGTTCCCCTGAAGATCAAGGCCGGCTTCGACCCGACCGCCCCGGACCTCCACCTGGGGCATACCGTGTTGATCCACAAGCTGCGCCAGTTCCAACGGTTGGGGCACGAGGTCAACTTCCTGATCGGCGACTTCACCGGCATGATCGGCGATCCGACCGGCAAATCCGAGACCCGCAAGGTGCTGACCCGCGAGGATGTGCTCAAAAACGCCGAGACCTACAAGGAACAGGTCTTCAAGATCCTCGACCCTGCCAGGACCAAGGTGGTCTTCAACTCCGAATGGCTCGGCAAACTGGACGCCGGCGGCATGATCGGCCTGGCCTCCAAATATACCGTTGCCCGCATGCTGGAGCGGGACGACTTCCACAAACGCTTCACCAGCCAGCAGCCGATCAGCATCCACGAGTTCCTCTACCCCCTGATCCAGGGCTATGACTCGGTGGCGCTCCACTCCGACGTGGAGCTGGGCGGCACCGACCAGAAGTTCAACCTGCTGATGGGACGCGAGCTGCAACGCGAGTGGGGCCAGTCGCCTCAAAGCATCCTGACCATGCCGCTTCTGGAAGGGCTGGACGGGGTCAACAAGATGTCCAAATCCCTCGGCAACTACATCGGCATCAGCGAACCGGCCGACGAGATCTTCGGCAAGGTCATGTCCATCTCCGACGACCTGATGCTGCGCTATTACGAACTGCTCTCCGACATGCCGCTGGCCGAACTGGACAGGCTGAAGGCCGGGCTGAAGGACCATTCCCTACACCCCATGGCGGCCAAGAAGGCGCTCGGCAGAGAGATCGTCTCACGTTTTCACGGCGCCGGTGCCGGCGAGGCCGCGGAGGAGCATTTCGTCAAACGCTTCAAGGATAACGAGATCCCGGACGAGATGCCCCAGGTCAGCTACTCCCTGGCCGACGGCGCCGTCCTCTTGGCCAGGGCCATGACCGAGGCCGGGCTGACCAAGTCCAACGGCGAGGGGAGGCGCGCCATCGACCAGGGGGGGGTCAAACTGAACAACGAGAAGGTCAGCGACACCAACCTGGAGTTGGCCGCCCCCGGTGAATACATCGTCCAGATCGGCAGGCGCAGGTTTGCCAGGATCTTGATTGCCTAGGCTGTAAATACTTTATGGCGCCTATAACCACAAAGAAAGGTTGGTACCGATTCCCTCCTTTGACAAGGGGGGGTTAGGGGAGGGCTTCGAGTGTTAAATCCCCCTTGTTTGATTATAGTTCCGTACGTTATTGACATGAGGATATGAGAGAGCAGATGAAGAGACTCTTGATCTTGTTGTCGGTGGTGGCGCTCTGTGCCGGGTGTACCTCGGTGGGTAGTGTGGGTATGGTTACCAAGAACATGGCTGACCCCGGCGCGTTGCTGAGGAACGGCCAACCGTATGAAGAGATCGGAACAGCCGAAGGTGAAGCGTGCCGTTTCTTTTTATTGAACGTTGTTCCCTTCGGCAACTCCGCGTTCTCTACCGCTGTGGAAGAGGCGTTGGAGAAGAGCAAGGGCGACGCCTTGCTGAATGTAACCGTTTCCAGCAGTCTCTACGGTTTCATACCCATCTACAACATCCTTTCCTATAGCTGTACCAACGTCAGAGGCACTGCCATCAAATTCGAAAAGAAACCCTGATGTCATGATCCCGTGACTCTTTTCACGAGAAGTTTCATGTTCTTACCTTGTTCTCCGTGGTAAGATATGAGTAGATGTTGAACATGTAATAAAAAGGGAGGCTCGATGACCACGCGTATCGAAAAAGACACGTTCGGCGAGTTGGAAGTCCCGGCCGAGGCATATTACGGCGCCCAGACGGCACGGGCGGTGCGCAACTTCCCCATCTCCGGCCTGAAGCCCCATCCCGCCTTTGTATGGGCCACGGTGGCCATCAAGAGGGCGGCGGCCAAGGCCAACATGGCCGGTGGCAGGCTCCCGGCCGACATCGGCGCCGCCATCGTGGCGGCGGCCGACGAGGCGCTGGCAGGCGCATTCGACGGGCAGTTCGTGGTCGATCCCTTCCAGGCCGGGGCCGGCACCTCGCACAACATGAACATCAACGAGGTCCTGGCCAACAGGGCGCTGGAACTTCTGGGCCGGCAACGGGGCGACTTTTCCACCCTGCACCCCAACGACCACGTCAACATGGCCCAATCCACCAACGACGTGATCCCCACCGCCATCCGCCTGGCCTCGCTCAAGATGCTCGACCCGCTGCTGGACACCTTGGAGGGGTTGGAGAAGGCGTTGGCCGACAAGGCCCGTGAGTTTGATCCGATCCTCAAATCGGGACGCACCCATCTGCAGGATGCGGTACCGATACGCCTGGGGCAGGAGTTCGGCGCCTATGCCGCGGCCATACGCCGGAGCCGCGAGGGGTTGGAGGGGCGCCTCCCGGCGCTGTTGGAACTGGGGATCGGCGGCACCGCCGTGGGCACCGGCCTGAACGCCGAGCCCGACTACATCAGGCGCGTCGTGGAGGAGTTGGCGGCCGACACCGGTTTTCCGGTCGCTTCCAGCGCCAACCTGTTCGAGGCCATGCAGAACATGGAGCCCTTCCTGGACCTCTCTTCGGCCCTGCGGGGTGCGGCGGTCACCATCGGCCGCATCGCCAACGACCTGCGCCTGCTCTCGTCCGGCCCGCGCACGGGACTTGACGAGATCCGCCTGCCGGCGGTCCAGCCCGGCTCCTCGATCATGCCGGGCAAGATCAACCCTTCCATGGCCGAGATGACCAATATGGTCTGCTTTCAGGTGATCGGCTGCGACCAGACGGTCATGCTGGCGACCCAGGCCGGCCAGTTGGAGCTGAACGTGATGATGCCGCTGATCGCCTACAACGTGCTGTTCGCCATGGAACTGCTCACAAACGGCGTGCGCAAATTCACCGAATCGTGCATACTGGGGATAGAGGCCAACGCGGAACGCTGCCGCCGCTACCTGGAGGATTCACTGGGCCTGGTGACGGTACTGGCGCCGTACATCGGCTACAACGCGGCGGCCGAGGTGGCCAAGGAATCGATGGCAACCGGCGCTTCCATTCGTCAGATCGTTCTGGAACGCGGCCTGATGCCGGAGGCGGAACTGGAAAAGGTCATGAAGCCGGAGCATCTGACCGAACCGGGGCTGCCGTTGGGGTGATACCGCGTGAGCGGAGAAACACAGGGCTGAAAAACTATTCTACGGGGATGGACGAAAGAGGCAATCCGGCTTTATCACCCTTTATCCTGTCCATGCCTGTTGATGCGGTTTTCATGACTTTGTGTCATTACACATAGCAAAAAGGAGAGCGTGATGAAAGAGGAAGTCGAAAAGGTACTTGAGATGGTGCGTCCCGGCCTGCAGGCCGACGGCGGCAATGTGGAGCTGGTCGAGGTAACCGACGACGGCATCGTTAAGGTCCGCCTGACAGGCGCCTGCGGCAGTTGCCCCATGTCAACCATGACCCTCAAGATGGGCATTGAGCGGGCCGTGAAGGAAAAAGTGCCCGGCATCATAGAGGTGGTGCAGGTTTAGCCACCGAAATAAGGACCCGATGGAGCGCGGAGAAACGGCCTGCCGCTTCCCCGCGCTCCATCAAAAGCGTTGAAAGGCCGTCAGGCAACGATCAGCAACGCCGGGAGGATTCCTCCGCTCCCGGCTGTGATAAAAAATGCCGATTAACGCCGATCTTTCGCTAACGATCAGATTCCCCTTTACAAAGAGGTAGATGGAGGGATTTGAGGGGATTTGCCCTTGATTTACCAGCAAATCCCCCCTGCCCTCCTTTTTTACAGGGGAAACCATGTGGCGGAGGAGGAGCGCTAATCGGGTAAAATTTGTGCTTTTTGCCGCAAAAGGTACTTTTTTTCGAATACTTTTATCCGTCAACGGATGGCCCGGCATGTTCCTTCAACAACTCGTCAACGGTATTGCCCTCGGTTCCACCTACGCGCTGATCGCCTTGGGCTACACCATGGTGTACGGCATTATTGCCCTGATCAACTTCGCCCACGGCGAGATCTTCATGGTAGGGGCATTCATCGGCCTTTTGATGGTGGGGGTCTTCAAGTTCAACATCTTCCTGGCCATGGCCTGCGCCATGATCTTTTGCATGGTCCTGGGGGTCGTGATCGAATTCATCGCCTACCGCCCCCTGCGCAAGTCCTCCCGGCTCTCGGCGTTCATCTCGGCCATCGGGGTCTCCATCTTCCTCTCCTCGCTGGCCTTGATGGTCTTCGGCGCAAACGCCAAGGGCTTTCCCGACCAGGCATTTTCTTCGCGGCAGATCCATATCGGCGACGCGGACATATCGACCCTGCAACTCCTGATCATCGGCGTTTCCGCGGCACTGATGATCGGCCTGGAGTTCATCGTCCAGAAGACCAAGATCGGCAAGGCCATGCGGGCCACCTCCGAAGACTACAACACCGCGGCCCTCATGGGGATCAACGTCAATTTCGTGATATCCTTCACCTTTGCCCTCGGTTCGGCCCTGGCGGCCGCCGGAGGCGTACTGGTGGGAATGCTGTTCAACGCCGTTTCCTTCAACATGGGCCTGATGGCCGGCCTGAAGGCCTTTGCCGCCGCCGTCCTGGGAGGCATCGGCTCCATACCGGGCGCCATGCTGGGCGGCCTCCTGCTGGGTGTGACCGAGGTATTCGGGGTTGCCATCGGCTATTCCTCCTACCGCGACGCCATTGCCTTCGCCATTCTCGTCCTGGTGCTGCTTGTCCGACCTACCGGCCTCCTGGGCCGCAAGGTCCTGACGAAGGTCTGAACATGCTGCACGGCTTAGTCAACTCCATCGATCCCTATTTCCTGCAAATCCTGGTCAATATCGGCATCGGCATCATCCTGGCGCTGGGCCTCAACATCATCACCGGCCTGACCGGCCAGCTCTCCCTGGGGCATGCCGCCTTCATGAGCGTCGGCGCCTTCACGGGTGCGCTCCTGACCCTCAAGACCGGCGCTCCGTTCTCTCTCAACCTCTTCTTGAGCGGCCTCTTCACCGCTGCCGTGGCCGCCCTGATCGGCTGGCCGATCCTGCGGCTGACCGGCGATTACCTGGCTATCTGCACCCTCGGTTTTGCCGAGATCGTCAAGGTGATCTTCCTCAACCTGGAGATCACCAACAAGGCCCTGGGGCTGACCGTCCCCGCCCCCCGGTCCACATTGCCCATGCCGGTGATCGTGCTGATGGTCGTCATTTTGACCATCGGCGCTTCGACCTTTATCCAGAATTCCCGCTTCGGCCGAGCCCTCAAGGCAATCCGCGACGACGAGATCGCGGCGGAATCCATGGGCATCAACATTGCCCGCTACAAGGTGCAGTCCTTTGCGGTCAGTGCATTCATGGCCGGGGTCGGCGGCTGCCTCTATGCCCATTTTCTGGGTTACATCAACCCTTCCGACTTCGGCTTTCTCAAGTCCATCGACATGCTCAGCATGATCGTCCTGGGCGGTCTGGGCAGCATCCCCGGCGCGGTCTTCGGCGCCTCTATCCTCTCGGCGGCGCCCGAATTCCTGCGCTTCATGTCCCAATACCGTATGCTGGTCTACGGGGCGCTTCTGGTCTTCCTGATGGTCTTCCGGCCCAATGGGCTCCTGGGCGGCGTCAACATCACCGCACTGGTGTTGCGCAAGCTGGGGGTAAGGCCGCGCGGCACGGCCCGCAAAAAGGAGGAGAGGCGGTGACGGCACTGCTCAAGCTCGATAACGCCACCATCCGTTTCGGCGGCCTGGTGGCGGTGAACGGTGTCAGCCTTGAGGTCGAGAAAGGCGAGATCCTGGCCCTGATCGGCCCCAACGGAGCGGGCAAGAGCACCATCTTCAACCTGATCACCGGCATCTATCCCCCCACCGAAGGGGGCATCAGCTTCAACGGCAAAAGCATCGCCGGGCTGCCGCCGTACGTCATCGCAGGCAACGGGATCGGCCGCACCTTCCAGAACATCCGCCTGTTCAATCAGCTGACCGTCCTGGAAAACGTCCTGATCGGCGCCCATACCAGGGGCAGGTGGGGTCTGACCGGCGCGCTGCTCAAGATGCTCCCCCCGGTGCGCAGGGAAGAGGGCCGGCTCCTGAAGTTGGCCATCCACTGCCTTACCCAGGTCGGTCTGGCCCACAAGGCCTATGAGCAGGCCGTCAACCTCCCCTACGGCGAACAGCGCCGCCTGGAGATCGCCCGCGCCCTGGCCATCGAACCGGCCCTGATCCTGCTGGACGAGCCGGCAGCCGGCATGAATCCCCAGGAGAAGCGCACCCTCCTGGATATGGTGCGCAACATCCGCGACGCCGGCGTGACCGTCTTCCTGGTGGAGCATGACATGAAATTCGTCATGGGCCTGTCGGACCGTATCGCGGTCCTGGATTACGGCGTCAAGATCGCCGAGGGCCGGCCCGAGGAGGTACGGGCCAACCCGGCCGTGATCGAGGCCTATCTGGGGAAAGGAGCCGTGCGCTGATGCTGTCGATCGAGAACCTTTCCGTCAACTACGGCGCCATCCGCGCCCTGCACAACGTCTCCTGCCGGGTCGAGCAGGGGGAGATCGTGGCCCTGGTCGGCGCCAACGGCGCCGGCAAGACCACCATCCTCAACTCCATCTCCGGTATCGTCCCCTCCATCGGCGGCGTCATCGCCTTCGAAGGGACGCAGATCACCCGCATGGCTCCCCACCTGATCGTCCGCAAGGGGATCTGCCAGGTCCCGGAAGGACGCCGCGTCTTCGCCCGCATGAGCGTGCAGGAAAACCTGGAAATGGGCGGTTTCATCCTCTCCGGGAAACACGAGGTCGCCAACGGCATCGAGCGGGCCTTCGGCCTGTTTCCGCGCCTGGCCGAACGCCGCAAGCAGCCGGCCCGGACCCTCTCCGGCGGCGAGCAGCAGATGCTGGCCATGGCCCGGGCACTCATGTCCAACCCGCGCCTGCTGCTCTTGGACGAACCCTCCATGGGGCTGGCCCCCATGCTGGTGGAGAAGATCTTCGAGATCGTGGTGGAGATCAACAAATCCGGCACAACCATCTTGCTGGTAGAGCAAAACGCTTCCATGGCCCTTTCCATCGCCAACCGCGCCTATGTGCTGGAAACCGGCGAAGTGGTACTGTCCGGCGACGCCGGGGAGCTCGCCCGCAACCCGGAGGTCAGGAAGGCTTATCTGGGGGAGTGAATCGCCCTTTCCATTCGTAGTAACGCCCTGCCGGGAACGATGAACCCGGCAGGGCGTTTTTGTTTGGCGAGGGGGATCAACCACCCTCCCTTTAATGATAATCGACAATCTCGATTATTCCAGGCACATAATGCCATTATTGCTTTGCCGAAAAAGCAACAAATTTACGTACGGCCCCGGAATATCCTTCAAGACCGTTTCGTTTGACACCATCAAACCCGCCGCGCAAAAAATAAAACATCTTGACTTTGCCGATTTATTGCTTCTATGATAAACAATATTTGAAAGGCAACGAAGAGGAGTAGTAGTCGTTTCAGGCTTCCCAGAGAGCCGGTGGGTGGTGCGAACCGGTAAGCATGGATGACGAACTCGCCTCAGAGCCGCTTCGGTGAATCTCCGCTAGCCGAAGACGTCCTCCCGCGTTAAGGGTGAATTGAGGCCTGACAGGCTTGTCGTGTCGGGTGAAAAGGGTGGTACCGCGAATGTGCTTACAAAGCCTTCGCCCCTGTTGGGGCGGAGGCTTTTTCTATTTTCCATCATCATACCACGACGCCGGGACCCGGATCACGGCAAGGCGAAAGCGACGAAAGCAGGCATATACACGTTTTCGACGAGCGAACGGCGTTGTGTACAACCAGGAAAGGAGCGTAGCGAGACATGGCAAAGGCACCGACGAAAACACAGAAGCAGGATGACCGGCAACTCATCAGGATTTTTGACACCACGCTGCGGGACGGCGAACAGTCGCCCGGCAACAGCATGAATATCGAAGAAAAACTGCGGGTGGCAAGACAGCTTCAGAAGATGAATGTGGACGTGATCGAGGCCGGCTTTCCCATCGCTTCCGAAGGCGATTTCGAGGCGGTCAAGCTGGTGGCCCAACAGATCAAGGGACCCCAGATCGCCGGTCTGTGCCGCTCCAGCGAAAAGGATATCGACCGGGCCTGGGAGGCGTTGAAGTATGCCGGCGAAAAGGGGCGCATCCACACCTTTATCGCCACCTCCGACATCCACATGAAGTACAAGCTGCAGATGGAGCCGGCCAAGGTGCTGGCAGCGGCTATCAAAGCGGTCAAGCGGGCCGCGTCCTACACCGCGAATGTCGAGTTCTCCTGCGAGGACGCCGTGCGGACAAGGCTGCCGTTTCTGGCCGAGGTGGTCGAGGCGGTCATCGAGGCGGGCGCGACCACGGTCAACATCCCGGATACGGTCGGCTACACCATCCCCTTCGAATACTTCAACATCATCACCTACCTGAAGGAGAACGTGAAGAACATCGACAGGGCCGTGATCTCGGTACATTGCCACAACGACCTGGGGCTGTCGGTAGCCAACTCCATCGCCGCCGTGCAGGCCGGCGCCCGCCAGGTGGAATGCACCATCAACGGCATCGGCGAACGGGCCGGCAACTGTTCCCTGGAGGAGTTCGTCATGGCGCTGCGCACGCGCCACGACATCCTTCCCTTTACCACCAATGTGGCCACCGAGCAGCTCACCCCGACCAGCCGGCTTCTGACCAACATCACCGGCATCGCGGTCCAGCCCAACAAGGCAATCGTGGGCGCCAATGCCTTTGCCCACGAGGCGGGCATCCACCAGCACGGCATGATGATGGACAAGTCCACCTACGAGATCATGACGCCGGAATCGGTGGGGCTTTCCGCCAGCGCCCTGGTGCTGGGCAAGCACTCCGGCCGCCACGCCTTCAAGAAACGCCTGGAGGAGTTGGGCCACGAGCTGGACGAGGACAAACTCAACAAGGCCTTTGAGCGCTTCAAGACCCTGGCCGACCTGAAGAAGGAGGTTTTCGACGAAGACCTGGACGCCATCGTGGTTGACGAATCCCGCGAGGACGTGAAGTACAAGCTGGGGCACATCACCGTCACCTGCGGCTCCTTTGCGGTGGCCACCGCCACGGTGCAGCTAGAGATCGACGGCCTGCCGGTGCGCACCGCCGAACTCGGAGACGGCCCGGTTGACGCCACCCTCAAGGCCATCAAGAAGCTGACCAAGAACAAGGCGAAGCTGCTGCAATACAACGTAGGCTCCATCACCGGCGGCACCGATGCCCAGGGCGAGGTCACCGTCAGGGTGGCCGAGGGCAACCACATCGTGGTAGGCAAGGGTTCCTCCACCGATATCATCGAGGCCTCGGCCAAGGCGTATATCCACGCTCTCAACCGCTTGAACTACAAGCAGAAACGCCTCACCGAATCCGTTTGACCCATTGCATTCCCCCCTTCTTCGCTTCATCGGGCAGGGCACGGCAGCGGCATGACACCTCACCAATAACGACGAAGGCCGGGCAGCAATACGCCCGGCCTTCGGCCTGCCCCACAATGGCGCATCTTCTTCATCCGATCAGGAACGGACCATACGATAAAGTAGCAGGTAGTAATGAAATAAACCTTACTTCCAGCTATTGACTTTGGCACATTCCGATGGATAATTCATCATTGCAGTTTGCCCTGCGGCCATCCCTCCGGCCGTGGGGCTTTTTTTCATGTGAATCCGCATGCTTTCGAAATCTGGTTTCCAACTTAAACCGTGCCTGCTATAGTCCTACTCATCAAAAATGCGAGGGAGATTCAGTGAAAACATTCATCGTCCTTACCTTGATGGCAGCCACGGTGCTTTCTACGAGCATCGGTGCGAATGCTGCCATGGACATTGTCGGCATGAACGGAAAAGGCCCGGTGGATTTCGGCAAATTCGTAGAAGACATCGGGCGGTCAGAGGTGATCTTCATCGGCGATACCCACGACGACAACCGTATCCACGTCAAGCAATTGGAAATCATACGAGCGCTTTATGCCGGAAACCATCAGCTGGCAATAGGGCTTGAGATGTTCACGACGGACAGCCAAAGGTATCTCGATGATTGGACCACGGGAAAGCTGGATGAGAAAGAGTTCGCCGCTATCTATGCCAGGAATTGGTCCTACGACTGGGGCCTGTACCGTGACCTGTTCATCTTTTCCCGCGACAATCACATCCCGATGATCGCACTTAACGTACCAAAAGCGATTATAGCCAAAGTGGTGAGGCTGGGGGCTGCGTCGCTCGACGAAAACGACAAGAGCGAACTGCCGCCAGGCCTCCACTGGACTTTGCATCCCCGTCAGGCCGAATATCTGAGACGCATCAGGGAACAGGCATTCCGCAATGCTCCTACCCGGATTCCCGCCGCCAATTTCGAAGAGGCGCAGGCGCTTCGCAACAACACCATGGCCTACAATATCGTCAAGTACCGGCGTAAATTCCCCGAACGCAAGGTTATAGCAATTGCGGGGACGTGGCATGCCATCAAGAACGGAGCACCGGAATCCCTCAAGGACTACGGAAGTGCCACGTACAAGGTGGTGCTGCCGGATCTGGTGGAATTCGGCTGGCTGAAGCCGACCACCGAAGACGTTGACTACCTCATACCCAGAGGCGACTAGTGTCGATCATACTGCCTGTCATCGTCATCAATCTGGCGTTGCTCTTTTATTCGATCGGTGTCTGGAGTGAGCGGATCTCCAGGAGGCTCAAGCTATGGCACCTGATCTTCTTCTGGTGCGGAATCGTATGCGATACCTGGGGAACCGGCCTGATGTTTCAGCTGAAGGGCAGAATTACGTACGACGTGCACGGCGTATCAGGCTTGTTGGCCATCGCGCTGATGCTCGTGCATGCCATTTGGGCCACTATCGTGATTATCAAAAAAGATACGGCGCTCATCGCGAGCTTCCACAAATTCAGTCTTACGGTCTGGTGCGTTTGGCTGATCCCGTATTTGACACCCATGACCCTGATGGTGGTATCGAAGTTTTCAAAATGATTCGCGGGGATGCACTATTAAAATGACCTTTAAAGCTAGCTTATTTTTATTGTCTTGTACAAAAAGCTTTCTTATCCGATTATAAATCATATTGTTATGACCAAATTTTGTGAGTCCCAGGCAAAGTCAGGGTACCCCGGGAAATAAATTTCCGTTGGCAGGTTACATATGTACAATCACAATAACGACCCAAATAATAATGAGTTAAATACTCTTGCAACCCTGTTCAGTCATGGTCGTTACCCAGAGTTTGAAACCTTAGCACTCACAATTACCAGTAGATTTCCCAAACATGGATTTGCATGGAAATTATTGGGAGCAGCTCTTTTCTTACAAGGAAGAACCGCAGAAGCCCTGGCTCCTATGAGAAAAGCGGCTGATATATTTCCAGAAGATACAGACACACTCAGCATCCTTGGAGATATCTTTAATGGTTTATGCATATTCTCCGAAGCCGAAGGCTGCTATCGCCGAGCGCTGGAGATCAATCCTAATTCCTCAAATACGTATAATAATCTGGGTGCCACACTCAAGGAACTTGGTCGGCTAGACGAGGCAGCAGCAAGCTACAAGCAGGCGTTGGAGATAGAACCTGATTTTGCTGAAGCACATAATAATCTGGGCATTGTACTCAAGGATCTGGGGCGGCTAAACGAGGCAGAAACCTGCCATCGCCAGGCACTGAACATCAATCCTAATTTCTGTGAAGCGTATAACAACCTCGGTATTATACTCAAAGATATGGGCCGAATGTGCGAAGCGGAAGCTTGTTACCTTCAAGCCTTGAGAATCAAGCCAGATTATGCCGAAATAAATCTTAATCTGGCTTTGCTTCTAACTGTTCAAGGCAAGTATAGCATGGCTTTTAACTTTGCTAAGAGGGCTTTGCAGATCAAGGAGACTGTAGCAACTAAACGAATTTTTACTTCCTGCGTCGCGCACATCCCTTTGACACTAATAAACAACGATGATAGAGCTACTATTGTTCGTGCATTAACCGAACCTTGGGTACGACCAAGCGACCTTGCCCTGATGTGCACCAACTTGGCAATGAACACCCCTGGTATTCATGAGATTATTGTCCGGGCAAACATCGCTTGGCCTCGGCGGCTTTCGGCGCAAGTTTTGTACGAGTTAAAAAGCCTTGCCAAGCTTGCAGTTGACCCCTTGTTGTGCGGCTTACTTAAATCGACTCCAATCTGCAACATTGAAATGGAGCGATTTCTAATTGTGGCCCGTAGTAACATGCTTGAAGCTGCCACCGAGGGAACTGCTTCAGTCAATGAGATCGCCACGGCCTTGAGTTTCTATTGCGCATTGGCAAGTCAGTGCTATATTAATGAATATGTGTTTTCACATACCGACGACGAGAACAATAAAGCATGTACATTGAGAGATTTACTTATCTCGGCACTTGAAGCCAAAACTCCAATTCCAACCCTATGGCCGGTGGCAGTAGCGGCTTACTTCCCTCTTTATTCACTTCCATATGCAGCTCGGTTATTAGATATCGAATGGCCTGAGGCAATTAAGACATTGCTGGTGCAACAGATTTGTGAACCGGAGGAAGAACTCCAATTACGTACCGGCATCCTCCGATTGACCGACATTGATGACAAAATATCGCACCTGGTTCAGAATCAATATGAAGAAAATCCGTACCCTCGCTGGATCAAGACAAAACCCAGTGAGAAAGCGAAACATTTCCTCGATTATTTGTGTCAGAAGTTTCCTCTGGTTTCTTTTACCAGAAATATCAATACTAGCAGCTCAGACATTCTGATTGCCGGTTGTGGGACTGGCCAACATCCAATTCAAACGGCGCAACGATTCCAGGGGGCGCATATCCTGGCTATTGATCTAAGCATAAGCAGCCTCTGTTACGCCAAACGTAAAACGCGTGAGCTTGGCTTAACCTCCATCGAATACGCTCAAGCCGATTTGCTCAATCTAAGTTCACTTGGTCGTACTTTTGATGTTATTGAATCGTGTGGAGTGCTGCACCATCTAGCTGATCCATTTGCCGGGTGGCGGATACTTTTGTCTCTGCTTCGTCCCGGTGGTTTTATGAGTCTTGGCTTTTATAGCGAACTTGCACGACGGAATATCGCTAAATTACGGGACTTTATTACTAAGCAGGGTTATGGGTCAACTGCCAATGAAATTCGGCGATGTCGCCAAGATTTGATAGATTTATTCGATAAGACAGAAATTGGTACTGTTATAAAATCAATTGATTTTTTTAGCATCAGTACATGCCGAGATTTGCTTGTCCATGTCCAAGAACATTGCATGACGTTGACCAGTATTAATACCTTTATTCGGGAGAACAATCTGGTTTTTCTTGGTTTTGATCTTGACCCAGAAATTATTCATTTATACAAGCGACGTTTTCCTCATGATCGCGCCGCTATTAACCTTGAACAGTGGCATATTTTCGAAAATGAAAACCCTGACTTATTTTCCGGTATGTACCAGTTTTGGATTCAAAAGGCATAGGGCCGAGGAAGTCCGATGAGAATATAAAAGGTATGTAGTATCAAATCTGTACGTTGACATGCCAAAAGACAACAGTGAAAAAGAGTATTCCCAACCAAAAAATTGCCCCTCCCTTCCAACAAACTATCTCTCATCAAGTTACGATGCATCTACTGATTATAAGCCTCCATACACAGCTGATTTAAATCAAAAAAGCGAACTTCGGGGAATTGAAAAACAAATAAAAAAACCTTTAGTGCTAGCTTATTTTTATTGTCTTGTATAAAAAGTTCTTGAACTTGTACAGCCGCAGCTTTCCCTCTTCCCCACCCCCGTAAGCCACAGCCTTGAGGTAGCGCGCCACGGCAGGCAAGGTCTTGCCGGCTCTGGCGCGGGCCTTTTCGATTACCAGCCGCACCGTCTCCCGCGAGATATCGCTGCGGGAGAACGGCTCGTAGACCTCGCCCCAGAAATCGCCCCCCGCGGCAATCCGTTCCAGGATGTCGTCCGCCAGCCTCTCATCCAGGTCGCGGGCCGGCGGGAGTTGCCGGGCAGTGACCTCACCCCCTCCCATGCCGGCAATGGCCTGGAGGATGGCATCGCCCGCGATGACGTTCTTGCGCCGGAAGAAGAGCGCCCTGAGCAGGATGCTGCGCAATTCGCGGATGTTGCCCTTGTAGGTGTGCCGGGTGAGGATCTCCTTGGCCTCTTTGGTGAGCACGGGCGGTTGGTCGGAGGGGTCGTTTTCGCTCCGGTAGGTGCGGTACAGCTTGCCCAGAAAATGCACCGACAGGTCGGGGATGTCCTCGCGCCGTTCGTTGAGGGAGGGGAGCCGTATGGAGAGCTCGGCCAGGCGGTGGTACAGGTCCTCCCGGAAGCGGCCGGCGGCGATCTCCTCCTGCAGGTTCCTGTTGGTGGCCGCCACCAGCAACACGCGGCTGAACCGTTCCGCGTTCTCCCCCAGGCGCACGAACCCGCCGTTGTCCAGGAAGCGGAGCAATTGCACCTGGGTCTTGGGGTCGGCGTCGCCGATCTCGTCCAAAAAAACGATGCCGCCGATGGTTTCCTCCAGGATGCCGCGCCGGTCGGTGTAAGCGCCGGTAAAAGCGCCCTTCTTGTGGCCGAACAGCTCGGAATAGGTGAGATCGCCGGCATAGGCGGCGATATTGGTCTTTTTGACCGGCAATTCGCCGCCAGGATTTATCTGCCGGCGGTAGAGGCCGTTTAAGTTGTTGTAGAGGTTGTTGAAGAAAAACTCCTTGCCAGAACCGGTAGGGCCGGTCACCAGAATCGACGGGAGCCCGATGGTGGCTTCCTGGAGGTTGTTGCGGCTCCAGAAGACGATCCGGTTGAACAGCGGCGGCGAGACCGTGCTGATGAACTCCACCACGGCCTGGGAAGCGGAGCTGTTGCCGATGATGTTGCCCAGGCGGTATGAGGAGACATGCGGGTCCTTGTAGGCCACGTCGCTGGTCAGCCGGTTCACTTCTCCCTGGAGGCGTTCAATGCGCTGCAGGTCAGAGATGTGCCGGGCTGTCAGCGAGCCTATGATCTGCAGGATACGGCGGTGTTCTTCGCGGAAATGGTCGTAGTACAGGGAATTGAGGCAGATCACTGCGATCACCTCGTCGTCGCAGATGACCGGCACGGCGATCTCGCTCTTCAGGAGATCGCTCATGGAGCGGTGGAAGCCGCCTGCCTGCTGCTCTTCCTCGACCCGCGAGATGATCTTGGGCAGCTTGGTGAAGGCCACGTACCCGGTCAGGCTGCGCTCCTCGGGCGGCAACTCCTCGCCGCCGATCAGAAACGGCGGGATATACTTCTTGAGCCACTCCTTGTTCTTGGCGCCGATAATGTTCCCGGCCTCGTCCTCAACCACCAGCCATTTGACCCCGTCCCGCTCGCTGACCACGGCGATGCTGCCGGTATCCGCGCCGATCAGCTCGGTGGCCTTGGAAAGCACCTTGGTCAGGAACGGCTGGAGGCTCTCGGTGCTCTCGTTCAGCAGGTCGGTGATCTCGGACAGCACCCGGATCTCCAGGTGTTCGCCCCCCACCTCGCTGATGACCCGTTCGACCATCTCGGCATGGGTCTGCAACAACCCCATCTCAAAATCGTTGAAACGGTACAGGTCGTGGGAAAAATAGTTCACCAGGCAGATGATGCGGCGGCTCTTGGGCTCGTAACGGGGCACCACGTACAATGAGCGCAGGGCCATGGATTCGGTCAATTCCCGCTTTTGCAGCCGGTGCTGGGTCAGGTCGGCTATGAACATCGGCTTGAGCAGGCGTTCGTCGTCGATCACCGCCTGATCGTCAATGTACTGGGAGATCAGCGACTTGCCCTTGTGCAAATCGATGGTCCCCTGCTGGTCGTAGAGGGCCTTGAGCTGGGCATCTTCCGAAGAACTGGCCAGGATCTCCAACTCGTCCACTCCCGTTTCCGGTTGATGCCTCGGCACGAGCACCGAGGCCAGGGAGAGCTTCTCGATCAGCCGCACCGCGGACCGCACCATCATGCCGGCCGCCTCGCGGGCCTTGAACTCCTCCAGGCGGCGGGCCAGTTGCACCTGCTGGTGGTAGATGCGGGCCTGGTCGAGCCGGTCGGCCACGAATCCGGCGAAGTCGGCCAGGAGCGACTTGCTTTGGGCATTCAGAACCTCCCCGCCGGTCTCGCTGTCGATGCAGAGCACGCCGATGGACTTGCCCAGGCTGACCACCGGCATGATCCAGGCGGCCCGGAAGGCAAAGGTCTCGGCAAAGAGGCGGTCGGCCGAACGGGGCAAGGCGGCGGCGCTCTTGAAATCCATGGGATACTGGCTGACAAAGACGCTGGAAACCACGGTCTCCGTGGAAATGATCGGGAAATGCACATCGCGGATGGCCGCCGCATGGTCGCCGGTGGCATAGACGCAGGAGAGCGCTCCGCGGGTCAGGTCTTCAAGGTAGATCCGCACCCGCTCGTTCCCCGACAGCAGGCGGGCTCCCTCGGAGAGAGCGTACAAAAGCTCCCCCTGGTTTTCCTTGCCATAAGCGGCAATCTTGACGTGCAAGGCCGCAAGCCTTGTATCGATGGGCATATACACTCCTGAAGCGAGTTGGAATCACACCGATGTGCGGTCGGCAAACCGGATCGACGAACTCCTCGTTTACTCGCGTTATGGCATGAGTAGATATTTTACACACTTCGAGTGTAGCGCGGGGGGGCGCGGCGAGTCAAGCGGAGCGGATTACGGCAGAAGGACTCTGCACAATGTGACAATAAACATACGATCGGAAATCCGGCCACAAAACACAGAGAAAATCACGGAGTTTTTTCAATATATGCTCAACTCCGGAACGGTGACGTGAAATTAGACCAGAATAGGGGGGACCACTGGGGGGCTGACAAGATGCTACGTTTGATTTGCCAACTTGGAAGTATGCCCTGCTGGTTGCCCAGGCCGGGATTAAACCGTGCCTGTCAACGGCTCGGTGTAAATGACTTTTCGGTTTGCCGTAAAACCGATTATATTATATCGGCTTCAGGTTAAGCTGTTATGGCTTTACAGCTATCGTTTGAACTGACTGATCATACGATTTAATTCGTCACCCATATTAGACAAATTTGAAGAAGCGGAAGCGGTATCATGCGCTCCTTTGGATGCCCCTTCGATAATCGAGGAGATCCGGTGAATATTGCCGGTGATTTCGCTGGTAGTGGCAGTCTGTTCCTCGGCAGCGGTGGCGATCTGACCCACCTGCATGGTAACCTCATTGACCTGCTCCAAAATTTCCTGCAAAGCCGTCTCCAGCCTGGTCGCCTCCTCTGCACCCTTTTCCGTGCCCCTGACCCCTTCTTCCATAGAGACTATTGCTTGCCTGGTCTCATTCTGAATGGTTTTTATCATTTCACTTATTTCTTTTGTGGCCCGTGTAGTACGTTCAGCCAGAGCGCGCACTTCATCAGCGACAACAGCAAAGCCCCGGCCTTGTTCTCCAGCCCTGGCAGCTTCGATGGCGGCATTCAAGGCCAACAAATTGGTTTGATCGGCGATATCTTCAATAGTGGCAACAATGGCACCAATCTGATCTGAACGTTCGCCTAGCGACGAGATTGCCAGGGCGTTTTCCTTTGTGCGATCACCGCGTTGACGGATACCGTCAACGGTATGCCTCACCACTTCAAACCCTTTCTGAGTAGTATCCGCTGCCCGTTGAGCACTCTGGGCAACCATGTGACAGTTGCTGGCGATGTCGTTGCTGGTAGCTGCCATTTCTTCGCTGGCAGTGGCAACGGAGCCGGCCTGAGCCGCCACTTCCTCGGCGTTATCAGCCATCTGCTTGGCAGTTACATTCAATTTTGTGGTTGCCGATGCCAGGTTTGCGGCTGTGCCTGCGACACTGCCAATAGCGCTCGACATCTTCTCAATAAATAAATTCAACCAGTGGGCGGCCTGAGCCAGTTCGTCCTTCCCCTTCACATCAAGCCGTTTATTCAGATCTCCTTCACCGGCAGCGATATCCCTCAGGCGCTCGACCAGTTCGTTGAAAGATGTCTGCATGACCCTCCAGAAGACCAGCAGCAATATGTTAACAAGCAAGATGGTGACGATCAGTGCCGTTACCGTCAAAGAAAATGATTTGTCGGTAAAAGCGCCAAGGTCGCCACGTTCTGTTTTCATATCCTTCTTGAGATCAGACTGCATCTCGATGATCAGCGCCTTGATCTCTCGCCATTTGGGAGTTTCCTCTTTTACGAGTATTTTAATGGCGTCTGCCTGCTTTCCTTCTCTGGCCAGTTTGATGACCTCTTCTTTGATTACCGTGTTTTCCTGCCACATCGCAGGCAGTCTATCCAACTGTTTGCCGTACTCCTTGACGCCACCGGCAATTTGGGTGGCTTCCTTGAGCATTCCAACAAACTCCTCCGAAGCCTTCTTGTAATTTGAAAGGGCCTTTTCATCAGACGGATTAAGTATCACATTACGAACCGCCTGCTCGGTCTGAATTCCCTGAGTGTGCATATCACTGACGGTCAAGGCCAGGGCCTGATATTTATCGCTAAAACGGTCAAAACGTTCATTAGTCCCTTTCAGGCCCCGATAAGAGATCAGCATTGCCGTCAACAAAAGACCTGTCGTCAGTACTCCAAAGACAAAGTACTTCCAGGCCAAATTAATGTTTCTGATAAACGGCATACATATCCCCTCTAACGCTTTGTTTTTAAAGCATCCCGTCAAGACGATTCCGAATGAATCACCCCGCCGGCAACCCTTAGCTATTCATTGATTGCGTTGGATGGCTTATCTGAAGTCGTTGCCGCTTGTACCTTAGCCGGTACAGCAGCCTTCTTTCTAACCGCTGGAACCGATGCTTTTACTTTCACTGCCGGTACGGCAGGCTTAACTCTCACTGCCGGCACAGGAGCTTTATCCTCCTTGGACTTCGCTGACTTCAGCTCTCTCGCTTTTGCCAGCCCTTCACCGAGACCCTTATCGATTGCCATTCGTTTGCGTGATTCGGAATAGCTCCTGGCTGTCAGGGATAGGGAGGAAGGAATATTGAACTGCTTCCTATATTGTCCCGGTTTAAGATCGTGTGCTTGGGTCAAATGTCTCTTGAGGGTCTTGAATCCTCCCTTACCGCAGATCATACAGATTACTTCATCCTTCTTGAAAGCCTGCTTGATGGTCAGCGGCATGGATAGCTCGGCATCCTTGGATGCTCCGCTTCCCAGGGCTTTCAGTGTTACATGAACTTTTTGAAGTTCCTGAAGCATTTCATCTGCGGTCATTTGCATGTTTGTTACGTGGGCTGATACGATCTGCGCCGTTAATTCGATAAGGGTTGACACTGTCAGGCCTCCTTAGTCAGTATATTATCGGACACTTGATTCGGACCCATGAAAACGACGGGTTGCCCGCTACATCTCCATGACAACCGGCAAAATCACAGGCCTGCGCTCGATGGTTTTCTTGAAGAAGCGCCGCAAGACCTGGCGCACGACGGTTTTGACCTCTTCCGAATCGCGGCGCATCTCGTCGTTCAACTCGTCGAGCGCATCGACCACGATGCAGCGGGCGGTCTCCAGATACTCCTGGCTCTCGTCCTCGAACACAAACCCCCGGGAAACGATGTCCGGCCCGTGGATCAGTTCGCCGCTGGACTCGTTGATACCGATGATCACCACCACCATGCCGTCTTCGGAAAGGTGCTTACGGTCCTTGAGCACCACGTTGCCCACGTCGCCGACCCCTTTGCCGTCCACGAAGACACGCCCTGATTCGACCTTTTCGATGATCGCCGCCGTATCGGCGTAAAAGGCCACCACTTCGCCGTTGACGGCCAGGATGCAGCGCTCCTCGGGGATGCCGACCTTCTGGGCAAGCTGGATGTGCTTCACCAAGTGCCGGTATTCGCCGTGAATCGGCATGAAGAAACGCGGCCGGACGATGTTCATCATCAGCTTGAGTTCCTCTTGGCTCGCGTGACCGGAGACGTGCACCTCGGAAACCTTCTCGTGGTAGACCTCGGCGCCGCGGCGGTAGAGGTGGTTGATCAGTTCCGAGATGGTTCGTTCGTTGCCGGGGATGAAGCGCGAGGAGAGGATGACCGTGTCGCCCCGTTCCAGCTTGATCTGCTTGTGGTCGTCCAGGGCGATGCGGGTAAGCGACGACATCGGCTCCCCCTGACTGCCGGTGGTGACCATGCAGACCTGTTCGGGCGGCAGATAGGCCAGCTCCCGCAGGTCGAGCAGCATGTCGTCGGGGATGTTCAGGTAGCCCAATTGGCGGGCGATGCGCACATTGGCGATCATGGAACGGCCGTTCAGCAGGATCTTGCGGCCACAGGCGATGGCCACGTCGGCCACCTGCTGCACCCGGTGGATGTTGCTGGAAAAAGCCGCCACGATGATGCGGCCCCGGCATTTGGGGAAGATATCGGCAAAGGCCTCGCCCACATACTTCTCGGAGATGGTGTACCCCTCGCGCTCCACGTTGGTGGAGTCGGAAAACAGGGCCAGCACCCCCTGGTCGCCGTAACAGGAGAGCCGGGCCAGGTCGGTCAACTCCCCGTCCACCGGGGTCTGGTCGATCTTGAAGTCTCCGGTATGGATCACGACCCCCTCGGGGGTCGTGATGGCCAGGGCGCAACCGTCCACGATAGAGTGGGCCACCCGCAGGAATTCCACTCGGAAACAGCCAAGCTCGACCGTTTCGCGCGGCTTGACCGTGACCAGTTCAACCACGCCGTCCAGCTTGTACTCCTTGAGCTTTTCGTTGACGAAACCGAGCGTCAGGGCCGTGCCGTAGACCGGCACGTTCAATTCCTGAAGTACGAAGGGGAGGGCGCCGATGTGATCCTCGTGGCCGTGGGTCAGGCATATGGCGCGGACACAGTCGCTACGCTCGCGCAGCCAGCTGATGTCGGGAATGACGTAGTCGATGCCGAGCATATCAGGTTCGGGGAACATCAGGCCGCAGTCGGCGATGATGATGTCGTCGCCGTACTGGTAGGCCATCATGTTCAGGCCGATTTCGCCCAGCCCTCCGAGTGGGATGACCTTGAGTGCATAACTTGATTCGGAGTCTGCCATGGATTATCTCTCTCTTTGCAGCGGCACCAGGCCGGCGATCTTCTGGTCGCAACGCCAGATCCAATCCTTGCCGGGCTGCGACAGCCAGCGGTCGGCGTAGAAGGCGCTCCGCAGGGCGCGGTAGGCGATCAGGGCGCGGCCGACGTCCCCTTGCCGTTCCGCTATCTCTCCAACCTGCCAGAGCTTTTGCGCTGCTTTCTCAATAGTTGGATGGAAGGGTATATACATATGGATGGCCGACTCATAGCCCGCCAGCGCCCCCGCGAAATCGCCCCTGGTGAGGGCCGCTTCGCCCTGTTGGAACTGGGACTGCATCCGCCACCACGTCCCGGCAAGGAACAATAGCAGGCTGAGCACGATGATGATTGCGGCATTGGCGACTGATTTCTTGATTCGTTCGTCCATTGTTCACCTGAAAAAAGATGGGATTATGGTCAACAGGATGCCGATCATCGTTGCAATAACCCCGGCCAGGACGGCCAACGCAGCAGCGATGTCGTAAGGCTTTTTCAGGCGATGGGCCGCGGGCAGCCCCCAGGCAACCGCGGCGAGCCCTGCAATGATGAGGACCAGGTACTGATAACCGATGTGCATTCAATGCTCCAGGGCCGAAACGATGGTGGATCGCGTCTGCTCCATCATCCATGTTTCGGCTTCATTTTTTGAAATATCCGGCGGCAATGCCAGCGGCGGGTGCAGCACGATGCTGATGTCACCGCGCGAAAGCCTGATCTGGCCGGCGGGGTTGATCCTGCCGCTGCCGTTGATCGTGATCGGGACCACCGGCACGCCGGCCTTGCGCGCCAGGATGAAGCCGCCGCGCTTGAACGGCAGCAGTTCCCCGGACAGGGAACGGGTTCCCTCGGGGAACAGGACCACGCTCTTGCCTTCCCGTATGATCGAAGCGGCATTATCCATGCTTTTCAGCGCTTTGCGGCCGTCGCTCCGGTCCAGTGGGATGTAGCCGCCGCGCCGCATGGAGGTGCCGAAGACCGGGATATCAAAGAGCTCTTTCTTGGCGATCCAGTAGATCCGGCGCGGCATGGCCGCCAGGAGAGCCAGGATGTCGAAGCTGCTCTGGTGGTTGCTCATGAAGATGACCGGCCCTGCCGGAAGATGCTCGTTGCCGCTCACCGTCACCCGGACGCCTGCCATGAGCAGGGCCAGCCGCGCCCACAGACGGGCGTGAAAGGCGTAGATCCCGCCGCCGGATTTCAGCAGGGTGCCGACAAGCGCACTGGCCGCAAACAGGAAGGTCAGGGGGACGAAAAATGCCAGATACAGGTATGCCCGGATTCGGGAAGTGTCCACGGTTGTCTCGTTTATCATGCCGCGATACATTCAGGATGACAGGCCAGCCTTAAGGTGATGGCCGCGAAACGGCAAACTCGGCGTATTAACGCGGCCCGGCACTCGGTCAATGATGGTATGGTTCCTTATTCAGGATGCTGAACGCCCGGTAGATCTGCTCCAGCAGAAAGATCCGCACCATCTGGTGCGTGAAGGTCATCTTCGACAGGGAGAGCAGCCTCCCCCGGCTACGGAACTCTTCGGAAAAACCGTAGGCCCCGCCCACGGCAAAGACCAGTTCACCGGTGCCGGCATCGCGCTTCGCCCCGATGAATGCGGCCAGTTCCGGGGAATCCATTTGGCTGCCCCGTTCGTCCAGCAGCACCAGAGTTGCACCTGCCGGGATCTGTTTCTCCAGCCTCTCGCACTCGCGCCGCCTCATCTCTTCGGCCTCGGCGCCCTTTTCGTCACGCACCTCGCACAGCTCCAGCGGGCAGTAACGCCGAATGCGGCCGGCATAGTCGGCCAGCGCCTCCCTGACCCATTCATCCTTGCTCTTCCCCACCCAGAGGACGCGGAGCTTCATTGTTTGTACCGTTCCGTCAGACTAACAGGCTGTTGAAAAACTCAGGTTGTTCAAAAATAGTCAGATCGTCGCACCCGCAGTATAATCGCCTCCGGCGATTATCGGTGACGAAGCGCAGCGGAGTTCATCCCGCAGGGACAGAACCGGAACGGTTCTGCTAAATGCCCTGAGAAGGCGTAGCAGCGCTACGCCGCACGAAAGGGCGTTCGAGGACGGCGGCGAGATGGCTGTTTTTCAACAACCTGCTAGAAATCGTCTTCCCGGCGGGCGTTTTTGATCTGCTCCGGCAGATCCAACTCCGGCGCCAAGTGCCAGAGTTCGTCCAGCTTGTAGTAATGCCGGAGTTGGTCGCTGAAAATATGCACGATCACGTCGCCGTAATCCATGACGATCCACTTTCCATCGCTCTCCCCCTCGATATCCTGCACCTTGCCGTACTTCTTCAAACCGGTGCGGATACTGTCGGCAATGGCTTGGTTCTGCTTGTCCGAGTTGCCGGAGATGATCACCAGGTAGTCGGCGATGGAGGAGATCTTTGCGATGTTCAGCGCCCGGATGTCGAAGGCCTTTTTGTCAAAGGCCAGTTCGGCGCATCTCAAGGCCCGCTCCTGGGAAGAAAGCACTGCTTTCTCTACTGCTGTTGTCTTCTTTACCGGCATGTGTTGTAGATCCTCTGTTCTGTGATGTAGGCCGCCACCTGCGGCGGCACCAGGTGAGTTATGGGGCGCCCCGACGCCGCCAGGGCGCGGATTTCGCTGGACGAGATGTCCAGCGGGCAACCGGAAAGAAACCTGACGCTGGTGCCGGCGGTATGGTCCAGCCTGCGGTCGCCGGAAGTATAGCTGAACTCCGCGCGTATGGCAACAGGAAGGGCCTCGACCAGATCACTGATATGCTTGCCCGGCCGCTCCACCACGATCAGGTTGCAGGATGCAAAGATCTCCTGAAAACGGTGCCACAACCCGATCTCCAGAAAGGAATCGCTGCCGACGATGAAGTATAGCTCATCCTGGGGAAAAAGCTCCCGGAAGGCATGGATCGTATCGATGGAATAGGATTTCCCGCTCCGCTCCCCCTCGATCTCCGACAACTCGAAAAAGGGATTGCCGCTGATCGCCAGCATGACCATCCGGCTGCGTCGGGCAAAGGGCACCTCCCCCGCCAGCGGCTTGTGGGGCGGATCGCCGGCCGGGATAAAGATCACCCGGTCGAGGGCGCAGGCCTGCCGCGCCTCCTCGGCTATATGAACATGGGCCAGGTGCACCGGGTTGAAGGTGCCCCCCATCAGTCCGATTCGCATGTCGCTTTCACCATACACCTTTAAACCTAATAAAAGCATTTGCACCACAAAGGCATAAAGAACACGAAGTAAAATCAGTTAGTTGCCTTACCAAAGTCATTCACCAATTTAGTTCGAGTCTTTATTTTACTGTAACTATTCAGCATAATTCAAAAGTAACTAAAACGACGGTGAAAAGTCCCCCCGCCCCTTCATCCTGTTCATCCCTGTTAAACAGGTTCTGTCTTTGACTTCCTCTATGTCTCCGTGTCTCCGTCGCAGAAGAGCTTTGCTTTGATTTCGTACTTACATGATCACCGGCTTAAGCAGCGTGCCACGGATCGGCACCTTATACACGCCGGGCGAGGCCGCGAACTTGGCCAGCAGCAGGAACACCAGCTTCTGTCTGTCCATAAACTCCGGCTTGGGCATGATCTCAAGCGTCAGGTTGAGGGGTGACGTGGCGGCATGTGCGCCACCGGGGAGGTCTCCCGACAGGCGCATGTAGATGCCATCTCCTTGCAGCGTGAAGCTCTCCAGTCGGGCCCGGCCGTCCGTGACCCGCACGATCCCCTGGCAGCGCAGATTGGCGGCATCAGGTAACGGGAAGGACCCCAGCTTGACGCCGGAGAAAGCCAACTGCTTCACCTCCAGTTTCATGGTGCCGGACAACCTGCCCGCCTTGCGGGAAAGCCTCCCTTCGCTCCACAGGTTTCCCCCGGACGTGGCCCCGAGCACGGTCTTGAAAAAAGGTATGTCGGACAGTTGTATGTCGTGAGCCGCTAGCTCCAAGGCGTCCGTGCCGTTTATACCGTACTTAAGCTCCAGGCGCCCCGCGCCCTGGGCCGACGTCAGGCCGATCACGGCCCGCCCCGTCAAAAGCGGCAGCAGTTGGAGCCGGACCGCCAGCCGGTCGAAACGCAGGAGCGGCCCCTGGTCGGAGGAAAGGACCGGCTGGCGCCACGCCAGGCCGGGAAGCAGGGTCTTGTGCGCTTCAGGCGACAGGGAAAGCCCCTGGTCGGCCAGCAAGAGGCTGATCAGTTCATTCACCTGCCGCGTGGGCAGAAACAGGTAGAAACATGCCAGGAAGAGACAGCCGCCCGCGGCCAGCAGCCCGGCACCCCGCAACAGCCCTCGCCGCGGTGTCATTTGTTCTGACCGGGGGCGGGTTTCAGCAGGGCGATGGTCAGCACCAGATCAAGGCGGGAAGGATCGTCGAAGCGCACCCGCAGGTTGGCCTTCTTCAGCAGCACCGGACGGTTCCCCTTCTCCAGGCGATAGATCAGGTTGATGGCTTCATTAGCCGTCAAGCCATCGATCCTCACATCGGCGGCATCCTCTATCATGCCGTTATGCTCTTCACCCTTGAGGGGGGAGATCTTGACTCCTTTCCCCCTGATACCGATCTCGTCGATGATCTTGGCCGGGGAATCATCGGGACGAACCGATGCCATGCGGCCTGCCAACATGTCGGCAGACTGCTTGGCCGTGCGATAGAGCGCCTTGATCGGCAGCAGTTCTTTGAGCACCGCTTCGCGCGCCGTCCGTTTCCGCTCCAGCGCCTCCGTTCGGCCGGCCAGCGCCGACCATCCCAGGAATACCGCCAAGAGGGCGATCAGCACGTACCCGGCCGTTAATCGGGTGCGGCTGTCAAGGTCGCGCCAGAAATCCTGAAGCTCTGCAAGCCAGCTCATTTCTTGACCTCCCTGAACGTACCCGCCAGAGTGAAGGTCACCGAGCCGTCCGGGCGGCTCTTGACCTCGCCCAGTTCCACGGTGGCCATCAGCGGCGCCAGGGCAGACTTGAACTCGTTGACCGCCTGGGCTGAGCGGGCATCCCCTTTCACCCGCAGATTGCCCCCTTCAAGCTCGGCCTCGTAGAGGCCGTTGATGGTGTTCCCTTTGGCTTCGGCCAATTTTTTGAGCACGTCCAGGAAGGAGCCGCTCTCCGTTGCGCCGGCCAGCTTCCTGATTTCCCCCTTGACCTCGGCCACTTCGTCCACCGCCTTGGTCCGGCCGGGGAACACCTCGCGGTACAGGGAGGAAATGGACTTGTCCAGTGAGACAAGGTCGGTCTTCACGGCCCGATACTGGAGCCCCTTGGCGACAAACAGCAGTATGACGGCCACCGTCGCCAGGGCGGCGGTCATGGTCATCTTCCTGAGCAACCCGGCGTCGCCGGCCTTCCAGGCCAAGTCAGAGCGGCGGAAATCGGGCAGGGCTCCGGCCTGGCAGGCCCGGGCCACGGCCAAAAGCCCGGCCAATTGCTGGAAGGCCTCGTCCGTTTTGAACAGCGGCGCCAGGGCGTCCGGCATCTTCAGCCCCTCCGTGGGCAGCGAAAAGCCGATGCCTTCGGCAAACCGGGCCGATTGTCCGCCAAAGAGGATAAGCCGTGGAGGTAGTTTTACACCGGATAATTCCAGGGCCGCCAGGGTTGTGGCAAGCTGTTCTTGCGGCTCGTCGGTGTTTAATGCCCGGGCAAAAGTGACGCGGTCGCCGCCGATGACCACCAGGGCGGTCCCGTCGGAGACCACGGCGTCGCCGGGGCATTCGGGAAGAAAGCTCCAGGCGAACGGCGCGGCAGTGACAACCTGCGGTTCGCATCCGGCCTCCCTGAAGGTATCGATGGCCTGGCGCAGATCGGCCTTGCGCGCCCACAAGGCCAGGTAGCGCTTGCCTCCGACGGGAAGCACGTCGAAGACGGCCTCTTCCACCGGAAGGGCGATCTCCCCCTGCAGCTGTCCCGGCAACACCTCGCGCACCTTGCGCAGGTTGTCGAGCGGCAGTTCCACCGTCCGCTGGGCGAACAACGCCGCAGAGAGGCAGAGCACGATGCGCGGCGAGCCGCCGTTGCCGGCTGCGATCCGGCCGGCAACGGCCGACAGCGGCTGTTCCTCGTTCAGCGCAAATTCGGCTGCCCCCGAAAAGGAGAGCGACGTGCCGGCAACCCCGAAACGGGCGGCCAGCACACGCTGTGCTTCGACCTGTATGACCAGATAATCCATATCGTTCCTAAATAACGTTACTTAGACGGCTCTGTCGACGTTTTTCATCCCCAAAGCAGAAAGCCCGGTTCATACACATTCCCCAACACCTTGTGCCGCGGCATGACCCGCAGCATGAAGCCGTGCCGACCGCAAAAACGGCATTCGATCTCACCGCTGAACAGGTAGAGGCCGTTGCCGGCGGGCACCACATGCTCCAGGGGGACCGTTTCGCCTCCCTGGATGTTTCCGGTCGAATCCAGCACACCGAAATACCCTTCCACCGCCACGTCCTCCACGGGGATATCGCCCAAGACGACCTTGGCGGATACCGGAACGAGACTGCCCACTGCTACGGCGTCGGAGACCTGGGCAGAGGCTTCCTCGATGCGCACCTGCGGCCAGGCCTTGAAGGTGCGTTCCTTCCAGCGGGCCAGATCCAGGGCCAGGGCCAGATCATCATCCACCAGTTGTTTCCAC
This sequence comes from Oryzomonas sp., assembly GCA_031292255.1. GTDB lineage: Bacteria > Desulfobacterota > Desulfuromonadia > Geobacterales > Pseudopelobacteraceae > Oryzomonas. Next base: position 70,759 of record JARLHN010000012.1, on the reverse strand, counting down.
TGGCCATAGGATGGGATGTAGGAGCGGCTGGCGTATTCCTGCACCATGCGGTCGGTGGAGAAGACCGGGCAGAGGCTCTGTATGGAGGCCTTCATGGTGGCGATCCAGGACCGGGGGATGCCGTCGCTTCCCCGGTCGTAGAAATGCGGCACGATTTCCTTTTCCAGAAGGTCGTAGGTGGCCCGACTCTCAACCTGGTTCTGGTATTCGGTATCCTCGTAGACCTCGCCCTTGCCGATGGCCCAGCCATTGTTGCCCTGGTAGCCTTCGCACCACCAGCCGTCCAGGATGCTCATGTTGAGGCCACCATTGAAGGCCACCTTCATACCGCTGGTGCCACTGGCCTCCAGAGGCCGGCGCGGTGTGTTGAGCCATACGTCCGCACCCTGGACCAGGTGGCGGGCCACCTCCATATCGTAGTCCTCGATGAAGACGATTCGGTGGCGGAAACGTTCCAGGTCGGAAATCTGGTGGATCTGGCGGATCAGCTCTTTCCCCTCCTGGTCCTGGGGATGGGCCTTGCCGGCGAAGATGATCTGCACCGGCATCTCCGGGTTGTTGAGGATGCGCGCCAAACGGTCCAGATCGCGCAGCAGCAGCGTGCCCCGTTTGTAGGTGGCAAAGCGGCGGGCAAAACCGATGGTCAGCACCTCCGGGTCCAGGACCTCCTCGGCCGTGGCGATCTCCTTGACCGTGGCCCCCACCTTGACCATCTGCTCCTTGAGACGCTTGCGGGCAAAATCCACCAGCCTTTCGCGGCAGCTCTGGCGGGTACGCCACAGTTCGGCGTCCGGGATCTTGGAGACGCGGCGCCAGACGTTGTGGTCGGTCGGGTCGTCGAGCCAGCGGGTGCCCAGGTAGCGCACCAGCAGGCTGGCCATGTGGTTGGACATCCAGGTGCGGGTATGGACGCCGTTGGTGATGGAGGAGAGCGGCAGTTGTTCCTCGGGCAGCTCCGGCCAGGTGTTCTTCCACATCCTGCGCGAGACCTCGCCGTGCAGCTCGCTGACGCCATTGGCGTGGCTGGCCAGTTTGAGGGCCAATACCGCCATGCAGAAGGTCTCCTGGGGGTTCTTCGGGTTCTGGCGGCCAAGGCCGAGGAATTCCTCGCGGCTCAGGCCGAGTAAACGATAGTATTTGCCGAAGTAGCGCTCCAGCAGGTCGGCGGAGAAATGGTCGATGCCCGCCTCCACCGGGGTATGGGTGGTAAAGACGTTGCCGGCGCTGACGATCTCCCGGGCCTCGTTGAAACTGACGTCGCGTTTCTCCATCAGGAGCCGGATACGTTCCAGGGCCAGGAAGGCGGCATGCCCTTCGTTCATATGGCACACGTTCGGGATGATCCCCAGGGCGCGCAGGGCGCTAATGCCGCCGATCCCCAGCAGGATCTCCTGCAGTATGCGCATCTCCTGATCTCCGCCATAGAGTTGGGCCGTGATCAAACGATCATCGGGGCTGTTTTCCTCCATGTTGGTATCCAGGAGGTAGAGCGGCACGCGCCCGACCTGTACCCGCCAGATGTGCACCTTGAACCTGCGCGGGCCAAACTCAAGCTCCACGCTGAGCGGTGCCCCCTTTTCGTCCCGCTCCAAGGTCAGCGGCAGGTTGTAGAAGTCGTTCTCCGGGTAGTACTCCTGCTGCCACCCTTCATTGTTGAGATACTGGCGGAAGTAACCCTGACGATAGAGCAGGCCCACCCCCACCAGGGGCAACCCCAGGTCGGAGGCAGATTTGAGGTGGTCTCCCGCCAGGATGCCCAGGCCGCCGGAATAGACCGGCAGTGACTCATGCAGGCCGAACTCCATGGAAAAATAGGCCACCTTCATCCGGGAATTGCCGTTACAGGTCTTTTGGAACCAGGTCTTTTCCGCCAGGTAGTCGGAAAGCTTCTCGTCCACCATCTTGAGATGGGCCATGAAACCTTCATCGCTCTTCAGGTTTTCCAGGGTGGTCTGCTGGAGTATCCCCAGCATCTCAACCGGGTTGTGGCGGGTGGCTTGCCACAATTCGGCGTCCAGGCGGCGGAATAGGTTGATGGCATCCGGTTCCCAACACCACCAAAGGTTGTAGGCCACCCGCTGGAGTGCAACCAACTCGTCGGTCAGTGACGGAACAACCGTAAATTTGTGCAGCATCTTGGTAAAGTCCATTTAGGCACCCCTTACTTGATTAGCTGGTTCATCTCAAATATGGGCAACAGGACCGCCATGACCACGACTCCGACGGCCACCCCCATGGCAAGGACCAACAGCGGTTCCATCAGGCCCATCAGGCGGGTCAGGCGTGCGCTGAACTCCCGTTCATAGGCGATACCGGCCTTGAGCAGCATCTCCTCCAGGGTGCCCCCCTTTTCACCTACACCGGCAAGATGCACCAGCATGGGCGGGAACAGGCGGCTCTTCTTAAGACTGCCCGACAGGCTCCCCCCTTGCGCCACCTCTTCCATCACCTCGTGGAGAAAGGCGCGGTAGACCCGGTTGACCAGCACCTCGGAGGTGATCTCCAGGGCGCGGATGATCGGCACTCCGCTGGAAAGCAAGAGCCCCAGCACCCGGGCAAAGCGGGACAGGAGCAGGTGTTGCAACATGCCGCCGGCCACCGGCAGCCTGAGCAACAGGCGATCGCGCATCATGCGCAGGTCATCGCGCCGCATGGCGGAGCGGTAGAGCGGCACCGACCCGATGGCCAGCCCGGCCGGAATCCACCACCACCCCCGCAGGAAATGGGACAGCTTGATCAGGATCACCGTGATCAGCGGCAGGGCGGCCTTGCTCTCCTCGAAGATCACCACGATCTTGGGGATGACCATCGTCAGCAGAAAGAGCATCACGCCGCTTCCCACCAGCACCATCAGGATCGGATAGGCCAGGGCGGAAACGACCCGGCTCTTGACCTGTTCCTGCTCTTCCAGAAAATCGGCCAGCCGATCCAGCACGGCATCCAGCGCCCCGCTGGCCTCACCGGCCGCCACCATGCTGACATAGCTCTCGCTGAAGATCCTCGGTTCGGCCGCCATGGCACGCGACAGGGCCGCCCCCTCGGCGATACTGTCGCGCACCCGCGCCAGCACCTGTTTGAGCTGCCCGCTCTCCTCCTGCTCGTACAACGAACCCATGGCCTCGAACAGAGGCACCGAGGAGGCCGCCAGCGTAGCCAGACGACGGGTGAAGAGTGACAGATCGGCGGTGGTGATCCCCGGTTTGAAGGAGAAGGATCTGGCCGCGCCCGCGGCGGCGGTTTCCTCGCTGACCTCTCGGGGCAACAGCCCTTTCTCCTTGAGCTGGGCCATGGCCTGGCGCTCGGAGTCTGCCTCGACGGAACCGGATACCGCGGCCCCGGCGCCGGTGTATGCCTTATACCGGAACGTCGGCATAGTCTTCCTGGGTTACGCGCAACACCTCTTCGATACTGGTGACCCCTGCCGCGGCCCTGGCCATGCCATCGTCCCGCAGGGTCTTCATCCCGCGGCTAACGGCATACTCCTTGATCTCCCCGGCATGGGCGCGCTTGATGATCAGGGAGCAGATCTCCTGATCCACCGGCATGATCTCGTAGATGGCGGTGCGCCCCATGGTACCCAGCCCGAAGCACCGGTCGCAGCCCCGCCCCCGGTAAAGCCGTTCCGGCAGGATGACGCCGTCATGCCGCTCCATCGGCCGGTACTCCTCGCGGCAATGGGGGCAGATGACCCGCACCAGCCGCTGGGCCATCACCGCCGCCAAGGACGAAGCGATCATGAACGGCTCGATGCCCATGTCCACCAGGCGCGTCACGGCCGTTGCGGCGTCGTTGGTGTGCAGGGTGGAGAGCACCAGGTGACCGGTCAGGCTGGCCTGGATGGCGATCTCGGCCGTTTCGGTGTCGCGGATCTCCCCCACCATGATGATGTCCGGGTCCTGGCGCAGGATGGAGCGCAGGCCGGCGGCAAAAGTCAGCTCGATCTTGGAGTTGACCTGGATCTGGCCGATGCCCTTGATCTGGTATTCGATCGGGTCTTCAATGGTTATGATGTTCTTCTCGCTCGAATTGAGGCGGTTGAGGGCCGCATAAAGGGTAGTTGACTTGCCGCTGCCGGTGGGGCCGGTCACCAGGATGATGCCGTTGGTGCGGGCGAGCATCCGCTCCATGGTGCGTACCCCTTCGTCCCCCAGGCCGATATCCTCCAGGGAGAGCACTCCCTTCTTCTTGTCCAGAAGGCGCAGCACGGACCGTTCGCCGTAGAATGTGGGGATGATGGAGACGCGGATGTCCACGTCGCGGCCGGCGACGATCACGCGGATGCGGCCGTCCTGAGGCAGACGTTTCTCGGCGATGTTGAGGCCGGCCATGATCTTGACGCGGGAGACCAGGGCATCCTGGATGATCTTGGGGGGCGTCAGCTTTTCGTAGAGGATGCCGTCGATGCGGAAGCGCACCACCAGGTCGCGCTCGTAGGGTTCGATGTGGATGTCGCTGACCCGTTCCTTGACCGCCTCGGAAAGAATCGAGTTCAAGAGCCGTATGACCGGGGCCTCGTCGGCCAGATCCAGCAAGTCCTGGGGGTCGTTGAACTGGGTGGCAACCGTGGAGAGGTCCTCCCCCTCCAGTTCCAGGAGCACTTCACGGGCGCTGCCGGAGAGGCTGCTGTAGATATGGTTGATGGCGTCGCCCAGGATACCGGCCGGCACCAGGACGGCCTCCACCGGTCTGCCGAACAAAAGCCGCAGCTCGTCCATCGCCAAGAGGGCTGCGGGGCTGGAAATGGCGATCCTGATCCTGCCGTCCCGTTCCCCCAGGGGAAGGATCGTGTGGGCACGGGCAAAAGTTAGCGGCACCCGAGCCAGGAGAACCGGATCGACCTCGTCCCCGCCGATCTCGGACTGGCAGGCGATCCCCAGCCGCCGGGCGGTGGATTCCAGTTCTTCCGGGAGCTGGGTTGGGCTCATTTTGCGCCGATCTCCTTCTGTACATCCACCGGATCGACCTTTTTCGCGGCATCGCCGAATTTTGCCCGCTGGCTGTCGGAGATCGTGGCCAGATCGGCGCTATCCTTAACAATGCGCGGGGTCAACAAAATCATCAGGTTGGTCTTGGTCTTGGTCTTGGACTTGGTCTTGAACAACCAGCCCAGGCCTGGTATATCGCCCAGAAAGGGGACCTTGGTGACCACATCCTCGTCCTGGTCCTGGATCAGGCCGCCGATCACGATCGTTTCGTTGTCCTTGACAACGATGCTGGTCTTGGCCGAGCGCTTGGTGGTGATGCGGTCCGTGGCGCCGTTGCCCACTGTGATCGTTGCACCGATGGCCGAGATCTCCTGGCTCAGGTCGAGGCGGATATAGTCCCCCTCGCTGATCTGGGGCTTGATCTTGAGTGTTATACCCACATCCTTGCGCTCGATGGAGGTTGTGGAGAGGCCGGAGGAGATGGTAGACGACCCCTGGAAGGGGACGTTCGACCCCACGATGATCTCGGCCTCCTTGTTGTCCGAGGTCAGGATGTTGGGCGTGGACAGCACGTTCAGGAGGTCGTTGGAGTCCAGCGCCTGGAGCACGGCGCCGATGTTGCCCGGAACTCCGGCAACCGGAAAATTGATGGTGGAGTTCGTCGAGGTGCTGGTGGAGGCACTGGTTGCGGAGGCAAGGCCGCTCGTCGCAAGCGTGCTGACCACGCCGAAAGGATCGTAGAAAGCCCCGATACCGAAATAGCGGTTGATCTGGTCAACACCCAGCGCGCCAAGCTGCATGCCCGTGTTCCGCGACTTGTTGAGCGTCACCTCGGCAATCAGCACCTGCACGAAGACCTGCTTGCTGCGGCGGTCCAGTTTCTTGATCACCTGGACAAGGTTATTGTAATCGTTGGGCGATGCCATGATCACCAGGGAATTGGATGCCTTGTCCGGGGTTATGGTGACCTTGCCGCTGTCGAAGGGGGACGCTTGGGGCGCTGCCGCCGCGCCGGGCTGGCCGGAGGGTGTCGCAGCGGCCGCGCTCATCCCCTTGATCACGCCGTCCAGCACCTTGGCCATGTCGGTAGCGTCGGTGTTCTCCAGGTAATAGACATTGACCTTGCTGTTGGCCTCGGGCGGCTGCGCGTCCAGCTTGGCCGCCAACTCGCGCACCTCCCGCTTGACAATGTCGCTGCCGAATACCAAAAGAGCGTTCAGCCGCTGGTCGGCCAGGACGGTTGCCATGTTACTGGAAGGGGCCACTGCCCCCGGTGCCGCGGCAGCCTTGGACTCATTGCCGGTGAGCCACTGGCGGATGGTCGCGGCGGCGCTCTCGGCGGAGGCGTTTTTCAGGTAGATGATTTCGATCCCTTCGCGGGTCTTTTCGGTGTCGATCAGGCGCAGAAGCCCTTGCAGCTTGCGGATATTGAGCGACGAATCCACTATCAGGAGCAGGTTGCCGGGCCCAAAGGCCGAGATGTAGCCGTCCTTGGAAACCATCGGCTGCAGAAACGTCATCGCCTCCTGGGCCGAGATGTTTTCAAGTTTGTTGACCTGGGCCACGTAGTTTTCGTTGACCGGCGGCATCTCGCCCGATTTCAGCAGGGTCAGCCCGGATTGCTTTGCCGAAGAAATCGGAACGATCTTGGCCACCTTGCCGCTTTGCACCACCGTGAAACCCTTCAATTCCAGCACCGAGACAAAGACGTTGTACGCCTCTTCGATGGAAAGCCTGGAGGGGGAGTATACCGAAATCTTCCCCTTGACCCGGTCGTCCAGCACAAAATTCCTGCCGGTCAGGTCGCTGATGAACTTCACCATGGTGGAGATATCCACCTCGTTGAAGTTCAACACCACCCCCCTGGCGGCGGCATGCACCGGCGAGGCAAAAAAGAGCCCTGCCAGCAGCAGGGTGCAGAATGTGCGTATCAGGTACTGTTTCAAGCGGGCCTCCACGTTGTTTCGTAACAGCATGCATTGTTGCGGATTGGCAGGAACGACTATTTCCCCTTTCGGCAAGGCTGCCGGCGGGCCGCGTCACGAATACTCGTAAAAACCTGCCGGCATGAATCGGGAGCGTGGCGTTTCATCGAATATCATAATTGAACGTTGCCGGTTGCCCATCCCTTATCAGATCGAGCTTGAGCTTGCTCTGCCCCTTGAGGGCGATGAACGACTGCAAGGCCTTGTCCGGCGAATCCACCGGGAAATCGTTCAGGCGCAGCATGATGTCGCCGTTCTTCATCCCCACCATGGCAAAGACACCGTTGGGCTTTACCTCGGTGACCCGAAAGCCTTCCACCTTGCCGTCCTTCTGGCTGGGGAGCAGACGGGCATCGCTCATGGCCTGTGCCGGGTTGTCCAGGGCGGCGTTGAGTGCCCGCTGGTCGATCACGAAATTTCCGCCGCCTATATTGGCGACCGACACGCCTCCCTGGGGGCTTGCCGGTTGAGCCGGGCCCGCCGCGGGGGGCGTCATGGGGGTCAAAAGCTCCACCTTCTTGCCGCCCACCACGATAAAGGCCCGCTCCCTGGTCACTTCGACCAATCGCCCGGCATCATAGACCATATCCCCCAGGCGGAAGACGCGCTCCTCTTGTTTGGTGGTGTTACGCACCAGGGCAAAGGTTTCACGGAACGAGCCCACGGCCGTTCCGAGCAGCATCAGGTCGGCCGGCGCGGCAGCCTGAGCGGCTCCCTGGGCAGCTGGGGCGTTCGCGAGCGGGGTAAGCGGCCCTTGAGCCCCCTTGCCGAACAGGCCGTTGACCAGGATCGGGGCATAATACGCCAGTTCCTCGACGCGGGCAGGGGGGGCGGTGGCGGAAGCCGTCTTGCCCGCACCCGCACTCCTTGATACAAGCGCCGCGTTGATCCGTCGCCCCAGACCGTCGGCCGTGATTGCCGCCAAAAGGGCGATGATGGCAACCCCAAGCAGGATGTTTATGATGGTAAGAGCTCGTGGCATAAGTGTATATCACCTTCCCCTTTGGGCAAGAGGGAGAGAGGGAACTTTCGAGGGACGTCCTACAGCCTGATCTCCCCGTTGAAGACCTCTACCGCCGGGCCGCTCATGTAAATGTTGCCGTCCTGGGCCCACTCCATCTCCAGGTCCCCTCCCATGAGGTGGTTGAGGATCTTTTTTCCGGTCAGGTCGTTAAGCACGCATGCCGCCGTCACGGCGCTGGAGCCGGTGCCACAGGCCAGGGTTTCGCCGGCGCCCCGCTCCCAGGTCCGCTGGCGCACCTCGGCACGCGAGAATATCTGCACGAATTCCACGTTGGTGCGACGCGGGAACATCTCATGGTTTTCGATCAGCGGTCCATAGGTGGAAACCGGGAAATTCTCCACATCATCCACGAAGATCACGCAATGGGGGTTGCCCATGGAGGCGCAGGTGATCTGGAAGGTGCGGTCGAGGATGGTGAGCGGCTCCGCAATCACCCTGGCGGCGGCGTCGCCGGTCATGGGGATCTCACCCCTGGTCAGGCGCGGCGGCCCCATGTTGACACGAACCTTTTCCACCGTGCCGTCGCTCCCGGGCACCAGTTGCAAGGTCAGAATGCCGGCCCCGGTTTCGGCGGTGATCTCGGTTTTCGAGACAATGCCGTGATCGTAGGCGTATTTTGCCACGCAACGGATACCGTTGCCGCACATCTCGGACTCGGAGCCGTCCGAATTGAACATCCGCATGCGCACATCCGCCTTGTCCGAGGGCATGATCAGAATCAGCCCATCCGACCCGATGCCGAAATTGCGGTTGGAAACCTGTATGGAAACCTGTTGTGGATTTGTAACCGTCTCCTCGAAACAGTTCACATAGACGTAATCATTGCCGGCGCCCTGCATCTTGGTGAATTTCATCGTGTTCCATCCCCTTTTCCAAGTCGTTCACAGCGATTGTAAAACATACCAAATATGGGACAGTGCAACAAGCAAATAAATCTCGGTACGGGCGCGGCAAAAGCCACGTTAGCACTGCATTCTATTGCCAATCTTTCGCAGAGTGCGTATACTTCATCCTTAAACATCAGTCAACGGAGGACGAAATGATTCGACCCTTCCAGGGCATCCAGCCGAAGATCGACCCCTCCGCCTTCGTGGCCGAGACCGCCGTGGTCATCGGCGACGTGGAGATGGGCCCCCAGAGCAGCATCTGGTATAATTGCGTGGCCCGCGGCGACGTGAACCACATCCGTATCGGCGCCCGCAGCAACGTGCAGGACCTGACCATGCTGCACGTCACCCACAGAAAACATGCCGACGATCCCGGCGCGCCGCTGATCATCGGCGACGATGTCACCATCGGCCACAGCGTTACCCTGCACGGCTGCACCCTGCACAACGGCTGTTTCATCGGCATGCAGGCCATGGTGATGGACAGGGCCGTGGTCGGCGAAGGAGCTCTGGTGGGGGCGCGTGCCCTGGTCACCGAGGGGACCATTATCCCGCCTCACACCTTGTGGATCGGCGCGCCGGCCGGGTACAAACGCGACCTTACACCGAGCGAGGTGGCCTGGCTGCGAAAATCAGCCGACAACTACGTGAACTACGCCTTGCAGTATATCAACGACTGATGCCGGGGCCAGTCCTGAATTCCCCCGATTCCAGGACGGTCCAAACCGCCTTGGACGTTCTGGACGGCCATGGGCGTCCAAATCGGCTGACGCGCCTGATGCCGTTTCTAGGACCGGCTTTTATCGCCAGCGTGGCCTATGTGGACCCGGGCAACTTTGCGACCAATATCCAGGGCGGCGCCCAATTCGGCTATCTGCTGCTCTGGGTGATCGTGGCCAGCAACCTCATGGCAATGATCATCCAGACCCTTTCGGCCAAGCTCGGCATCGCCACGGGCATGAACCTGGCGGAACAGTGCCGGGCCCGCTTCCCCCGCCCGGTGGTCATCGCCATGTGGCTCTTGATGGAGATCGTTGCCATGGCAACGGACCTGGCCGAATTCATCGGTGCAGCCCTGGGGTTCCAACTGCTCATGGGTATACCGCTGTTTGCGGGCGCCCTGCTCACTGCTCTGGCAACCATGCTGATTCTGGGCCTGGAACGTTATGGATTCCGGCCTTTGGAGGCGGTTATCTCATCCATGGTCGGGATGATTGCCCTCTGCTACCTGCTGGAAACTATCATCGGCAAGCCCGATTGGGGGCTCGTCGCCTATCACGCCTTTGTACCGCGCTTTGCCGGGGCCGAAAGCGTTTTACTGGCCTCGGGGATCCTTGGGGCCACCGTCATGCCCCACGCCATTTTTCTTCATTCCGCCCTGACCCAGGGACGCATCGTCGTCCGGGACAAAAAACGACTGCAGAGCCTGTATCGTTTCGAGATCGCGGATGTGGTCATTGCCATGGGGATTGCAAGTTTTGTCAATGCTGCCATGCTGATCATGGCGGCAGCCACCTTCCACACCACAGGACACGCCGCGCTCGGCACCATCGAGGAGGCCTACCGGACCCTGGAGCCGCTCCTGGGGTCATCGGCCAAATGGATCTTCGGCCTTTCCCTGCTGCTTTCGGGGCTATCGTCATCGACCGTGGGAACAAGCGCAGGACAAGTGATCATGCAGGGTTTCATGCAGCGGCATATTCCGATATGGGTACGACGCCTGGTGACCATGGCGCCTTCGCTGGTCGTTATCGGCGCAGGCCTGGACCCGACCCGCACTCTGGTTGTCAGCCAGGTGGTGCTCAGCTTCGGGCTTCCGTTCGCGATTGTTCCGCTGGTCATGTTCACCCGCCGTCCCGACATCATGGGCGATTTGGCCAACAGACGCCTCACAACGGCCATAGCCGGCATGATTGCAGGGATCATCCTGGCGCTCAATGCCTACCTTACGTACAAGACGCTGGTAACGGGGTAATCCCATGTTCAAGCACATCCTCGTCCCTTTAGATGGTTCACTCCTGGCCGAGGCGGCCCTGCCGGCCGCCGCTTTTCTTGCACGAAGGCTCGGGGCGCGGGTGACGCTCTTCCATGCGGTGGAACGAAACGCCCCCAGCGAAGTCCATGGCCAGTCCCACCTGGGAAACGCGGAAGATGCGGCAGCCTATCTGGAACGACTCTCACGGCAGGCTTTTTTGCCCGACATCGCGGTTGACCGCCACGTGCACACTGCGGAAGCGGACAATGTCGCCGAAAGCATCGTCGCGCACGCGGACGAATTGAAGCATGATCTGGTCATCATGTGCTCCCACGGCCGCGGACAGGCACTACACCTGTTTCTGGGAAGCATTGCCCAAAAGGTCATAGCCTTGGGCTCACGTCCGGTCCTCATCACCCGGCCCGACGAACAGGGGGGCGCGCCGCCTTTCTCCTGCAACAACATCCTGGTACCTCTGGACGGCGATCCCGACCATGCACAGGCCTTGCCGGTTTCAAAGGAAATTGCCCGGGCCTGCGGTGCGGCCCTCCACCTTGTGATGGTTGTTCCCCGCTTAGCCTCCCTGTCGGGTGCGGCAAAGGTTTCCAGCAGAATGCTCCCCGCCACGGCCTCCAGAATTCTCGAAATGGCCTCACAGGACGCCCGGGAAATCTTCCGGAAACAGCTCGAAGCCCTGCGGGGAGAGGGCATTGCGGCAAGCGCACACGTATTGCGGGGAGATCCGGCAAAAACCATCGCTAAGGCCGCCGGCCAGGCCGGGATCGATCTCATCGTCCTCGCCACCCACGGGAAAACAGGCATGGAGGCATTTTGGGCGGGAAGCGTGACTCACAGGATATGCACCTTTACCAGAACTCCGCTGCTGTTGATCCCTCTCGCAAAAACATAGCCCCCCTCCGGGAACACCGGCAGATTTCAGCATATCCCGCAAATACCAACGGCATTGTCCGGTTTCCGTGAAATCCGTATTGCCTGCATCGGGTATTTCTGTTATTTTTCAAGCATATTACTGAAAGGACGTTGTATGAAGGTAACCATCCTGGGGAGCGGGACATCAACCGGGGTTCCCATGGTGGGATGCAGGTGCCGGGTATGCAGTTCGGACGACCCAAAGGACAAAAGAACGCGGGCTTCCCTGCTGATCCGGCACGAGGGGCGGAACATCCTGGTGGACACCTCCACCGATCTGCGGCAGCAAGCCTTGCGCGAAGGCCTGGACAAGGTTGACGCCGTCCTCCTCACCCACCCCCATGCCGATCATGTCAATGGTATCGATGACCTGCGCGGCTTCCATTTTCTGCATAAAGAGATCATTCCCTGCTATGCCTCTCCGGCAACCTTCGAGACATTGTCGGCGGGGTTCAGATACATCTTTTTCGAGTTCAACGGCTCAGGCTATACACCGCTTCTGTCGCAGCACGTGGTCTCCGGCCCATTCGGGCTGTTCGGCCTGACGGTCACCCCGGTTCCCCTGGAGCATGGCATGGGCACCGCCCTCGGCTTCCGTATCGGAAAATTTGCCTATCTGACGGATTGCAGCGCCCTTCCCGACAGCTCCCTGAAGCTTCTGGAAGGGCTCGATGTGCTGGTTATAGACGGGTTGCGCTGGACCCCTCATCCATTCCACTTCAACATCGAAGCGGCCATCGCCGCGGTGGCACCAATCAAGCCGGCCCGCGTCGTGCTCACTCACCTGACCCACGAGGTGTCCCACGGCGAGCAGGCAAAGTTGCCGCCCGGTTTCGAATTCGCCTACGACGGCATGGCGTTGGATGTAGTTTGATGTAATTAATCGTGATTGGAGAGGCAGACCATGCACAAGGACATACGGCTTCATGGGCAGGTCGGCGACCATGTCGAATATTTCGTCATGGTGGTCGGCAACGAGGCCTATCAGCGTTATTTCTTTAACATCGTCCAGGAGGAGGAGCACCTCCGCATCTTTTCTCCGGGCAACGAGTTCATCATCACACCTCAGGGGGTCAGCTACCAGGGCAACGGCGGCTATTTTTGCGAATACATGTTCGGTGTCGATCAACCATCCTCCGACCTTGCCAAACCCGACATCATCAATCGCCTGGTCATGTACGGCGCGCGTTCCGACGACAAGGGCTCAATCCGTTTCAGCGAACGTGCCCATGGGGAAGAAAGCTTTGAAAATATATTTTTCGAAGGAAACGCCGTCTGCAACTACTATTTTTTCGTCCATTCCAACCAGCTTTCCCGCAAACTCAAATATCAGCAGGAGGAACTGGTCAAAAAACTCGGCAAGGTCATCAAGCGTTCCGAAGCCGTGGGCGACGAGCGGGACGATACCCTCATCGCCAACATATTTCCACTGCTCGGGGATGATTCGGCCCAGCTTTTCATCATCAAGTTGATCAACCGCCACCACCGGGAATATCGCGACCTCTTCAAAAACCTCTACTATCGCAACAAGAAGATTGCCGACGACGATTTCGCCCGGCTGGTCAACGTTGCGGCCACCTACCAGATCGACCGCTACCAGCAGGAACGCATGCGCATCGACGCCATGTACCGCCATCCGTCCAACAAGCGCATCGTGGACGAATACCGCAATATCCTCCTGGCCTGCAACAGCAAGAGTGAAATCAGCCCTCTGGACAATGCCCGGCTGACCCGTCTCAAAACGCTGTCAGTGCGCAACAAGATCCCCGGTGCCCTGTTCTACACCTTGGACGAGATGCTCAAGAGAGGGCGCAACCTGATCCTGCACGAAGAACGGGATTACATCTCCGTAACCCGCGAGATCTTGGAAGGGATCTTCCTCAGAGAGATGCAGATCGAAAGCCATATCAACCGCGAGGATATGCTCAACCTGATCATTGCCAAGAAAAAGGCCATGGAAAACCGCGACCATTCCTTTGACCAACTCATGCTGAATGCCAGCAGGGGGTGCGACGAAAAGATCCGGGACGGCGTCGATCCGGGTCTGATGGACGGTTTTTCCTACATCATCACGTACCTGGACCGTTTCGACAGCGTCTCGAACCTTATCAGCCAGCTGGCCTTCATGGAAAACGTGCGGGTCAGCGAGGAGATGCTGCAGGGGCTCCTGGAGCACAAGGCCGCCTTTGACAATCTCAAGGAGGGATGCTTCGAGGAGTTGTTCATCCACGAACTGTTCCAGAACGCCTACCTGGGGCGATTCGGCAGACGCAAGATTACCGCCCTGCTGGAAGGGCTCGCCACCATTGAGAATCGTACCGGCAATATTGAGGATTTGCACCTGCAACTACAGAAGATTGACCAGGAAGAACGGATCTCATGGGTTCTGCTGGAGCATGTGCGCGACCGGATTCGCAACTTCTACTCCAAGTTCACTACCAGAGCCGACCAGGAAGCGCTGCGCCGCGAGGTGGCCGAGGAGTTGAAAAACAAGAAACTCATCAAGGCCGATATTCCCCACCACCTCTTCAATGAAACCATCTTTACCATCAATAGGGAGGCCATGTATATCCACTCCCTGCTGCCCCAGATCATCGCCGAACGCAATGTGGGTCTGCGGGAGGATTTTCTGGAGAACTCCGGGCTCGACCGTTTCTACGTGGAGGAGCTGGAGCGGGAATACTACGAGAAGAACGGGTTGAACCTGGAGGGGCTGTATCAGATCAGGAAGGGCCTGAGTTAGAGACAAAAAGAACGCTGGAAAACCTTTACAATTCGTTCAAACCATCTAAACTAATAACTGAATATGGGAAACAAGGCCGAAAACCATCTTTCATATCGCTGGACCTCCATAAGACGAATGCAAAACTTCGGTTATCTTTTCCCATGGGCCAACGTGGAGGGCACTATGGCACGAAATCTTATCATCTTGTTTTCGCTGGTTTATCTTCTTTCAAACCCCTGGCCGGCTATCTGCGCGGACGCACCGGGGGGGTGGAATGAAGTCGGCCTGAGAATGGGCCTTCAGGCCGGCTACGAGCATGGCTATTTTCGTCAATATGAGATGTTTGCGGTGTACGGACTTCCCTGGGATTGGCGGTCGTCTTCCGGATGGGGCCTGGCCCCGCAACTCAGCGTGTCTGCCGGTGCCCTTCTTGATGATCCGGATGTAAGCGGCTTCATCGGTACCGTGGGGGCAGGTCTTGTACTCGACAAACCGCACTTCGGCCTGGCCCCTGAGATCGGCATCAATGCCAACTTCCTGGACAAGCGCCACTTCGGCGATCAGGATTTCGGCAGCATGCTGCTATTTGGCGCCTATATCGGCCTGTTTTATCGCTTCGACGACGGGCTTAAGATCGGGTACCGCCTGCAGCATATCTCGAACGGACATATTTTTTACGAAGAGGGGACCCCCAACCCGGGCCTCGACATGCACCTGATCGCGGTCAGCTGGACCTTTTAGCCGGCGCGGTTCATCAACGGGGCGGCACGGCCGTCAATCCGGACGGACCGTATGCCGGAGTCAAATAAGGAGAAAACCGAGGGAGCGAGGATTACCGTTAGCCGAGGACGAGCCAAACGAGGAGTCGCGCTTTGGTTTAAAAACGGAATTACATCATCACGCCATGCAGGTCCCGCTTGTGATACCTCCAGGCGAAGGCGGCACCGCGGAAGTACCAATCGATCAGAAACACCCCCCATACGGCGTACAGTGAGAGGTGCAGCCATACGGCAGCCACCCATGACAGCGCCACCCGGATCCCCCACATGGCAACCAGCGTAACGATGAAGACGTAGAAGGTGTCGCCCGTCCCCCGCAGGCTACCGGCATAGACGAACGAGATCGCCAGCGGCACCTGGGCAAAGGCCACCAGCCTCAGGAACACGCTACCCTTTTCGATGACGTCGCCATCATGGGTGAACAGCCCGATCAGATAGTGCGGGACGCAGAAAAAAAGCAACGCCATGAGGGTCATGACCACCACGGCCAGCCGCAGCGCCTCGTTATGGCTGATACGGGCACGGCGCAGCTTGTTGGCCCCCAAGGCCTGCCCCATGAGCGTAGCGGCGGCAATACCCATGCCGGCGCCGGGCATGAAGGAGAGCGATTCGATGGAAAGTCCGATCTGGTGGGCGGCATAGGCGCCGGTGCCGTAAGCGATGATGTAGCTTGAGTAGAAGAGTTGGCCGCTCTGCTGGGCTACACGCTCCAGGGCAACCGGCCACCCCACACGCCAGATCCTGCCGAAAAGCGGGCCGGCCGGCCGCCCGAAGGTGAGATATCGCTTGCGTACAGCCTGGATCAGCAAGTAGGAGCAGCCCACGAATTCCGAGCTGTTGATGGCAATGGCCGCGCCCTTGACCCCCAGCGCCGGAAGGCCTAACCGGCCGTAGATCAACGGCCAGGCCAGGACAACGTGCAGGATATTGACCAGGATGACCGCCTCCATCGGCGTGTGGGTGTCACCGGCGCCTTGCATGATGGCGGAGAGGATATTGAGGCCGGTTGTCCATATCAGCCAGAGAAACACCAGGCGGATGTATTCGGCCGCCAGGGCCTGGACATCGGCGGTGGCGCCCATCAGGCGGGCGATGTCCCCCCCCCAGACGGAGCCCGCCACCGTGCATGCCGCCGTCATGGCCAGGCAGGCAAGACAACTCACAAATGCCGCCCGGCGGGCCTCTTCGCGCCTACCGGCACCCCACAAATGGGCGATCACCACCGTCGTCCCGGTGGCTAACCCCCAGAACACGGTCATGGTGACGAACATCAGCAGTTGGCCCAACCCGGTGGCAGCGATGGCCGCAGCCCCCAGGCCGCCGGTCAGGAATATATCGACGATGGATACCAGCCGCTGGAACAGCGAGGAGAGGAGCACCGGCATGGAGAGACGGAAGACATTGCGCCGGATGGAAACCGGTTTATGACGGTGCTGCATGATTTGTTATATGGCTTGCCTCATACACCGTTGTCGTGTGGTAACAGGGCAGGCCCCTTCCTCCTCGGACGTAATACCGATTCCAAATCAAGGATGAGATCAAGGCGGCGAGGAGCTACATATAATTCAGAAGCGACAGTTGGGACACCTGTTCAGTTGCGGCAAGCGCCGCGCTATAGCCGGTCTGCTGCTGCTCCAGTTCAACCCCCACCTGAGTCATGTTCACGGTCTGGATATTGTCGATCACACTCTGCAGTGTGTTTAGATTGTTGGTATTCATCGTAGACATATTGCTGAATGTAGTCAATCGCGCGCTGACATCGACTTGCGCATTGTTGACCTGGGTAGCGGCAGACTCGAGATCGCTTGCACCCTGCTGTATACCGGTCACATTATTGGCTCCCACTGCGGTAATCAAATTATCAATCGATTGCAGTATATTCGTTGAACCATATGACCCCGTACCCAACAAAACGCTACTACCGTCGAAACTCACGCTCTGATTGACATTTGGGGCTATTTCCATTTCAGACTGGTTGCTGTTCCCGCTGTAAGTATTGCTCGACGTGCTGAACGGAGGTGTTGAAGTGTCAGTCCCCCCCAACACATAGGTGTTCCCCGACTGGGTATTGCCATACCCTATTAGTTGTTGTTTAAGGGACGTCAACTGTTGGATCGCACTTTGCTGTGTTGTGGTGCTCGTAGTTCCACTGGAAATAGAGCCGGCCAATTCCTCAGCCTGTGAAATGACACTGGAAATTCCGCTCAGTGCATTACTTGTAGTCTGTAGTGTGGTTGTGCCCAGTGTGCTATTGGTAGCATACTGATTCAGGGCATTAATCGAGTCGTTAGCATTCAACAGAGTATTCATGGCCGCAGGGTTGTCGCTCGGTTGATTGACATTTTGCCCCGATGTGACCAATTCGGTCAGATTGTTTAAGGTTGTCTGCGCATTCTGCAAATTGTAAATTGTGTTATTGGCCGTCATATTTGAAGTAATTCTCATCTAAGCCTCCACTTGGCTGAATTGTTTTTATTACGGTGCCTGGAGTTTATCCGCAGGAAATTATTAGTTGCCCAGCGCCATGACTATGCGGCGGCGATCATAGCCAAGAGATCATTCATCATATTGTTTACCGCAACAATTACCTTGGCCGATGCTCCATACGACTGCTGGTACGTGGTGAGATTGATCAACTCCTGATTCAGTGAAACGCCCGAGTTTGATTGTTGAAGCGTACTCAATTGATTGCTGTAAGCTGCGCCTTGGGTAACGGCATTTTTACTGGTCTGGACATCCTGGCCGACTTTGCTGACCAGGCTGTTGTAATAGCCGCTGAAAGTTTGGCCACCCATTTGCGTGGTATCATTGGCAAGATTCGCCATCGTCAGTGCGCTGTTGCCGTCGCCGGAATTGCTTGCCGACGCCGCGGCGATCTGGCTGGTGGTTATTGCTGGATTCAAGGATATCGTTGCGGCACTTATTGGAGCAGACGTTGAAGAAGTGAACAGGGCGGCCCCACTGTTGCCATTCAGGTCATAGCCGGCTCCCTGCTGAGTATTAACCGCGGTTGCAATGGTACTTGCCAGAGAATTGAGCTGGTTCTGATAGCCGGGAATAGTGGTATTCATCAGAACCATCGTTGCGCCAAGCTGACCCGAAACAGGCGATACCGCACTGGAGGCCGCGCTTCCGGCCGGAGTCAGGTTCACATCATTCAGACCGGTCACGGCATCGGTTGTCAACGAAAACGATCCCGCTTGCGATCCGCTGACCAGAGCGTCGCCGGTATCGGTAAATTTGATATCCATGGTGCCATCGCTGTTTTGCGTGCCGGTAATCCCAATCTGCTTTGCAAGATTCTGCACAGCCTCGTCTTGCTGATCTTCGAGGACATTTGCATTGCCACCGGATTCGGTTATTACCTTGATCTGGCTGTTGAGCTGGGCAATACTTGCCAAGCTCTGGTTGATGCTGCTTGTCGTGGTGCCAAGCGACGTATTGAGAGATGTAATGTCGCTCGAAAGGGTGTTGCTGACGGAATTGAAGTTGTCCGCAAGGGTCTGGGCGGCCGTCACTACCGACTGCCGATTCGCAGTGCTCGTCGGATCGTCGGCCACGTTCTGCCACGCATTGAAAAAAGTACTGATCGCAGTCCCAATACCGTCACTGTTAACTTCGTTGAAGGAGGGTTGAATCTCCTGAAGCATCGTGGAATTGGCGGTATCATACCCTTGGGTGGTCTGGGAATTGTCAATCTGAGTTTGCAGGTAAGCATCATAGGAGCGCTGTATGGAGGTGACGGTCACACCGCTTCCCACGGATAGACTGCCTGAAGAGGCCGGCTGGGCGGCAGTTTCAAGTACCGCGGTCTGGGTGGTGTATCCGGGTGTGTTGATATTAGAGATATTTTCACTGGTTACGCTGATGGCGGCCTGATATGCGTTGACACCGCTGGCTGCAATCTGTAACGCTGAATTAAGGCTCATGCCCATGCTTATGCCTCCTTATTGATCATGATTGATTTGGACGAGTTCCACACATAACCACCGGATGACCCATACATGTTTGAGCGATTGATCAGATTGCCCATGAGGTCGCTCGCCAAAACGGCTGTTTTCATAAATTGTTTGGAAATTGTGCAATTTATGACGGAAACCTCCTGGATGCGCTGCCATGTTCCGGCAAGTTTCCGACACAATTGCAAAATCTTTTGCTTTCCCGTTGATGCGGCAATCGTTGCCAGGGCAACATCCGGTCCAAATCCCCGCTCTGCGGCCAGTGCGGAAATAATCTGGCGGAGTGAGGCGTCAGCCTCTCGAATGTTCTCCGAAAGCTCATTTTTTTGCCGAGTCATATTTTCCATATCCTCAAGATTCATGGCGGCAAGCGCACCGGTTTCTTCTCCAAGAAGATGGTAAAGCCTTTCATACAACTGAAGTTGACTGAATAGTTTTTCTTCAAGTGTTTTCGTATCCATAACATCAGGTCCCCTTACATATTGACACTCATGCATATTAACCGGGAATGATATCAAGCCTTCCTGTTGATCATGACCGCACCTGACGCCCCCTGCAGGTAACTGCCCGAGGCCCCGTACATGCTGGATTGGTTGATAAGACGGCCCAGAAAATTCAGTGTAGAACCTGTAGTTACCTCAAAATTTACCGCAATCTTATGATTCATGGCAGCACGACTCTGAACTCGTTGCACTGCCGCAAGGAGTTCGTTGTATAAGTGTGCAATATCTTTCTGCCGCGAGGTGGCGGCAACATCAGCCAGCGTGGCATCCGGGGCAAGTCCCAAGTCAGACCCTGACGTGGCAACGGCCTTGCGAAGCACGGCGGAATGCGTCTCGATTTGCCCTATAAGTTTCTCTTTTTCCAGGTTGGTCCCGGCCATGGCTTCCAGGCATATGTTCCCGAGTTCTTGCGTCTCCCGTTCAAGGGTTTTGTATAACTCATCGAGCAGGCGAAGCTGGACCGATAGTATTTCTAACAATGCTGTATTCACTATATCTTTTCCTCAGTGCAACGGAATTTATTCCGTTTTGTCCGACTTTTTGATGTTGTTGCGGCTTTCCTCCTGTCGAACAATTTCCTTTTCGATAAGCGGCGCCAGTCCCACGCCCCGTTTAGCAGCAACTGCGGCATATTCCTGGTCCAAAAGGGGGCGAAAAACTTCTTCACCATGGCCGCCGCCGGTCAGGGCGTCCTGACCTACCGTCGCGCGCATGGATTTCATCATCATTCCCAAGAAAAGGGCTTCAAAATCCTGTGATATTTTGTGGGCCTGAGCACGTTGTTGCGCGCTTACCCCCCCTGAAACACCGTCCGTCTGGCGCAGCAGTTGACGCGCCTTCTCCACGGAAGCGGTATCGGAACTGATTGCAATTTGGGATATGCTTGTGTCCATAGCTTTATTCTCTTATCGCCACATCTGGAGTTTTTTTGAGTCTTCCCCGTTAAATAGTTTCCATCCGGAAAGGAGGGCTTTTTGTCCAGGCCAGGAAATCAAGGGATTGCGCGGAGGCGTACATCAGTACGCCGCACAATTTTGCTTGCTAAATTGGACCGCGAAGGCGCCCGAAGGGTGAGGCCAACGGCCGAAGTCACATGCAAGCCTGAAGATTGACGCCGCATGGGCAAAAAAGAACCCTTTGCGGATAGAAACTAAATAATTGAAAGATCGGCCTGAAGAGCTCCCGAAGCCTTGATAGCCTGGAAAATACCGATCAAATCGCGTGGGGTCACCCCCAGGAAGTTTAAAGCCCGCACCACATCGCCAATACTGGCCCCTTCCGGCACCACCATGAGGCGGCGCGACTCTTCGGTAACCTTCAAATCAGTTCTGGGTACGGTCACCGTCTGGCCGCCAGAGCTGAGCGGCGCCGGCTGGGACACCTGAGGGGTCTCCTTAACGACAATGGACAGGTTGCCGTGGGATACCGCTACTGTGGAAATCCTGACATTCTCTCCCATAACGATGGTTCCAGTCCGTTCGTTGAGCACCACCTTGGCCAAATTGTCCGGCCTTACTTCAAGAGTCTCCAATGCCGCTACGAAATCGACCGTACGGTCGGCGTAACTTTCAGGAATTTTGAGGATTACCGAACCAGGATCCGTAGTCGTCGCAATCTGTGAGCTGAACTTGCCATTGATTACCGCCTCAATCCGGGACGCCGTAGTAAAGTCCGCTTTATTCAGATTAAGCCGCAATTTGGTCTTGCCTGCCAGGACATTGGGAAGTTCTCGTTCCACAAGTGCGCCATTGGGAATAGTGCCGGCAGTAGGATGATTCTTCTGGGCGCTGGCCGCCTGTCCGCCAAAGGCAAACGAGTTTGTCAGCACCGATCCCTGAGCTACGGCATACACCTGGTTGTCCCCACCTCGGAGCGGCGTCATTATCAGGGTCCCTCCGGCAATGCTCGTGGCATCTCCCATGGAGGAAACCAGAACATCCAGCTTGTTTCCCTGATTGGTAAACGGTGGCAAGGTTGCCGTGACCATAACGGCAGCTATATTCTTCAACTGGATCGAGCTGGCATTGGTCGAGATACCCATACGTTCCAGCACATTTACGACTGACTGGATTTGAATAAGTACCTGACTGCTGTCGCCGCTGCCGCGGAGGCCTACGACCAAACCGTAACCTATCAACTGGTTCTCGCGCACCCCATCGAAGGAAGCAATATCCTTGATCCTGACAGCATGGGCATTGGAAGTCAGAAGTAGGGTCAGAATTAGAAAAATAACTGTTCTTCTCATGCAAATCACCTTTAAACTACGTGCCTTAGAAAGGCCATATCTTGTCAAGAATATTCATTAACCATCCGGGACTTTGCCGGTCAGTGATAACCCCTCGGCCTGTATAGCTTATCTTGGCGTCAGCCACATAAATTGAATTGATGGTATTGTTTGGGCTTATATCAACAGGTCGCACCGTGCCGGTCAGGATAATTTCCTGGTCTTCGTCGTTAACCTTGACATTGCGGCGTCCTTCAACCTGAAGATTGCCGTTTGCCAGCACATCGAGCACTTTTGCCGAGATGGTTGCCGTCAAGTTGTCCTGCCGGGATGTGGAACCGGTGCCGGCAAATTTGGAATCGCCCGTGGCATTGATCAGTTGCGATAAATTCATGTTATTAGCGATTACGCCGAGCTTTTCAAGCCCCAGGAGATTGGGTATGCCCGCAGTGACCGTCGAAGTCCGTTCCGTGTTGGTGCTGGCCTGTTTGGATGCAGTGGATGTTTCCGAGATGATAATGGTAATGATATCGCCACGCTGAAAGGCTTTAAAATCCTCGGTCATACTCCTGGATGATGCCTGCCAGATGGAACCGTTGGAATAATCTGCCGGTTTCCGAGTCATCTGTTCATCGAATCTGGGCGTCTTGATCTCGGCCTTCTGTACCGAGCATGCGGCGCAGGCCATTGCCAGCAAAAGATATAAACTTCGTTTCATACAACGTCCTTTTCCCTTATTAATCAAAACTCTACCCGCACTGTCGTTGAGTTAACCACCGTGGCCGGGATGTCCTTGAGTGAGCTCAGGTTCTGCACCATGATAATATCCCCTTCTGCGCCGGAACCTTTGGCCCGACCGGCAACCGTAATCTTCATAACCTCATTTTCGGCAATAATGGTCACCATCTGGCCTGATTTTATTAGGGGAACCTTTTCCAGCAGATCCGTCCGAATAACGGAATTGGCCCTGATGGACGTCCTTATACGCTTGCCCACGACCATGCTGGTGTCGCCGGTAAATTTTCCTCCCGCAGAGGCCACATCCCGCTTCTGTACTGCAACATCCGCTGCAGAAACGACCGTACCATTATCAAGCTGCCGCACGGCTACTACCATGTCTGACAGCGCCTCGACTTCAATCTGCACCGAGCTATTGAGAACCACTCGACCGTCTTGCCGTGCTATGACCGCAAGATTCGCGTACCCCCACCCCTCCCATTGCTGTGGGGCAATAAACTCGAAATCAAGCGGACCCGCGGGAAGGACGGGATGTCCGCCGATGGTCATGCGTTTGATATGGATTTCAAGACCAAGATGATCTGTTTTTTGCGAAATATACCCGGTCACCGCTTCCGTGATGCGGCCATCGTCCGCAGAAATCCCCGGCGGTTGCTGACCGGCCATGGTCAGTACCGGCTGCATCAAAAACAAACAAATCAGAACGGCGACAATACGCTGAATCATATGGTTGAAATCCTCATGATACTATGATTTAACTCTTCATTTGATTTGCGGTCTGCAGCATCTGATCGGCCGCCTGCACCGCCTTGGAATTGATCTCATATGCCCGTTGACCGACAATCATGTTGACCATCTCTGTTGCCAAATCAACATTGCTCATCTCCAGAAAGCCCTGGGAAAGTGTTCCGATTCCGTTTTGACCGGGAGTTCCGGTTGTGGCGTTGCCGGAGGACTCCGTCTGGGTCAGCAGATTCTGTCCCAGGGCCGAGAGCCCTGCCGGATTGGGGAATAACGCCAATTGGATGGTCCCCACGGTTGTGGGAGTGGTCTGGCTCGGCAGGGTCACCGATACGGTGCCGTCGTTGCCGATGCTGACATTGGTCGCATTGGTCGGTAGCACAATCTCGGGAAGCATCGGATAACCATCCGAGGTAACGATCCGCCCCTGGCTGTCCTGCTTGAAGGCGCCTGCCCGTGTATATGATGTGGTGCCATCAGGCATCTGAATCTGAAAGAAACCGTTACCCTGAACTGCCATATCCAAGCTGTTGCCGCTTTGGGTCAAATTACCGGATGTATATAATTTCGAGACCGCCGCAAGTCGGGTACCAAGACCTATCTGGATGCCGGTCGGCACCTGGGTGGTCGTTGTTGAAGGCGAACCGGAGGTCTTAAGATTCTGGTACATAAGATCCTGGAAATCGGCCCGGCTTTTTTTAAAACCTGTTGTATTGACGTTGGCCAGGTTGTTGGCAACTACGTCTATATTCGTTTCTTGGCTCTGCATACCCGATGCGGCTGTCCAAAGTGCACGTAACATGGTTTTATCTCCTTTTTTATTTATATAAACAATATCAACCAGTTCCCATCTTTAAACGCCGGAGGGAAACTAGTTATAATTTGCCAAGATCGTTACTGGCCTTGCCGGCCATATTGTCGTACCCCTGTATTACCCGCTGGCACGCTTCAAAATAGCGATTTGTTTCGATCATTTGCACCATTTCGCTGATCGGATCCACATTGGCCCCCTCCAGATATCCCTGACGAACCTGCGCCGTTGTCGCCGTTGGGGCTGCCTGTTTGGGATCGGCCGGCACGAAAAGCGCGCTCCCCGATTTTGTCAGCTTGTAGGGTTGCGGAAAGTCCACCAGGCTGATGACGCCCGCCGCAGTACCGTCAACGGTAATCTCACCTTTTGTATTAACGTCAACCCTGCTCCCTGTTATCTTGATCTCTCCCCCTTGCCCCATAACCGGATAGCCATCGGTTGTCACCAGCGTTCCATCAGCCGTCAGATGGAAATTGCCCTGCCTCGTATAGGCCACGCCGTTAGGGGTCGACACCGTGAAAAAACCGGTGCCGTCAATTGCCAAGTCAAAGGTGTTGCCGGACTCCTTGACCGGCCCTGCACTGTAATCGGTGTAAATATTTTCCTTTTGAATAATCGGGTCGGCGGTTTTGCCCAGGGGGACTGCCGGCTGCGCAGCAGCGCCGGAGAGCAGCACCTCGAAGGTCATCTTGTCTTTTTTAAAGCCCGGTGTGTTTACGTTGGCCAAGTTGTTGCTGATGACATCCAACTTATCCATGGCCGCAATGTTACCTGAAATCGCAGAATACATGCCACTGTTCATGTTGGTTCCTCTCTTGTTAATCTCTGTACAGTTTCAGCTTGCTCCGCAACCGGACCATTGCCTGGCTGAGGATCTGCGATATGCGCGATTCGGTCAATTCCATGGTTGCGCCGATTTCCTTGAGGCTCATCCCCTCATTGTAATAGAGCGTCACAGCCAGCCGCTCTTTATCCGGCAGCGCTTCGATGGCGTCCCCCAACGTTTTGGTCAACTGCATCCGCATAACCTGGTGTTGCGGGCTCTTTTCTTCCTGCTCGCTCAGCACATCCGACAGACAGAGCGAATTCCCATCCTCATCTTCCCAGCTATCGTCCAGACTGATAAACGTGAGCACATGTACATCATCCAATAGGTCAAAATATTTGTCGAGACTTATTGAAAGTGCCCCGGCCACCTCTTCGCTGGTGGGGTTCCTGCCCAGGGCGTGTTCGAGGATCGTTACTTCACGCTCCAGGCGCTTGTACTTCTCGCGCATGGAACGGCTCAAAATATCGTAGGAGCGCAATTCGTCTATGATGGCTCCCCGCACATGCTGTTCTGCAAACGTCTTGAACAACACCCCTCGCGCGGGGTCAAAACGGTCTGCTGCATTTATCAGGCCAATTACCGCCGCACTCGTCAAATCCTGCGGATCCAGATGCGGCGGAAGTTGATGGACGATCCGCCCCACCAGATACTTGACCATGGGCATGTTTTGCATGATCAGCGTATCACGCAATGCCGGTTCAGACTCGGCATAGGGACTGTGTAGTTTGTTGGCGCTCAAGACTTAGCTGCCTGTCGAGTTGTCGAGAAACCGCCGGAAAAAAAACTGGATATTTCCCTTGAGTTTTGTTTGGCGCGTGTTTTCGATGACTCTCCGTGCCAGAGTGGTAAAACAGGTGGCCGCCTCGGATTCCGGGAAAAGATCGTACACTGCCCTTTGCCGCTTGACCGCCTCGACCACCTTTTCGTCTTTTACGACGCAGCCCAGATAATCCAGGGAAATGTCGAGAAAACGGCCGGCAACGTTGGCCAGCTTGCGGAACACCTCCAGAGCATCCTCGCTATCCTTGGCCATGTTGACCAGCACCTTGAAGTGATGCTCGGAATAGCGTGTTGCCAGCAGCTTGATCAGGGCATACACATCAGTTATGGAGGTCGGTTCGGGGGAGACCACGACGATGATTTCCTGGGCTGCCGCGGTGAAATAGGTTACGTTTTCGGATATGCCCGCCTCGGTATCCACGATCATGATGTCAAACCGCTCTTCCAGCATGTCGAGTTCGTCCAACAGCCTGAGCCTGTCGTGTTGGCTGAGGCTGGTCACCTCCTGAACGCCCGACCCGGCCGGGATGACCTTAATGCCGGCAGGGCCTTCGATAATGATATCGTTGATACTCTTCTCGCCATTGAACACATTGTTCAGATTATACATCGGCGAGAGCCCCAGCAGCACGTCCAGGTTGCCCAACCCCAAGTCCGCATCAATGATCAACACCTGTTTGCCTTGGGCAGACAGGGCCATGGCCAGGTTGGAAACCACATTGCTCTTGCCCACGCCGCCTTTACCGCTTGTCACCGAGATGACACGAATACCGCGATCGTCGTCTTCGCCGGCCGCAAGCGGCTTGGACGGGTCTGACAGCGTGTTTTTGCGATTCTGCCGTGCCATCTGGCGCAAGGTATCGGCCTGATCGCCCATTCCGGGTATCGTACTCATTCGGAGGCCTCCCGCAGAATCATGTCGGCCAGCTTGGCGGAGGTCGCCACCTCAATGTCCTCCGGAACCCGCTGCCCGGTAGTAAAGTAGGCTATCTGAAGATTGTCCTTCATCAATAGGTTGACCATGTTTCCAAAGCTCTCACTCTCGTCGATCTTGGTAAAGACCACCTTGCTGACCTGAAAAATCTTGAATCGGTTGAGAATTTCCTCAAGCTCACGGTCTTTGGTCGTGGCTGAAAGGCACAAGTAGACTTCGATGGGGATCTTGTTGTCGAGAAAGTTCTTCATCTCGTCCAGCTTCTCTTTGTCCTTGTGGCTTCTACCGGCCGTGTCGATAAAGATCAGGTCACAGGCGGAATGTTTTTCCACGGCCTTTTCCAGCTCTTTGGGGGTGGAGGCCACCTCCAGGGGGATCCCCATGATGCGGGAATAGGTCTTAAGCTGTTCCACCGCGCCCACACGAAAGATATCCATGGTGATAAGCGCCACCTTGTTGCCGCGGTTGAGGGCATACATGGCGGCCAATTTGGCGGTAGTGGTCGTCTTCCCGACACCGGTCGGCCCCACCAGGGCAATGATACGGGGAGAATTTTTGCGCATCTTGAGCGTGCCGGCAAACTTTATCAGCTTTGAGAATGTCGCACCCAGGCGGCTTTTGAGGTTCTGACCGCCGTCTTCGGCCGGCAAGGTACTGAGGGTATCGAGAATCCTTCTGATCAGATCCGTGGAAATGCCGGATTGGATCAACTCCTGGGCAAGAGGTGAGTCCTCCGGCAGCAGTTCCAGAGCGGTTTGCGCCTCCGCCGGGGAGATCTCCGACACATCGGGCCACTGCACCGTTCTGGCGACACCCTCCTGGCTCTTGGCCAGGGTGTTGAGCAGGAGCTTCTTGATTTCCTCCAGATCGCCACGGGGGACATTCTTGAGGTTGAAGCCAAGCGGCGGCACTTCTTCCTGATTTTCCTCCCTGCTGGGTTTCTTTGTGTCGTCTTCGCGTCGGGACAGTGCGTCAACCTTCTCCCGCAGTTCCTTGAGTTCCCGCGCCAGAGGCGCGAACATGGAGCTTTCCAACTCCTCTTTAGCCGTCCGTTCCCGCTCCGGCCGAGGACGATGAGTTCCTTGCGAAGGTGCAGATGACGGGGCCTGTCTCGGCACCGGATCGATCGCGGCTGTCACGCGATACACCGATTTGCTGAAAAACCCCAGAATCCCGCCGGTGTTCTCCTTCTTGGTTGATAGAATCATGGCGTCCGGGCCAAGTTCGGCCTTAACCATGCGGAGCGCCTCGGCCATACTCGCTGCTTGAAAGGTTTTAACCAGCATTGACGCTCACCACCCCTAATGACTGGATTTTTATATTCTGCGGAATTTCATTATGGGAAAGCACCGCAATGTGCGGCACAAAACGCTCGATCAGCTTTCTGACATGCCGGCGGATGGTGGGAGATGCCAACAACACCGGTTGGGCGCCGCTCGGAGCGAAACGATCCGCCATGGAGCGTATCTTGGCAATGATCTGCTGGGCGGCGTTGGGCTCAATGGCCAGGAAACTCCCCTGATCCGACGGCTGAATGGCCTCGGCGATAATATCCTCCACTTCGCGGTCCAAGGTGATCAGGTACAGGGTGTCGTCATTCAGCTTGTATTGATCGACGATGAAACGGCCAAGCCCTTGGCGTACAAACTCGGTCAGGACATCCGGATCCTTGGTAAGACCGGCATAATCCGCCAGACTCTCCAGGATGGTGCGCAAATCCCGGATCGAAACCCCTTCCTTGAGCAGGCTCTTGACCACCCGCAGCACCGTTCCCAGGTTGAGTTGGCTGGGTATCAACTCTTCCACGACCTTGGGAGCGGTGGCGGCAACATTATCCAGTAGCTGCTGGAGTTCCTGGCGCCCCACCAATTCGTGGGCGTAACGCTTTATGATTTCGCTGATATGCGTCGCCACCACCGTGGTGCTGTCAACTACGGTATATCCATTGATCTGGGCCTTATCGCGATCATCGGAGCGTATCCAGACAGCCGGCAACCCGAAGACCGGCTCCTTGGTGGCGGCTCCCGGCAGGGCCGAGGTCACTGCGCCCGAATCCATAGCCAGATACTGGCCGGTTAATTCGCTGCCGCCGACACGGGCTCCCCGTATAAGCAGATTATACTCATACGGTTTGAGTTGCAGGTTGTCGTGAATATGGATGGGGGGGACGACGAACCCCATCTTCTGGGCATTCTGGCGGCGGATCGAACGAATACGCTCCAGCAATTCCCCGTCCTGGGAGGCGTCCACCATCGGGACAAGACCGTAACCAACCTCCAGTTCAAGCACGTCCACCGGCCGGATTGAAGAGGCTTGGTCGATTTCTCCTTCGCCGGAGGCGGGTTCGGAGGCGCCGGCATCCTCAACAATCTGCGCCTTCTCCCGCGCCATCTTGCCGACCAGGAAGGTCGCGCCCGAGAGCATGAAGAATGCAAAATGCGGCAGACCGGGGATTGTGGCAAACAGGAACAACACCCCCGACGAGACGTAAAACGCCTTGGGATAGTTCATGAATTGGCCGGTAATCTCGATGCCGAAGTTGTTTTCGTCGGCAGAGCGCGTCACGATGATGCCGGCGGCGGTAGAGATGATCAAGGCCGGAATCTGGGCCACCAGGCCCTCGCCGATCGTCAGGAGGGTATAATTGGTCAGCGCGGTCTGAAGAGGCATCCCCTGCTGCCATACACCGATGACCAGTCCGCCGAATATGTTGATCAGCACGATCATGATGCCGGCCACGGCATCGCCGCGGACGAACTTGCTGGCGCCGTCCATGGACCCGTAAAAATCGGCTTCGCGGGAGATCTTGATACGCCGTGCCTTGGCTTCTTTTTCGGTTATCATGCCGGACGAGAGGTCGGCATCGATGGCCATCTGCTTGCCTGGCATCGCGTCGAGTGTGAAGCGGGCCGTCACCTCGGCCACGCGGCCGGCGCCCTTGGTGATGACCACAAAATTAATGACCACCAGAATCAGGAATATAACGGCCCCGACCACATAATTCCCGCCGACCACAAACTGTCCGAAGGCCTTGATGACCGCCCCGGCCGCTTCAACCCCCTCGCTGCCGTGCAACAGGATCAAGCGGGTCGAAGCGATATTGAGGGCCAGGCGAAAAAGCGTGGTGACCAGCAAGACGGAAGGAAATACGGAAAAATCGAGCGGGTGTTGCGTATAGAGGCACACCAGCAGGATGGAAAGGGCGATGGTGATGTTGGTTGCCAGAAACAGATCCAGGATAAATGCCGGCAACGGAATGATCATCAACGAAAGCACGCCGATCAGGGCGATCGCCACATAGATATCCGAATTTTTGCGTAAGCCCCGCAATTCTATCGCTTCAGTTGTTCCGTTTGCCATGGTGGTTCCGTTGTTGGATGTTTTCTTCAAAAACTAAAAAATTCATATGGTTTATGCATTTTCCATGCCGCACGCAACCCCCCTGAAACGGCATCAAGAGTCGTCGCAGCCAGCAGGGACAGTCGCCCAGCGACACGGGCGGCGGCAACCACGTGTGTCAAATCCTTGAATTTGTCATTTTATTGACCTTTCCCTTGGGCACGGCCACACATCACATCTTGCCCTTGAGGCGGTACACATAGGCAAGAACCTCTGCAACCGCGGCATACAGCGACTCGGGGATCGGTTCATTTTCGCCTACCTGGTCATAGAGCTCCCGCGCCAGAAACCGGTTTTCCACCAGGATGATTTTATGCTCCCTGGCGATCTTCTTGATGGCCTGGGCCATCACGTCAACCCCCTTGGCGATGACCACCGGGGCCAGCATCCGCTCCCGGTCATACTTGAGGGCTACGGCATAGTGGGTAGGGTTGGTGATGACAACATCGGCGGTCGGAATGATTTTTATCATCCTGCGCCGAGCCATCTGGAACTGCTGCCTCTTGATCCTGTTCTTGACCTCCGGCGCCAGGTCCTGCTCTTTTGCCTCCTCCTTTACCTCCTGCTTGGTCATTTTAAGCTTGTCCAGGTAGCGCCACTTGACGTACATCAGGTCCAGAACGCCGAACACAATCAGGACGCCGCAGGCATGGGTGATGATATCGAACGCAACATGGCCCACATAGTTGACGATCGTTTCAATGTCGGCCTCGGCCAGAAACGCGATGTTCTGGCTTTCATCCTTCATCACCCGGTATGTTATGATACCCACCACCAGGAGTTTGAGAAGCGATTTCACTATCTCCAGCAACGAATCCCGATTGAAGAGCCTGCCCAGGCCGTTTATCGGGTTGAGCTTCGAGAATTTAAATCCAAGACGCTCGGCACGGATATCGAACTGCCCGTTGTCCTGAATGATGTTCGACATCATCGCCGTTATGATGATGGTGCTCACCAAGGGGGCGAGCAGCATGATAACCAGCGCAAAGAGCTTGAGCGAGAGCGCGTACATGCTGGACTCGGTCAGGTCGAAACCTCCCATGGTGCTCAGGATTGCAACCATGTTTTTTTTCAGGCCGTCCATGATGTAGCTGCCGAAGACGTAAATGCTTATAATCCCGGCCAGGAGCGTGAGCGACGAGGTGAGCACCTGGCTTCTGGGCGGAGCCCCCTCTTTCCGTGCTTCGGTGAGCTTTTTTGCCGTCGGCTGTTCTGTTTTGGAATGTTTGTCGGAATCATCCGCCAGACGTCATCCCCCCTTTGCCATCAATCTGAAAAGGGTGGTGATTTGTCCGTTCAGATTGCCGAATGACACCTCCAGAACGTGGAAGAAGATCATCAATGTCCCCCCCATGATCAAAAAACCAAGACCGATGTTGAGGGGCATGCTGACGATGAAGATGTTCATCTGCGGAAAGGCGCGCGCCATGACACCCAGGGCCACGCTGGCCAACAGAAGCGACACCATGACGGGCGCGGCCAGACGGACACCGATCACGAAAATGTCCGAGGTGCGCTGGACCAGGAAGGAGACCAGTTCGCCCGTAATATGCCAGCCGCCGATGGGGATGACGCTGAAGCTTTCGATAATGGCTCGAATGAACATATGATGGACATCGAGAGACAGAAAAAGCAGCGTCGCAAGCAGGCTTCGGAGCACGGACATGAGCTGAACCTGGCTGCCTCGGGAAGGATCGATGATCGAGGCGATCGTCAACCCCATCTGCATGCCGATGATCTGCCCGCTGAATTCCACTGCGCTGAAGACCATCTGGACAACCAGCGCGAGCGTGAGCCCGACCGCTACCTCGCTCAAGACCAAAAGGCCCAGACCGAAGGCATCCGCCGGCATCGGCGGCGCGGTTATCTTCAGGACCGGGAAACAGACCAGCGTGATCATGAGAACTGTCAGCACCTTGAAGTTCATCGGCACC
This sequence comes from Oryzomonas sp., assembly GCA_031292255.1. Taxonomy (GTDB): domain Bacteria; phylum Desulfobacterota; class Desulfuromonadia; order Geobacterales; family Pseudopelobacteraceae; genus Oryzomonas. The sequence continues at coordinate 38,677 of JARLHN010000012.1, read as the reverse complement.
GTCTGCCCCCCAAAGGACGGAATCGCGGCGAAGATACCGGCTACGCGCCCCAATACCAGGGCAAAAACGAGCACCTCGCGCAACGAGGGAAAGGGATACAGCGGCATCATATCCTAGCGCCCCGTATGCGGCCGGTTTGCCGCGCAGCCATTCGCCTGCTGCGAACAACGGCGTGAAGGGGGATACACCGAATTCAACGCCGCAAGCGGCTCTTCATGCCGGCGTACCAACATCATTTCAGCGTCGCATAGTGGCAATGAAAGAGTAGATCTCGCGGGTAAAATCGCCCATATAACTCATCATCCAGGGGAAAAGGATTATCATGGCAACCATCACGGCGACGATCTTCGGGGCAAACGTCAGGGTCGCCTCGTTGATGGAGGTCACTGCCTGAAAAATGCTTATCAGCAAACCCACCACCAAGCTGGCGATAAGGAGCGGCCCAGCCAGAAGGAGCGTCGTCTCAAAACTGCGGCGTGCAAGTTGGACAACTAATTCGGGTGTCATAGAACCTCTGAGAGGGTGAAGGAAAAGGCGAGCGGAAATGGTACCAACAGCCTGGACCTTACCCTGTTTGTTTATCCGAAACTCTTCACCAATGACCCGATCACCAAGCCCCACCCGTCAACCAGTACAAACAGCAAAATCTTGAAGGGAAGCGAAATCATGACTGGCGGCAGCATCATCATACCCATTGACATCAACACCGAGGCCACCACCATATCAACTACGATGAAGGGGATGTAAATCAGAAAGCCGATCTGAAAGGCGGTTCGTAACTCCGAGATCATGAAGGCCGGGATAATGGTCAGGGTCGGGATGTCATCGGCATTCTTGGGCCGCGGCAGCTTGGAGAGACTGACGAACAGCGCCAGGTCCTTTTCCCTGACCTGGGAAAGCATGAACTTGCGTACCGGCTTGACAGCCCGCTCCACGGCCTGATCCTGGCTGATCTGCCGGGCTTTCCAGGGCTGGTAGGCCTCCTTGTCGATCTGTTGCCAGACCGGAGCCATGATGAAGAAGGTCAGAAACATGGAGAGCGCGAGGATGATCTGATTGGATGGCGCCTGCGGGGTTCCCATGGCGGTGCGCACAAAAGAAAGCACCACCGAGATGCGGGTAAACGAGGTCGTCATGATCAGCAGGCCCGGGGCCAGGGAAAGAATGGTCAACAGCAGGAATATCTGGATGGTCATCGCAACGTCGCCTGGCTTGGTCGCTGCCCCGACGCCGATATTCAACGATGGAAACGGCAACGGTTCTGCAAGGGCCGTAGCAGAGGCAAGCACCGCCAAGGCCGGGACCACCAGGAAACATATTTTTTTCGTCATGGTGTTTATTTTCACGATCGCAGCCTGTCCAGAATCCCCGCAAAGACCGTTTCGGCTCCTTTGCCCTCCGGGATGATCTCGATATCTTCGAGCAGATTGACCTGCTTGATCAGAGTGAGCCTGTCGGCGGTACACGACAACAGCAGATATTCCCCACCCACCTCAACAAGCAGGAGACTCTTTTTGGGAGCGATATAGCGGGATTCCAGCAGGCGGATATGCTTTGCCGCGAATCTCCCGGCAGCAGCGCTCCGGGTGAACTTGTTGAAAAAGTGCCACGTAATGAGGATCAGGCCGATAACAACCGCCAGGGCGGCAATCATCTGGAAAAAACTGGAAAGAAAGCTGAATTCCTGTCCGGTGGTGCTTTCAGCGCAGGCGATGGATGGCAGGCAAAAAAGCGGTGCGGCAAGCGCACCCCTCACAAAATTTTCTCCACGCGCTCGTTGGGGCTGACGATATCGACCAGGCGCACGCCGAATTTGTCGTTGATGACAACCGCCTCGCCACGGGCAACGAGTTTGGAGTTCACGAAGATATCCAAAGGTTCGCCAGCCAGCTTGGTCAACTCCACCACCGCCCCCTGGTTAAGTTGAAGGATATCCTTGACCAAAAGCTTGGTACGTCCCAGTTCCACGGTCACCTGCAAGGGGATGTCAAGGATGAAGTCGAGGTTCTTCCTGTCTTGTTCCGGCTCGTTCACTTCAGGCTTGTCACTCACTGCTGCCCCCCTTTGTCTTGGTGATCTGAATTGCTTTGTTGCCATGGCGTATGCCGGGGACACAACTGAATTTCGGCATCCCTTCAACCTTGACCAGCAGTTCGCCGGAACAGGGTTTATCCAACATGATCGTATCCCCGACCGTCAGATCCAGAAGCTCCCGCAAGGAAATGCCGGCATTGCCCATCTCCACGGATACTTCAAGCGGAGCCTCGAGAATTTCGGACGAAAGCCGGTACGACCATTGCGGATCAATGGCCATCAAGTCAAACTGCATCCCCGACTTCAGCTTATCCCGTATAGGGTCGATGGTCATGTAGGGGACGGCAAAGACAATGTTTCCCACTGTCTCTTCGATCTGGACCTTGAGCGACATGGTCACGATCTGGTACTCGGGCGGAACGATATTGACCAGCCGCGGGTTCATCTCCATGCGCAGCAAATTCATATGGGTCGTGTAGAGAGGTGCCCAGGCCTTCTCAAAATCCTGCAGGATGTCCTTGGCGATCTTTTCGACCAGCCGCATCTCGATCGAGGTAAAAAGTCGGTTGGCGACAGAAATCTTCGAATTGCCGCTACCGCCGAGCAGGCTGTCAACCAGGGCCAGCACCAGCGGGCTGTCAAAAGCGATCAGCGCGGCCCCCTTAAGCGGCTCGATCTTGAAGATGGCCATGCAGGCGGGCGATGGCAGGGTTTGGAGAAAGTCATCAAACTTGTAGGAACGGGCGCCGACCTTCTTGATCTCGACGACCTTGCGCAGGCGGTTGGAAAGGGCGACGCGGTTATAGCGGATCAAGCTGTCGTAGACGATGTCCAGATTGGGGACAAAGCCCTTGTGAGCCTCCGTATTTAAGAGGTCATAGGTGACGGCCGTCCCTTCGGTCTTGGCCAGTTCCTTCTCAGGCTCTATCCTGCCATCGAAGACAGCGTTGAGGAGCGCCTCGATTTCTGCTTTTGTGAGGATTTTTTCCATAACGGCTCGGCGCTGCCTACTGGACAACGAAATCGGTAAAATAGACCTTGGCAATTTTGCCGGGCGGGAGATTCTTGTTTATCGCCCCCATGATCTCTTCTTTGAGTTGATTTTTCCCCTGCACATCCTGGATGTCCTGGAGGGTCTTGGAACTCAAAAGCACCAGGATCGAATCCCTGATGGGCGCCAGGCGCGCATCGACCTCCGTCTTGACTCCCGCCCCGACCATCTCCATCTCAATCTTGACCTTGAGGTAGCGCAACTCCTGGCCGTCGTAGATGTTTACGATGAACGGCTCCAACGGATACATGTTGCTTACCGCCCCTTCCTTGCCGCTCGCCTCGCCGCCGTGCCCTTCGGCCTTGGCCTCAACCTTGGCTTCGTCCTTGCCCTTTTCCTTCTTGTCACTTTTACCCATAAACATGAAGACGACGGCGCCCAGGATAACCGCGACCGCAACTGCGGCTCCAATGATTATAAAAAGTTTCTTGTTGCCGCCCCCGCCTTCCGTTTCGACAGCAGCCTGATCGTCCTTGGCCATGCTCTTCCTCCATATGCTTCAATACTGATTCCACATTGATGTCAATACTAGTACTTTATTAGAACGAATCGTCCGTTAATGCAACCAATTAAAAGGAGGCCGTGGAGGCGCACCCCGCTTTACAGGATGCGCCCCCACGAACTTTGCTACCCGGATCAGTGGATGAGGTTCAGTAAATCCTGTGCCATTTCATTAGCCGTGGTAATGGTCTTGGAGTTGGCGGAATATGAGGACTGAACGTTAATCAAGTTCACCATTTCGCTGCCCATGTCGACATTACTCTCTTCAAGATTGTTGGAAAGAATCGATTCCGTAGTTCCATTGGCGCTGGTCAACGCGGCTGGCGTGCCCGAAGCATTGGTCAGGGTAAATAATGTTCCTCCCTGCGATTGCATGCCCTCTGGATTGGGTACGTCCACTTCGGCAATTTTAACCGCCCCGGCAGTAGTACTCGCGGGTGCGTTACCTGCTCCGGCATAATATAATGTTGCCGAATTACCGTTTGCGTCGCTATACAAGCAGGAGACGACACCGGTTGAACTGATGGCCGAAACATTCTGGAACGTAAGAGCGTTGCCGCTAGCGTCCGTACCTGAGCTTGCGAACACAATTGGAGCTCCAGCCGTATCAAGGACCTGATAGCCATTAGGATTCACCAGCCCATTAGTCGCGCTCACGGAGAAAGAACCCGCCTGCGTATAATATGCCGTCGCAGCGGAACCGGTCGTGGCAGACGGGGCGGCCAGGGCAAAGAAGCCATTACCCTGAATGGCCAAATCTGTGACATTCGTGGTACTCTTGAGCGTGCCCGCCGAAAATTGGTTTTGAACGGCCTGAACCTGAACACCTGTTCCAATCTGAGAATTGTTGCCGATATTCTGGGAAAGTAATGTGGAAAAAAGCGTGTTGCCACTCTTGAAACCTGTGGTGTTCTGGTTCGCAAGGTTGTTGCCTATGACGTTGATGGCATCGGAGTCCGCTAGAAGCCCACTGTTACCTGTGTAGATTGCTGATGTAATACTCATGATAATGCCTCCCTAATTGTTTTTTTTGGGTAAAACGCGTCCATCGGTCGGCGTTTTCCGGGCTTCCTCAAGGAGGGCCAGCCCTGTTGTGTTGTCAGATAATAACAGCCGAATCAATATTGGTGAAAACATTGCCCTGCATCTGGCTTCTGTCCATGGCGGTCACAACGGTGCGGTTCTTGATACTGACCACCAACGCTGCGTCCTTCATCATAACCAGGGACTCTTTGCCCCCTTTTTGGGCTACATTGTTGACTGCCCCCTCAAGGTTGGAAATGTCTTTGGCAGAAAGCACAATGTTCCGTGATTTGAGCCTTTCCTGGGCATGCTGCGAAAATTTTACCCCCTGGGTCGGAAGTTTTTCATCCAGTACACGGGCAAAGGAAGAATCTCGAGCCTGGACGCTTGTCGGTTTCTGCGGCTGATGGACATTCTGCCCTCCCGGTTTAACGGGATTCGGGTAAAAAATCTGGTCGATCATAAGCAGGTTACCCCCCACTCATAGTTACTACATCCGACAAAGGTACGGTTACTGAGCCTATTGAGAGGACAGGAGAGCCGCTGGCTATCGACACGCCGGTGACATCCCCCGAAGTATACGTGGTCGCTGAAACGGCAGAACCGCTGGACGACGTGCTCGATATCGTAAAGTTATACGTTCCGGCCGCAACTTTTGTTCCGCTATTATTTGTCCCGTCCCACGTATAGGTATTGTTACCTGTGGACTGCGCGCCGATAGTGGCCGTTTTGACGGTATTTCCCGACGAATCGGCGATTGTGAGGGTGGAGGCGGAGGAAGCTCCCGACAGATTGTATTGAAGCTTAGCCGCATCGCTTCCGTCAAAGGAAATGCTGTTGCCGGTCGCTGCTACGCCCTTGCCGATCAGCGAAGCGGAAGTTAAGTTTGTTGCACTGTTCTGGGCAGATATCAGACTCTGCAAATTTGTGTTCGTGTCGGTTGCTTGCTCCAACTGGGACATCTGAGCCAGTTGCGACAGCATCTGGGAGGGATCCTGGGGTGCTGTCGGGTCCTGATTCTGCAGTTGGGCTATGAAGAGCTGCAGAAAGTCATTCGTGTTAATATTCAAATTTGAATTAGCTGTAGTCGATGTCGTCGCTGTACCGGCAGTGGAATTTGTAGTTGCTGCTACATTTGAAACCATAATTCACCTCTCTTTCAAAAATGAAGGTCAACCATCGTATGCGCTGAAGCCGTTTGGTAGGCAAGCTGGGCAGCTTTGACCGCCGTATCCGACGTTTGATAACCGGTGGAAGTCATCCAGGTGTTCTGTTGTTGCCGGCCACTCTCGCGCCAGTCACCCTGCTGCTGTCTCTGGCCGGGATTGCCGGTGGTAACACTGAACGATTGCATACTGATGTTTTGCCGTGCCAGCGACTCCTTGAGCGAGTCGGTATTTTGCAGCAAGGCATCACGCACCATGTGGTTTTCCGCAACAATCTCGACCTTCAAGTTCTGGCCGTCCATGCTCAGGTTCACCTTCAATTCGCCGAGGTTTTCCGGCGAAAGCCTGAGCACGATCTGATTGTTGCCCGTTTTGACCTCATGATTGACAAGACTATCCTTGACCTGCAGCAAGATCTGCTCCGAAAGGCCGGACTGCTGTGCCTCGTTTTTAACCGGAGCGGAGACGTTGTTCGCTACGCTTGAGCCTTCAACGTTCCCCTGCTGGTTCATCAGGGCGGCATGGAACTGCCCGTTCATGAAGTTGTCGGTCGTACCCTTATCGTCGCCGGTGTTGAATTCTTCCCCGGATGACCCGGCGCCGGCGAATTTTACCGCCTCAACCGTAGTGCTTTGCACCGACTTTGCCGTTGTCGCGCTCTCAGGTCGCGTCTGGGCAGCATCTTTCCCGGCTTCCACACCCATTTTTCCTGCCGCAGGCACGACAGCCGCCTGAACAGGCCTGGTTCCATCAATGGTATCGTTATTTGCTGTTACTGCTTGGTCCGGCTGTTGCGCTGAAGCCGGCAACGGCGCGACCGGTACCGGTATCACGCCTGAATTTGCAAAACTGACATCCTGCGGCGGCCCCGTTTGCGCCGTCATTGCCGTGGAAGCCGCGGGAATTTCTGCGACCGGCGCATTCTGCGCCGATGAACCAATTGGAGTTTGCCCCGTTGTGCGGACCTCATTCTGGGGAACACTCTCCGCCAGCGCCACCTCCAGGGAGGCGGAGCGGAACAGGGTTACCGCCTGTTGCGGTTGTGCCGTCACTTCGCCCCCTGTAGGGGCCGTTGCGCGCACTTCAGCACCCCCCGTATCAGGACCGGGTGTTCCGGAAACCGGAGCAACGGTGGTGTTGATTCTTCCGTTCTGATTGTTTGACGCCATACCACGTTCTGTGGAAGCGGTCTTGTTCACGACCGCCAGATTCTGCTGCTCGACAACGGCCGAAACCTGTCGTGAAGACAAGGCCGGTGGGGTCGTCCTGTCCGGTTCCTTTTGTGCAACATACTGTGGTTCACTCCCTTGCGGAACCACCTCAAGGGCTGTGGTACCCGTTGAATCACCTTTCAAGGGGCCGTGCTCCACCATCACCATGGCCGGCTGGTTGAGGCCCAACAGGTTTTCGGGCGGATTAAGACCGCCACCCGCATCTGTGCTGGGCGAGGCAACGATACTCGAAACGCCGCCTTTGTTCGAAAACGATGTGACTGGGGTGTCGGCCATCGACGCAACAACCGTCTGCTGCATGACCGTACCGTCAGCCTGTGGCATTCTGCCGCCATCTACCCGAGTCAGCAGTGGGGGTGGTTGCATCCCGACTGCACTCATTGCCACATCCTGTGGTTTCTTGTCCAAAGTATCCGCTCGTGCCGGGACTTCAGCACTGCCTTCCGTGGCCGACTGCAAAGGTTTCTCAGCCCCGTGAACCGTCTGCTGTTCAACCGCGCCGTCGGCCTGCGGCATTCTGCCGCCATTTATCTGAGTCAGCATGGGGGGTGGTTGCATCCCGACTGCATTCATTGCCACATCCTGTGGTTTCTTGTCCAAAGTACCCGCTCGTGCCGGAACTTCAGCGCTGCCTTCCGTGGCCGACTTCAAGGCTGTATCGGTCCCGTGATCCGTCTGCTGTTCAACCGCGCCGTCGGCCTGCGGCATTCTGCCGCCATTTACCTGAGTCAGCAAGGCCATCGGGAGCCCGTCTGCATTCAGGACCACGTCCTGTGGTTTTCTGTCCGACCTGTCCGACCTGTCCGCCTTTGCCGGCACCTCGGCACTCTGTTCCGTACCCGTTGCCAACGGCTTGCCGGCCGCGTCAAGCGCATTCAGCAATCCTGCCATCAACCCGGACACACCATCCTGTACCGCCGTTGTTGAAGCGGTCACGCCGCTTTTGTCCGATACCGCAACGCCTTTGCCGACGGAAATGGGCGCCGCCGTCCCTTGGGGGGTCTGCGGGGGGACCATCCCCTTCAACAAACCGGCGAACGGCCCGCCAGCCTGTCCTTCCGGCTCCGACAGCAACGTTGTGAGAGAGGATAGTTGTGCGCCGCCCGGCATCGGAATACCGACATTCGCCGGCATCAAACTTATCTGTCCTGTATCCATTTTGTTTCACCTCCTTTCTGAGTAGATTTTTTATGGGCATGGACAGTTATCTGCCCATAAAAGACGATTCTTTATTTTCCCTTCAGATTTTCGCTTATCCACCTGACGATACGCGGCTGGTTGATGAAAGGGGCCAGTTTCGCAACCGTCTTGGTATCCAATCGGTTCAGCAATGCCAGGGCCAGGTTTTCATGCAGACTGTCGATCAACTGGCCGGCCTGTTCGGCACGCATTGTCTTGAACAGTTTGACCATCTTCTGCACTTTATCATCCTGTTGCTTTTTCTGATCCCCTGAGCGCGCCTTCACGCTCTCATCAACCTTTTTTTTGTTCTCCTCCATGGCCTTGACCAGGGCTTCAAGCTTGGCACTGAGATTTTTCAGCTCCTGCTCCTTGGAGGCCAGAGCCGCCTCTTTTTCGGCCAGTTTCTGGCGCCGCGCATCCTGAATGGCCTTCTCCTCACGGGCTGCACGGGAGGCGCTGAACGGCTGCTGCCCCTGCGGCGCTTCCTTGCCCGCCTCCGGCCCGGAGGCCGCCCCGCTCTCGGCAACCGCATGGGAGAAATCCTGAACCAGTATTCCCAAGGTCAAGCCGGTTACCACCAAAGACAATGTCAACAATCTGACTCGGCGTGACATCAGAGTTTATTACCCATTTTCTGGATGGATATTTCGTCCACAAACATCTGTTCCTTATGTTCCATCATCACTCTAAACTCTTTCGCCTTCTTTTCTTTAAGCGATTCCAGCACCTTTTTATCCTTGGTCGCGTCAAGCAAAAACGCACGTCGATCATTCACGATGTTACCAAGCTGGTCGAGCCGTTCTTTTTGATTTTCAATGTCCACGCGCTTTCGGGCAATAAAATCAACATACATGCGTATCTCCTGGATGCTCTCCAGTTCTCCCATGCGGTGGCAGAATTCCTCTGAAAGGTTTTCCACGTGTTCTTTTTCCCGCCTGAGCCGGTCGTCGGCATGCTCAAACTCCCGTTTAGCGCTGGCAAATTCCTGCTTGCGCATCTTTTCGATCTCGCAACGGTAGTTGAGTACCTGCTGCAGTTTGAAGCCATTACCTTTCACGAATACTCACCTCATCTGGCGTTCAGGCATCAAAAAGCCTTTTAAGACCCTGGACGGCATCGGCCATGGACACCGGGTCCTGGACAGCTTGCTTGAGATAGGCCACAATGCCGTCATAACGTGCTATAGCATAATCTATGCCGGGGTTGCTGCCTGCTTTATAGGCCCCGATATTGATAAGGTCCTCCGATTGGCGGTACGTTGCCATGGTTTCCTTAAATCTGCCGACCAGATCCAGATGCTCGCGTGGTGCCACGTCGGCCATGACCCTGCTGGCGCTGGCCAGTACATCGATGGGTGGATAGATGTTGCGCGCCGCCAGGCTTCGCGAGAGAACGATATGGCCATCCAGGATACTGCGCATGGCGTCTGATATCGGTTCGTTAAAGTCATCCCCCTCGACCAGCACGGTATAAAGTCCGGTAATGCTGCCGTCGGGGAAATTGCCGGTACGCTCCAGCAGCTTGGGCAGGGCGGCAAAGACCGACGGCGTGTACCCCTTGGTGGTCGGCGGCTCGCCGATAGCCAAGCCGACTTCGCGCATGGCCATGGCAAAGCGGGTGGCCGAGTCCATCATCAGCAGCACCTTCTTGCCCTGTTTCTGAAAGTATTCGGCAATGGTGGTGGCGATATAGGCACCCCGCATGCGGACAAGCGGCGGCTGGTCAGAGGTTGCGACAACCACCACCGATTTCTTGAGCCCCTCTTCCTGGAGATCCTTCTCGATAAACTCCCTGAGTTCGCGGCCCCGTTCACCGATCAGGGCGATCACGTTGACATCCGCTTCGGTATAGCGGGCGATCATCCCTAAAAGCGTCGATTTCCCGACTCCGGAACCGGCCATAATGCCGACCCGCTGTCCTTGGCCACAGGTTAAAAGGCCGTTGATGCTGCGAATACCCAGATCCAGCGGCTTCCTGATGGGAGGCCGTGTCATCGGGTTGACAGGCGCTGCGTAGATCGGGTACTCCTCCTCCACCCTGACAGGCCCCTTGCCGTCAATGGGGTTGCCAAGACCGTCGATCACCCGTCCCAGCATCAGCGGTCCCACACCCATTGCGGCCTTTTCCCGCCGGACGGAGATCAGGCTGTCCAGCCCCACTCCCCGCAGTTCCCCCAACGGCATGAGCAGGGTCTTGTTGTTGCGGAAACCGACGACCTCTGCCGGAATCGGGTCGCCTCCCTGCGGCTTGATCTCGCAAATGGCCCCGACCGAGGTATCCGGACAATATCCTTCGATCACCAGCCCAACTACCTGGGTGACCTTGCCGTGTAGCTTGACCGGATTGACCGATTCCAACGCTGCCCGGTATCTCTTCATATTGAGTGGCGACATAGGGCTCCCGGGTCAGGCGTCGGAAGCCGGGGCCTGGCTTCGTTCTTCAAGAAGGCGCCGGTGGATTTCGTCAAGTTGGGCATCAATGCTGGCATCCAAGGTGCCCAGCTCGGTATCGATCTGGCAATTGCCCGGCAAAACGGCGGCATCGGCCTTGAAACTCATCTGGTCATTCTGCAACTCCTGGCGGAAATTCTCCCCGTATCCGCTGGTAATCATCGCGTAGTCATCGGGATTAAGGCGGACCGTTATCCTGTCGCGCTCAGAGAGACACGCAACAGCGGATCGGATCATACTCTCAAGGATGGACCGGTCCGTCGTCGTCTCTCTCAGGATCACCTTGCGGCTCACCATCATGACAAGATCGAGAAGCTCATCCTCCGATTCCCGCATGACCTTGTCCCGCAGGTCACGAATCTCTTCGTCAGCACTTCGCAACGACCTGAAAACATTGACCAAACCACGTTCGGCCAGGTTTTTCCCTTCCTGGAGGCCGCTGTTGAAGGCATCGCGCAGTTGTTGGTCCAACTCTTCCTCGGTCAAGACAACCCCGGCAGGCTCCACAACTTCCGGAGACTCGTCGGAGGACGCGGCCTTACGCGCCGAATCGATCTCCGACGAGTCGAATATTCCCATCGGGACGAAACCGGTCTCCGCGATCCCGCCGTTCTGTTGGCCAGCCTGGCTGAAGGCGAACTCCGCCAGTACTGTCCCGTCGAAGTTGGCGGATTTCAAGATCCTAGACGAGGACATCGTCTCCCCCGCGGCCGGCCAGTACAATCTTACCTTCCTCTTCCATCTTACGTACAATCTTGATGATTTCTGACTGGGCCTTGTCGACATCCGAGAGCCGAACCGGTCCCATGACCTCCAAATCCTCCTTGATCATTTCCGCAGCACGGCTGGAAATGTTCCTGAAGATCTTGTCCTTGACCTCGTCCGGAGACGTTTTCATGGCCAGGGTCAGGGTGTCGTTGGAAACCTCGCGCATGATGGCCTGAATACTGCGGTCATCCAGCTTGAAGATGTCTTCGAAGGTAAACAGGTGTTTGCGAATGATCTCGGCAAGGGGGGGGCTGAGCACGTCCAGCTTGTCAAGGATCTGCTTCTCCTTGCTGCGGTCAAAATGGTTGAACATGTCCACGACCTTCTCAACGCCACCCACCTTGTAGCGTTGAACACCTCCCATGGACTTGATTTCCCGTCGTATGACATCGTCGATTTCCTGGAGAATTTCCGGCGAGACCTGTTCTACATCGGCAATCCTCAGAACGACTTCGGCCTGCAACTCCTGAGGGAGCAGACTGATTATCTCGCTGGTCTGCTTGGATTTCAGCTTGGCCAGGACGACCGCAACGGTTTGGGGATGCTCCTGGGACAGGAAGTTGGCGATGCTCTTGGAATCCATGTTGCCGAGAATATCCACCAGGTCGCCGTAACTGGAGGCCTGCAACTCCTCCATGAGCATTTCGGCTTTGACGGGGCCAAGCGCCTTTTCAAGGATCTTGCGAACAAATTCCTCTCCCTGGGAAAAGATCCCCGCCTCAGGGTTAATAACGCCGGTGAAATCCTCCACCACCTGCATGATGGTGCTTCGTGGCACATGGCCCAAGTGGGCCATGCTCTTGCTGATCTTTTTTATCTCGTCGTCATCCATATGCTCAAAAACCTTACTGGTAACCTCGTTACCAAGATAGAGCAGCAGGATGGCAGCTTTTTCAGATCCGGTCATCGTTCCCGTCATGGATACACCCGTCCGCCATATGAATATTCTTACTTATTCTCTTCGCCCAACCAGTTTTGAAGTATCTGGGCAACCTGATAGGGATCCTTTTTGGCCGTTTCGACAAGAGTCTGCTGTTCGGCCATCTGCATGGCTATCTGGGTTTTTTCGGCAGAAGAGAGTTTATCAGGCAACTCGTTGATCGGTTCAAGCGTCTCATATGCAGGTGCTTTTATTACCTTGAGCGATTTGAGAAGCGGCCTGACGACAAACAGGACCATAGCCAGGAACCCCAGACCTATCAGCAGGTTTTTGTAAAGCGCCATGAAGAAAGGGCTGCTCCACCATGCGGACGTTTCGGCAGCGCCGATATCGCCCATGTCCTGGAAGGGGATATTCTGCACGCTCAACTGATCCCCCCGTTCGGCGTTGAAGCCGACCGCACTCTTTACGAGGGTCTCGATCTTCTGCAGTTCGTCGGGAGAGCGGGGAATATATTTTGCCTTGCCGATCTGTCCGTCCTTGGTGGCTACGGGCATTTCGTACTTGCCGTCCACCAGGACGGCCACGGATATCTTGCTCAGGGTCCCGACAGGTTCAATGGTTTTGGAGGTTGACCGACTCACTTCATAGTTGAGGGTTTCATCGTTCTTGGATTCGCCGCCGGAACCCGAGGGCTTATTGGAGGCCTTGCCGAGGTTGGTCTGTACCCCGGGGACACCGGCGACCGTGGTGCTGGTTGCGCCCTTTTCCTCGGTGCGCTGCTCACTCCTGACGGCAATGGTCTCCGGATCGAACTTCTCGTCAACCCGCTCCACCTGCTTGAAGTCAAAGGTGGCTGTCGCCCGCGCCACGGATTTCCCCGATCCGACAATACGGTCCAACAGCGACTGGATACGCTCTTCAACATTCTTCTCGTAAACGCGCTGGGTATCCTGCATGGAAGCGGTCATGCGGGCAGCCGGATCGCTGCTGCCCCCTTTGCTGAGGATCTTGCCGCGGCTGTCGAGGACGGTGACGCGCTCAGGATCCATCCCCTCGATCGAAGAAGCGACCAGATGTACCACCCCCTGGACCTCGTTATCGTTCAGGGGACGGTTCGACTTCATCTTGAGGACAATGGAGGCGGTGGCAGGCTTGTCACTGTCCTTGAAGAGTGATTTCTCCGGCATTACCAGGTGAACGCGCGCCTGCTCGACGCCGCTGAGCTGAGAGATGGTGCGGGAAAGCTCTCCTTGGAGGGCGCGCTGGTAATTGAGCTTCTGGACGAACTCCGTCATGCCGAAATTCTTGCGGTCAAATATTTCGAAGCCAACGCCGCCGCCCTGCGGCAATCCCTCTGAAGCCAAAGAAAGCCGCATCTCGTAAACCTTATCGGCTGGGACGAGAATCCCCTTGCCATCTTCCGTGATCTGGTAAGGGGTCTTGGCGTCCTTCAGCTTTTTCACGATTTCCCCGGCATCCTCCGCGCTGAGATTGGTGAAGAGCGGCCGGTAGTCGGTTCGATTGACGACGAAGATCAGCACGGCGAAGGCCAACGCCGACAAGAGCGCTATGCCTGCAATGAGCATGCGCTTGCCGGGGGACAGCGCCATAAAAGGTTCTATAAGTCTCTGTAATCCTTCGGGCATGTAAAGCGCCAACATCCTTTCACGTACGGGTAAGAAACGGGGCCTCTCTCAGACCAACTCCGCGCGGCGAATCTGCCGGCTGGAAATCACGCGCCCTAGACCTGCATGCGCATCACTTCCTGATAGGCCTCGACAGCCTTATTACGCACCTGCGACAGGAACTGGAGGGAGATGCTGGCCTTTTCCATGGAGATCATCACCTCGTGGAGATTCGTGTTCTCTCCGGTGGCAAGCCCCTGGATGGCCTGATCCGACTGGGTCTGCATATCGTTCACCTTGGAGACGAGCTCACTGAAAAATTTTCCGGCCCCTTCGACCGGAGACGTCGATTTTGCCCCAGCGACCTCCGGAAAGGCCGCATTGAGGCCGATACCGCTTCCAATACCATTTATGTCCACACTAAACCTCCAGAGAATTTAACCGGTTACAACACTATTCGGTTGAAAATTACTTGCTGCTGATTTCGAGCGTTTTGAGCGCCATAGCCTTGGCGGCTTGAACAGCCGTTACATTGGCTTCATAGCTGCGGCTTGCACTGATCATGTCAGCCATCTCCTCAACCACGTTCACATTGGGCATGGCCACGAAGCCCTGGGCATTGGCGTCGGGATGTCCGGGCTCGTACTGCATGCGCGGAGGGGTCTTGTCCTCGACGATGTCCGTAACCTCCACCTGACGCGACTGCTGGCCGGCAGCGCTGTTCAACACCCGGTTGAATGAGCTCTCCACAGGGGTGGCCGAAAAGACCGCGTCCTTGCGTTTGTACGGCCCTCCCTCGGGGGTCCGGGTCGTATTGGCATTGGCCAAATTGCTGGAGATCAGGTTCATCCTGGTCCTCTCAGCCGTGAGGGCCGAAGAGCTGATATTCATGGAGTTGAAAAAATCCATTAGTTGCCTCCCTTGATCGCTGTAGTCAAATCACCGAACTTTTTAGAGAGCATCTGGACCGAGGCGTTGAACATGATCTGGTTCTGCAACAGCTTGCCCATCTCATTTTCCAGTTCCACTCCATTGCCGTCGGCGCCGGGGGTCTTGGCGGGGGTTTCGATGACGTGCCCGGTCACTGACTGGAGGCGGGCTGCGGCCCCTTTCAACGGCAGATGCCGCGGGTTGGTGATGGCCGGTGTCCCTATGCCGCCGTTTTTAACCGCACCCTGCAATTCCTGCTCGAAGTCCAGAGATTTAGGGATATAGTTGGGGGTTTCCGCGTTGGCGATATTTGAAGAGATCAGGTTTTGGCTTTTGGCACGCAGGTCGATGTTTTTACCCAGCAAATCGATGGTTGTGCCAAATATTCCGTCAATCGGCATGGTAGATCCCCCCTCCAATAAAGAATGCAGGTTTATAATGCAAAATACATACCCGTTTCAAGGTCTGGACCACCGCGGTCTCCTTCTGCCAAGAATACCGCCGTTACAGCACGCACGACACGACATGCCGCGCGCAATCCTCGACAGTTTCGTGTCGGTTTTTTGACCGGGTCCGATTCTTGACAGTTCCCGCTGCCCCTGCCTCTACTGCTTGGCGGGCCCAGGCCCCAACGACTCAATGGCCTGTTGCGCCAGCCTTTTCCAATCCTCGTCCTTGCCTTTCATCACCACCTGCTCGTAATACGAACGGGCGATCTGCTTTTTCCCCTCAAGGGCATTGATCTTGCCCGCCTTGTAGAGGAATTCCTCTTTGCGCCCGCTGTCAGGCAGTTTTATGCCGGCGTCAAGCATGCGCAGGGCGCCCTTGCGGTCCCCCGAAGCCAGACGGGCCGAAGCGGACACATAATAGGCGTCGGGCAGATGGTGAGCGTCCTTTGCCTCTGGACCGGCCGTAGCAATATAGAGATCCATTGCCTTAATCGCCTGACCAAACCCCTTCTGCTCCCACAAAGAACGGCCGAGAAAGTAGTAGCTCTCGCTCTTTTGGGCATGCTCTTTCTTGTTGAGCAGCCATAACAGGGTGTCCCGGACCTCCTGATACTTACCGCCCACGAAATATATCCCGCCCAAACGCTCCAGCATCAGCCGCGCACGGGGATGGTTCGGAAATTTCCGCAAGAAGGTGCGCAAACTCTTCTCGGCCAGGACGCTATCGCCAAGAAGATCCGCATCGGAGGCGATTTCCTCATAGAGATAGGGCGCACTGGCGGCCGCCCACTGATGATCAAGCAGGGTGGTCATGAATTTGATCAGTTCAATGGGGCGCGCCGCCTCGTCGTATGCCTTGACAACATGCGGGAGAAAATTGGGATCATCCATGCAGGCTGCCAAGTAGTCCTGCTGCTCCTCAACAAACCTGATCAAGCCGGGGGCATCCTTATCCCAGTTGTTCTCCTGATACGCCTGCGCAACCAGCACCTCCCGGATGGTCCGGCACACGGTGACATAGACCCCGCGCGGGAATCTTCTCTGAAACAGCACGAGCTGCTGCAAGGCATCGGACGCCCCGCCATGTATGGAAAGCAGCAGGATATGCTTGAAAAGGGCTTCTTCGCGCATATCCACGTCGCCACTTTGGCTCGATATATCCAGGTAGAGATCGCTCAGGCGCCGATAGTTCCACGGGGTGGCGCCGAGAAAATCACGGTCGGCCAAACGCATCCGCGCCATCTGCCTGGCCTTGTTATCCGGGAAATTATCGGCCACTGTGCGATAGATGGCCAGCGCCTCCGGGTCGTGACCCTGGCGGGTCAGGATGTCGGCCAGGCGCACCAGCAGGGTTGGAGCGAACTTCTTGTCCGCAAGTTGGGCGATCAGGCGGGCAAGAAGCACGCGGGCACCGGCAAGGTCGCCGCTCCGCGCGATGCTGTCCCCATAATAAAACGTAACACTCGGGTTGAAGCCAAGGAATGCCGGCCAGATCTTTTCAGCCTCGCGAAAGGCGGCCAAGGCCTGGGGATATTTCTGCAACTTGTACCATGTCTCGCCGAGCCGGTAGAGGGCCAGCGGCCTCACCGCGCTCTGACGGGAGGCAAACTGGGTGAAGGAATCCTCGGCTTCGGTCAGATACCCTTTGTAGAGTGCCGCCTCGGCGGCAATGAAGGCCAACTGGTCGGTGTCATTAAGGATATTCTTCAGGATCTGCCTATCGGTCGGCAAAAAGGGAATATCAATTTTCAAGGGCGGATCAAAATCCCGTACCAGTTTCCCCACGCCGTTCCAGATTTTCTCACGCCCGGCAGCGAACAGGCGGGGAGGCTCCGGGCTGAATTTTTTACCGACATCCAGGGCAATGGCACAGGTGCCGTCTATGCTGGCATCGCGCCACCCTGTCCCGGATGCCGCTTGAAACGTGACGAGCAGGTCCGCCCCCCGCCGGGAAAACACCAAACCGCCGATGCTGGTATCCGAATAACGCCGGTACTTGCGAAAAAACGGGCCGTCCGTATCCTGAAGCGTCAGGCGCAATCTGTTGCCGGGCAGGGATACAATGGAAAACTGCGGGTTTTCTTTGAGTCGCAGAATTATACGGGTGTACCCCTGTTTGGGGTGGATTTCGGCCCGAAAAATACGATTAGGGATGGATGCCTGGGCAGAATGCGGGAAAAACGCCGCAGCAACAAAAATAACCGACAGCACTACCGGCATGGCATTCGCGGCAAACGTGCCGCGCTTCAGCGCACCCAAGCCGCACCAAGAAGACAACATATGATAGGACTCCCTTACCGTCACGGACCGCTACTGCACCGGCGGCTTGCAGAACCTGTGCACCTTGGCAATTAATTCCTCTTGACTGCAAGGCTTGACGATAATCTCCCTGGCGCCATACTTCAATGCTTTCAAAACGGCTGTCCTGGTCCAGCGCTGGGCACTCATGATAATTGGGGGCGGAGAATCCTGACGGATGGCGTTGACCTTGATGCAGACCGCCAGCTCGTGATCATTCGCATCATGTGAGCCTATCAGCACCAGCCGGACGTTGCGGCCGGCGAAGAGATCCTTGATGTCGGCATTGAGTGTCCCCTCAACCACCTGATAGCCGCTTGATCCGGCAGCCGCCACCATCTGGCTGCGCTCCTCATGATCGTCCCCCAGCACCACGACGCTGTCAATCCCATCCTCGACCGGTCCATCTTCCAGCGAAGCGGCGACGGCATCGTCTTCCGTAACCTTGGTTTGCGGTTCCGCCGAAGCCTCTTCGCCAGAAGCGGGCTGGGCCCCTTCCTCCTCAGCGGACGGCGCCGCCGGCGCCTCGCCGGGAGGATCAAACTGGTTGCCCAATTCGACGGGTATGAGCACATCCAGATAGTTCAACTCCTGATCCGGCATCTCAAGTTTCGAGCGGAACATGAGGTAGTCGCCTTCGGGGAGCGGCTCGGTTTCACTCAACTCATCGACGTCGGGGATGAATTTTTTGGGCGAAAGCAGCTTCAGGTGCACCTTGTTTGGGAGACTGCCCTGAAAAACGGTATTGAACGCCCCATTTATCATGTTGGCTATCTCGGCAAAGGCGTCTATGTCATCGTTTTCAATGATGCACAGGCGCTTCTTTTCCTGGATGCGGGCCGGCGGAATGCCCAGCAGGATACTGCTCATTACGATGGCGTCACGCAGGGAGAATAATAGGTAAAACTGACCGGTATAGGCCTCCCGTGACTCGACGCCGATAACGAAACAGGAATCTTCCAGACCGCCGAAGTAGGACGTTTTGCTGGTGTTGAGGGAATCCGAAAGGGTGATGGCGAGCTCTTGCCCCAACAGCATGCCGCTTTCCTCGCCGGCCTGTTTCAGGGCAGAAGTCAACATCTCATGTAACGTGGTATATCCATCCATCAGGGATTGTCTTTCGGTCCTGGATCACACCCTGCGCCGCAACTATCGCGTCTGCGGCCGCAAAGCGCGGTTAGTCTTCTTTTTTCAGGGTGAGTCCGACAAGAAACCTGTTGTCGTTGACCCTGAAAGGAATGACGACGCAGTCGATGTCGGAAAGCGAGTTGACAGTATAGTCTTCACCGGAGATAACCGTTGGAATCGAGAGTTTTACATCCATCCCACCCTTGGAAAGCACCTGCTTAACGCTGCCCCCCAGCATATTGGCGATTTCACCGATGGCATCGTTTAAATCCTCGTTGACCTCGTCGCACTCCATACCGAGCATGCTGGAGGTAATCTGAAGGGCCAGGACAACCGGGCAGTGTATTGAAATCACGCCCGAGTAAATGCCCGCAAATCCGACCATGCCGGTGATGCTGCATTGAAAACGGTTGATCGGGTCCTTGAGAGGATAATCGTCCGACGGATCCATCATGACCATCGTGGAAAAAACGTTCTTGGTGGCGTCGATCACATATTTGGCAAGCCGTTCTTCCGTAAATCTCGCACTTTCGGCGATGTCGGCGTTAAGGCTCATATCAGCCCTCCCAGCTTTTCCTGCAACTGTTCGGGGGTAAAGGGCTTTTTGATGCTGTCGCTGGCCCCGCTCGCGATGGCTTCCTTGAGTATCTCCTCCCCTCCCTCCGTGGTGATCATGACGATCGGGACCGGATTGCCGTTGGCCCTGACCTGTTTGATGAATTCCAAACCGTCCATGTTGGGCATGTTGATATCGGAGAGGATCAGCGTGACCGGTTTGCCGGAGGCAAGCACACTAAGCCCTTCAATACCGTCGCCTGCCTCATATATTTCATCGACCGTCAGACCTGCCTGCCTGAGTGAGCGTGAAATGATCTTGCGCATTGTGGATGAATCGTCAACGATGAGAATATTCGCCATACTAGTAATCCTCCTCTTTCGTGCATCCTGTTGGACGTAGTGTTTACAAATTAATATATGGCAACTAAAATATCATAAAACAGTATAATTAGTGCAATTTTATTATTTCTAATCTCTGGAAGGGGTTATGGGCTTCCTCGACACCAAGCTGCGGCAGGCCGTGCGCTCCACCGGGGATGCCTGCCCAGCCGACCGCACCAGGCCTTGTCCTGACCCCCCTCTTCCCGGAGTTTTAGTGGACAAGCGTCTCGGCACCACACGAGTACCCGTGTTTTGCCCTCTGATAGCAATTTATTTATAATATATTTAATTTAAAAAAACAATGCCCTGATCTGTCAACTTATTAATTTCATGCCGCATATTTTTACGTCGGTTGCGTGGTGAGCCTAGCCGGGCCATGCAGTTTCAAGCCGCTGCCAGATATTCCGCCGCACGCAGCAACCGGTCCACCTGCTCCGGCGTTCCGGCCTCGCTATAGAGCCGCAGGACCGGCTCGGTGCCCGAGGGGCGGATCAAAAGCCAGTCGCCGTTCTCGAAGATGAACTTGAATCCGTCGCTGAAGTTGGTGGCAACCACCCGCCGGCCGTCGATCTCAGCCGGTGGCTGGGCTTGCAGCCGGGCAATGAGCTGATCCTTCACGCCGGAGTCGATACGTCGGTCGATACGGCGGTAGGAGAAATGCCCGATCTCATCCATGGTTTCGTCAAGAAGCCGGCGCAGGCCTTTCCCGCTGACCGCCACGGCCTCCAGCAACAAAAGCCCCAGCAGGATACCGTCCCGTTCCGGGATGTGCCCCTTGACGCCCAGGCCACCCGATTCCTCGCCTCCCATGAGGATATCCTCCGACAGCATCAGTTCGCAGATGTGTTTGAAGCCGATGGGTGTCTCAAACAGCGGCAGATCGTATTTTTGGGCCAAAAGGTCCACCATGCGGGTTGTGGAGACGGTCTTGACCACGCCGCCCCTCAGGCGCTTGTGCTCTATAAGGTGCCGCAGGATCACGGTAAAGATGCAGTGGGACGAGAAAAAGTCACCGTTCTCGTCAACCGCCCCGATCCGGTCGGCATCGCCGTCCAAAGCCAGCCCTACCCGGTATTTGCCACCCCTGAGGAGAGAGGAAAGCTCCGTAAGATGTTCGCCGATCGGTTCGGGAGGCTGTCCCCCGAATAAAGGGTTCTCACTGGAGTGAATCTCATCGATGCCGGCCAGGAGGCGGGGGAGGAAACCCGAGCCGGCACCGTACATCGGGTCAACCACAGCGGGAATCGCGGCCCTGGCGATCAAGTCAAGATCCACGTAACGGCCGATCTGGCGAAAATATCCCACACAGGGATCGAATATTTCAATCATCCCCTTTTGCACGGCCTCCTCGAAGGAGGTGGCCACCACCCGGCGGTCATTGGCCATATTGAACGCAACGATCTCCTCCAGTACCTTTGTGGTGGAGGGGCGGGCAGAGCCGCCAAAACTCTCCTTGACCTTGAACCCATTGTATTCAGGTGGGTTATGACTTGCCGTGATCATGATGCCCGCCCCGGCTCCCGATTCGCGAACCGCCCAGGACACAGCCGGCGTCGGCGCATAATCGTCGGTCAAGCGGGCACGTATGCCGTTCCCTGCCGCCACTTCAGCCACTCGGCGGGCAAAATCGCGGGAAAGAAAACGCCGGTCGTAGCCGATCACCACCCCTTTGTCGCCTGAACCGTCGCGATTGAGGTAATCCATGGTGGCCTGGGCCACCAGGGAAAGGTTGTCAAAGGTAAAATCTCTGGCGATGATGCCACGCCAGCCATCGGTTCCGAATTTGATCTGCATTGCTCCCTCCTCGGTGCGAAAAACTGACTTTTACTGCCACTCCCCTTCTGTTCCATACAACCAGACCAGCACCTCCGCCACGGCGCGATACAGTTCCGGCGGGATAAACTGGTCGGTGTCCACCTGCATCAGCATGTTGAGCAATTCCGGCGATTCGTGAACATAGACCCCCGCTTCATGTGCGCAGGCGATGATCGCCTCGGCCAGCACTCCCTTGCCCCTGGCAACGACCACCGGGGCATAATAGCCCTGTTTGTAGGCAAGGGCCGCGGCACGGCGTTCTTCGTCTTTACGGGATTTCATCTGTTATTCCGATCTTCGACGGCATCAGCCCGGACGCCTCAAGCTGCCCGGAAAGACGGGCAATGCCCGCCTTCAGGCGTTCCGCCGAACCGGGCTTTGGTGCGCCCAGGTCGATGCTGACCCTGGTACCATCCAGCTTCAGGCTTGCTGTGACTTTCCCCAGCTTCGGCATATCCAGCGTGAATGAAGTCTCCCAGGAGCGCTCCTGCTCCCCGGACTCATTGCGCCGCGCTTCGCGTTCCCGCACCGTCCACTCCAACCGTTGGCCCGGCACCAGGTCCCCGCTAAAGATGATTTGCCCGCTTTGCAATGCCTTCAATTGTTCCTTGACAATCGGCAGGGCCTGCTGGTCAACGACGCCTTCATGGGCCATGGCGGCGCCTGCCTTCTTGAGCGCAGCCTCCATGACCGCCAGGGCTTCCATCGATCCGCCTTTCAAGCCTGCCAGGGCCGCGTCCTGTGCCGGATCGCCCGTCTCCTGCCCGGGAGGGCGGAGTAGCGGGGACAATTGGCCCTGAGGTTCACGCAAAAGCTCTTCCAATGGATAGTCGCCGCCAAACCAGCGAGCCAGGTGGGATTCGTAAAACAGCCCCCCCTCCTGCAACCCCTGCTTGAGAAACCTGCTTAACTGGGAGGCGTCCGTCGGCGGCCCGGAGAGCAGGGTTTTCAAGATCCCCAGGGTCTCCCGGGCCGACAGCTGATCGCCGGCAGCGCCGAGAAATCCGCTCAGCCACCTGCCGGTTTCGCTGACCTGCGCATCGCCGGGCTTGCCGAAACGGGCCATCAGGAAGGTGGGTTGCGGTTCGTCGGAGACGAAGAAGAGCTTGACCGTGTCGCCTTGCCCGATGCCTTTGGGCAACATGAATTCCAGGGATTGGCCGGCGACCTGCACCACGAAGCGCCCCCCACCCAGGGAGGTCATGATTTCGCCTTTGATCTGCTGGCCCGGCAGAAATCCGGTCCCGGAGGCCTGCTGGTTGATGGCCTCAAGGAGCGTCAGACGGTTTCCCTTGATCAACGCCTGGAGCAGTTTGGCCATATCGTCGCTGAGGACGATGCCGCTGCCGGGCTGGAGCGCGGCCTGCGGGCCCGTCCAGGCGGCCGTGCCCGCCTGGAGCGCAGCGTCCGGCTGTGGCGACGGCGGGTCGGCAGGCTGGCGGCCGCGCATGACCGTCTGATAGGTGATGGCCTCGTCCAGAATCGCGGTAAAGGCCGGCGAATCCGGCGGCAAGCGTTCCAGTACCGTGTTCAGCCGCTCCAGCACGTACATCTGTTGTTCCGAAACACCGCTTTCGCTATGCTCCAGCGCGCTCAGCCAGCGACCGGCCTCGCTGAGGGAGCTGGGGACGCCGGCGGCGGGCCGTTGCAGCGCAAACAGCGGCCGGGGATCGGACGTGATGAAGGTTAGACGGAGGATGTCCCCGGTTTGAACCGGCCGGGAGACAACCAGCTCCAGCGACGTCCCCGCAAGCTGGACAAACACCCGGCCGCCGGGCAAAGTGCCGACCACCGCCGCGTCAACCTCCTCTCCCGACTTGAGGGGAAGCGGTGTTACCGGCGGGTTTGCCGCCTCGGTCAGGTCGAAATGCGCGGTGCCGGCAATATTGCGGAGGATCTGGGCCGCATTGGCCTCGAAGGATGACAGGCGCGCCTGCTCGGGTGGGATATCCTGGCTGCCAGCCGCCATCCCGGCTCCCTGCCCGGCACGACCTTGCTGGAGAGGGATATCCGGCAGCATGGTCGGCCCCGCGTCACCTTCGCGCTCCGCCCCATAGGTCAGGGCCTCGTCCATCAGGTTGGCGAGAACGCCGGCCTCTCCCGAGGAGCGCCGCAGCATATCGCCGATACTCTGCAATGAGGCCCGCTGCTGTGGGTCAACGATTTCTTCGCTGCCCACCAGAAGGCTCAACAACCGGGACGCGTCCGACAGACTGACCGGCGGGGCGGAGACGCCCTGGCGGGCAACGGCAAAGGTCGAGCGTGGATCCCCCGTGACATAGGTCATCTCCAGGGTCTGTCCGGGGCGAAGCGCCATCGGCAGAGCCAGGTTGAAGCGTTCCGTGCCGATCTGCACCTGGGTCAGCTTGTTCGGCAGCGTCGTCAGCACCTGGGCGCTTACCTGCTGGCCGGGGGCGAAGCTGACCCGTGCCCCCGGCTCCTGCTCGGCGCTTACGAACGAGAGATTGGATGCCTGAGAAAGCAGGTCGTAAACCTGGCGTTGGGTATCAGTCGGTAGAGCCATAATCTCCTGGGGCGGGAACCGGCGCCACGGTCTTCAAAACTCCTGCCATGACAGTATCGCGTTGCCTGTCGTCCTTACCACGGCCTCGACGGTGCGGGCCGCGTCCTTGACGAATCCCCGCGCCGTGATCCGGAAGACGGTCCCTTGGCATGTCAGGCCGGTTATCGAGGTAAACAGGGGGTTAACCCGCGACGACAGCTCGCCGATGGTCTTGAATGGCGCCAGCTGCCGCTGCTCAAGGATTTGTTCCGCCATGCCCGCGCTAATTCGTGGGTCGAAGGCCATGAGGACCTCCTTGGGGGCGGTATTCACATTGACGGTTACGGTCTGGGCAACCAGGCTCGACCCCTGATTGGCATAGACGGTCACGAACGGCCCGAGCCTGGCGACCATGTCCGGCGTAAAGCCCTTGACCAGCGAAAGCTCGTTCAGGGTCGTCATCCTCCCATTGTGAGCCGAATAGGGTGGGTTCAGGGTCTTGTAATAGGAGTTCTCGGCGCCGCCCGGCAAGGGCAGGTCGTCGGTATCGATCCAGTCCGCCAGGGCGTTCCACGCGCTATCGGGTATCTGCAGTTGCGCGCCCAGGCCCTTCAGGATCGTCATGGTACCTTGGTTAACACTATTGTCGGCCTGTACCAATGCGTTGAGATTGATCTTCGCGCTCTCCTCGGTGATCGTGATCTCGATGCGGCCGGTCTCGTCCTCCTGTTTGAAAGGAACAGCCCATTTGTCCGAGAGCGACGTATAACTCTGGCCTGAAGTCACCATCTGGAGCAGGCTCCGGCCACCGTCGGCTCCCGATTCCGCCAGGAGCGAGGCCTGCTGGCCGTCGCGGAAACTGCGGCTGAGCGACGTATCCACGTACACCTGGTGGATCAACTCCACGGCCGCCGCAACCATCAGGGCGGTGACCACCAGGGTCAGGACCAGGGCAAACCCTTTCTCCCCTTTCATGAGCCGGTCACCCTGGGGGCCGCATAGACGGAAAACTGCACCAGTTGGCCCTCCTGCTCCTCCACCTGCACCGTGATGCGCACGTACTTCGGCGTGCCGCCGTTCAGGGCCGTATCCCAGCTTTTGACCCAATTCGAGCCGTCGGTGCTGCATTCCACCAGAAAGGAGCTGATCCGCTCCATCTGCGGGTAGGCGGGCACGGTCGTCGATTCCAGCAGAACGTCCTGTTCCTTGCGGGTCAGGATCAGTTGTTGGTTCTCTTTCTCAACCATGCGGTACTGCACGTCGATGACGCCCGATTCCTTGTGTCCGTCCCCAAGGGGCGACGGGGGCGCCAGGGTCGTCAATTCCAGGTTGGAGGCCGGCCGGCCGAAACTGTCCCGGTCCTCGACGACGAACCTCAGCCTCTGGTCGCCGGCGATATAGCGGGCCGCATTGATCTCGCGCCGCAGGAGGTCAAGGGTGTTGCCCAGTTCCCGGCGTTCCTCCATCCCTTGCGCCGACCGCTCCCTGGCCTTCAATACCGTGAAATAACTCCCGTACAGCGCGGCAGCGAGAATCCCCAGCAGGACCACGGCGATCAGCACTTCAAGGAGAGTAAAACCCCTATTTCGTGAGATAGCGCTCAAGCACCACCTCCCGCTTGTCGCTGGGCCGCCACACCCGGAGCACCAATTTCCGGAGTACGGGGAGTTCGGTGGGAAACTGCTCGGCCTGCCAGGAGAGTTCCGGATGGGCCGGTTCCAGGGTCCCTTCACTCATCTGGGGGACGCCCTGTATCTCCAATTCGGCCAGTTTGGCTCGCGCCAGCAGGGTCAGCGAGGTGCTGTCCTGCTCCGCGGCTATGATCGTCAGGTGATAATTGACCGCCCCCAGCACCGTCAGGACGACACCCGCCAGGATGGCCAGGGCCACCATCACCTCAAGCAGGGTAAAACCTCTCATAGCGCATCTTCCTGGTAGCCTTGGTAGACCTTGACCTTGCCGCTGGAGGGAAATCCCATCACCGTCCAGAACGTGCCGCCCGAAGAGCGGAGGTGGATGGCGACGAAATCCCGCAAACCGCCAGCTCCGATGTCGAGCCGCACCTGCCCCTCGATCAGTTTGCCCAGGCGGGGGATGACCACATCCGCGACCAGGACCCCTTCCTTGGTCGGCCGCTGCTGCAGGAAGGGGTCGTCGGGCTCCTTTTCGCTCCCGTCGGCCGTGGCCTGCATAACCTTGACGTTGTCCGTGCCCGGTTCCATGTGCAGGTAATAGGTGGTTCCGGTGGTGGCTGCCCGGTCCTGGAGGTAGCGTAGCGTCGAGGCCAGGGTCCGGGCCGATGTCTTCAGGTCCTCATGCTCGGAACTCGGCAGGCGGGGGATGACCAGCGTCATCACCATGCCGATGATCACGAGCACCACGACGATCTCCAGCAGCGTGAAACCGCGGCGGCCGGACACGTTACCGCACACCCGCCACAGAGACACCGGGGCATGGGGAAATCACCGGGTTCATTTCAACATGAAAGATACGGAAAACACGATGTGCCATTTTGGATTCCGGATGAGCCAACATACGGTAATAACCAGTAATGTCCGGTTAGGTTTTTGCACACGTCAAAATCCCCCTCATCCGCCCCGCCGGGGCACCTTCTCCCTGAGGCTCTCTGGGGCCCATGGGAGAAGGGATACTGATCAGCCACCCTCCCACTGGCAGAGGGTGGCCGAAGGCCGGGGAGGGAACAGGGTAGGGTTTCAATTCCGATGCAAAGACCAGGCCGGACAGTGCTGAGCAATAACCGATTTCTATCTTTGCGGCAATTCGGCACCTGATCCCCGGATTACAGAAATTCCGAAAGCTTCTCCCGCTCATCCACCAGGTAGAATTCCAGCGTCTTGCGCAGGGCATCGTCGGCGCTCGTTACCGGCTCCCATCCCAGGCATTCCTTGGCGCGCCGGACCGAGGGAACGCGGGTCAGCATATCCTGGTATCCCTTGCCGTAGAACTGGTCGGACGACGTCTCCACGATCCGGCATTTCTCCGCCTTTTCCCGGTAGAGCGGGAATTCGGCCACCATATCACGCAGCTTGTGGGCCAACTCCTTGACGGACAGATCGTTGGCCGGATTGCCTATGTTGAAGATCTTGCCGTCGGCGCAACCGTCTTTGTTCTCGATGATCAGCATCAGGGCGTCGATGCCGTCTTCGATGAAGGTAAAGGAACGGCGCTGGTTGCCGCCATCCACCAACTGGATCGGCTCCTCTGCCAGGATGTCGTACAGGAACTGGGTCAGAACCCGGGAACTCCCCTCCTTGGCGGTATGGATGCTGTCCAGCTTGGGGCCGATCCAGTTGAAGGGACGGAACAGGGTGAACCTGAGCCCTTCATGCATGCCATAGGCGTAGATCACCCGGTCGAGCATCTGTTTGGCGCAGGAGTAAATCCAGCGCTCCTTGGCGATCGGCCCCAGCATGAGGGGCGAGTCGTCCTCGTCGAATTCCCGGTCGGGCGACATGCCGTACACTTCGGAGGTGGAGGGGAAGATGACCCGTTTCTTGTACTTGTGGCACAACCTGATGATCTTGAGGTTTTCCTCGAAATCCAGTTCAAAGACCCGCAGCGGGTCCTTGACGTACGTCACCGGCGTCGCGATGGCAACCAACGGCAGCACGACGTCGCACTTCTTGATATTGTACTCGATCCACTCCTTGTTGATGGTGATGTCCCCCTCAAGAAAATGGAACCGGGAGTCGCCCAGGGAGCGCTCAAGCTTGTCGCAGGCCATGTCCAGGCCGTAGACTTCCCAATCTGTGGTGGTGAGGATGCGATGGGTGAGGGCGTTGCCGATAAATCCGTTAACGCCGAGAATCAGTACTTTCATGCTCTTTTCTCCTTGATGTCGGCTCCGCCACGGAGCCGACTGGTTTCGTATCTCAGGTAGTTTCCGTCCGGAGTCTCCGGTTGGAAACTAGGTAAACTGCTTGGCATTCGCGATAAAATCCGCTACGGGCACCTCGTCCCCATTCCCGGCCTGGAGCGACCGGATCTCCAGCAGCCCTTCGCCGGTGCCGACCAGGAAGGGACGTTGCGATACGATACGCCCCGGTTCCCCGCTTCCCTCCACCGGCCAGGCGGACCAGATGATGACCTTCCTGTCATCCAGATTGCTGAACGCGCCAGGGTAAGGGTGAGTCACGCCGCGGATCAGGTTGTAGATCCGGACAGCGCTCCACGTCCAATCGATCCGGCCGTCGGCAGGCTTGCGGCCGCCGAAGTACGCGCCTTCGGCCAGGTTCATGGGAACGCACGCCGCCCTTCCCTCCCTGAGCAACGGCCAGGCTCGGGCAATGACCGCCACCGCCGCATCGGTGACCTTGTAGAAGACATCGAGCGCCGTGTCGGTGAACGCGATCTTGACCCGCTCCTGATCCACGATGGCGCCGGCGTCCGGCTTCTCCACCATGTGGTGCAGGGTTGCCCCGGTTTCCCTTTCGCCGTTGATCACCGCCCAGTTGACCGGCACTCGGCCGCGGTACTTGGGCAGATACGAGCCGTGCAGGTTGAACGCGCCCCGCCTCGGGATCTCCAGCACCGCCGGCGCAATCATGTTTCGGTAGTAAAAGGAGAAGAGGAAATCCGGCCCGATGGCCCGCACCCGCTCCACGTTCTCCGGCAGGGAGATGTCCGTGGTCGAGTACGGGATGCCATGGTCATCCGCCAACTCCCGCACCGACTTGAACCAGATCTCCTCCGTGGGCGAGTCCTCGTGGGTGAAGATCAGGGCAATCCCCGCCC
Organism: Oryzomonas sp.; assembly: GCA_031292255.1. Taxonomy (GTDB): domain Bacteria; phylum Desulfobacterota; class Desulfuromonadia; order Geobacterales; family Pseudopelobacteraceae; genus Oryzomonas. The sequence goes on along the minus strand of JARLHN010000012.1, from coordinate 9,945 downwards.
CCTGGCGCAGCAATTCCTCGATGCAACGATAGCCTACATTATGGTAGGCGCAGACGATCAGTTTGTCAGTTTGCAAAGTTGTTCCCATGGAGTGTCGGTTTTTATAAGGCCAAGGAGGCGAAATATTCTATTCTTCAAAACCGTAGGTCCGCCGCACCACATACCGTGGCCGTTTGCGCACTTCCTGGTAAATTCTGCCCACGTATTCACCCACGATGCCGATGCCGAAGATGATGATACCGATGAAGAAGAACAGGATGGCAAACAGGGTGAAGACCCCCTCCACCTCCGAGCCGACAATGAAGCGCCGCACCAGCAGGAACAGGGCAAAGACCAGTGAAAAGGCGGCTGTGCTGACGCCGAACAGGGCAAAGATCTGCAGCGGCACCACCGAAAAGCCGGTCATCAGGTCGAAATTGAGCCGGATCAGATTGTAGAACGAATACTTGCTCTCACCCTCCACCCGCTCGGCATGTCCCACCTCGATCTCGGTGGGATTGGAGGCAAAAGTCTGGGCCAGGGCCGGGATAAAGGTTGTCGATTCCCGGCAGCGATTGATATTGTCCACCACATAGCGGTGGTAGGCCCGCAGCATGCAGCCATAGTCCTGCATCTGCATGCCGGTGATCCGGTTTGTGGTGATGTTCACGACGCGCGAGGCGAACTTTCTGAAGAAGTTGTCCTGGCGTTTCCGGCGGATGGTGCCGACCACGTCATGCCCCTTTTCGATCTCCGCCACCAGGCGCGGGATCTCCTCGGGCGGGTTCTGCAGGTCGGCATCCAGGGTGATGACAATATCCCCCCGGGACGACTCGAAGGCCGCCAGGATGGCCATGTGCTGGCCGAAGTTGCCGTTGAACTCGATCACCTTGACCTCGGGATACTGCTGAACCATTTGGCGCAGGATCTCCAGGGAGCGGTCACCGGAACCATCGTCGGTGAAGATGATCTCGAACGACCTGCCGGTCCCCTGGACGGCCGGATAGAGCCGCTCCATCAGCGGGCCAAGATTGCCCTCCTCGTTGTAGACCGGAACCACGATGCTCAGGTAGGGTTGTTCCGTACATGTTTCATTGTCCATCAGCTTCAAGCACCTCGATCAGCTCTCTTCCGCAGAGCCCTTTCTGCCACTCCCGCATCCCGGCGATTCCGCCCAGGTCGGCGGGAGAGGCGGGGTTCATATCCGCCACTGCCTCCAGAAGCCAGTTGGGAGAAATCACCCCCGGCTCAAGCCCCAGGGCCGCACTCGATCTTTCACGCCATGACTTGAGCCGCTTGAGCCGTTCCTTGGCCCCTTCGGACGGCTCTTCCCTCCGGGTGCGCGGGAAGCGGGGCAACTTCTCTTCGGGCAGTTCCAGGGCGGCTGTAACCGCCGCCAGCAGGGCCGGACCGTGGCGTTGAAGTTGCTTGGGGGTCATGCCCTTGATGCCGGACAACTCGCACAATGAATGCGGCTTCTTCTCAGCCGTTTCCAGAAGCGTCTCGGCCGACATAACCTTGAAGGGGGGACGATCCAACTCCCGGGCCTGATGGTCACGGTAGCGCAGTAACTCTTCCAGCGCCGCCAGGCTGCGACCTTTCAGCTTTCCCGCCCCTTTGCAGGAGAGAAACAGTGGACCCTCTTTTTCGTTTACCCGCGCCCGGCACACCAGGTTGCACTCCTCCTCCTGCCAGGCGAGGCGGCCTTTCTCGGCCAGTTCGCCGCACAGTTGGTCGTACAGGGGGAGCAGGTTGGCCGTATCGGCTGTAGCATAGGCGCACATCTCCGGGCTGAGCGGCCGCCTGCTCCAATCGGCCTTCTGGTACTTCTTGTCCAGTTCGATGCCGAAGCGCGCCCTGAGCAGGGCAGCAAGGCCAAACTCGGCGATACCCAGAAAGCGCGCCGCGATCATGGTGTCGAAGAGGTTTTTCACCTCAATGCCGAAATCCCGGTGCATGGAGCGGATATCGTAATCCGCGCCGTGCATCACGATCAGGATGTCGGGATTGCCCAACGGCGCTGCCAGGGGGGACAGGTCCTTCAGCGCCAGCGGGTCTATCAGCCAGCTCTCGCTACGGGTCGAGATCTGGATCAGGCAGACCTTTTCCCGATAGTGATGAAGAGAATCCATCTCCAGGTCTACGGCCAATTCATGGTGGCGACTGAGATGGGCTGCCAGTTCTTTCAGGCGTGGTGCGGTGGTGACGATTTCACACGTTCCGGCCTGCAGGGTTAGATATGTCAAGCCGGAAACTCCTTTAGGATGTGGTAGGTGGTGGTGCGTTGAACTGCACGGAAGCCGGCCCCGCGAATGAGGTCGATCATCTCTTCCCGGGACATGCGGAAACTGCACCCGGCTGCGGCGACGACGTTTTCCTCCAGCATGGTGCCCCCAAGATCGTTTGCCCCGAAAAAGAGGGCTACCTGCGCCATTTTGGCGCCCTGGGTGACCCAACTGGCCTGGATATTGGGTATATTGTCCAGCACGATGCGGGCCAGGGCCAGCACCTTCAGGTATTCCACCCCGGTGGCGGTGTCGCCCCCCAGCTCGGTATTCCCCGGTTGATAGGTCCAGGGGATGAAGGCGGTAAACGAGCCGCCCCTATCCTGGATCTCCCGCACCCGGAAAAGATGCTCGACGATATCCTCGGGCTTCTCCCGGCTGCCGAACATCATGGTGGCCGTGGTCGGCATGCCGAGCCCGGCGGCCCTGGACATCACCTCCGCCCATTGACCCCAGCCGATCTTGTTGGGGGAAATGCTGTCTCGAACCTCATCCACCAGGATCTCGGCCCCGCCGCCGGGGATCGAATCGAGGCCGGCCTGTTTGAGCCGCGCCAAGGTTTCATCCAGCGCAAGCCCCGAGTTCTTCGCTATGCAGACCACCTCGGCCGGTGAAAGGGAGTGATTCTGCACCGAAGGAAAACGCGCCTTGATCTCGCGGAACAACTGCTCGAAAAAGTCGATCTTCAAATCGGGGTTGAGCCCCCCCTGCATGAGGAGTTGGGTACCGCCCAACTTCACCAGTTCGTCGATCTTGGCGAAGATCTCCTGCCGTGTGAGCACATAGGCATCCGAAGCTGCGCTGTCTCTGTAGAAGGCGCAAAAGGCACATTTCGATTCGCAGATATTGGTGTAATTGACGTTGCGGTCAACGACAAACGACACCATCCCCTCCGGGTGGAGCATACGGCGTATTCTGTCGGCATAGACCCCCAACTCCAGCAATTCGGCGCCTTCGAACAGCCGCAAAGCCTCCCCGCGCTCGATGCGCCTTTGGCTCGCGGTATCATCAGGTTGTAACGCTATCATGGTTCCTGCACCGCACCCTCTTCCAGCATACGCCTGATATGGCTAGGAATCCGCCGAGCCTTACGCTGCGGGTTGATGCAGGCAAGGCTGACCTGCGCCTCCACCAGGAGCCTGCCGTCCGACTGCCGCACGGCCTGTTGCCTGACGGTGAAGGATGAGCCGCCGACCCGCTCCGGGCGGGTGATGATGGAGACAAGCTCGTCGTGCAGTGCGGGTGCCTTGAAATCGATCTCCATCCTGATCACCGGGAAAACGAACCCCTCATTGGCGAGCTCCCCCACCCCCAGGCCACGCTCACGGAAGTATTCCGTTCTTGCCCGTTCGAAGAATTTAAGATAGCTGGCATGGTAGACCACGCCGGCCGCGTCCGTGTCCTCGTAGTAAATACGTATGTCCATCCCTAGGTGAACCTCGGCTTTCGCATGAGCTCCGGGCCGCACTCGTATGTGGCGCATGCACAACTATGCGTCGCCATCATCGCCACCTGAATCCGTGACCCCTGAATGGCGAAGCGAGCGACATGCCGAAATCCAACGCCGCACATGCGGCACCATGCCGACTGTGCCGTGTGTCCTCCGTTACGGTGGCGATACGACCGCCACTACCAGGACTGAGGCATGGTAAGCGAGAGGGCCGTGAAGGTGTCACGGAATCAGGTACCATACAGATGATGTTATTCATGGCCCATCTCCAATGGTATCGTTCCTGCTTCCTAACATCACTTTAGTGCAGAATCGCCCCATCTGCAACCCCATTCTGAACCAAAACACCCGTTTCAGGCAGACTTTGAAGCAGAACGCCCAAAATTGCCCCACAAGACGTTTGGGCCTTCAGGGCACCCCAAAACCTGGGGGCAGGCCAAAAACTGCGGTAACGGCCGTTTTTGAAACACTGCCCTCTGAATGCCCATTTCAAGCGGCTTTGCGGGGCGCAATCCCTATCAGGTTGCGTTCACCCTTATTGAAAGGCAGCCGGTAGGGGGTGACGGACACGATTTCAAACCCCAGGCTTGCGAGGCGTTCCCCATCCGCCCGGATCTCATCGGCAGCACCTGGCCCCTTCATGGCGATCAGCCGTCCGTCTTCCGCCAACAGCGGCGCGGCAAGACCGACAAATTGTTCCAGGCGCGAGAAGGCCCGGGATACTATCAGGTCGAAACCGTGGGCATGGATACCGGCAAGATCCTCCACCCGCCCATGGATGGCTTCGAAACCCCGGAATCCCAGGAGGCGTGCCACATGCCGCTGGAAAAGAATCTTTTTCCCGACCGCATCCACGGAGGTAACCCGGACCGAGGGTTTGACGATCTTCAAAGGGATGGCCGGCACCCCTGCGCCGGAACCCACATCCAGCACCCGTTCACCATCGCGCACGCAACCGGCCAACATCAGGGCATCGATGATGTGCTTCACCGCAATCTCCTCATCGTTGGTTATGGTGGTGAGATTGATCTTGCGGTTCCATTTTTTGAGTTGGTCGGCAAACAGTTCAAAACTCCTGATTGCTTCCCCGGAAATGTCCAGGCCCATCTCACGTGTACCTTGTTCAAGCGCGTGACGGATCATCGCTCCTCCGACCCGGTCCCCTGGCCGTTGGCTTTCCAGTTTTTGGCTTTCAGCGCAATCGACAGCACCGTCATGGCCGCCGGGGTCACACCGGGGATACGTGACGCCTGCCCCAGGGTGTCGGGCCGGTTCTTGGCCAGCTTTTCACGCACCTCGGTCGTGAGTCCGTTGATGGAATAATAATCCAGACCCTCGGGCAGAAGCGTCCCCTCCAGCTTACGCGCCCGCTCCACCTGTTCAAGCTGCCGCTCGATGTAGCCGCGGTACTTTATCTGGATCTCCACCTGCTCGCTCACATCAGAGCGTGTTTCACGTGAAACGTCATCGAATTCCGCCAGATCCCCATAGGTGATTTCCGGGCGCCTGAGCAATTGTTCAAGGGTCGTCCCCTTCTGGACATCAACCAGTCCATGCCGGGACAGAAACTCCTGCTCGCGCTCATCCATAACCAATCGCCCTGAACAGATCCGTTCATATTCAGCGGTGATCATCTCACGTTTTTTCAAAAAGAGGCCAAAAACATCGTTCCTCACAAGGCCGACGCTATGCCCTCTCTCGCGCAGTCGTACATCGGCGTTGTCTTCACGCAGCAGCAAGCGGTACTCCGCCCGCGAGGTGAACATGCGGTACGGCTCCTTCGTGCCCAGGGTCACCAAGTCATCGATCATCACCCCGATATAAGCTTCACTGCGGCCCAACACGAGAGGGGCTTTCCCCTTGACCCGGAGGGCGGCATTGATGCCGGCCATCAAACCCTGTCCGGCCGCCTCCTCGTAACCCGAAGTGCCGTTGATCTGGCCGGCGTGGTAAAGGTTGCGGATCAGCTTGGTCTCCAAGGAAGCATGCAGCTGGATCGGATCGACGTAATCGTATTCGATGGCATAAGCCGGCCGCATGATCTCGACCCGCTCCAGCCCCTCGATGGATCGGTAAAAGGGTATCTGGATATCAATGGGCAGCGAGGTGGACATGCCGCTGGGATAGACTTCCACCGTCTCAAGCCCTTCCGGCTCGATAAAGGTCTGGTGGCGCTCCTTGTCGGGAAAACGCACCACCTTGTCTTCGATGGAGGGACAGTAGCGCGGGCCGATGCCCTCGATAACTCCGGCGTAGAGTGGCGAACGGTCCAGGCCGGAGCGGATTATCTCGTGGGAGCGCGGATTGGTATAGGCAATATGGCACGGCACCTGGGGCATGGTGATGCGCTCCGTGGAGAAGGAGAACGGCACCGGCGGATCGTCGCCGTATTGGGGCTCCAGCCGTGAAAAATCTATGGTCCGTCCGTCGAGGCGCGCCGGTGTGCCCGTCTTCAGCCTCCCGACCTGGAATCCGAACTGCCGTAACTGATCGGAAAGCCCCACCGAGGGGAGATCGCCTGCCCTGCCGCCAGGGTAGCTGGTCAGACCGATGTGGATCAGGCCGCGCATGAAGGTACCGGTTGTCAGCACGACGGTTTTGCCGAGAAAACGGATGGCGGAACGGGTATCCACACCACGCAACTCATCCCCTTCCAGATAGAGCCCCGTCACCTCGCCCTGTTTGAGATACAGGTTGTCCTGCTGCTCCAGAATCCGCTTCATGCGCAGCCTGTAGAGCTGTTTGTCGGCCTGTGCCCGGGAGGCGCGCACCGCCGGCCCCTTGCGGGTATTGAGGATGCGGAACTGGATGCCGGTGGCGTCGATATTCCTGGCCATCTCACCACCCATGGCATCGATCTCCCTGACTAGGTGCCCCTTGGCAAGGCCTCCGATGGCGGGGTTGCATGACATGAGTGCAATCGCGTCCAGATTGATGGTCAAGAGCAGCGTTTTGCACCCCATGCGGGCAGCGGCAAGAGCTGCCTCGCAGCCGGCATGGCCGGCCCCCGCCACGATCACATCATAGACTGTTTCATAGCAGTGCATCGATATCCTCCCCATGTTTCACGTGAAACATGGGCATCATTTCCCAATACAGAATGACGAAAAAACCACGTCCAACACATCGTCCGTCGTAGTTTCGCCGGTGACCTGGCCCACGGCGGACAAGGCGTCGCGCAGGTCGATGGCCAGGGTTTCCAGCTCGCGCTCCTCCTCCAGGCCGGAAAGAAACTGTTGGAGGACCGATCGGGCAGAGTTCAGTGCGTCGCGATGGCGAGCCCGTGAGATGGCCACGAATTCGCGACTGTCAAGAACCGATCCGTGCAGGAAGGTCGTACGGATCAACTCGCGGAGGCCGTCGATGCCGTCTCCGGTGCCGGCCGACAGTGCAACGCGCGGCATCGCTTCCATTTCGGCAGGAAGCTCCAGGGCAACGGGCAGATCGTTTTTGTTCAATACCGCAATGGCCGTCTTCCCCTTCACGGCATCCAGGATCAACCGGTCCTCCACATTGAACGACCGCGCAGAATCAAGCACAAAAAGCACCAGGTCGGCCTGCGGAATCTTGTCCAGGGCGCGGTTGATCCCCTCCCGCTCAACGACGTCATCCGTATGGCGGATACCAGCCGTGTCCAGCAGACGAACCGCAAGCCCCCCCAGGTTGACGGTCTCCTCGATGATATCCCGGGTAGTGCCGGGGATATGGGTTACGATGGCACGGTTTTCCTTGAGCAGACGGTTGAGCAGGCTGGACTTGCCGGCATTTGGCTTGCCGACGATCAGCACAGAAATCCCCTCCCGCAGGATGCGCCCCTCGTCGAAACCGTCAAGCAGGCTGCCGATCTCGTCAAGCGCGCCGCTGACACCCGACCGCAGGGCAGCGGTGTCGGTCTCGCCGATGTCATCTTCGGGGAAATCGATTGAAGCCTCGATAAAGGCAAGGCTCCTCGTCAGGTCCTGACGGATGGCCTCTATCCTGGCGGACAGCGCACCGGCACGCTGGCGTTGGGCAAGTGCCAGAGACGCCTCGGTCTTGGCGGCGATCACATCCATAACCGCTTCGGCCTGCACCAGATCGATCCTGCCGTTGATGAAGGCCCTGCGGGTGAACTCACCCGGCTCTGCCAGACGGGCGCCGCAGGCCAGGGCAGAAGCCAGGATACGCTCTACCACCAGCATCCCGCCATGACAGTGCAGCTCCAGCACGTCCTCGCGGGTGTAGGAATTGGGCGCACGCATCAGGACCGCCATGGCCTCGTCGAGCACTGCGCCGTTATCCGGCGCCACTAGAGTGCCGTAGTGCAGGAAGTGACTGGAGAAGGCGTCCCCCTTGCGGAAACGGAAAAGCCTCAGGCCGATGGCCTCGGCCCGGCTGCCGCTGACCCGTACAATGCCTATGCCGCCCTCCCCTTGCGGGGTGCTGATGGCTGCGATGGTATCCTCAATATACATGGCCGATTCTTTCTGGATGCATTAAAACTGGAAAAAACGAGATGCCGCTTTTAAACTAAAGCAAAAATATCTTTATGTCATATTGGTTCCAAAGGTTGTATCCCTTGTATCCCTGTAAATAAATCTTTGAGCTTGGTGAGCGATTTCGACAGCACTGAATAATGACAACATTTCGAAGAGTAATATACTATTTTGGCCCTATTTTTCTTCACCATTCCGGATTTGAACATACTTGAAAAAAACTCTGTGATTTTCTCTGTGACTCTGTGGCAGAAGTGTCGTTTTAGGCTAAAACGTACCGGTCTTCTTTCTTCGACGCCGGGGCGCCGGCCCATCGCCGAACAGGCTCCCCTGGCCGGCCAGACGCTCCGCCTCCCCTTCCTCAAAGACCCTGATCACGCCGTACTCGCCGTCATAACCGGGTGTGCGGATGACCCGGCCGGCGCGCATACGCTCGACGGCCTCTCCCAGGATCGGTGAAGCCTCGCGGATCTCGTCCAGGGAGGCGTGCAGCAGCAGGTTGAATTCCGACCCGAAACGCCCGATGGTGTGGCCGTACTGCTCCATGACCCCCTTGGAGGCGGGTCCGGCCCCGACGATCTCTCCCAGCACCTCGGGCAGGGGGATGAGGCTGAACACCTCCGGAGAATTCTCCCGGTAGAGCGGCTCCTCCCGGTCGGCCAGCTCCATGACGCGGTGGTAGACACCCACGGTCAAAGGTCTGCCACAGACCGGGCAGGCCAGCCCCAGCCTACGGCTCTCCGCGGGATCGAGACAGACATGGCAGGCCCGGTGGCCATCGGCATGGTATTTCCCCTCCTCGGGAAAAAATTCCACCGTGGCACGGAACGTATCGCGCCGGTTCCCCCTGATGGCGTCCCGCAAGGCGTAAAAATCGAGGCCGGTTGAGAAAAGGTTTGCCTCGCGGCCCAGCTTGGAAGGAGAGTGGCAGTCTGAGTTGGAGATCAGGGCGAAACGGTCCAGACCCGATATGAGCCGGTTCATGTCCGGGTCGGAGGAGAGCCCGGTCTCCAGGGCGAAGATGTAAGGAGTGAGTTCGCCGAAACATTCCTCGATGGCGTTGAAGCCGGATTTTGAGCCGAACAGGGAGAACCAGGGAGTCCAGATGTGGGCAGGCACCAGGAACCCCTCCGGCGCCTGCTCCAGCAGTATCTCCAGCAGGTCGCGGCTGTCCAGCCCCAGTATGGGACGACCGTCGGACTCGATATTGCCGATGCCGGCCAGCTTGGCGTTCAGCCGCTCGGCAGAGGCGAAGTCCGGCACGTAGAGCAGGTTGTGGACTTTGCGCACCACGCCGTGGCGTTTGTAGATGCTGCTGATCTCGGCCGAGAGGAGGAAACGCACCGTACCGGCAAGGGGTGTCACTCCCGGCAGCGGCGATGCGATCACGGCCTCGTTTTTCAACCGGAACAGGCCCGGTTCGGCCGGTTCCAGTGCCTCCTTGAGGCGTCGGAACCAGCCGGGATGGGTGAAGTCGCCGGTGCCGATCACCTGGATCCCCTTGACCCTCGCCCAACCGGCCAGGCCGGCCAGATTGCTTTCCGGGCTGGTGGCCCGTGAGTAGGGCGAATGGATATGGAGGTCGGCGATGTAGTCCATGAAGGCGTGTCCTTTTAATCGGGTAGGAGGCGGGATTACTCCCGCCGTCCTCCCACACCACCGTGCGTACGGTTCCGTACACGGCGGTTCATGAAGTGTGTTGGAGTCGGTGGTGCTGGTCTATGAATGACACCAGCCCCAGTTTGTCGAAGTAGGA
>JARLHN010000011.1 GCA_031292255.1 Oryzomonas sp. | reverse complement strand
CTCGCGACGGACACCCTTGCTGTTCAGCTATCGGTTCCCACCATCAGGGTCCGAAGAGGACTTGCACCTCCAAGTCACCAATCAGCCACCATAGCTGATTGGATGGCGCTTACGCGCCACGCGCCATGCCTGGCGCACAAAACAAGAAAGGACGTTGTTTTCACAACGCCCTTCAAGTTAGATTCGCTGATAATCGGCTATTAAGACATTTTGTTCATGCGGCGCTTTCCAAATAACGCCAGACTGAACATACCAGCGCCGAGAAGCATCATGGTACCAGGCTCAGGAACAGGAGTAGAGGAGCCTGAGTCTACTGACGTTATATGGCTTATACCACTAGCATCTACATTAGATTTAAAGTCCAGACCATTTGTAGCGGAATAAAGGTCTATAACCGCATAACCAGTACTAGCGTTATCTTGAAACAGAAAATCCCAATTTCCATTTTTAGTTATTCCACCTTCTCCAGTTTTGACAAGAAAATAACCGGGGTTATTCGAAAGTTCAGCAGCCCAGAGTGTAGTGCTTCCATCAACTTGAGTCCATGTTGGCGTACTCTGTGTACCAGAAGCAAAACTTTGACTGAGTACGCTGTTTATCCAAGCTGTTTCCGTCGAGGGGCTGCTATTGGATAGATGTGTTGATGAAATCAGGGTATCTTGACCCCCAACATTAATTGCACCATTATCAATGGTATAAGCTGATACTGATCCTGCGAATGCCAGCAGACATCCCAGCGTTATCGCGGTTAATGACCGTTTCATAATTATTCCTCCTTTGAAAATTCAATCAGTTACAAACATTGGTTTTTCAATATTTTTAAAGCAACTATTATGCCAACAAATACAAGCTGCTGTGTTTGTTGATCATTCATTTTTTTCGTTTTTTTGAATTTGTTAATTGTAAAATTTATCGACAGTGCCGGTCTCAAAATGTCGGGGCTCAAATAGGGGCATCCATGATCACGCGGACCACTTGGAAAGATCAATAAATTGGACGGCATGAAGGAGCAAAAACAAGGCCACCGGCGCAGTTCGGAAGGTTAAGGGAAATCTCCGTTTCCCCCCTTGACAAAACTTATCATGGATGTCCCTATTTAGCCTTTGCTCGCGTTCTTGCAGCCCAAAGAATTTACGTAGTGAGATCATCGGTACTACCGAACTGCGCATGTTGATGATGCCATCCACGTAATCCGGCGTGCCGGGCATCTAGGTAATGGACGGTACACGGATGATTTCTCGCACCGTCAGCACGTCAATGCCATACTCTTCGCCTCCCAGTTCGAAGCTAACCAACTGGAAGACCTCGTGAGAAGTTTTAGCCACTTCTCCTGTGACTGCCAGTAGATTGCTCATGGCCGCCTCCCTATGCCAACCGGAAATGGCTGATAAGGCTTTGCAGCTTCTGGGCCTGAGTGGCCAGTTGGGCCGCCTCGCCCGCGGTTTCATCGGCACCGCGCGCGGTCTGGTGCACCACCTCGGTGATCTGCTGGATGTTGTTGGTTACCTCTCCAGTGGTGGCGGTCTGCTGCTCGGCAGCTGTGGCGATCTGGCTGACCTGGATGGTGACCTCGTTGATCCTCTCCAGGATTTCCTCCAGCGCCTGGCCCGATTTATGGGAAGATACGGCACCTTTTTCGACCTCGGCGACACCCTCTTCCATGGCTTTGACCGCATCATGGGTTTCTTTTTGAATCGCCTTGATCATCTCGCCAATCTCGCGGGTGGCCTTGGTGGTCCGCTCGGCCAATGCTCGAACTTCGTCGGCCACAACGGCAAAGCCGCGGCCCTGCTCGCCAGCCCGTGCCGCTTCGATAGCAGCATTCAAGGCCAGCAGGTTCGTCTGATCGGCGATGTCTTCGATAGTGCCGACAATCTGGCCGATCTGGTCGGAGCGGCTACCCAGCGCCTCAATGGTTTTTGAAGTTTGGCGCACCCGGTCAGCAATGACGTTCATGCCGTTAATGGTATCGCTGACCACCTTGACCCCAGCGTTGGCTGAGTCGGTGGTTTTGCGTGATGCCTCGGCAGCCATGGAACAGTTGCTGGCAATCTCGCCGCTGGTGGCCGACATTTCTTCGCTGGCGGTGGCGACGGTATTGGTCTGTGAAACAGCCTCTTCCGCTCCGGTGGCAATCTGGGTTGAAGTTGAATGAAGCTGGTTGGATGCCGAGGCGATAATTTCGGAGATCGTAACTGTCTGTGATACCAGTTCCCTCAGGTTCTGTACCATCTTCTTCATGGCAGCCATTACGCTGGTGGTGTCGCCGGAGGCTGTAATAATCTCGTGGCTCAAATCTCCATTAGCGACCTGATTGGCAATGTCGCTGACTTCGTTAGGCTCGCCGCCAAGCTGCCGTGTTATAAGGCGGGAAATGAATAGTGCCAACACAACAGCAAAAAACACATTAGCCAGCAGGAGAATAATCATGGTGTTTTTGGCAGAGTCTCCACTTGCTTCACCTTCCAGATACCTTGCTTTTGAACTGGCTGTTTTCATTTCCTGAAGATTCGTCAAGCCATCCCTGATTATCTTAGTGGACTTTTTGTAAGCATCGCTCTGGAGAACGTCGAATGCCTCCTGATCTTTGCTCTCGCGGATCAGGCCAAGGAGTTTTTCCTCCCAGTTACTATATGCCTTGAACTCATCAACCACCTGTTCGTAAACCTTCCTTTGCTCCGGTTCGCGAATCATCTTGTCAAGCTCAGCCAGCTTGTCCGCCATGCTCTTATGACCGCTACGGACGCTATCCGCGAACTTATCTACATCATTTTTATTTTTGGCAATGACGGCATTTCTCAGGTCGATCCTTATCTGTTGGTAATGGTCACCGATGACCCCCAGGATTCCTAGTGGAACGGTATTGAACTGGTAGGTGTCTTTCTGCTCATTGCTAATCTTGCTGATATTTCCAAACCCGACAATCCCGCCCACTACTGAGATGAGAACAATTAAAGCGTAGCCGATTATCAGCTTATTGCCTGTCTTCAGATTATTGAACCACGTCATCTTCACATCTCCCTATTTTGTACTGTATTGGTACACCGTGACCATTCTAATGATTTTGTACAGCATAATTTGTTGCTGCATTATAAATTTGGACTTTCAAAGGGGCTTCCCTTCACAGGATAACTTGGGCGAATTGGAATCATTTTACGCAGGAAAGTGTGAATAGAATTCAAGATTAATTGCTCTATTGGTTGAAATGGCCACACACCATGCGGCTCGACCAATTTATCGAACATTCGTTCGAACACACAATAACAATACGCTATTTATCCTGCAAGAGCTAATATTACACTTGAAGCTCTTCCCGCGCCAACGAGACCATTTTCCTGTCACGCCAGACGACAACAAGATTACCGGCCTGTTTATGTTTTTTTGAGTGCATCCTGTACCCCGGATGCTATTGCTGCTGTTATCTTCTCCCGGCCGGCAAGGGTCTCTACTATTTTATCCGTGAATTTTGCTCCTGACATGCGCTTTCCGTCAAACCCACCTTCAGGGGATTGCGTTCAATATAGCGAGCGACCGCCCAGAGGTACTGGTTGCGTTCGACGATGCACGAATAGAAACGGTTGTGCCAGATTCGACCGGATTGATTTAATTTACGGTTGAGGTGTTGGGTATACACCTAATGGGTCAATCCTATTCTACGGGCAAGAGAGGTTTCCGTCTGAGGCACTGCAAGCAGATGTACATGGCTGTTCATCAGGCAATATGCCCAGATTCGGAAGTGATGCTTTAGTGAATATCCAGCCAAAAGTTTCAGGTAGGTGAAGCGATCCTCGTCATCAAAAAAATGGATCAAAGAAAATGATCCATGAAGTGTACGGGGATTACATCGAAGGGCTTGAAGAGGATTTTTGGCAGATTTTCGAATATTATGGCCGGGACTTCGCGGAACCGAAAAAGAAGCAATCAGCTACAGTCGGGTACAGTCAACCAATACCTTTCCCGCAGCAACCGATTATTATCCCTCGAAAAAACGAAACCCCGAATCTTCCATTAAAAACTTTTTGGTGAAAGTTTTGGTGAAAGTCGGGGTAAATCGTCAAGAATCGCAAATGATTCTATGTAGTTATTTGGAGCGGGAAACGGGATTCGAACCCGCGACTTCAACCTTGGCAAGGTTGCACTCTACCACTGAGTTATTCCCGCTTGGTGAGTTTTGTTTTCTACCAAAATTGGACCGGCGTGTCAACAACTTTTGTGCAATTTTTTCCAAGAAACAGTCTTTTCACCTGCATCAGGCCGCAGGCGTGCCGACAACAGCCCGGTAGACCTCCACCAATCTGGTCCCCCTGGCCTGCCAGGCATGCTCGCTGACCGCCCTGGCGCGCCCCCGCTCCCCCTGCCCCTTCAGCCCGTCACTGTCCGCAAGCAGGGCCTCGATCCGCCCTGCAAAGTCCGCGCTGTCGCCCAGGCGCGCATAGATGCCCGTATCCCCCAGGATCTCCCGGTTGACCGGCGTGTCGAAGACCACCACCGGCAGGGCGCAGGCCATGTAGTTGAAGAGTTTGCCATTGGCCTCGGTCAACGACAGCTTGGGCGATACCGCCAGATCGGCGGCCGAGAGGAAGAGCGGCGCATCGTTATAGTCGATCTTGCCAGTGAAGGTGATCATGTCGCCGATCCCCAGCGCCTCGGCCGCGGCTTGGTAGCGTTCGTGGGGGAAGCCCATGGCCAGGAAGCGGACCCGCACCCCTCGCGCCTTCAAGAGCGCTACGACGTCCAGCAGCAGGTCCGTGCCCTGGTAGGCACTCATGATGCCTAGGTAGGCAACGACCGGGACATCCGGGGCGATCCCCAGGTGTTTCCTCGCATCCTGCCGGTCATGGGGACGGAACTTCTCCGTATCCACGCCGTCTATGACGGAGACAACGCGGCCGGGGGCCACTCCCCAGACGTTAATGAGGTCGCTGTATCCGGCGCTGGAGCTGGTGACGATCCGGTCGGCGCAGCCGTTGATGGCACGCTCGACCCGCCCGAAGATGCGGGCCATCAGGGAGCCGGGCTTGAAGAAGCCGTGGTCCATGCATTCGCCGGAGAGGCTCCCCTGGTAATCGAAGACCAGGGGGATGCGGGTCATGAGCTTGAGCAGGCAGCCGATACCGGCACCCTCGTGAAGGTGGGCATGGATGACGTGGGGCCGGAAGTGGAGACTAAAGGCAGCCGCCCGGCAGAGGAGCAGCAGGTCGAGGTAGAGTTTGTGCCAGGAAGGGCCGGCCTCCAGCCGGTTGTACCACGGTATCCGCGGGATGCGCACCACCGGGATGCCGCGCATGTCCCTGCCGATGTGGTAGGTGACTATCCGGACATCGTGGCCCAGGTTGCGCAGGGCGCGCGCCTCCTCGTAGATGCGCACGTGGCAGCCCCTGTCCGCGAAATAGGGCGTGGGCGCCACCATGAGGATTCTCAGCACTGGATCAGCCAATGTTTACCCTGTCCCTTACCACATAGATCGGCTTGCCCTGGGACTCGAAGTAGGTCCGGGCGTTCAGTTCGCCCAGAAGCCCCAGGACGATGAACTGGATCCCCATGAACAGCAGGAAGGCCGTCAGGATCAAGAGTGGATTGCGGTTCATGCTCATATTGTCGAAGATCTTCATGTACAGCGTCGTCCCGCCGGAGAGACAACCGGCCAGCAGGGTGTAGACTCCCCACTTGCCGAACAGTTGGATCGGCTTGGTGGAGTAGGTCAGCAGGAACTTGACCGTCATCAGGTCCAGTACGACCCGCAACGTCCGGGAGATGCCGTACTTGCTCTTGCCGTACAGGCGCGGCCGGTGGTTGACCGGCAGTTCCGCGACCTTTGCCCCGACCTGGGAGGCCAGGGCCGGCACGAAACGGTGCATCTCGCCGTAGAGGTTGATGCCGTCCAGCACCTCGCGGCGGTAGGCCTTGAGGGTGCAACCGTAATCGTGCAGGTGTACGCCGGTCATGGTGGAGATGAGGGCATTCGCCAGCATGGAGGGGATCTTGCGGGTGACGAAGGTGTCCTTGCGCTCCTTGCGCCACCCGGAGACAACGTCATACCCTTCGTGGAGCTTTGCCAGCAGGCGGGGGATGTCGGCCGGGTCGTTCTGGAGGTCGCCGTCCATGGGGATGATGACACTGCCCTTTGCTGCGTCGAATCCGGCGGCCATGGCGGCTGTCTGGCCGAAGTTGCGGCGAAAGCGCAGGAGCTTCACCCGCTGGTCTTCGGCGGCAATCCCTTTCAGGAGCTTGAACGAGGCGTCGCCCGAGCCGTCATCCACAAAAATGAGTTCGTATTCCAGGGATGTGGGTGCCAGGGCCTCGCGAACACTCTCGTAGAGCGCCGCCACATTCTCCTCTTCGTTGTAGATCGGCACAACTATGCTCAGCTCCACACTCACCTTCACCCCCTTGTATCCAGTATCATGTAACAGCAACTATTCTGAAAAGTCCCCTCCCCCCAGCGGGGGGAGGGAATTATATGCGTAACCTCAAGTGTTACATGGAACTATACAATCTGAAATCGTTTTATTCTACGTTACTCTTCAGTTCCCCGCGCAGGGGGGATCGTCCAATCCCTTTACCAGCCGCAATGCGACCTCGCCGCCAGGTTTGCGCCGCCGGCCCAGGAGGGTGCCCAGCGCCCCCCACCAGAGGCCGGCCCCGTACGCCAGGTGGATGATGGCGTAGATGAGCGGCAACCGGAAGAACATCCCCAGGCTGCGCGCCGTTGACGCTTCCCGGACGGAAAAGGCGAACACCAGGAGCCCGTAGGCGGCCAGGGGCAACCACATCAATGAACAGAAAAGAAACGGCACGAGCGCCGCGTAGACGACGAACAGGGCCGGTATCAGGCTGGCGGGCTGGATGCGCCTGCTGATGTGCGTCTGTTCGGCCCGTCCCCGGCCGTAGTTCAGGAACTGGCGGCAGAGCAGTCGCCAAGTCGGCCGCTGGCTGCGATAAACCGCCAGTTGCGGATCATGGATCAGGCCCGCGCCGGTTTGGCGCATCCGGTCCATGAGCTCGTTTTCCTCGTTGGGATAGAGCCGCTCGTCAAGGCCGCCGCAGGCCAGAAACCGCTCCCGGCGAAAGCTCAGGTTACAGAGGATCAACTCGCTGTCGCTGGTCAGGCGCGCCTTCCCCTGGGCGCGGTAGCGGTTGCGCATCCCACCGCCCCCCAGGACCGAGGCCAGGGCCGCACCGATGCTGCGCTGCAGCAGAGAGTCGGTCGCCGGGGTAAGCGACGGGCCGCCCACGGCCGCCACCTGCGGGTCTTTGTAGTGGCTGGCGGCAAGGGCCAGGAAGCCGGGCGAGGTCAGGGAGTCGTCATCAAGGAAGTAGACGATCTCGCCCCGGGCCGTCGCCACCGCTGCATTCCGCTGCCGGCTCGGGCTGTATCCTTCGGCGACGATGATCTCATACCTCTCCGGCGGATAATCGACCGCAGCCAGCCGCTGTGCGGCCGTTATGCTGAACCCCGGCTTGACCGGTATGATGATGGAGATGGCTGGTTGGTCCATAAAAAAACCGGGAATTGTGTTCCCGGTTCATATAATCATACTCGTTTTACAAAATCATCAAAAATGTTTTGCCGGATCGCGATCAAGGGACTTGGAATTTGCCGATGTACCGAGTCCCTAAGGACGGCCTACATCTTCGAGCTGCCGTAGCTGTGCAGGCCGGACAGGAAGAGGTTGACCCCCAGGTAACAGAAGATGGTGGCCGCGAAACCGATGATGGAAAGCCATGCGGCGCGCTTGCCGACCCACCCCCTGGTAAAGCGGGCGTGGAGAAACGCGGCATAGACGAACCAGACGATCAGGGACCAGGTTTCCTTGGGGTCCCAACTCCAGTAGGTGCCCCAGGCATAGTTGGCCCAGGCCGCGCCGGTAATGATGCCGAGGGTCAATAGGGGAAAACCTATCATGATCGCCCGGTAGTTGAGATCGTCAAGCACCCGGATCGGCGGAAACATCCCCATGAGACCGCCGGCGGGGTTGGAACCGCCCCGCTCTTCGCTGTTGGCCTTGAACAGGTACATGATGGAGATGCCGCAGGCCACGGCAAAGGCGGCATAGCCGAGGAAACAGGTGATGACGTGATACAGGAGCCAGTTGCTCTGGAGTGCCGGCACCAGCGGCTCGATGCCGCTCTGCATGCCGAGCTGGGCCCACGCCATGCCAAAGAGGGCAAATGGGACCACGAAAGCGCCGACGATGCGGTACTTGTACTTAAGTTCGATGAAAATATAGATGAGGATGATGGTCCAGGAGAAGAATGTTACCGACTCGTACAGGTTGGAGAGCGGCGCATGGCCGTACCCCAAGGCGTACGATTCCTTCCAGCGCAGGGCAATGCCTACGGTCTGGATGGCAAAACCGGCATAGGCCAGCAGGCTGCCGGCCAAGCCGACGGTCTTGTTCTTGCTGCCGAGGAATGCGAAGAAGACAACCATTGACGCCATGTAGGCGATCGTTGTCACGTTGAATAGAAGTGAACTTGTCATATACCGGGTAACCTCCGCTAGATTTTCAGGTTTTTAAACTTGTCGGACAGCTCCTCGAACTGCATCTGGAATGCAGCCTGGTTCTTGCTGGCATTGCCGTACATCCGGGCATGTCCCTTGGAAACAACGATCCAAACCCGCTTGTGGGACATGAAAAACGCGATGAACAGGCCGACCACCATCAGTGTGCATCCCAGCCAGACCACCCAGACGCCGGGGTCTTTGGCTACCTGGAGTCCGGTGTACATCTTGGCGTTGGACCCTTCGTACTGGAACAGCAGGTCATCGTCCCGCTGGGCATTTACCTCGGGATAGTTCTTCAACACGATAAATGTTTGGGCGGCTTTGCCCTTGGGGGTGACCTCGACCCGGGCGGCCGGTCCGGAGAAACCGGGCATGAACTGGCTGATATCCTGGGCCGTCTCCAACAGCTTGAGGGAGGTGCCGTCCTTCAGGGTGATTGCCTGGCCCTCCCGCAGGGTAAAACGTTGGCTAAGATCGCCCGAGCGCGATTTCGCCGATAAGGTGTGGTCGCTGCTTTCGCTGGCCTGCCCGAAACTGGACTGGTAGAAGGTGAAACCCTTGTAGGTCAGCGGCTCGTTCACCACGACCCGGACATTGGTATAATCCTTGACCGGCTTGCCGTTTTCCAGGACCGTCAGGATGCTCTTGAACTCCTTCGGCGCGCCGGAATCATAATAGGATACGGTAAACTGTTCGCAGCGGAGGTCGAACCCCAAGGGGATTTCCGCGCCGTTGCGGGCCTGGATGCTCGACACGTTGGAGCCTTCAACGATGGCGGCAAAACCTTTATACCCGAACAGCGAGCCGATGATGGCGCCGACGAAGATGACCAGGATGCTCAGGTGGACGACATACACCCCCAGGCGGCACCAGGCGCTCTTCTGGGCGAAGAGATGGTATTCCCCGTTCTGCTCGGTAACGACCGGAGTGCCGAACTCCTTCCCGAGAAACGCGGCCAGGGCCTCGCGCCCCTTGTCGAGCGACGTCGAAAAGCTGAGATCCTGCTTCAGGGAAAAACCTTTGCGCAGACTCTCCCCCAGCACCAGGGTCGGTTCGCTGATGAACTTGAACACGTGCGGCAACCGCTTGACGGAGCAGCAGACCAGGTTGAGGCTGAAGACGTACAGGAGCGTGATGAACCACATACTGTGGTACATGTCGAAAAAACCGAGCTTGGAATAGATCTGGAACTTAATGGGGCTGATCGTGGCCACGTATTCCGGCGCAAGTTTTCCCTGGGGAATGATGGTGCCGATGATCGAGGTAAGCGCCAGGGAGATCAGGAGGGATATGGTGAGCTTGAGAGAACAGAAAAAATCCCAAAGTGACTGAACGAAGCTGCGGTCGGTGGTTGCCAATGGTATCTCCCGGTCATGATGTCAGCAGCCTGCCGCCCCAGGCGTCAGGCTTGGATTTTTGATTTTAGCTCAAGAACTATAAAAAATGCACTCTTTTTTTGGAACAGCTTCGATTTACTCCCCTGGTGTCCTGTGCGGTGAGTCCCCCGCACAGGACACTGGAGACAAAAAGAGGGATGACAGCAGACTTCGCGTCACCCCTCTTCAAGGCATGCCAAAACTATGAATCAGGAATTGTTATTTGTGGCACTCTTTGCAATTCGTGGGGCCTTTTTTGCCCTCGGCGTGGCAACCCTTACAGTTCTTATGGGCCCAATCCTTGCCAAAGCCTTCGATCTTGCCGGGTCCTTTTTCATGGCACTTCTTGCAGTTGCCGATGGCGGCGATGTGAGCCTTGTGGTTGAACTTAACCCCTCTTTTCAGCTCAATGAACTCGGGAGCGGCAAAGGCGGTGCCCGCAAATGCAACGAGGGCAAACAGTGCAACAACAACGTTTTTCATTTTTATTCCTCCATAAAAAATATAAAAAGCAGGACGAAGTTACTACACGGCAAAAAAGGATGTCAAGCAAAAAGCCCCCTGGCTCATGCTTCACGGCCCGCCGCCTGCAGGGCGGCGTCCTTGCTCTCCACCTCGTCATCCATCTCGCGGCGATAGTCGATGATCGCACCGGCAAGCCTCTCATCGCAAAGGGCCAGGATCTGGACAACGAACAACCCGGCATTTTTAGCCCCGGCCTTGCCGATCGCCATGGTCGCCACCGGAATCCCGCCCGGCATCTGCACCGTCGAGTACAGGGCGTCAACGCCGTTCAGCGCCCCGCCCGGCATAGGCACACCGATCACCGGCAGGGTGGTCTTGGCAGCCACCACGCCGGCCAGATGGGCTGCCATCCCGGCTCCGGCAATGATCGCCTTGATGCCCCGCCCGGCCGCTTCGGCCGCAAGGGCCATGGTCCTGGCCGGTGAGCGGTGAGCCGAGGAGATCCGCATCTCGAAGGCGATGCCGAATTTCCGGAGCACCCCGGCAGCCTCCTCCATCACCGGCAGGTCGGAATCGCTCCCCATGATGATCAAAACCTGTGGTGATTCGCCCATTGCTTTCATAGCTTCACTCCTTATTAAATTCAACCACGTATAAAAAACATAACTTCTGCCACGGAGATACGGAGAAATTCAGAAACAAAAAATAGATTTAACTGGTTTTTGCACTTAAATTTTCTCTGTGTCTCTGTAGCAGAGGTGCAGGTACTGATCTTACCCGCGGTTGAGCGCCTTATTGCCGATGTCTTTGCGGTACTGCGCCCCTGGCCAGGTGATCCGCTCGACCCCCCGGTAGGCCTGATCAATGGCTTGCCGCACCGTCGCGCCCAGGGCGGTGACCCCCAGGACCCGGCCGCCTCCGGTGACGCATTGGCCGTCTTTGGCAGCGGTGCCGGCGTGGAAGACAAACACGTCATCCAGTTCGGCTGCCTTGTCCAGGCCGCTGATCGCGTCTCCCGTGCGGTAGTCGCCCGGATATCCCTCGCTGGCCATGACAACGCAGACCGCCGCCTTGTCGTGCCATTCAATGGAACGGCCTGCCAGATCCCCTTCGGCCACGGCCATCAGGATCGGCACGATGTCGGACTTCATCCGCATCAGGAGCGGCTGACACTCCGGGTCCCCGAAACGGGCGTTGAACTCCAGGGTTCTGACCCGGCCTTCCTTTACCATCAACCCCGCATACAGCACGCCGCGATAGGGGCGCCCCTCGGCGGCCATGCCGTCGACCGTCCGGCGGAGCACCTCGGCCATCGCCTGTTCATGCACTGCCGGTGTCACCACCGGTGCGGGGGAATAAGCCCCCATGCCCCCGGTATTCGGGCCTTTGTCGCCATCGAAGATAGGTTTGTGATCCTGGGCACTGGCCAGGGGGATGATGTTCTTGCCGTCGGTGATCGCCAGAAAGGAGGCCTCCTCCCCGGTGAGGAATTCCTCGATTACCACCCGGGCGCCGGCGCTGCCGAAGGCATTGCCGCTGAGCATGTCCCTGACGGCTGTCATCGCCTCCTGGCGAGTTTGGGCGATGATGACCCCCTTGCCGGCAGCCAGGCCGTCAGCCTTGACCACAATCGGAGCCCCGGTCCGGTCAATGAATTCCTCGGCTGGCGCAACATCGGTGAAGACGCCGTAGGCAGCAGTGGGGACGCCGTATTTCTGCATCAGGTCCTTGGAAAACGCCTTGCTGGCCTCGATGATGGCCGCGTCCTTCCGGGGGCCGAAGATCTTGAGCCCCTGTTCCTCGAACAGGTCCACGATACCCAGGGAGAGGGGCTGCTCCGGCCCCACCACCGTGAGCCCGATCCCCTCGTTGCGCGCGAAGTCCAGCAGCCTGTCCAACTCGTCAACCCGAATCGGGACGTTCTGGGCCAGTTGGCCGATCCCCGGATTGCCGGGGGCGCAAAAGACCTTCGTTACCAGCGGCGATTGGGCGATCTTCCACACCAACGCATGTTCCCGGCCTCCGCCGCCAACCACCAAAACTTTCATGGATTAACTCCTCGTCATTTGTACATGCTCAATTTAAAAAATCGTCCAATTTTTCAAGAGGTCAAGGAAGATAAGCGACCTTATTGGCACTCAAATTTCCGCCATATTGTTCCCCCCTTTTAAAAAGGGGGACAGGGAGGATTTGCTTTTAAAGCTCAAGGGCAAATCCCCCTTTGTTAAAGGAGGATTTTATCGTTAGCGGATGATAGATTTTAATCAGCAAGCCGAGATCACGGAAAAGTGGGTAATCTAGTGCCGAAAGTGCCTCATGCCGGTGAACACCATGGCTATCCCGTGCTCGTTGGCCGCCCTGATGACCTCATCGTCGCGCACGCTCCCGCCCGGCTGGATGACGGCCGTGACGCCTGCTTCCGCCGCGGTGTCCACCCCGTCGCGGAACGGGAAGAAGGCATCGGACGCCAGCACCGTGCCCTGGGTCGGCAGCAACGCTTTCTGCACGGCGATCTTGGAGGAATCGACCCGGGACATTTGGCCGGCCCCTATTCCCACGGTCTGGTCGCGGTTGGTAAAGACAATGGCGTTGGACTTGACGTGCTTGCAGACCCGCCAGGCAAAATCGAGCGCATCGTATTCCGAGGCGGTGGGGGTGCGCTCGGTCACCACTCGGCAGTCGGCCGCCCGCACCATCCCCAAATCGCGCCCCTGGACCAGCAGTCCGCCCACCACCTTCTTGAGGTCATACCCCTGGGCAACATACGCTTCCAACAGCGGCACCTGCATCACCCGCACGTTCTTCTTGGCAGTGAATATCTCCAGGGCTTCGTCGCTATAGCCGGGGGCAATGACCGCCTCCAGGAAGGTGGAGGCGAGTTCCCGGGCCGTGGCAGCATCCACTTGGCGGTTAAAGCCGACGATGCCGCCGAAGGCCGAAACCGGGTCGCATTCCCGCGCCTTGAGGTAGGAGCTGAGAGGCGTATCGGCCAGGGCCACGCCGCAGGGGTTGGTATGCTTGATGATGACCGCCGCGCTCTGTTCGAACTCTTTGACCGTCTCTATGGCGGCATCCAGGTCGATAATGTTGTTGAATGAAAGCTCCTTGCCTTGCAATTGCACGGCATTGGAGACGCACGGTTCGGCAATGTCCTTTTCCACGTAAAAGGCGGCCGATTGCTGGGGATTCTCGCCATAGCGCAGGTCCTGGGCCTTTTTGACCTGGATGGTGAAAGTGGCCGGGTATGCCTGGGGCTCCTCGCCGAGGCGCGCCCCCAGGTAATTGGAGATGGCGCCGTCATAGGCGGCGGTGTGCTGGAACACCTTGACCGCGAGGTCGAAGTTGGTGGCCGGGGAGACGCATCCCTTGGCGGTTGCCATCTCTTCAAGGACCCGGCCGTAATCGGCGTGGTCCACGATCACGGTCACATCCGGGTAGTTCTTGGCGGCCGAACGGAGCATGGTGGGGCCGCCGATGTCGATATTCTCGATGGCGTCTTCCAGCCGGCACCCATCCTTGGCCACGGTGGCCTCGAAAGGATACAGGTTGACGAGCACCATGTCGATGTTCTCGATGCCGTGTTCCTTCATCTTGGCAACATGGGCGGGATTGCTGCGCATGCCGAGCAGGCCGCCGTGCACCTTGGGATGCAGGGTCTTGACCCGGCCGTCCAGCATCTCGGGGAAACCGGTGAACTCGGAGACATCCTTTACGGTCAGGCCGGCCTCGCGCAGCAGCTTGGCCGTGCCGCCGGTGGAGAGTATCTCGACTCCGTAGCCGGCCAGTTGTTTGGAAAACTCGATGATGCCTGTCTTGTCGGAAACGCTGATCAGCGCCCTGGTGATCTTGGCCATTGGACCTGCTCCTTCGCTCTCTAAAGTTGATAATCGGAAATAAAAACAAACATCTGCCGCAGAGACACGGAGAACGTCAAAAGCAAAAACGATTTAACAGAGATAAAGAGGACAAAGGCCTAACATCTGCCGTTAACCTGATTCTTCTGCATAGTCTGCCCTTGATTTTCTCTGTGTCTCTGTGTCTCCGTGGCAGAATTTTTTAAGATTTACGGGTGCGGGAAGTCAATATGCTCCATGAATTTGGTCTCGAACAGCGGCGTACCGGAAAGCGGCACCACCCGGAACCGTTCGCCGAGTCTCTCCACGGATTCGAACCCGTCGTTCGTTGCCAGGGCACGTTCAACGCCGGCCAGCGCCCCTTCTGGGGTAAAATGTGAGATTTGTACCATGCCTTCGCTGAAAATTCCAATGGTTTTAAGCCACGAAGGTCGCAAGACCGCACCGAACGAACCGGTCAGTAGCACGTCCCGCAGGCCGGTAAAAGGTATACCGGCGCGCTCGGCCAACACCTCCATGCCGGCCCGGATAGCTCCCTTTGCCAACTGGATCTGGCGGATATCCCGCTGGGTGAGAAGCAACGACCGCCGGGCATCCCGATGGATGACAAAGGCATTCTCTCCGTCCTTTTCCACCACCCGCTGGCCGAGGTTCGAGGGAATTTCGGCGCCGGTGCGGAGCCTCCCCCCCTCTTCCAGGATCTCCAGGCGCAAGAGTTCCGTGATCAACTCGATGGCGGCCGAACCGCAGATGCCCGCAGGTTCCACATTGCCCAGAGTTGTGATCCTCACCCGCTCTGTCTCGATGCGGATGGAATTGATGGCCCCCGGCAAAGCTGCCATGCCGCAGGTGAGGTTGCCCCCCTCAAAGGCCGGCCCGGCCGCGGCCGAGGTGGCCCAGATAGTGTCGCCCGTGTTCAGGGCCATCTCACCGTTGGTGCCCATATCCAGGCACAAGGTGGCCTCGCCCGGCGCCGCACCGTAGAGGAAGGCCACCGTGTCCCCTCCCACGAAACCGCCCGGCATGGGGAACAAATAGACCTGGGCCGCGCCGTCCCACTCCAGCTCCTCCGCCGTCACCAGTTTGCCGCTGGTAAACAGGGGGCGATAGGGTGGAAAGACCAGGGATTTGACCGACAGTCCCAGCAGCAGGTGTTGCATGGCCGGATTCCCGGCAATGGCTGCCTGTGTGACCGCGCTCCACGGGACGGCGCTTCCGGCGCAGAGCTCATGAGCCAGACGCAGCAGTTCGGCACGGATCAGGGACGCCATCTCTTGCAGCGACTCCTCCGAGTGGACCGCCGCGTCCAGGCGCGACACCACATCGGCCCCGAAACGGCGCTGGGGGTTCATGCTGCCGGTCATGGCCAGCCGTCGGCCGGTGGTGCAATCGATCAGGGAAGCGGCCAGGGTGGTGGTGCCCAGGTCCATTGCAAGTGCGTAGCCGGGCATCAGGTGATCTCGATGGTGCAGGCCTGCCGGGGCAGCACCACGCCGATCTGTGCGGCAAAGATGCCCCGTTTCCCGGCTTCGGCCAGAAAATTCCGGGCATCCTCCGGTGCCAAGGCGATCAGGAGCCCGCCGGAGGTCTGGGGGTCGAAGAGCGGCACAAGGGCCTCGTCGGCAGCATCTCTCCCGCTCATCAAAGGCGCATAGTGGTCCCGGTTGCGGTAGCAGCCGGCCGGCACCATACCGTCGGCCATCAACTCCGTCACTCCAGACATGAGGGGGATCGCGGTGAGCCGGAGGCGGATGCTTACCCCGGAGCCTATGGCCATCTCGCTGCAATGGCCGATCAGACCGAAACCGGTCACGTCGGTGGCTGCGGAGGCATTGCACTCCCGCATCAGGCCGGCGGCGGCAAGATTGAGGGTGGTCAGCCAGGTCACGGCCTCGTCGACAGCCTTGGCTGGAGCCATCTCCCCCTTGATTGCAGTGGCGATGATCCCGCTCCCCAAAGGCTTGGTCAGTATCAGGAGATCGCCGGGGCGGGCGGTGGAGTTGCGGATAATCGCGTCGGGCGCTATCAGGCCGGTCACGGAGAGACCGTACTTCAACTCGTCGTCCTCCACCGTATGCCCCCCCACCAGGCAGACCCCTGCTTCGTTCAGCACGCTCTGCCCGCCGGCCAGGATCTCCCGCAGGATATCCATCGGCAGGGAGCAGGCCGGGAAAAAGACCAGATTCATGGCGGTCACGGGGCGGGCACCCATGGCGTAGACGTCGGAAATGGCGTTGGCCGCGGCTATGCGGCCAAAGGTGAAGGGATCGTCCACCAGCGGGGTGATGATGTCGGCCGTCTCGACCAGGGCGCACTCCGGCCCGATCCTGTAGACTCCGGCGTCGTCGGATGTCTCGGGACCTACGAGAAGATGTGCGTCACGGTGCGCCCAAAGCCCATCCAGGGCTTTCGCCAGGCCCGCAGGGCCCAGTTTCGCGGCTCAACCGGCGGCTTTTACCTGTTGTGTCAGCTTGATCATGACCGTCCTTTTCTGGTTTCTATTTCAGGTAAATCCGGGGTACCCGTTTGCTAATGCCGCAGAAGATCTCGTAGGGGATGGTGCCGGCCAGGGCCGCCAATTCTTCGGCATGGATACAGTTTCCCGCGCCGTCCGCCCCCATGAGGACCACCTCGTCCCCTACCGCGACGCCGGGGATATCGGTCACGTCCAGCATGATCCAGTCCATGCAGACAGTCCCGGCCACCCGCGCCCGCTGCCCCCTGATCAGGGCCTCGCCCCGGTTGGTGAGGGCGCGGGGATATCCGTCGGCGTAGCCCACCGGCACACTGGCGATCAAGGTCTTGTGGGAGGCGGTGAAGCGGCGGGCGTAGCTGATGGTCGTGCCGGCTTCAACCCATTTCAGCATGGCGATGCGGCTCTTCAGGCGCATGACCGGCCTGACGTCCAGCTTCCCCTGGAAATCGGGTGAAGGCATGGCGCCATAGAGCACGATGCCGGGACGGGCCAGGTTACAGTCGGCGTCATCACGGAGCAGGGAGGCGGCGCTGTTGGCGATGTGGATGTAGCGCGGGGAAAACCCGGCCTTGCGGGCCTCGGCGACCACCCGGGCGAACCGCTCCGCCTGGATACCGGTAAAGTCCTGACCCGACTCGTCCAATTCGTCGGCACTGGCAAAATGGGAGAAGATCCCCTCCAGAGCGAGATGAGGGAGTTGTTTCAGCTCCCTCAGGAACGCGGGGGCATCGGCATGGGATATTCCCAGACGCCCCATGCCGGTGTCGATCTTGAGATGGACCTGGGCCTTGCGAAAGAGCTTGCCGGCGGCCAGGTTGAGGGAGCGGGCCTGCTCCTGCGTGAAGAGGGCGGTGGAGATGTTATAGCCGATGCATTTGCGCTCCTGGCCGGGATACACCCCCCCCAGGAGGAGGATCGGCTTGTCGATGCCACTCTTGCGCAGTTGGATTCCCTCGGCCAGGAAGGCGACGCCGAAGGCGTTCACCCCCAGTCCTTCCAGTTCGCGGCTGATATCCATGAAGCCGTGGCCGTAGGCGTCGGCCTTGACCACCGCAAGGATCTCCGTCCTGCTGGGGATGGCAGATCTGATGACCCGAAAATTATGGTACAGTGCCGTGAGGTCGATTTCCGCAAACGTCGGTCTGCTGTCGTACAATGTCGTGAGACTCCTTTCTGAACCTCATTCCGGCGATAACAGAAGGGAGAAAGGTTCCGTCACGCTTATTACCATGTCTGCCGGTGACTGTAAAGGGGGAGCACCGACGAAACGGAAAGGGGCAACCGTCCTGTTTTTATACCCATTGACAGGTGAGGTTAATTCCAGTACCGTAGACGGACGCAACAAGGCCCTGGGGGAGTTCGTACGAACTGAGATGATTCCTGCGGAATCAGACCCTTTGAACCTGATCCGGTTTATCCCGGCGTAGGAAAGCGGCTTACACGACTGTTCATCTTTATGAACCCGGCCGCCTGTATCAATCAGTGCGGCCTTTTTTATCACGGGGGATATGCCATGGGCGATTCCAGCAGACGGTTTCGTCTGGTCATCAACAACACGGCGCAATCATTCCCGCCGATCTCAGGCGTTTATCTGATTACCGACCGGGGGGACAACCTGATTGAACGAGTGCGCATCGCCCTGCGTGGCGGCGTGGCGGTGCTGCAATACCGCGCCAAGGACAAGGGCCGCGAGACGTGCCTTGAGGAAGGGCACGAACTGAAGGAGCTCTGCAAGCGCTTCGGGGCGGTCTTCATCGTCAACGACGACATCCGCCTGGCCAGGGATCTGGATGCGGACGGCGTCCACTTGGGCCAGGACGACGGCGGCATTGCCGAAGCACGGGAGATGCTCGGTTCCGGCAAGATCATCGGCAAATCGACCCATAATCTGAACGAGGCCATCCAGGCGGAACAGGAGGGGGCCGATTATATCGGTTTCGGCGCCATGTATCCGACCGACAGCAAGGTCATTACCCACATGCCCGGCATCTGCGGCCTTTCCGCTATTCGCGACCGCATCAAACTCCCGGTGGTGGCCATCGGCGGCATCACCACCAGCAACGCCTGCCGGGTGATCGACGCCGGCGCCGATGCCGTGGCGGTGATCGCATCGGTCTTGTCCAACCCCCGCCCGGACATCGCGGTTGCCGAGTTGAAACTGCTCTTCAACCGCACGTGCCCCCATCCGCGTGGTTCCGTCCTGAGTGTTGCCGGCAGCGACTCGGGCGGCGGGGCCGGGATTCAGGCCGACATCAAGACCATAAGCCTCCTGGGAAGCTACGCTGCCAGCGCCCTGACCGCCCTGACCGCTCAGAACACGCGGGGGGTTTCGTCCATTCACGGTCTCCCTGCCTCCTTTGTCGCGGACCAGATAAATACCGTGCTGGCCGACATCCCGGTGGACGTAATCAAGACCGGCATGCTGCACACCGCCGCCATCGTCTCGGCGCTGGCCGAACTCCTGGCTGAGCGCGCGGACCTTATCCCGCTGGTCATTGACCCCGTCATGATCTCCAAGGGGGGCACGGCGCTGCTGGATCGCGATTCGATCCGCGTCATGATCGACCAACTGCTGCCCCAGGCCTACCTGCTGACCCCCAACATTCCCGAGGCCGAGCGCCTCTTGGGGAGAGCGATCCGTTCCGAGACGGAGATGGCGCAGGCGGCCATCGACCTGCACGCCCTTGGCCCGGCCAACGTGCTGCTCAAGGGTGGGCATCTCACCGGCCGGCAATCCATCGACATCCTCTTTGACGGGTACGAATCACGGGAGTATGCGGCGGAACGGGTCTTCACCAGCAACACCCATGGCACCGGCTGCACCTACGCCTCGGCCATCGCTTCTTTTCTCGCCCAGGGAGAACCCCTCAAAAGCGCCGTGGAAAAGGCCAAGGAGTTCATCTCCGCCGCCATCCGCCTGGCCCACCCCCTGGGCAAGGGACATAGCCCGGTGAATCATTTTGCCGCGGCGCAGCACCATGACCGATAATCCATAACCCTGTTTTTTTCACGGAGCACGCAATGACCCAACTAGAATATGCCCGACGGGGCCTCATCACCGAACAGATGCAGACCGCAGCAGCAGCGGAAGGGGTCGCACCCGAGTTCATCCGCGATGGCATAGCCGCCGGCACCATCGTTATCTGCCACAACATCAAACATGCCAACGGCACCCCCCTGCCGGTGGGAGCCGGACTTCGCACCAAGATCAACGCCAATATCGGCTCATCCTCCGACGACACCGACATGCAGAAAGAGTTGGAAAAGGCCCGCATTGCCGTGAAATACGGCGCCGACGCCATCATGGACCTGTCCACCGGCGGGCCGGTTGACGAGATCAGGCGGGCCGTGGTGGCGGAGACGAAAGCCTGTATCGGCAGCGTGCCGCTCTACCAGGCCGCCCTGGATGCCGTGCGGGTCAAGAAGAAGGCCATCGTGGACATGACGGTGGACGACATCTTCGCCGGCATCATCAAACACGCCGAGGACGGCGTGGACTTCATCACCGTGCACTGCGGCGTGACCCGCTCCACGGTGGACCGGATGAGAAACGAGGGGCGCCTGATGGACGTGGTCTCCCGAGGCGGGGCCTTCACCATCGAATGGATGGCCTACAATCACCAGGAAAACCCGCTCTTCGAGCACTTCGACAAGCTCCTGGAGATCACGAAGGAATACGACATGACTCTGTCGCTGGGTGACGGTTTCCGTCCCGGATGCCTGGCCGACGCCACCGATAGGGCTCAAATCCAGGAGCTGATCATTCTGGGAGAACTGACCCAGCGGGCTCAGGAGGCCGGGGTGCAGGTCATGATCGAAGGGCCGGGGCATATGCCCCTGAACCAGATCCAGGCCAACATCCTGCTGCAGAAACGTCTGTGTCACGGTGCGCCGTTCTACGTCCTGGGCCCTCTGGTCACCGATATCGCACCGGGATACGACCATATAACCTGCGCCATCGGCGGGGCCATTGCAGCAGCCGCCGGGGCCGACTTCCTCTGCTACGTCACCCCCAGCGAACACCTGCGCCTGCCGGACGTGCAGGACGTGCGTGACGGCGTGATCGCCTCCCGTATCGCCGCCCACGCGGCCGACATCGCCAAGGGTGTCAAAGGGGCCATGGACAAGGACATCCAGATGGCAAAGTGCAGGAAAAAACTGGACTGGGAAGGGCAATTCGCCCTGGCGCTGGATGAGGACAGGGCACGGGAGTTCCGAGCCAATTCGCCGGTTGCCGACCACGGGGCCTGCACCATGTGCGGCGAGTTCTGCGCCTACAAGGTCATGGACGATGCCATGAAGCGCTGATCCGCCATTGCGGCGTAAACGGGGCGGTGCCGTTACTTCCATCTCGCCGAACAACCAAATACCGCTTGACAAACTTGTTGTCGCGCTTAAAATTAATTACTATATAAATTAAAATATTTTATTGACCATCTGATAAACGATACTACTAAACCGCCAGCAATGGCGGGACGGATAGCCTAAGGGTCTCTTTGAGACAGCCGGGTGCCGAAAGATCAGATCTTTTGCACCCGTTTATGTTGCAACGGTCAAAAGGGTCAAAGCCTGTTCCGTCCGTTCTCCCCGTGGGGAAAACGGCACTAACAGGCTGTTGGAAATCGTCATGAGGAGGTTGGTATTCAAGGCGCAAGCGAACGAGGAAGCGAGGCGTACCCATCGGTACGGTGAGCTTTTGAGCGAGCGGCAACGCCGCAGACCAACCCCGCAGTAGATTTTCGGCAGCCTGCTAACGGAGGTTGTGCATGGCGTTTTCCCTGGATCACTCCCTCACCCATATCGAGATCAAGGAACCTGATCTCGCCGAGCTCTACCGTTCCTCCAACAGCGCCGTTCCCCCCGAAGCACAATGCCAGGGGCACCCGTGCGAGGCGTACGTCTGCAGTGCCCGAGAAGACGACCGGTTTTGCGTGTATGTTGCCTTCTTCGATATTTCCACCCAATGTCCCGTTATCCTCTCAACAACCGGCGATGTACGAAAGCCTGCCGATCAGAAACGTCTCGTCAACGAGGCCCTGAAGCTCACAAAGTCCATGGGTTTCGACATGGAGCCGCTAAAACTCGATTACAGCGCTGCCATGCGCCAGGTCATTATCCAAGGCATCAATGTCATGCGCCCGCCCTCCCCGTCCAAAACCGTTGCGCACCCTGCGGAAGAGCCTGACAACGCCCCGCTCCATGACTTTGCCGCCGCCGGGTCAGTCTCGCTTTCCTTGCCGGAGGTCACGCCACCCGAGGTTGCCGCGCTTTCCGCAGAAGTGGCCGACCTCAGGAGAGCCTTGACCGATATGGAGTCAGCCAAGGACGAGACCGAAAGGATGGCCGAACAAACCATCTTGGGCATCAAACTGGAGCTGGAGAGAACCATCGCCTTGTACCGGGAGAGGGAGAGGGCGTTTCAACAGGAGCCGGGCGACAGGCGGCAGGAGCAGGCCCCGGAGGGCGAGGCCGATCTGCTTGCCGAATTGGGAAGTAAGACCGAGGCGCTGCGCGCCCTTGAGGAGATGCTTGTCAGGGAAACGGCAAACCAGCGGGAGACCGAGACAAGGGCGAATGAATTGGGGCACCGTCTGGAACGGGCGGAAGAAGCGTCGGCCGCACTGCGACGGGAACTGGACAGACTCCATCAGGACGTGGCGGCCGAGCGATTGCGTGCCGAAGAGCAGCTTGCCGGGGAGGTCGCCCGGCGTGACGCGGAAGGGCATGCCGCCACGGAACGGGAACAACTGCTGCGAGACGAACTTGCCGCTGCCCGCCACGAAAACAGCGTCATGCAGGACACCTTGAAAAACGTGCTGAAAGAGCAGCAGGTGTTCGTCAACGAGCGGGAGGCGCTCAGGGCCGAACTGGCGGTTCTCAGGGAGAGCGCGGGGATCGAGCGGCAGCAGGAGATGGACCCCCGCGTACAGGAGCAGGAAGGGTTGCAGAGCAGCATCAAACGCCTTGAATACGAGCAGATGGAGGCACGGCAACGTTACGAGACGCTCCTGGCTGAAAAGGAGCTGGAACTGAAAACGGCCAGCATCGAACTCAAGTCTCTCTCGGCCAGACAGGAACATCTGTTGGGCGAGAAAAAGCTGTGGGACACCATCGCCGGCAGCTTCAAGAAAAAGGCCCACAAAGCGGTGGAGCGCCTTACGCGGGAGAAGCAGGCCCTGGAGGAAAAGCTGATGCAGATGGAGGAAGCAGGCCCCCGTCCTGTGTCCCTGTTCGGCCAGACCGGCGCCGAACCGTCTGCCGTGGCGTCACCCTTTGCCGCCCTGGGACTGACGGATACCGGTCCCGGCTTTGCCGGGTTCGGCAGCCTTGGCCCGGCGACTGTCGGCGACTCGACCATTCGCTACGCCCCGCAGGTATCGGTCATTTCCTATCATTCAACCGATGATATCGTTGAAGTCTACGGTTCGGCAAACGTGATCCGGGCCACGCCGGAAGGGAGACGATCCCAGGATTGCAGCGCTTATGTCTGCGTGGTGGAACAGGGAGGGAAAACGGCCATCCACCTCGCCTGGCACCTGCTCGACAGCGGAGAGGTCCTCATCTGCCTCCCGGAGAAGCAGCCGGATGGGGCGGGAAACTACGCCCGCGCCCTCCAGGACGCCATCTTCTACTTTGAAAGTGTCGGGTTCATGATGGATCGTTTCGAGCTGTCGCGCAACTCCTACCGCCAGCTCAAGGCGCTGGAAAAAATCGGCATCTGCAAGATGGATGCACCGGCCGCAGGAGAGCAGGAGAAGAGAAATGATCCTGAGGATGCCGGCGCTCTGCCTGCTGCCGCGTGACGTAGGCGCTGCTGCGCTGCTCGGCAATGGTGAGGTGGCGGGAACGCCGCAATGACGGAGAGTGAAGCAGTTACTTACGCCTCGCTCTGGGCCTTCAGAGCCTCCATCTGGTAATGAGCGCGCAGGGCGTCGGCTATCTCGGCGATATCCCCGGACATGATGGAATCCAGGCGGTAGAGCGTGAGGCCGATGCGGTGGTCGGTCATGCGCCCTTGGGGAAAGTTGTAGGTGCGGATACGTTCGCTGCGGTCGCCGGACCCGACCTGCTGCTTGCGGTCGGCGGCCAGCTTGGCGCTCTGTTCCTGAATGATGTGGTCCAGGATGCGGGTCTTGAGGACCTTCATGGCCTTGGCCCGGTTCTTGATCTGGCTGCGTTCCTCCTGGCAGGCCACAACCGTGCCGGTGGGGAGATGGGTGATGCGCACGGCCGAGTCAGTGGTGTTGACGTGCTGCCCCCCGGCACCGGACGAGCGGTAGACGTCGATCTTCAGGTCATCCGGCCTGATGTCGATGTCAACATCCTCTGCCTCGGGCATGATCGCCACGGTGCAGGCGCTGGTGTGGATGCGCCCCTGGGCCTCGGTCTCGGGCACTCGCTGCACGCGGTGGGTGCCGGATTCGTACTTGAGCTTTGCAAAGACCCCATCCCCCTCGACGGAGGCGATAATCTCCTTGAAACCGCCCCGCTCCGACTCGGAGGCCGAGATGGTCTCGACCTTCCAGCGGTTGACGTCGGCAAAGCGGGAATACATACGGAACAGGTCGCCGGCGAACAGGGCCGATTCGTCCCCCCCGGTGCCGGCCCGGATCTCCAGGATGACGCTCTTGTTGTCATTGGGGTCCTTGGGGAGCAATAACAGCTGGATGTCGGCTTCCAGTTGCTCCTTTTCCGCCTCCAGACTCTGCAACTCCTCTTCGGCCATCTCCTTCATATCCGCATCTGACAACAGCTCGCGGTTCTCCTTGATTTCGTCCAGCACCTTGCGCCAGCGGCGATAAGCAGCCACCAGTTCACTCAGGTCGGCATGCTCGCGGGAGAGTTTGCGGAATTCCGGCTGAACGGCGATAACCGCGGGATCGGACAACAGCGCCTCCACCTCCTGATAGCGCCGTTCGAGTTCTTCTATCTTATCAAACATACTATAACCTCAATCGGATTTACCATGGAGCTACAGAGACACGGAGAAAAACAAAAACTTGAAACCGTCTCCCCGCGGGAGAAGATGGCAGAAGGACGGGTGAGGGGGATTTGTGACCATTTTCCCCTCACCCTGACCCTCTCCACAAGGGAGAGGGAAACTGTTTATCGCCCCTCCTACTTTTCTCTGAGCCTCTGTGGCTCCGTGGCAAATTATTTTTTGAATTTACACAACCAGGCGGTCGTCCGCATACCCGGCGTTCACTTCCAGCGCCTCGTTCATGGAGCGGATGGCCACTTCGAGCTGCCGGTCGTCCGGTTCGCGGGTCGTAAGGCGTTGCAGGGCCAGTCCGGGGGCAATGATCATCCTTACCAGAGGATGACCGTCGTGCTTGGCACTCCATCTGAGGAACTCGTAGGAGATGCCGGCGATGAGCGGCAACAGCACTACACGCGAGCTTGCCTTGAAATAAAAGGGCCAGAGCTTGGGGATCAGCGAGAACACGGCAATGCTCACCAGCATGACAATCAGGAGAAAGCTGGTGCCGCAACGGGGATGCAGGCGGCTGTAACGGCGCACATTCTCCACACTCAGTTCCTCGCCCGCCTCGAAGGCGAAGATCGATTTATGTTCGGCGCCGTGATACTGGAACACCCGCTGGATATCGCTCATGCGGGAGATGCCCCAGATGTAGACCAGAAAAACCATCACCCGGATCACCCCGTCCACCAGGTTGAAGATGATGTTGTTGCTGCCGATAAGCGGCGTCATCAACTTGGTCAGGTAGAGCGGAAACAGGAAAAACAGGCCGATGCCGAAGCCGAAGGCCACCGCCATGGTGCCGGCCATGGCCCACGAAGATAATTCCCCTTTCCCCTTGTCCTTTTCTCCTTCTTTTTCCTCCTCGGTCATGGCCTCGTTGGCCGAAAAGTTAAGCGCCTTGATGCCGATGATCAGCGAGCTGAAAAGAGCGACCGCGCCGCGCACGATCGGAAGCTTGACCAGCGGATAACGCTCGGAGAGCGGTACGACCAATTCCCGCTTGACCACTATCTCGCCGTCGGGGCGTCGCACGGCAATGGCCACGGAACGGGGTGCGCGCATCATGACGCCTTCAATAACCGCCTGGCCGCCTACATTGATCTTTTCCATAATACCTTTCTTTGTACTATCTCCCGTTATTCCAGCGTAGCGAAGAACTCCCGCACCTCGGCGGTCTGGCCGCAGCAGAACTCCCCTTCCGGGCACGATCCCCCCACGCAGCCCGGTCCTGCCTCGCGGAAAACGACCGGGGCGACCTTTTTCACCAGCCTGAGCATTTCAATGCTCATCTCGCGTATCTCCCATTGGGCCCGCTGGCAGCAGCGCAGGGCGAAGAAATGCAGCAGTTCGCGGGCGTTCATGGTCATGATGATCTTGGTTTCGGTGGCATTGGGCAGGATATAGCGGGCGTCCTCGGGCGGAATGCCCATATCCACCAACTGGGTGTACGCCTTGTGCACCGTCTCGGACATGAAGGCGAAGATCTGCCGAGCGTCGGCATTCTCGGCGATGCTGTCCGGCATGATGGAGGTGAACTCATCCTTGTGGGACACGTAGCGCTGGGACTGTTGGGAGAAGGAAGCGATGCGGTGGCGCACCAGTTGATGACTGGTCACCCGCGATATCCCTTCCATGCCAAAGGTAAAGGAGACATGCTCCAGCACCGAGTAGTGGCCCAGCGCCATGATCTTGTTCAGGAACTTCTCGATGTCCGTGGCTTCCAGCTTGTTCCGCAATTCGCCGATGGCAGAGGGAGAATAGCAGAGCCGGGCAGCCAGGGCCACGGTTAGTTCGGGGTTGGGGGTATGTTCTATAAGCGTAACGTTCATGGTGTCCTGCCGTTGTGGAGAGTAAAGTCACCAGGATACAAAAAAGGGGATTTGCCTGACGACAAGATCCCCTCAATGCATTGAACCGATGGTGGACTAAAGTTGGCCGTAACGTTTTTTGAACCGCTCGACGCGACCGGCGGTGTCTATCAACTTCTGCTTGCCGGTGAAGAAGGGGTGGCATGCAGAGCAGATCTCGGTGTTGATCTCTTTGTTGGTGGAGCGGGTCTGGAACGTGTTGCCGCACAGGCACTTCACAGTTACCTCGGAATACATTGGGTGGATACCTTCTTTCATCTTCTCTTCCTCCTCAAGAATGCTTCTCAGTCTCAGTATTAATATAAATTGATGTCGTTACCAGGCTCGGTCGCAATTTATAATCGTAATGATTCGGATTCATTTTTGCAACACTTTTTTCTTTGCCCATGAATTCCGGCTATTTACTCATGGAGTCCAGGAAGTCCTGATTGCTCTTGGACTCGGAGAGCTTGTCCAGCAGGAATTCCATACTGTCCACCACATTCATGGGGTGCAGGACCTTGCGCAGTATCCAAGTGCGGTGGAGCGAGCTTTTTTCGATCAGTAACTCCTCCTTGCGGGTGCCGGACTTGTTGATGTCGATGGCCGGAAAGGTGCGTTTCTCCACCAGCTTGCGATCCAGGTGCAGTTCCATGTTGCCGGTGCCCTTGAATTCCTCGAAGATGACCTCGTCCATCTTGCTGCCGGTGTCCACCAGCGCCGTGGCGATGATGGTGAGGGAACCCCCTTCCTCGATATTGCGGGCCGCGCCGAAGAAACGTTTGGGCTTGTGCAGTGCATTCGAGTCCACGCCGCCGGACAGGATCTTGCCGGAGGGAGGAATGACGGTGTTATAGGCCCGGGCCAGACGGGTGATGGAGTCCAGCAGGATGACCACGTCGCGCTTGTGCTCCACCAGGCGCTTGGCCTTCTCGATGACCATCTCGGCCACCTGGACGTGGCGTGTCGCCGGTTCGTCGAAGGTGGAGGAGACCACCTCTCCCCTGACCGAGCGCTGCATGTCGGTCACCTCTTCCGGGCGTTCGTCGATCAGAAGGACGATCAGGTAGACTTCGGGGTGGTTGGTGGCAATGGAGTTTGCGATATTCTGGATCAACATGGTCTTGCCGGTGCGGGGCGGAGCCACGATCAGGCCGCGCTGTCCTTTGCCGATGGGGGCAACCAACTCTACCACCCGCATGGGGAGGTTGTCGCCGACGGTTTCCAGCTTGAGCTTTTCCTGGGGATAGAGCGGCGTGAGGTTGTCGAATAGGATCTTGTCCCGGGCAACCTCGGGGGATTCGAAGTTTACCGATTCCACCTTGAGCAGGGCAAAATAGCGTTCCCCCTCCTTGGGAGGACGGATCTGACCGGAAACCGTGTCGCCGGTACGCAGGTTGAAGCGTCGGATCTGGCTGGGAGAGACGTAGATATCGTCCGGGCCCGGCAGGTAGTTGTAATCCGTGGCACGCAGAAAGCCGAAACCGTCCTGCAGGGTTTCAAGAACCCCTTCGCCGAAGATCATGCCGTTTTGCTCGGTCTGGGCGTTGAGGATGGCGAAAATAAGATCCTGCTTGCGCAAGCTGGATGCCCCCTCAATGTTGAGATCACGGGCAATAGCGTTGAGTTCGTTGATCTTTTTGCCTTTAAGTTCTTGTAAGTTCATCGGTTCTCCTGCGTGTGACGCGACACGTATGTGCAGCTATGAAATGAGATTAAGTTCTATGGTTCCGGGGGTTTTCACTATACAATCCACATAGCGCCAATTCGAAAATGGCCTTGGAAACGGCTTTGGAAGGAACGTGCCTGGGCAGGAAGCTTCCTACAAAAATTAAATTATCCATTAAATTGGTTAAGGATTCACTCGGAGATTCACACAAAATTTTCAAGTAAACGGGATTTGTCTTCTATGGGGTCGAGTTTTTTCTTGCTCAAGAAGTGTGGTAGAGGTTTATAAAAAAGTTAGCCCTAAACTCTACGCCTTGTCAACAAGAAAATAATATGGAATCCGCTTATTTCTCCGTTAATTGTCTTGACCCTGCCCATGGGGGCGCAATAAAAACGGCACATTACCATGTCTGAAACCATTTGGCGCGAGGATTATCGCACTATGGGCCCCCCTTGCACCGCCCCCGATCACAGCCCCGGCACTGTCCTTTTTCTTTTGAACCTCCTGCTGTCCCATGGCGACATGGACGATACATAATTCCGGTTTCAAATCAAAGATGACTTTGCAAGGCGACGAGGGCGTACAGAGTTAGTACGTTGAGGAGCCGAAGACGAGCCAACGACAATTTGCGAAGCAAATTGGACCGCGAAGGCGCCCCGCAGGGGAAGGCCGGAGGACTTGTCAAGACGCCGCTTTGATTTGAAATTGGAATAACAACAACTCGCGATTCGTGCTCGTCCTTGACCGGAACCAGCATACCTGCTATTTTAACGATTCTTTTGAATCTTTTCCCCTTTCGGAGGCATAATCGTGACATTTCAGGACCTTATCCTCTCCCTGCAGGGTTACTGGGCCAGGCAGGGGTGCATAATCCAGCAGCCTTATGATACGGAAAAGGGTGCCGGCACCTTCAACCCGGCAACCTTCCTGCGCGTCCTGGGTCCCGAGCCGTGGAAAGTGGCCTACGTGGAGCCTTCCCGCCGGCCAACCGATGGCCGTTACGGCGAAAACCCCAACCGCCTGCAACACTACTATCAGTTCCAGGTAATCATGAAACCCTCCCCCCTGAACATCCTCGACCTCTACCTGGATTCGCTGCGAGCCTTTGGGCTCGACCCCTGCAAGCACGATATCCGCTTCGTTGAGGACGACTGGGAATCACCGACCCTTGGCGCCTGGGGCCTGGGATGGGAGGTCTGGCTGGACGGCATGGAGATCACCCAGTTCACCTACTTCCAACAGGCAGGAGGCATTGACCTTAAACCGGTTTCGGGCGAAATCACCTATGGCTGCGAAAGGATCGCCATGTACCTGCAAGGGGTGGACAACGTCTACGACCTGGAGTGGGTCAAAGGGGTGAAATACGGCGACATCCACCACGAGAGCGAGGTGGAGTTTTCCCGCTACAACTTCGAGGAGGCCGATGTGGCGCTCCTTCTGGAACTGTTCACCAAGTACGAACAGGAGTGCATCCGCCTGGCTGAAAAGGGACTGGTGCTGCCGGCCTACGACTTTGTCATGAAGTGTTCGCACACCTTCAACCTGCTGGATGCCCGCGGCGCCATCTCGGTCACCGAGCGCGCCTCCTACATCGGTCGGGTCCGCAACGTGGCCCGCATCTGTGCCGAAGAATACCTGCGGATGCGCGAGCGTCTCGGATTCCCGCTCTTGAAAGGAGGTGCCGCCTGATGAGCGCCAAAGAACTGTTTCTCGAAATCGGCACCGAAGAGATACCGGCCGGCTTCATCCCCCGCGCCCTGGCCGAGATGGAGGCCATGATCAGCCGTGAGTTGACCAATGCCCGACTCACCTTCGGCATGGTACAGACCCTGGCCACGCCACGCCGCTTGGCGCTGGTGGTCAAGGATATCCCGCAAGTGCAGCCGGATGCAGAGATCACCGCCACCGGGCCTTCCGTGAAGGCAGCCTACGACGCCAACGGCAAACCGACCAAGGCGGCCGAGGGTTTTTCCAAGGGCCAGGGGGTGGATGTCTCCGAGTTAAAGACCGTTGTCACCGAGAAGGGAGAGTATCTGGCGGTTACGAAAAAAGTGACCGGCCGGCCGACCCACGAGCTTTTGTCCGAGATCCTGCCGAAGCTCATCGCCGACATCCCCTTCAAAAAATCCATGCGCTGGGGCGATCTGGACGTGCGTTTCGCCCGGCCGATTCACTGGATCGTGGCCCTGTTCGACGGTGTCGTCGTGCCGTTCAGTTTCGGCACGGTGGAGAGCGGCACCTTGTCGCGCGGCCACCGTTTCATGGCCAACACCACCTTTCCGGTGAACAACTTTGCCCACTATCAGGAGGAATGCGAGCGGCACTTCGTCATCCCCGATCCTGAAAAACGGCGGGAGATCATCCGCCGCGAGACGCACCGCGTGGCCAGGGCCGCCGGCGGCCATCTCCTGCCGGACGAAGAGTTGCTGGACCAGATCGTCTATCTGGCCGAGTATCCCAGCGCCGTGCACGGCACCTTTTCCCCCGAGTTCCTCAAGGTGCCCAAGGAGGTGCTGATCACCTCCATGCGCAGCCACCAGCGCTACTTCTCCATCGTGGACGACAACGGCAAGCTGTTGCCCGGCTTCATCACCATCAACAACACCCTGACCGACGACCCTACGGTGGTGGTCAAGGGGAACGAGCGGGTCCTGCGAGCCCGGCTCTCCGATGCCCGATTCTTCTTCGAGGAGGACAGGAAGGTTAAACTGGACGACCGTGTGGAGGCCCTCAGGAAGGTGGTCTACCAACAGAAACTGGGCACGTCTTACGAGAAGATGGAGCGCTTCCGTACCCTGGCGGTGGGGCTTGCACAACGGCTCAACCCGGCAGTCCAGGAGCAGACGGCCCGCGCTGCCTGGCTCTGCAAGGCCGACCTGGTAAGCGGTATGGTGGGAGAGTTCCCCGAGGTCCAGGGGATTATGGGGCGCGAGTACGCCCTGTTGGAAGGTGAGGAGGTGGCTGTGGCCAACGCCATTGCCGAGCATTACCTGCCGACCCAGGCCGGCGGCGAACTGCCCGCCTCGGACATCGGCGCCTTTGTCTCCATTGCCGACAAACTGGACACCGTCTGCGGCTGCTTCAGCGTGGGACTGATCCCTACCGGCGCCGCCGACCCCTATGCCCTGCGGCGCGCCACCATCGGCATCATCAGCACCGTCTTGGACAAGGGCTACCGCTTGTCGCTCGCCGCCCTGACCGCACAAGCCCTGGGCCTCCTGGCCGCCAAACTGACCCGCCCGATGGAGCAGGTCGCCGCCGATATAGGTGAGTTTTTCCGTGGCAGGTTCGTCAACCTGCTGGCGAACGATTACCCCGCCGACGTCATCGAGGCTGCTGTTTCGGCAGGTTTCGACGATCTCGTACAGGTCCGGGACCGTATTTCTGCCCTGGCGGAATTCAAGTCCCATCCCGATTTCGAGCCGCTGGCCGTGGCCTTCAAACGGGTCGGCAACATCATCAAGAACGGCCTGGATGAACCGGTCGATCCAAACCTGTTTCAGGACAACGCAGAGAACGGCCTGTACGAAGCCTTCCAGACGGTGAAGAGCTCGATTGGGGGCAGTATTGCCTCCGGCCGATGGCAGGCGGCCCTGACCGAGATCGCCACCCTGCGCGGCCCCATCGACACCTTCTTCGACAAAGTCATGGTCATGGCCGATGACGAACGGGTCCGTGCCAACCGCTTGGCCCTCTTAACGGCCATTGCCCGCATGTTCGGGCATGTTGCCGATTTTTCCCGCATTGCATAGGACACCGGCAACGACGCCCCTTACAACGCATTTTTGACTTGCAACCATCCTAAAGGAGCCTGGCATTATGTCATTTATTGCACGCGTCATCATCGGTAATTCTATCGTAATCCTGTTGGGCATAACGACGATGACCACCCTGAATGGCGGGAAGGGGCTGTGGACCGAGGTCCTCATCGGCCTGGCCATGTTGGTTGCCGCTGCGGTGGTTATCGGCATCATCGGCAGCCGCACCTTCAAACCGCTGGCCGGTCTGGTAGCCGCCCTTGAAAAGGCAGCCGCCGGCGACCTTTCGGTCCGCGTGGCCATCACCAGCAATGGAGAACTGGGCCGCCTCGCCATTGCCTTCAACTGCATGATGACCGACATGAACAAGGCCATGCGCCAATTCTTTTCCGTGGCAGACCTGGTCCGGGATTCGGTGGACATGGTCAGTGCCACGACCCATTCCATGGCCCTGGCGGCCGAGGATGTGGCCCTGCAAGCCGGCACCATCGCCACTGCCAGCGAGGAGATGTCGGCCACGTCGGGCGATATCGCCCGCAACTGCCTGTTTGCCGCCGAGAGCGCCCAAAAGGCCACCGACCAAACCCACAGCGGCGCCCAACTCGTCCAGAACAGCTCCCGGCTGATGGAGAACATCGCCAAGCGCGTCAACGAGTCCTCCCAGACCGTTGAAGGGCTGGGTCATCGCTCCGACAAGATCGGCGCCATCGTCAACACCATCCAGGACATAGCGGACCAGACCAACCTGCTGGCGCTGAACGCCGCCATCGAGGCGGCACGGGCCGGCGAACAGGGACGCGGTTTCGCCGTGGTGGCGGACGAGGTCCGGGCCCTGGCCGAGCGCACGACGAAGGCGACCAAAGAGATCAGCACCATGATCAAGTCCATCCAGAACGAGACCCTGACCGCCGTAAGCTCGATGTCGGAAGGAGTCGGAGAGGTCAAGCGCGGCACCACCGAGACCAACCGCTCCGGGGAGGCGCTGGAGGATATCCTCAACAGGATCAACGACCTGAACATGCAGGTCAGCCAGATCGCCACCGCTGCCGAGGAACAGACCGCCACCACCCAAGAGATCACCAGCAACATCCAGATGATCACCGACGTGGTCAACCACAACGTGGAGAATGCCCGGAGCACTACCCACGCCACCGGCAAGCTGGCCGAACAGGTGGATGAACTGCACAAACTCGTCAGCCATTTTCGCCTCGCCAATGTCCTGGAGTGGGACAGCAGCTTCGCCACGAATATCAGCCAATTCGACCAGCAGCACCGGAAGCTGTTCGATATGGTCAACGAACTGCACGATGCCATGCAACAGAAACGGAGCAAGGAGGCTATCGGCTCGATCCTCGGCCGCCTGATCGAGTACACCGCCTCCCATTTCGGCGCCGAGGAAGAGGCCTTCCGCAGATCCAGCTACCCCGAGGAGGCCCAGCACAAGCAGCACCACAGCGAACTGGTCAAACAGGTTCTGGAACTGCAACGAAAATTCAGCGCCGGTGAAACACTGTTGACCCAGAGCGTGATCGAGTTCCTCCAGGACTGGCTGATCAACCACATCAAGGGTGTTGACAAAAAATACGGTCCCCACCTCACGGCGAGCGGCATACAATGATAGCGATCATCGATTATGGAATGGGCAACCTTCGTTCCGTGCAGAAAGGCTTTGAAAAGGTCGGCTTCGAGGCGGTCGTCACCGCCGATCCCCGCGTGGTACTGGAGGCCGACAAGATCGTCCTGCCGGGCGTGGGCGCCTTCCGCGACTGCATGCGCAACCTGGAGGCGGCCGGCTTTGTGGAACCTATCCTCGCGGTCATCAGCCAAGGGCGCCCCTTTCTGGGCATCTGCGTCGGCATGCAGCTGTTGTTCACCGACAGTACAGAATTCGGCCTCTACAACGGCCTTGATGTGATCCCCGGCCATGTGCTCCGTTTTCCCGAAGGAATGCAGGAAGGGGGCGAAGAGCTCAAGGTGCCCCAGATGGGGTGGAACCAAATCTCGTTCAAGCGGCGTCCGCCCGCCTTTGGGGGGATCGTAGACAATGCCAACGTCTATTTTGTGCACTCCTACTACGCGAAACCGGACGATGCCGGCGTCATTGCCACAACAACCGACTACGGCATCGAGTTCTGCTCCGCCGTCTGGAAGGACAATATCGTCGCCACCCAGTTCCACCCGGAAAAGTCCCAGGACGTGGGGTTAACGATACTGAAGAACTTTGCCGCGATGAAAGATTAAGGGCTAAAATCTGCCACAGAGCCACTGAGACACAGAGGTTCGCAGACAAAGACAAACTTACCAGGATGATGTGGATGGAGAGGATAAAAGAAGATAAGATTATGTCTTTGACGTTCTCCGTGTCTCAGTGGCAGATGCTGTCTTTAGATTTATAACGAAAGGTACCCATGATCGTCATACCCGCCATTGATTTGAAGGAAGGAAGATGCGTCCGCCTCGAACAGGGGCTGATGGACAAGGATACGGTCTTCAACGACGACCCGGCCGCCCAGGCCCTGGAGTGGCAACGCCAGGGGGCCGAGCTGCTGCACATCGTGGACCTGGACGGCGCCTTTGCCGGCGAACCGAGAAACAGGTCTGCCATCGAGGCCATCCTGGGAGCGATCTCCATCCCGGCCCAACTGGGGGGCGGCATTCGCGACCTGGCCACCATCGAGGCCTACCTGGCACTGGGGCTGTCGCGGGTCATCATCGGCACGGCCGCCCAGCGCAACCCCGACTTGGTGAAAGATGCCTGTAGCCGGTTCCCCGGCAGAATCGTGGTGGGCATAGACGCGAAGAACGGCATGGTGGCGGTCCAGGGATGGGCCGAGGTGACCGACTGCACCGCTGCGGACCTGG
This sequence comes from Oryzomonas sp., assembly GCA_031292255.1. Classification (GTDB taxonomy): domain Bacteria; phylum Desulfobacterota; class Desulfuromonadia; order Geobacterales; family Pseudopelobacteraceae; genus Oryzomonas. The sequence continues at coordinate 79,532 of JARLHN010000011.1, read as the reverse complement.
CCAGGAAGTTCGAAGGGTTCGGGGTGTCGGCCATCATCTACACCGACATAAGCCGCGACGGCATGTTGCAGGGTCCCAACCTGGAAGCGACCAGGGAGCTGGCCGAAGCCGTGGCCATCCCGGTAATCGCCTCGGGCGGGGTTTCACGCCTGGAGGACATCAAAAATCTCATGGCCATCGAGAAGAGCGGCGTTACCGGCGTCATCACCGGCAAGGCGGTATATACCGGCGCCATCAAGCTGGCCGAGGCGATCGCCCTGACCAAGGGAGAGGTTTGACATGCTGACCAAACGCATCATCCCTTGCCTTGACGTCAAGGGGGGCCGCGTCGTCAAGGGGGTGCAGTTCCTCGAACTGCGCGATGCCGGCGACCCGGTGGAGATCGCCGAGATCTACGACCAGCAGGGCGCCGACGAGTTGACTTTTCTGGACATTACCGCCTCCAGCGACGAGCGCGACATCATCATCGACGTGGTGCGCCGGACTGCGGATCGCGTATTCATGCCGCTTACCGTGGGGGGCGGCATCCGCACCGTGGACGATATCCGCCGCCTGCTGAACGCCGGAGCCGACAAGACATCCATCAACACCGCCGCCGTGCAGCGGCCGGAATTCGTCCAGGAGGCGGCCGAACGCTTCGGCTCCCAATGCACCGTGGTGGCCATCGACGCCCGCCGCGTGTCGGGTGAGCGGCGTTGGGAAGTCTACACCCATGGCGGTCGCACACCAACCGGCATCGACGCCGTGGAATGGGCCGCCAGGATGGAGGGATACGGAGCGGGCGAGATCCTTCTGACCAGCATGGACCGCGATGGCACCAAGGACGGATACGATTTGGAGTTGACTCGCGCCATCGTCGATGCGGTTTCCATCCCGGTCATCGCCTCGGGCGGCGTCGGGAACCTGGAACACCTCTACGACGGCTTCGTGAAGGCTGGGGCCGGGGCCTGCCTTGCGGCCTCCATCTTCCACTACCGGGAGCACACCATCGGCGAGGCCAAACAGTATCTTCACAATAAAGGGGTGGCGGTGAGATTATGAGGAATTGCGACAACGACATCCTCCAGATGGTGTACGACGTCATCCTCGACCGGAAGCGTAACCCGTCGGAGAAATCCTATACCGCCGCACTGATGCACAAGGGGATCGACAAGATTCTCAAGAAGATCGGCGAAGAGGCAACCGAGGTGGTCATTGCAGCCAAGGGGGGCAAGCGGGAGGAGATCATCTACGAGACGAGTGATCTCTTCTTCCACCTCCTGGTCCTTTTGGGATACTGCGACATACCGCCCGAGGAGATCTTTGCCGAACTGCGCCGGCGTTTCGGCATGTCGGGCATCGAGGAGAAGAACTCCCGCCCCGCCTCAGTCTAAAATCTGCAAAATCCGTAAAATCTGCCACAGAGACACAAAACGCAGAGGAAACCGGAAACAGAGGAATAAATGGGCAAGCGGCCTCCGGGAAAACTGCTTGTGCCCAGGACGTTCTCTGAGTCTCTGCGGCAGATGCTGATCTTTTTGTGTGCCTTTGACGTCCTTCGGATCTCTGCCGTGCCTAGTCGCAGAATGACTTTTATATTGACATGCAAATATTTAGTGCTATTATTTACAATCTTGCGAAATTCTTACATAACGGCGTCATGCTCATCAAGATTCGACACTTCACAATGAGGGGGGGGATAATGGATGCCGGGAGTAAAGATCAAAGAAAACGAACCATTTGAACTAGCCCTGAAGAAGTTTAAAAAACAGTGCGAAAAGGCTGGGATACTCTCCGAGGTTCGCAAACGCGAGCATTACGAGAAGCCAAGCATCAAGCGGAAGAAAAAGGCGATTGCCGCCCGCAAGCGCGCCCTCAAAAAGCAGCGCAAGATGGTGGACTAGGACACGCCCATGACACTCAAAGAACAACTTGATACTGCGATGAAGCAAGCCATGAAGGCGCGGGATGACCTGCGCCTTTCGGCTGTTCGCATGGTCCGCTCCACGATCAGGAACCGAGAAATCGACCTGAAGAGGGAGTTGGACGATCAAGGGGTCATCGAGGTCATCTCGTCCCTGGCAAAACAACGTCGCGAATCGATCCGGCTCTACGGGGAGGGGAATCGTCCCGACCTCGTGGAAAAAGAAGAGGCCGAACTGGCGATCCTGCTCGGTTACCTTCCGGCCCAGTTGACAGGCGACGAGATCGCCGAACTGGTCGCGCGGGTCATCCGTGAGACGGAGGCCCAGGGGAGCAAGGATATGGGCAGGGTCATGAAGGCGCTGGCGCCGTTGACAGCAGGTCGGGCTGACGGAAAGACCGTCAGCGATACGGTCAGACAGCTCCTTTCCTGATGGCGTTGCCGGCAGTTCCCGGTGATCGAAGTTCTGTATTCTGTTACACGAAGGGGCAATCTTCTGATCGCCCCTTCCGTGTAACAATTGCCTATGAAATGACGTCTGTACTTACAGGAGCAAAGCGGCGTGTCCCTTGAGCAACCCGTTGAGGGGGAAGGGGGAGAGTGCTCTGCCCGGATGCCGGCACATGGTTCCCGATGAATGCTTTCAACATCATTATCCTGGCGGTTCTCCTCTTCTTTGCCCTCAAGGGATTGGCGCGCGGACTTGTCAATGAGGCGTCTTCACTTGCCGGACTGATCCTGGGCGCATGGCTTGCGTACCATTTCTATCCGGCTGTTTCTGCGCCGATACGAAGCGTCACGCACCTGCCGGTGCAGATATGCGCGTTTTTTGCCTTTATCCTGATCCTTCTGGCGTGCGGCATCGTGGCGCACATCGTGGGCAACGTGGTTACAGCTGCCCTGCGGGTCGTCATGTTGGGCGGCATCAACCGTCTGGGAGGCCTCTTGATCGGGGCGGCCGAAGGGGCGCTTCTGCTTTCCCTGCTGTTCAGCACCGCCACGGCAGGGTTCATGCCCGAAAGGCTGAAGGCCAGGATCAAGGCCACGGAAGCCGCCGCAATGCTTGCCCGGACAGGCGACAGGATTCTTTTACTCTGGCGGAATGGAGCCACCAAACAACCATGATCCCCGAAGAAAAAGTGCGGGAGGTTGCGGAACGTATTTCCATTCTTGAGGTTGTCTCGGATTACGTCCAATTGAGACGAGCCGGGGCGAATTACGTGGGGTTGTGCCCGTTTCACGGGGAAAAGACCCCGTCGTTCAACGTCAACCCCGCCCGGGAGATTTTCCACTGTTTCGGATGCGGCGCTGGCGGCAATGCTTTCTCCTTTGTCATGAAGATGGAGGGGGTCGGATTTCCGGAAGCGGTCAAGCTGCTGGCGCGCAAAGCCGGGATCGAGATCGAGGAACGGCAGTTGACCCCGGCCGAGCGGCACGCCCAGGACGAGCGACAGCAGTTCCAGCGGATCAACGACCTGACTGAAGGCTATTTCCGGGCGGTACTCCTCCATGAGCCCGCGGGACAGGTCGCAAGAACCTATCTGGGGGAGCGTGCCGTTGACGAGGCCCTGTCCGCCGATTACCGGCTCGGTTTTGCCCCGGACCGGTGGGATGGCCTTGCCAGACACCTCAAGTCTCAAGGTGTGGACTTGGAAATCGCCCAGAAACTGGGGATACTCCGCAAGGGAGACAACGGCTGGCACGACCTGTTCCGCAATCGGCTGATTTTTCCGATCCGCGACCATAAGGGCCACGTCATTGCCTTTGCCGGGCGAGTGCTGGATACGTCGCTCCCCAAATACATCAACTCGCCGGAGTCGCCGCTGTACCACAAAAGCGCCGTGCTTTTCGGCCTGGACATGGCCCTGCCGGCCATCAGGGCCGAGAACAGCGTCATCATCGTGGAGGGATATTTCGACCACTTGGCGCTGTACCGGGCCGGGATACGCAATGTGGTCGCCACCTGCGGCACCGCCATGACGGCGACCCACGCAGGCCTGATCAAGCGCCACGCGGCAAAGGTCTACACGCTGTTCGACAGCGATGCCGCCGGCCTCAAGGCGACCTTCCGCTCTATGGAACTGTTCCTCGAACAGCGCATGCCGGCATATGTCATCACCCTGCCGAGCGGCGACGACCCGGACAGCTTTCTGGCCCAAAACCCGGTGGAGTCTTTCTCGGCCTGCCGGGACAAGGCGCGACCGGTGTTCGATCATTACGTCCGAACCCTGCTGATTCGCACGCCGCCGGACAGCGTGGACAACAAGGTGCGGGTCATGGACGAGGTGATCCCCCGCTTCCGCAAGATCGTCGATCCGGTGGAGCGCGACCTGTACGAGAAGGAAATCTGCCGCCTGCTGGGCATCGCGGTGCATGCCTTCCGCAAGCGCCTGGGCGGCATGAACGTCACGGCCCGTGACCTGCCGGGATTGCAGCGGCCCCAGACGTTCCAGGGGGACCGTACCCAGGAGACCCTGCTGGCGCTCATGGTAAGATATCCCGAGGCGCGTGGCGAAATAGGCGCGTTCGGAGTTGAGAAGCTTTTCGAGGAACCGTACCGGAACCTGGCCGAAGCGGTGCTTGCTTCTCTCGACACCGGCGAAACCTCTCACGATGTGCATAACCTACTGGAGGGGCTGGAAGACCCCGACCAGAAGCGAATCCTGTCCCAGGTGCTCGTGAACGACGAGCACCTGGCAGATATAGACTGGCGTACAGTCTTTGCCAGCTACAAGCGCGGCAGGGAACAGCGCGCTCTCCACTCCAGCACCCGCGACATTGCCGCCCGGCTGGCAGTCCTGGACCCGGACAGCGAGGAATATACCGCACTTTTACAACAGGCCGACGCCTTACGCACCAGAAAATCGAAGCTGTAGCCCGAGGGCTGCATTTGAGGTGAAAAAAATGGCAAAAAAGAACATGGACGACGTGAAACAATTGATCGACCTCGGCAAAGAAAAGGGGTTCCTCACCTTCGACGAGGTCAACGACATACTCCCCCCCGATATCGCCACCGAGCAGATCGATGATGTCATGGGCATGTTCGGGGACATGGATATCGAGATCGTCGATTCTTCCCAGAAGGTCAAGATCCCCAAGATGAAGATCGGCCTGGAAGAGGATGAAGATATCGAAGGCGAAGCGGAAGAGGTGGAGTTCGAGCCCGGCTCCATCGGCCGGACCAGCGACCCGGTCCGCATGTACCTGCGCGAAATGGGTTCGGTTTCGCTCCTCACCCGCGAGGGCGAGGTGGAGATCGCCAAACGCATCGAGGACGGCGAGCGGGACGTGGCCGGCATCATCCTCAATACCCCCATCACGGTGCGCGAAGTGCTGCAACTGGGCGACAAGCTGCGCAAATTCCAGATGAACGCCTCTGAAATCAGCAAGGAGGTAGAGGAAGAGGAGCTGGAGGAGGACGAGGAGGATGTGCAGAAGACGCGTATCCTTGCCGTTATCGACGAGATTGGCGCCCAGGACCTGCTTCTGGCGGAACTCCTTGAGCAGCTGGAGGCTGCAAAGTCGTCTCCCAAGAAAAAGGAACTGGAGAAAAAGAACCGCGAGGCCAAGGAGCACCAGGCCGAACTGCTCAAGTCCCTGCGTCTGAAGGACCGCCACATCAACAAGATCGCCGAACGTCTCAAGGAACTGTCCCTGAAGGTGGAGAAGCTGGGGACGGAGCTCTCCGACCTGGAGGCGGTCATTCCGTCAGATAAATTGAAGGCCCTTGTCGAAAAGCTCCATGTAGACGACGAAAAGGCCATTTCCGAGCTTAAAAAATTCAAGTTGGGGACCGAGGAGACGCAGAAACTGGAAAAACGTCTGCGTAGTGCCGCCCGCAAGTTGCAGAAAGTGGAGCAGGAGTCCGGTTTCAAGGCCAGGGACCTCTCCACGGCGCTTCAGGCTATCGAGGAGGGAGAAGCCAAGGCCCGGATCGCCAAATCTGAGCTGATCGAGGCCAACTTGCGGCTGGTGGTCTCCATTGCCAAGAAATACACCAACCGCGGCCTGCAGTTCCTCGACCTGATCCAGGAGGGGAACATCGGCCTGATGAAGGCGGTGGACAAGTTCGAGTACCAGCGCGGCTACAAATTCTCCACCTACGCCACCTGGTGGATCCGCCAGGCCATCACCCGCGCCATCGCCGACCAGGCCCGAACCATCCGCATCCCGGTCCACATGATCGAGACCATCAACAAGCTGATCCGCACCAGCCGCCAGTTGGTCCAGGAAAACGGCCGGGAGCCTTCTCCCGAGGAGATCGCCGAACGGATGCAGTTGCCGCTGGACAAGGTGCGCAAGGTGCTCAAAATCGCCAAGGAACCGATCTCCCTCGAGACCCCGATCGGCGAGGAAGAGGATTCCCACCTGGGCGATTTCATCGAGGACAAGGCCGTCATATCGCCTATTGAAGCGGTCATCAAGGCCAACCTTTCCGAGCAGACGGCCCGGGTGCTGTCAACCTTGACCCCTCGCGAGGAGAAGGTCCTTCGCATGCGCTTCGGCATCGGCGAGAAGAGCGACCACACCCTGGAAGAGGTCGGCCAGGATTTCGAAGTCACCCGCGAACGTATCCGCCAGATCGAGGCCAAGGCCCTGCGCAAGCTGCGCCATCCCAGCCGCAGCAAGAAGCTCAAGAGCTTCGTAGAATAAGACCCATGGGTCGATCACCGTTCGCCTGCCTCATCATCCCCGTACTGGCGCTGTTTATCTGGCTGCCGTGGGCGCCCTGCGCCCCGGCGGCGGAGATCGACGACTCGAACCTCTTTATCGAGGCCTTTGGCGCCTATCAGAAAATGGATTACCTCCTGGCAATCGACAAGGTCAAAGAGCTTACCCAGGTCTTCCCCGACACCCCGCTTCGGGATGTGGCCCTGCTGCTTCTGGCCCGTTCCGGGCTGAAGGCCGGCGACAACACGCTGGCCGCCCGGACCGTCAACCAGTTCACCGCCGAATTTTCCGCCAATCCCTTGAGGTCGAGCATTGAGGACGAATTGCTCAACCTGGGGGCTCGACTTCACAAGGGCGAACATCTCCCGGAAAACAAGGCGCTGCATGCGGCAGCAGTGAAGATCCGTAATGAGCAGCTTGCCATCGAACGGGCCATTGCCGAGAGACTGGAGCAGGAACGCTTGGCCCGCCTCAAGGCCGAGCAGGATCGCATCGCCAGGGAGAAGGCCGAGTTGGAACGCAGGGAGCGTGAACGGATCGCCGTCGAAAAGACCGCCAAAGAGGCGATCCGCACCGGCACCGCCATCACCATGGAGGAGAGCCGGGTCGCCATTGCGGGACAAAGCGGGACGCTCCCGTTCGAGATCATCAACCGTACCCAAAACAACGAAGAGTTCGCCCTCGATATCAACGCGCCTGCCGAATACGGCGCGCTTCTGTCGGCCGAGGCGGCGCCGGGCGTGACGACCGCCCGCGCGACCATCGGGGCGGGGCAATCCTTCAAGGGAGCCATCTCATTCCGCATACCATCCGACCGGGTGGACGGCGAACGCAAGGGGATGACCCTGAAGGTGGTTTCGGCGCGCTTCAGCGATGTCGCCCTGTCGAAGGACACCCTGTTGACGACCGCCGCGCCGCTGGTGCGTATCGTTGCCCGCCCCTCCGGGCAGAAGATCGTCCCCGGCGGACAGGCCCGCTACCGCGTGACCGTGCTGAACATCGGGTCCAAAACGGCCCGGGAGCTGACCGGGCGGATGATCCTGCCGCCGCAGCTCGTTTTCATGGAAGAGGGGAATCCTCAATTCCACCGGGACGGGGCTGATACCCCGTTGTTCCGGATCGATGCCCTGGAGACCGGAAAAATGGCGGAATATTATCTGGACCTGAGGGTGCGCGACGATAGCCGCATCGGGCAGGAGTTGCGGTTCCGGGTGGAGCTTTCCGACGGGCTGTTGCAGCGCACGGAGACATTCACCTCCAGCGTTGCAACGGTGCAGGCGAACTAGCTTAAATTTCACCCGGCCCCAAACTCATGCCGCCTCTTTCAGCATGGAATCCACATGCAGGGCATCGAAAGAAAAAGACACTGTGCCAGCCTTTTGTTTTTTGCAGTATCCCGGCATTTAACAGGGCATGCACATCGCCATACACCGCTTTCACATCCCTGTCCAAACGGCGGGCCGACTCTCGGATCGTCATCGGTCCGGCACCGGTCATGACGCTCAGCACTTCCCACCGCCTTCCTGAAAGCATCTTGAATAAAAGCACGGGAGACTCGAAGTTGAGGACATCCCGAAATTAATTGTTTGTAAATAGAACCTCATTATGTTTTATTGATATTTACGCTCCTTGGGCTCGAATATTGGTTAAGACATCCTCTGCTTTCGGGTAAATTAAAGCAGCACGCTGAATTTTGCAGCGTGCTATCAAGAAAGGATTTCAGAAATGGCTTGTATATTGCTCGTCGATGATTCCAAATTTAGCCGTAGTTTGATAATGAAAGTGCTGGGGAAGAGTGCTCATAACATACTTGAAGCTGAAAATGGTATCCATGGCTTAAAAGTGCTCCAAGACCATACTCCTGACTGCATCATTGCGGATGTCCTCATGCCGGAAATGGATGGCCCTAAGTTTTTGGCGGCGCTACGTAACTTACAAAATAATATTCCTGTCATTATTCTCACTGCGGACATTCAGGAAAAAACCAGAAATATCTGTTTGGAATTGGGAGCTGCCGACGTACTCCACAAACCGCCTCGAGAGGCAGATTTACTTTCCGCCGTTGATAAAGCGATCAATAAGGAGAGACATGCGTGATACCCATTAAAGAAGGACTTAAAGACGCGCTGAAAGAAATAATTAATATTGGGGTCGGCAAAGCAGCCGGGACATTAAATGATCTGCTGAACAAACATATTATTCTTGAAGTGCCGAATGTGAATTTCATTTCTCTCGAAGAAATGGATCACGCATTCAGCACTATTCACACGTTGACGGTTTCAGCGGTCAGGCTGAAGTTTCGAGGTCCGATCTGCGGGCTCTCATCACTCGTGTTTCCTCCTGAAAGTGCAGCGAAACTTGTCGACATGCTGGTAGGCGAAGTACCTATTACAGACGATCTGGATGCAATAAAGGTTGGTGCATTGAGTGAGGTCGGAAATATTATACTGAATGCTGTTATGGCCTCCTTCGGGGACCTGCTTGATTCTCGACTGATATTCTCCATACCGGTGTACATGGAAGGCAAAATTTCGTCAGTTTTTAACGAAGAGGTGAAATGCCCGACGCCAGTAATATCTGCCACGGCAAAATTCACTGTGGAAGAACACCAAATTTATGGAGAGATAATACTATTACTCGAGATTGGAGCATTCGACGTCCTTTCGACTGCCGTTATTAATAAACTTGAAATATGAGGCCATATTAACCGTGAACTTAGCCAATTCGGTCCCGATAGATACGTTTGACTGCCTGCCGCAGGGGATAATAATTTTCAGTAATGAGTTTTGCATTATGTACTGGAACCTCATGATGGAAGAGTGGACCGGGATTCCGCGTGCTCAAATTTTAGGGAAAAACATAACGGAAGTTTATCCTCATTTGGCTTCATCCCGATATATCGGAAGAATAAGACCACTTTTTAATGGTGGTCCGCCGGTGTTATTCTCTTCTCATCTACACCATCACTTCGTACCGGCACTCCTGCCAAACGGTAAATTTCGCATACAACAGACTACGGTGAGTACCCTGGAGATTGACTCGGAGCTATATGCCCTGGTATCCATTCACGATGTTTCGGATTTGACCTTTTTGGCCCAGAAGACGCGATCACAGCATACTCAAGCCCTTAACGACCTTGAAAAGATGAGTAGGGCAGAGGAAGCACTCCGCATCAATGAGGCCCGCCTCGAGAGTTTGTTGACGATCGCCCAGCTTGGTCCGATGCCAACGTCCAATCTTCTTGAGCGTGTTCTTGACGAAGGTGTCCGCCTTACACAAAGCAGGCTTGGTTTTATTTTTCAAAGCCTTGATGTTAATGGGAGACTTGAGCCTATCTGCTGGACCAAGGATGTTGAGGGGGCAAATCAACTGGTTGATAACCTGAGTTGCTCAGAACTGAGCAAGTCAAGCATTCTCTATGATGTAATCAACCTGTGCCAACCGATTATTGTTAACGATTTACAGGCTTATCATGCAAAAAGGTTTGGGCTTGCCAATGAAGATAAGAATATCGCATCACTTCTTTGTGTCCCGGTCCTTGTCGACAATAGAATAGTTGCACTCGTTGGGGTGGTGAACAAGGAAACCCCCTATGATGAAAGCGACACTCGCCAGCTCAAGCTGCTACTGGATACCGCTTGGAAGATCAAAATGCAACGAGAGGCCGAAAACCAGCGAAATGATGCGCTCATCCTTGTTGGAAATCTCCTGGACAGCTCTCCTTTCGGCATCCAGGTATTTGACGCGTTATCAGGAAAATGCATTCTTTCGAATAAGGTGGCAAGCAATATCGTTGGTGGCTCTCTGCAAGCTCTTCAAGAGCAGAACTTCAGGATGTTGAATTCCTGGAAGACTTCAAAAGTGTTGGAGATCGCTGAAAAGGTTATTTCCAACGGCAATCCCTCTACTGTGGAAACGGTTCTTCATACTGAGTTTGGAAAAGAGGTTCCGGTCAAGTATCAATTATCACGTTTTGTGGCCAATGACTGCGTAAATCTTCTGGTTATTGGGCAAGACCTATCTGAAGAGATAAAGCTTGCCGAGGAGAAAAAGCAAATTGAAGAGCAGTTGCTTCACGCCCAGAAGATGGAGAGCCTTGGAGTCCTGGCAGGAGGTGTTGCCCATGATTTCAACAATATTCTCATGTCAATTCTTGGCAATACTGAATTAGTTCAGCGCAAACTGCCCGCCGACTCGCAAGTCAATGATTATCTTGCAAGAATCGAGACTTCCGCCAAGCGGGCGTCCGATCTTGCGAATCAAATGCTTACCTATTCAGGCAAAGGAATGTTTGTGATCAAACCTGTCAATATTAACAGCATCGTAACTGAAATAGTCCACTTGATAGAAGTGTCAATTTCAAAAAAAATCAAGCTCGAACTCAACCTGACTTCAGAATCAATTTTTGTTGATGCCGATGAAACTCAAATGAGACAATTAATCATGAATTTGGTCATCAATGCTGCTGAGGCTATTGATAAAGATTTTGGTATTATCACTATCTGTACGGGACAAAAGAATTGTTCCGTCAACGACCTCAGAGAGACGGTGTTTCCAGACAGCCTTAAGAGAGGCACGGTTAATTTTATTAGCGTAACAGATAACGGTTGCGGCATGGACAGGGACACCAAGCTTAAGATTTTCGATCCCTTCTTCACAACAAAATTTACCGGGCGGGGCTTGGGTATGGCTGCGGTACTGGGGATTATTCGTAGTCACAAGGGAACCATCAGCGTTGACAGCCAGTTAGGTAAGGGGTCAACATTCACTATCCTTTTGCCTCTGAGTCAAATGCAAACAGTATCTTTTGCCGCGCCAAGCCCACGCAAAGATAAGCATGGGAATGGTTTTGTGCTTCTTGTCGATGACGAGAAGGCTATCCGGTTTATTGGCAAGGAAATTCTCATCTCTCTCGGTTATCAGTGCCTGACGGCCGAAGACGGTCGTCGTGCAATTGAACTATTTAAAAAAAATAAAGCAATCAAATACGTGATCTTGGACCTTACAATGCCAGGAGAAGACGGTATTCAGGTTTATGAACAGTTAAGAGAACTTTGTTCCGATGTTAAAGTAATTCTCTCTAGCGGCTTTACCGAATTTGAGGTGTCACGACATTTGCAGGAACACAATTTTTCAGGCTTTCTCCAGAAACCTTACACAATAAGCGCTCTGAGTGATGTCATGAGTAATTTGAAGTAATACCTTATCCTCATTTTCCAATTGGTATTCTCAACTCAAACCGGTCAACTTTCTTGTCTTGAGAGGATGCTGTAAGAGTCTCCAGACGAAGAGAATGTGATATCCCTCTGATAAGACCTTACAAGCTATGCCGGGCAAGACACAGACCAGAACTCAAGCCGCCTCTTTCAGTATAAAATCCACATGCAGGGCATCAAAGGGAAAAGACACTTTGCCGTCCTCTGTTTTTTGCAGTATTCCGGCATTCAACAGAGCATGCACATCGCCATGCACCGCTTTCACATCCCTGTCCAAACGCCGGGCCAGATCACGGATCGCCATCGGTCCGGCGCCGGTCATAACGTTCAGCACTTCCCAGCGCTTTCCTGAAAGCACCTTGAACAAAAGCGCGGGAGACTCGAAGCTAATGACATCCCCGTGCGGTTCTCCCTCAAATGCCTGCAAAAACCTTCTGTTCACGCTCTCGCGCGAAGCTACTTCCAAAGTCACGGTACGCATTTATACCCCCTCAGCCTCTCGAAATCATTCCAGAAATCATCGAGCAAAGCCTTCGGTGTGGTGAAATAGTAGGAGCCCTCTGCTTGCCCGACATGCCTATGATCCCCTTTACCTGCCTCGTTGTCGTAACGCAGCACGCAAACGCCGTCCACCACAAGTGCAAGCCGATATTTAAAGCTATGGCAACTCCCAGAAAGCGGAGAAGGCAATCGCCACACTACCATTTCGACAAAGGCGCTCTCAGCTATTGTGTGTCGCTCATTGAGCATCAAGCTCGCGTTCATGTTGGAGATTGTAACAACAGCCTCAGGTGTTGTCAAGTTGAACAACGGTATTGGGTGTGAGAGGGCAGGTGCAGACCAATGCTTTACCGGTCCGTGATTCTGTGATATGGACGGTGTTCATTGACAGGAATCCGTGCTGGTAAACTTCCCGAAGACCTTATGCGTTACAAAACCACCATGTTGTCCCGGTGGATGATCACGTCCCCATAGTGATACCCCAGGACATTGTCGATCTCGCTGCTTTTCCTCCCCGCAAGCTTGGCCGCCTCGACACTGGAATAATCCGACAGCCCCCGGGCGAACTCCACACCGTCCGGACCGCAGACCCGCACGCACCCTCCCCGCTCAAAACGCCCCTCGACCCGGAGGACCCCCGACGGCAGCAGGCTCTTGCCCCGTTTCAGCAGCACCTCCCGTGCCCCCTCGTCCACCACCACCCTGCCGGATGGCTTGAGAGTGTAGGCTATCCAATGTTTGCGGCGGTTCACCCCTTCGTCGGCAGGGAGGAACATGGTGCCGACCTCTGCGCCCCCAAGTGCGGCGGCGATGACCCCGTCGCGCTTGCCGTTCACCATGATGGTCGGGACGCCGTTCTTGCCGGCCTTCTTGGCGGCTGCCACCTTTGTGGCCATGCCGCCGGTTCCGACCTTTGAACCGGAGCCCCCTGCTGCCCGTTCCACCTCGCGGGTGATCCCCCGTACCAGCGGTATCAGCCGGGCACTGGGGTCGCGGTGGGGGTCGGCGCTGTAGAACCCTTCGATATCGGTAAGGATCAGGAGCAGATGGGCCTCGGCCATGTTGGTTACCAAGGCCGAAAGATTGTCGTTGTCCCCGAACTTGATCTCGTCCACGACCACGGTATCGTTCTCGTTGATGACCGGTATGACGCCGAAGCCCAGGAGGGCGTCCAGGGTGGCGCGGGCATTGAGGAAACGTTGCCGGTTTACCAGGTCCTCGCTGGTCAGGAGCACCTGGGCCGCCTTCAGGCCGTGGGGCTCCAGGGCCTCCTCGTAGGCCCGCATGAGGCGCGACTGGCCAATGGCCGCCGCTGCCTGTTTCTGGGGGATGGTCCGGGGCCTTTCCGTCAGCCCCAGCTCGCTCCTGCCGGCGGCGATGGCGCCGGACGACACCACCACCACCTGCAGGTGCCGGGCCTGCAGGGCAGCAATGTCGCTGCAGATCCGCCCGATGACCGCCAGGTCCAGGGCGCCGTCGGCATCGGTCAGCACCCGGCTGCCGATCTTGATCACAACCCGCTTCACGGCTTTCAAAAGCTCTTTACGCATCACCAGTGTCCTGAATCAGTAGTAAATTTGCCACAGCGCCACAGAGGGCCGAGGGAAAAATGAAAGGCCGGACAAACATCTGCCACGGAGACACAGAGAAAATCACGGACGAAAACGGTGAAGCGCTCATACGTCCGGACAATGATGTAAGCTTTCGATGTTTCCTCTGTGTCTCTGCGTTTCTGTGGCAGATGTTGATTTCTCTCCAGGTTTTCTCAGGGCCTTTGTGGCTCCGCGGCAAAACCGCCGTATGGAGATTATCCCTGATCCTGCCCCGCCCACAACCGCCGGGCGATCTCGTCCAATAGCGCCTCGACACCCTCGCCGGTGGCCGATGAGATGGGGAATACCGCGATGTGTCGGCCTTCGAACCACGCCCTGATCTCGGCAAGCCGTTCCCGGGTCTGGGGCAGGTCGGTCTTGGTAATCACCACAACCTGCTCCTTTGCGGCCAGTTCGGGGCTGAACAGGGCCAACTCGCGGCAGACCGCCTGGTATTCCTCCAAGGGATCCCGGTCCGGCATCCAGGAAATGTCCACCAGATGCAGCAGGATACCGGAGCGCTCCAGGTGCTTCAGAAAACGGTGCCCCAGGCCCGCGCCGGCGTGGGCTCCCTCGATGATGCCGGGGATATCGGCCACCACGAAGGAGCGGTAGTTTTTGTATGCCACCACCCCAAGGCTTGGAACCATGGTGGTGAAGGGGTAGTCGGCGATCTTTGGGCGGGCGGCGGAGATCTTGCTGATAAACGACGATTTGCCGGCATTGGGCAGCCCCAGGAGCCCCACGTCGGCCATCAGCTTCAATTCCAGCCGCAGCTTGCGTTCCTCTCCCTCTTCACCCGGCTGGGCGAATTTGGGCGCCTTGTTGGTGGAAGTGGCAAAGCGGGCATTCCCCTGCCCTCCCCGTCCCCCCTTGAGCAGGACCACCCGTTGACCGTTCTCGGTCAAGTCGGCCAGTTGCTCGTCGGTCTCGGCGTCCTTGATGACCGTGCCCACCGGCACCTTGAGAACCAAATCCTCTCCGCCGGCGCCGTGGCGGTTCTTGCCCATGCCGTTATGACCCTTTTCGGCCTTTTGGTGCGGGCGATGGCGCAGTTCCAGCAGGGTGGAGAGGCCGGAAACGGCCACGAAGATTACGTCCCCCCCCTTGCCGCCGTCACCGCCGCTGGGGCCGCCGAACTCGATGAACTTCTCGTGGCGGAACGCGATACAGCCGGCGCCGCCGTGGCCGGAGCCGGTGAACAGGGTTACCTCATCGATGAATTTCATGGTCTACTTTCCGTCCAGCCAGGCCTGGATGGCCTGGAGACGCATCCCCCAGGCATCGTTCAGGCGCTCGTTCAGGAATGTGGCGAACAGGCTGTCGAAGAGCTGGACCCCCTGCTCCAGAAGGAACATGCGCTCGTAGAAGACCGCTTCCCGCTCGCTCATCTGATCCACGGTGGCGTCCTTCTCGATGCGGACCTGGGGGCATTTGAGGGAGGCGAAGCCGAAGGTGTCCCCCTTGAGGGTAAGTTTCCAGGGGTTTTCGTCCTTTTCCATGCAGATGGTGGCGCTGGTGATCCGCTTGCCTCCCTTGAGGGCCGAGATGGCCTCCAGGTAGCTGTCCTGGGAACCGGAGACGGAGACCTTCTGAATGCTCCCCTCCTCGCTCCCGCCCTGGAACTGGATGCGGTCGTCGATCCAGGCCGAGAATCGCTCGCCGGTGCCGAGATGGCCAGGCCGGCAAACGCTGAACTCCCCTTCCCCGTTCACCCCGCGCTGGAGGAGCCAGAGCAGGAAATCCCACCCCAGCCACTGATTGTCGCGGATCAGGGCAGCCACCGCATCCGACCCGGCCAGATTGGCGGCTTCCAGCTTGTCCAGCATCTGCCCCTCCAAGAGCATCCGGGCCCGGGCAAAGGGATGGATAATCACCGGGCTGAACCCCTCGAAGGTCTTGCGGAAAATATCCTCGAACCGCTCCAGAACCTTTGTCCCCAGGCTGAACAGGGTCAGCACGCCGTTTCTCTGGTCCCAGACCACGTCCACGCTGGAGGGGACCGGCAGGGATTTGGTCAAAAGGCGCAACTGCACCTGTTCCTTGATCTCTTCCCGCTTCTTCTTGGGCGCGCGGCGCAGGTTGGGGTTCTGGGCCAGGAAAGCCCCCTCCTCCCGGCCGGCGTGGGATTTGAGCAGGGCGGCCGGCACCTTGCGCTGGTCCCGGCGCAGGGAGAAGACCAGGTAGTTGTCGCGCCAGAAATCGGACGGCGCCTCGAATGCGGCGTTATCGGGATGGTCCACAAGGGTCCACCCCTCGGAGGACTCCTCGGCGGAGTTTTCAATGGACTGAAACCCACGGGCGGACAGCTTTTCGGAAAACCACGTGAACTGATCGCTCTTCGGCAGGTCGCCGGTTATGGTGTACTGGGTGATGCTGACGGTGTTGGCATAGACTCCCATGTTGCAGGTGCATCCTTTCGTTGACAGGCAATATCTTGAATAGTCGTGTAGTATGCCATATTTTTGCGTGTTATGCCATGGGGGATTCCGGTCAAGGGGATGCAGTGGAGATTTACGGAGACATCGCCTCTGCACGGGGACTTATGGGCCTCATAATTCCCATATGCCCCATATAATCCCCTTCCCCTACCTTCCCAACAGCCTGCCGTACTCGGCGCTGTCCAGCATCGTGTGCCAGTGGCCGGTGGCCCTGCCCACCAGCGTCCCTCCCCAGAAGAAGAGCACCACCAGGAGGGCAAAGACGATGCCGGGGATGACGAACCTGCCCACGACGCGCATCGAGAGAGCGCTCTCCACCCGGCAGTGGCTGATGCAGCGCCAGCAGCCGATGCATTCGGGAGAATTGACGCTCTTTTGGTGCATGACGTCGATATAGGTCGGGCAAACCTGGTTGCAGGCGCCGCAGGAGACGCAACGGTCGCTCTCGCGGGTGACCCGGACCGGCGAAAGCTTGGCCGTGAGCCCCAGGAGCGCTCCGTAGGGGCAGAGGTAGCGGCAGAAAGGGTTGCGCAGGACAAACGAGGCCGCCGTCAGGGCCAGGATAATCCCCAGCGCCGCTGGCGAGATATGCAGGAAAAAGTCCAAGAGGCGCACATCGGCCTGCTTGTGATAGTCGGAGAAGATGAAATCGCGAAGCGCCGCCGCCGGCATGGCGATCACGATGGAATAGATGAAGAAGGCCAACAGCAGGTATTTCAGCCCGCGCAGGACCACGTCCGGCCAGAAGGGCAGACGGGGGTTGCGCCGCATGCTCCTGAACCCGGCCTTCCAGAAGCATTCCGAGAGGGTCGCCACCGGGCAGATCCACGAGCAGAAGGAGCGCCGCAGCAGCAGGGAGACTCCCAGTATGGTCAGAAGGACCACCACCGCCGCCGGATGGACCGGATTGATGCCCAACCCCTTGAGCCAACCGGCCAGGCCCAACAGCCCGGAGATGGGGAGAAACCCCTCGATGCCGTCGGGGCGCGGCACGGGGGCAGTGCCACCGCCGGAGCCGACATACCGGACGAAAAGATAGAACCGTAACCCCAGCCAGAGCATGAAGGCGAGAAAGCAGAATTGGATCAGGATACGCAGAGGCTGGACGTAACGGGTGGACATGGGGTCTCCCAGGGGATGGCATTAGAAGGGCGGGCCTTCGGCCCGCCCTCTTGTGGCTGTCAGTCGATCTTCACGGCCGCGTAGTAAATCGCGCCGTCGGAACGCTTCAGGAGCAGGCGGGCCACATCACCCTTTTTCAGCCCGGCTGCCGCGGTGTTGTACTGTTCCAGCGTCTCGGGCCGCTGGCCATTGAACTCGATGATCATGTCGCCGGCGGAAATCCCAACGTCCTCAGCGGGGGAGCCGGGCTTGACCTCGCTGACGATCAGGCCTTTGGCATCCCTGATCCCCAGGCGGGAGGCCAGTTCCCTCGTCAGTTCCTGCACCACGATGCCGATGGTTTCGCTCTCAAGGATGCCGTCGGCGCTGGCCTGGGTTGCGCCATCCTTCATCCTGGCGATGACCACCGCCACCTCCTGCCGCTTGCCGTCACGGAAGATCGCCAGCCTGACCTTCTTGTCTATGGGGGTCATCGCCACGTAGCGGGGCAGCTCGTTCCCCTCGGTGATCGGTTTCCCATCGTACTCCAGGATGATGTCGCCCGTTTTGAGACCTGCCTTCTCGGCCGGCGTATCCTTATCCACGTTGGCGATCAGCGCCCCCTTGTCGGTATCGAGCCCGAACGATTTGGCGAGATCGGCGGTCAGCGGCTGGAAGCGGATCCCCAGGTACCCCCTGGTGACCTTGCCCTTGTCGCGGAGTTGGGCCACCACATTCTTTGCCATGTTGATCGGGATGGCAAACCCGATCCCCTGGCCGCCGGAGATGATGGCGGTATTGATGCCGATCACCTTGCCGTCTACGTTGAAGAGCGGCCCGCCGGAGTTACCCGGGTTGATGGAGGCATCGGTCTGGATGTAGTCGTCATACGGCCCGCTTCCGATCACGCGCCCCTTGGCGCTGACGATCCCGGCCGTGACGGTCTGGGCCAGGCCGAAGGGGTTGCCGATGGCCATGACCCACTCCCCGACCTCGAGTCTATCGCTGTCCCCCAGTTCGGCAACCGGCAGCTTCTCCTTATCGCTGATCTTGACCAGGGCCAGGTCGAGTTTTTCGTCGCTCCCCTTGATCTCTCCCTTGATCTCCCTGCCGTCGGCAAGCTTGACCATCACCTCGTCGGCGCCGTTGACCACATGGTTGTTGGTCAGGATGTACCCTTCGCCGCTGATGATGAAGCCGGTGCCCAGACTCTGTTCACGGCGCGGGTGCTGTTGCGGCATTTCGTCGAAATTATGGCCGAAGAAATCGTCGAAGAAATTGTTGAAGGGGTTCTGCTGGAGTTGGGGGTGGCGCGTGCGTTGCCTGGGTTTGATGTTTTTGGTGGTCCGGATGTTGACGACGGTCGGCGTGAGTCTTTTCGCCAGCTCGACGAAATCGGGGGTGACCGGCTTGGCAATCGACATGACCGGGATCGCCAGGGCGGCAATCATACCGACGACCAGACAACGGGCTGTTGACACGAGTGAAGCGGACATTTTCTGACCTCCCTGAAATCTTTGGGTTGATGGACTGGCAGGGGCGGGTTGCTTGCCCGCCCCGGGCCGTTATTTGGAAAAATAATCAATCAACCGGCAAAAATCAAGTCCTGTCCGCTCCTTACCCCTCCCGCAGGATATACCCCTGCCCGCGCACGGTATGGATCAGTTTGGTGGGAAAATCCTTGTCGATCTTCTTGCGCAGATAGTTGACATACACGTCGATGATATTGGTGAAGCTGTCGAAGGCATAGTCCCATACGTGCTCGGCGATCATGGCCCGGGAGAGAACGGCGTTGGGGTTGCGCATCAGGTACTCCAGCAGGCCGTACTCCTTCGATGTCAGGTCGATCTCCTTGCTGTCGCGCCATACCTTGTGGCTGACCGGATCGAGCCGCAGGTCGGAGAAGCGGATCTCGGCGCCGCGATCCTGTTCCCCTCTCCGCAGGAGTGCGCGAACACGCGCCAGCAATTCGGCAAAGGCGAACGGCTTGGTGAGGTAGTCATCGGAGCCGGCATCAAGGCCGGACACGATATCCTCCATGTTGTTCCGGGCGGTCAGCATCAACACCGGCACGCGGTTTCCCGATTCGCGCAGATCCTTGACCACCTCCATGCCATCCTTCTTGGGCAGCATCATATCCATGATGACCAGGTTGTACTCCCCCTCCCTGGCCTGTTTGAATCCGTCGAGGCCGTCATACGACACTGAAACCTGGTAGTTGTCGTCTTCAAGACCACGCTTGATGAAGCTGGCGACCTTCTTTTCATCTTCAACCACGAGAATCTTCATGTTGTACCCCCTTTTGAAATATCGATCCAGTACAGGTATCATCGACAGGCGTGCACTAATAGACGGGTGACTCATCCATGCGCCGCATTATTTCCGATGCAGCCTCCTCCACCGATTTGTTGGTCACATCGATGGTCATCCATTCAGGGTGCTGCCGGTAAAGTCTTTTGCAGTATGCCACCTCGTCTTCCACCTGCTGGTAGTCGGCATAGCTCCCACGGGGGCTTTGCCGCATGTTGAGCAGCCGCGAGGTGCGAATCTCCACCAAACGCCTGGTATCGATCACCAGTCCCACGATCTTGTTCTGATCGATCTGAAACAACTCCTCCGGTGGTTCGATCCCCTTGACCAGCGGCACGTTGGCCACCTTGTACCCCTTGTGGGCCAGATACATGGAAAGAGGGGTCTTGGACGACCGGGAAACCCCCACCAGAACCAGGTCGGCCTTGTACAGGTGACGGTGTTCCTGTCCGTCATCGTGCTTGACCGTGAAATCGACCGCCTCGACCCGCCTGTGGTACTCAGTGTCGATGCGATGCAACAGCCCCGGGATCTCCCGCGAGGGTGCACCCAGATAGCGCGACAGATTGTAGATCAGGCTGCTCAAGAGATCGACCGCGATCAGGCCATGCTCCTCGGCAACCCGTTCAACCACCTCGGAGAGGTGCGGATCGACGAGGGTATAGACCAGCATTCCGGGATCGCGCACAACCGCCGCCAGGGCCTGGTGCAAATCGTCCTGCGAACGGATCTGAAACAGGCGGTGGACCTTGACGTCCTCTTCGAAAAACTGGGACAGGGCCGCCTTGATCACCCGTTCGGCGGTTTCGCCGGTTGAGTCGGAAAGGATGTAAATGGTTTTCATAATCGCGCTGCGGTCCCGCCTGTCTCATTAGTTTAAGCACGTTTTTTCTAATTAAAATAGTGCCCGCATTGTAATATGTCAAGAATTTTGTTGACTGAACCGACCGATTAACGCTTTACATATCAGTGTGTTTGAATATAGTTTGTATAGTTGGGCCAAACACTTCCCAATGGCCTCTATTCAAGACATTTGTCCGCCGGGCGCCATCGGCAGGCATACGGCAAACGGACCGGGGATCTGCATGGGGATAGTCGAAGATTTAACAAAGCTTGAACAGATGCTGGCCGACCTTGTCCTCCGGTATGAACAGTATTTTACCGGCCTGGAGAAACGGGAGCCCCTCTCTTTGCGCGCCGAGGTAGAGAAGGCGGTGCGGCTATATACCGGCGTCCCCATCAACAACACCATGTACAAACATAAATTTACCACACTTGTAGGCCGTTTCAACACCTACCGCGAACATTGGAACCGTATCCTCCGGCTGATCGAGGAGGGGAGGTATTCCCGCGACCGCTTCATCAGCGACCTTCACCAGAGGCAGCATGCCGCCGGCCGGCCGGCAAAGGCCGAGGCCACCCGGCAGGAGCCCGACAACGAGGTCGAACGGGTCTACCGGGAATACTGCGAGGCCCGCAAGATCTGCAACCTGCCGGTTGATACCGTCAGCCGCGATCAGATCCGGGCCGCCATCGAAAAACACAAGCCGTCCATCAAGAACAAGCTGGGGACAGACAACCTGACCTTCCGGGTGGTGGTGGAAGACGGCAAGCCCAAGATCAAGGCAGGCCTGCGGAAATGACCCGATGGACAAGAACGACGCTAACCCGATGACCTCTTTCACCTCAATCTCCCAGCCGCCCCAATTCGTCGAATGCCTGGCAGCCCTGCGCAGGGGCGACCGGCGCATCGTGCTGCCGGGCCTGAAGGGCTCTGCTGCGGGATATGTGGTTGCCGGCCTCCTCGGTTCCTCTGCCGAAAGCCTGCTGGTCATCACCGCCAGCCAGGAGGATGCCGACGAGTTCAGCCGTGAACTGGCTTTTTTCCGCAGCGACCCGGCGCCGCTCTCCTTCCCGGTCTGGGACAGCGCCCCTTTTGCGGCCGCATCCCCCCATCCCGACATTTCCGGTGCGCGGCTCGATGCGCTCTCCCGCATGCACGGCAATCAGGCGCGGGTGGTGGTGCTGCCGGTAGCGGCGGCCATGCAAAAGGTCCTGCCCCGCTCTCTCTTCAACCAAGTCTCCTGCTACCTGGTGGCCGGCGAGGAATTCGAACGGGAGGAGCTTTTGGCCAGGCTGGTCAGGCTCGGCTATGCCAGCGTCCCCCTGGTGGAGGACCGCGGCAGTTTTGCCGTCCGGGGCGGCATCCTGGACATCTTCCCCCCCAACCTGAGCGCACCGGTCAGAATCGAGTTTTTCGGCGACACGGTGGAGACCATGCGCGCCTTCGACCCCCTCACCCAGCGCTCGCTCCAGCCGGTGGACGAGTTGGTGTTGCTCCCGTCCCGTGAACTGCTCCTGACGAACGAGGTCCTGGCCGATATCGCTCCCCGGCTGAAGGAGCGCTGCGACGCCCTGGACATTCCGGCCGACCGGCGGCGCCTCATCCTGGAGGACTTGCGTAATGCCGTCTACTTCCAGGGTATCGAATACCTTCAACCCCTCCTGCATCCCGGCCTGGAAACGATCTTCGACTATGCGCCGGCCGCGACGCTGGTCCTGCTCGACCCCGAGTCGGTTCGCGAAGCCGCGGCCCGCTTTGCCGGCGAGATCGCCACGGGTGAGAGCAAGGCCACGGGCGCCCGGCTGCCCCATTCCACGCCGGAAGAGCTCTATCTGAATGCCGGGGACCTGGATACCATCATGACCGGCCGCGTCCGCCTGGAGATGTCGGGACTGGCGCTGGACGGCACGGCCGGGGCGACGACCATCGCCATCCCGTGCGAGGACAATGCCGACCTGCGGGTCTCCGTCTCCAAGGAAACCACCCATGCCCTGGCCCCGCTCTCCCAGGCACTGCGGGAGTGGCTCAATCAGGGTTTCCGCCTCCTGATCGCCTGCCACCAGCGTCCCCAGGCCGAACGGCTAAAGGAACTGTTCGCCCCCTACGGCATCCCCTGCCTCATCAGCGAAGCTCCTTTCTCCGATGCCGTCGGCAGCGTCCCCCCCCCGGCCCATGTGACTCTGATCCTGGGAGAGATCTCCCGCGGTTTCCGCTTGGCATCCTCCCGCCTGGCCCTGGTCGCCGAAGAGGAGCTGTTCGGCAAACGGGTCCGGCGGCGGGGCATCTCCGAGGTGCGCAAGAAGCAGATCCTGGCCTCCCTGGCCGAACTCAAACCGGGCGACCACATGGTGCATGTGGACCACGGCATCGCCCTGTACCGAGGACTTCAACACGTCAGCATTGCCGGCATCGGCGGCGACTTCCTGCTTCTGGAGTATGCCGGAGGCGACAAGCTCTACCTGCCCATGGACCGTCTGGGGCTGGTGCAACGCTATGTGGGGCCGGAGGGGAGCCAGCCGGGGCTGGACAAGTTGGGGGGAAGTTCGTGGGAGAAGTCCAAGGGGAAGGCCAGAAAGGACATCGAGGAGTTGGCCGGAGAACTGCTGGAGATCTACGCCAAGCGCCAGATCTGCGAGGGTTTCTCCTTTTCGCCACCGGACGAGATGTTCCGGGAGTTCGAGGCATCCTTTGCCTGGGAGGAGACGCCCGATCAACTCTCCGCCATCCAGGACGTGCTGGCGGACATGCAGAACTCCCGGCCCATGGACCGGCTGGTGTGCGGCGACGTCGGGTACGGCAAGACGGAGGTGGCCCTGCGGGGCGCCTTCAAGGCCGCCCTGGACGGCAAACAGGTGGGCATCCTGGTGCCGACCACCATCCTGGCCCAGCAACACTTCGAGACCTTTCACGAGAGGCTCAAGGAGTATCCTGTCACGGTTGAAGTCCTCTCCCGCTTCCGCACCCCCAAGGAACAAAAGGACCTCCTGGAGCGCCTCAAAAAAGGGGACATCGACATCATTATCGGCACCCACCGTCTGCTGCAGAAGGACGTGGCCTTCAAGGATCTGGGGCTTCTGATCATCGACGAGGAGCAGCGCTTCGGCGTCAAGGACAAGGAGCGCCTCAAAGCCTTTCGGGCCGTGGTGGACGTCATGACCCTGACCGCCACCCCGATCCCGCGCACCCTGTACATGTCCATGATGGGCATCCGGGACCTGTCGATCATCGACACCCCGCCGGTGGACCGCCTGGCCGTCAAGACATTCGTGGCCCGTTTCTCCGAGGAGATGATCCGCGAGGCAGTCATGCGCGAGCTGCGCCGGGGCGGCCAGGTCTTTTTCGTCCACAACCGGGTGCAGACCATCGCAAAGCGCATGGAACAGCTCTCCGCAATCGTGCCCGAGGCCCGGATCGCCGTTGGGCACGGCCAGATGAACGAGCACGAACTGGAAAAGGTCATGCTCGGCTTCATGCATGGAGAGACAAATCTGCTGCTCTGCACCACCATCATCGAATCGGGCCTGGACATCCCCAACGCCAACACCCTGATAGTGGACCATGCCGATAGGTTCGGCCTTTCCCAACTCTATCAGCTGCGCGGCCGGGTGGGACGTTCAACTCAGCGGGGCTACGCCTACCTGCTCATACCGGGCGAGGGCTCTATCAGCGGCGACGCCCGCGAACGTCTGCGCATCCTGCAGGACATCTCCGAACTGGGGGCCGGCTTCCGTATCGCCACCCACGACATGGAGATCCGCGGGGCCGGCGACATGTTGGGAAGCCGCCAGTCAGGCACCGTTGTCGAGATCGGGTTTGAACTCTACAACCAGATGCTTGAGGAGACCATCTGCCGTCTGCGGGGCGAGGAGATGACCGAACGGGTGGAGCCGGAGATCAACCTCAAGGTGCCGGCCTTCATCCCCGAGTCGTATATCAGGGACACCGGCCAGCGTCTGGTGATCTACAAGAAACTGACCCAGGCCGAGGGCGAGGAGGATGTGCTGGACGTACAAAACGAGGTCAGCGACCGCTTCGGCGCCTACCCCCTGGCCACAGCCTACCTGTTCGAGATCATGAAGCTGCGCATCCTGTTGAAACGTCTGCTGGTGCGGCAGATCGACTACGACGGCAAGAACATAATCGTCTCCTTCCACCCCCGTACCCCCGCCCCGCCGGATACCATCATCGCCATGATGCGGAACGAACCGAAGAGGTACCAGTTTACCCCCGACTACCGCCTGGTGGCGGCCATCAGCGGCAGCGCATTCGAAGACATCCTCGACACGGCCCGTAAACTGCTGCTGCGCCTGCTGCCGCCGGCCGGCTGACCGTCCCGGTGAAGGAGGGCTGCGCGGAGACGGCACGGATGACGAAAAAAGCCCCCCGGCACCGCACGAAAAGAGTTGCACACCAAGACCAGTGTATGCTAGTTTTTTAAAGTTTTTAACAACATTACCCCTACCCAATAAAGGAGATTCCGTGAAAGCCATCGCCACTGCAAAGCTCATCACCACAGCCCTCTGCATAACAGCCATATTCGGCTGCCAAAAGGGGACACCAGGATCATCGACGGAAACCAAGAAGGAAGGCCAGGTCGTGGCCGAAGTCAACGGCAGCAACATCACCACCGGCGATTTCAACAACGAGCTGAAGAACCTGCCCGAGTACCTGAAAACCATGGCCGAAACCCCCCAGGGGCGCAAGGAAATGTTGGACACCATGGTGATCCGCGAGCTGATCCTGCAGCAGGCGGCCAAGGACGGCCTGGACAAGAGCCCGGAGGTCGCCCGGAAGCTGGAAGACCTTAAGAAGCGCTTGATTGTCGAAGCGTTTCTGAAGAAAAGGGTTGAAACCGATGCCAAGATTGGCGACGACGACCTGAAGAAATTCTACGAGCAGAACAAGGACAAGTTCAAAACCGGCGAGCAGGTCAGAGCCAGCCATATCCTGGTCAAGACCGAAAAGGAGGCCAAGGACGTTTTGGCCCAGATCAAGGCCGGCGGCAAGTTCGAAGAACTGGCCAAGAAATACTCTGTTGACTCATCCGCCGCAAAAGGCGGGGATCTGGGCTGGTTCGGCAAAGGCTCCATGGTGCCGGTCTTCGAGAAAGCTGTCCTATCGCTGAAAGAAGGCCAGGTCTCCGACGTCGTCAAATCCGACTTCGGCTATCACATCATCAAACTGACCGGCAAACGCCCCGCCGGCGTTCGCCCCTTTGAAGAGGTGAAGGATCAGATCAAGGCCGCCATCATGCCGACTAAACAGCAGGAAGTGTTTCAGAAGATCAAGGACGAGTTGAAGAAGAGCGCCAAGATCAACATCAAGGAAGACGTCCTGAACAGCATGGGCGCCACCAAAGACGAAAGCAAGCCTGGGGCAGCTCCGGCAGCCGCACCTGCCGCACCGGCCGCGCCCGAGAAGAAGTAACAAGTAACGCGTGACCGGCCCGGCCGGTCATTGCAGACGATTTTCATAACGATTGCACATCAAGGATCAAATCAAGGCGGCGAGGATTGAGGCAACGATGGCATACGCGACCGTATGTTGAGGAGCCGAAGACGAGCCAAGAAAGAATGGAGCCTTGACGTGGAATCGGGATACTAACCGGAAGGGTGGGCTCTGCCCGCCCTTCCGTGCTTTCCCCGATGAAAGACCATTGCCTATGAGACGAAACTCGCTTGCCCTGCTGTTCTCCTGTCTGCTCCTGGCGCCCGCCGGCGCCCAGGCCAAGGTGATCAACGCCATTGCCGCCATCGTCAACGACGACATCATCACCCTGAACGACGTTATCCGGGAAGCCCGGCCGCCTCTGCGGGAAGCGGAGAAGAAGTCGCCCCTGGACGACGCCGCCCGCAGCAAGATCCGCCAAGCCGTCCTGGACCAATTGGTCGAGAAGAAATTGGTGGAACAGAAGATCCACGAGTTGAACATCAAGATCGGCGACGATGAGATCAAACAGGCCATCGAGGATGTGAAGCGGCAGAACAAAATCGATTCGCAGGAAGCGTTCAAAGCCGCCCTGGCCGCTCAGGGCCTCACCTTCGACCAGTACCAGGCCCAGTTGCAGGAACAGCTTGAGAGGCTCAGGCTGGTCAGCATGGAGGTCCGTTCCAAGATCCAGGTGGGCGAGTCGGAGATGCGGGACTACTACGAGGCCAATCTGGCCAAATACTCGGAAGAGGAGAGTTTCCACGCCCGGCACATCTTCTTCCGCATCAGCGAGAAGGCCCCGGCCGAGGAGATCAAACGCGCCATGACCACCGCCCTGCTGGTGCTGGCCGACGCCAAGAGCGGCAAGGACTTCGTCGAACTGGCCAAGAGCTACTCTGAAGACCCGGCTGCCCGCAAGGACGGCGGGGACCTGGGGATATTCAAAAAAGGCGATATGTTGCCGGAGCTGGAACAGACCATCCTGGCCATGAAGCCGGGCGAGGTCAGTGAACTGGTCGTTACGCCGGCCGGATTCCACATCATCAAGCTGGAGGAACGGATCAAGGGCAAGGTGAAGCCGTTCGAGAGCGTCAAGGCCGATATCGAGGACGCGATCTATCGCAAGAAGTCCGAGGAACGCTTCAACCTGTGGGCAAAGGAGTTGCGCAGCAAGGCCAGCGTGGATATCAAGGATCTGAAGGGCCTGTTGTAGCCGCGACCGCTGGATGATGTACGTCAAACAACAGCCGTTCCCTGGCAAAGGGAACGGCTGTTTGCGTTTCAGGCGGTTCTTTGTTTGGCGCTCACCTCCTCTGAAACCATACCACAAACGCAGTGGAGTGGCGGCAGGGTTCAGACTTCCAAGTGGACAAGTTGTAATCGTTACTCATGAGCAAAGCATCCACCTTGACGACGCTGATTTGGTCCCCGAAATCCGGCCTTGAAAACAAACCTGACATCTTGGAAGACCCCACTGGAACCCCCTTCCTGCCTGAGCGGTCTCAAGGAAATGGATGTCATCCACGGAACCGAAGCCTGGAAATGTCGGGTTACTTTCGTACTTTTTTGGTATATAAATAAGTTTCAAAACTTGGAAAACTATTTTGAAATATTTTATCAATCAACCACATGATATTATTAATGGTAATAGGAGCGTGGCAGAGAAATCATCAAATATGCACATCAGAAAAGGGGGACTAAATGAATTCATTGACACTCATTTTTGCCGCTGCATGTTTATTTGCAATCAGCTATCGATTCTACGGACTCTTCCTAGCCAACAAAGTTCTCAATCTTCGAGAGGAACGAATTACGCCAGCCGTGATGTACGCGGATGGCCATGATTATGTGAAGACCAACAAGTATATTTTGTTTGGTCATCATTTTGCAGCCATCGCAGCAGCGGGGCCGTTGCTTGGACCGGTACTGGCGGCGCAGTTTGGTTTCCTCCCGGGTGCTCTTTGGATTCTTATCGGGGCGGTGCTGGCTGGGGGCGTACACGATGCCGTGGTGCTGTTTGCATCTGTGCGGCACAAGGGGAAGAGCCTCTCCGTCATCGCCGAAACCGAGATTGGCACGGTCGCCGGCAAGGTGGCCTCCTTTGCGATACTCTTCATCCTTATTCTGACCTTGGCCGGACTCTCCATTGCGGTAGTTAATGCCATGTTCAACAGTCCCTGGGGAACATTTACCGTTTTAGCAACCATCCCAATCGCCATGATCATGGGGGTCTATATGCAGAAGGTACGGCCCGGCGACATTATGGGGGGAAGCATTATCGGCGTTACCCTGCTGGTGTTGTCAATTCTTGCCGGTCCGTATGTTGCGGCTGATCCTGCCTTAGCATCAATGCTGACTTTTTCAAAGAAACAGTTAGCTCTGATCATTCCTGCATATGGCTTTGCTGCTTCAGTGCTACCTGTCTGGTTCCTGCTGGTGCCGCGCGACTACCTTTCCACCTATCTCAAAATCGGCACCATCGCCCTTCTCGCCTTGGGAATCGTTTTCATCCACCCAGACCTGCAGATGCCTGCCATCTCCTCGTACTTCTTTGGTGGTGGACCAATCATTCCTGGTGCGGCGTTCCCGTTTGTCTTCATTACAATTGCATGCGGAGCCCTGTCCGGTTTTCATGCCATTATCGGCTCCGGCACCACGCCAAAGATGATCGCCAACGAGCGCGACATCCTGTTTGTCGGTTACGGCGCCATGCTCGTTGAGGGTTTTGTCGCCATCATGGCTCTGATCGCCGCCAGCGTACTTGTACCCGCCGACTACTTTGCCATCAACGCCGCTCCCAAGGCCTTTGCAGCCCTGAATATGGCCACGGTCCATCTGCCTTCGCTCGCCGCACAAGTAGGCGAACAGGTCCAGGGTCGCCCCGGCGGTGCGGTTTCCCTGGCAGTCGGCATGGCCTATATTTTCTCAACCGTACCATTCCTGAAGGGGATGATGGCCTACTGGTATCACTTTGCCATCATGTTCGAGGCGGTATTCATTCTGACCGCCGTTGACGCCGGCACCCGTGTAGGACGTTACCTGCTGCAGGAGATGCTGGGCAAAGTCTATGCACCATTCGCCGACAATGGCTGGAAACCCGGCATAATCTTTACAAGTGCCTTATTTACCTCAGCTTGGGGTTATCTGGTCTACACCGGAGATATTGCGACCATCTGGCCGTTGTTTGGTATGAGTAATCAGCTCCTGGCCACCTGTGCACTCATTGTCGGTACGACCATGCTAATCCGACTTGGCAAGGCCAAATATGCCTGGGTGACCGCAGGTCCTGGTTTGTTCATGATGCCGATCTGCATGTGGGCCGGATACCTCAATATCACCAAAAACTACCTTCCGAAGAATCTCTATTTGTTAGCAGGCATGTCGGTAATTCTTATGCTGCTGATGACGATCGTTTTTATCGAGGCCTTCCGACGTTGGTATGCATTGCTGCAAATCGAGAAAACGGTTACTGATGGTTATGGGGATCAGGTCCTGGCGCTGGCCGAAGAACAGACGGAAACGTTGGTCCATCTGCCTCTGCAGGAGTAGAGGTTTGCTGATGCAGTGAAACCGGCAATGAACAATTTATTACCCCGGTTTGCCACTCAGAACTTGCGAGGCACGAGTGAAAGTTATTACCTATTGGTATTCAGGAACCAGGCATGTCGGTTTATTGTCACCCGATGGCAGTACCGTAACCCCATTTGCTTTAGGTGAACGCGAACGCGAGGTTGGTGCACTTGCACTGATAGAGATGATGGCAACCAACTTGCCACTGCCGGCATTTGCCGGATCACCTCTGCCTTTAGCCTCAGTGAGGCTCGATGCCCCCTTACCACGCCCCCGGCGGAATATATTCTGTGTCGGCAAAAACTACCGTGAACATGCCCGCGAATTTGCGCACAGCGGTTTTGATACCAGTGTAACCAAGCCGGGTGACGATATTCCGAGGTATCCCATCATATTCTCCAAAGTACCTGAGTCCGTCATTGCACCGGATGCTGCCATACGAATTCCAGCCGGAGTTTCGGAAGCAATCGACTACGAAGCCGAACTGACGATTGTCATCGGCCGTGGTGGCTACGGTATTCCCGCCGCGAGCGCCATGGAACACGTATGGGGGTATACGATCATCAATGATGTGACGGCTCGCGACTGGCAACAGCGCCACCGGCAATGGCTGATGGGAAAGTCCTTCGATACGTTTTGCCCAATGGGGCCATGCCTGGTGACTGCCGATGAGCTAAACGGCACCGATACGGGGGTACGCTGCTGGGTTAACGATGAGTTGCGTCAAGACGCCCGAACCTCAGACCTGATCTTTGATATTCCCACTTTGATCGAAACCATTTCTGCCGGCATTACATTGTATCCCGGCGACCTCATCGCCACAGGCACCTCTGTGGGTGTGGGCGTAGGTTTTAATCCCCCGAAATACTTGAAATCCGGTGATCGGGTACGAATAGAGATCGATGGTATCGGCGTACTGGAGAATCCCGTTGCGTGAGCTTTTGGCGATCACGTCCGGAAGTCGGCATGGTCACCAACTAGAACCCCCAAGGATCTGATAAGCCTGTTGTAGCCGCTACTGTTGGATGATGCAAAACGCAACCAGCCGTTCCCAGTCAATGGGAACGGCTGGTTGCGTTTCAGGTGATTCTTTATTTTCCTTTTTTTCCGTATGCCTTGTCATGCTGAATATGAAGGGAGACCAGCACAATAGTTGGCCCGTTGAGTAGACAGGTAATGGCGCGGGCACTGCCCGTAACGCGAAGGGAGTAGAGTTGCCGGCCTGTGGACGGTTCAATCATGGCGTGCAGTTTCTCGAAATTCAGTCCGGGATGACTCCATAGTTGCGGCAGATCGAGTTCCTGTAGCAATCCGAGCATTTTGGCGGCAGCCTTGCGGATCGGCAGTTCGGCAGACATGACGGCTTCATCGAATGCCGGGCGGATTTCAATCCTCACCAGACCACCTCGCGGCGACTTTTTCGGCATCTTTGGCGGATTCGACCACCACGGACGGCCTTGAGTCGGCAAGTGATGCGCTGATCGCCTGTTTGGTCTCGGCTGTCCAGGCCCACAACTGATGTTTCGGCACCGGTTCGACGGGAATCAGCATAATCCGACCGTCATCCAGGATTTCAAGGTCAATGGCATCCCCCGGATTGACCCCGACCGTTGGGGGCAACGTAATGCGGCGTCTTGCGTCTGTTTGGATCAGCATGGTGCTCACCTCCACTGAAAACCGTATCACAAACAGCAAATAGAGGCAATACCCATTTGCCCGATAATAACATTGTTACATCAAGCGTCCATCAACCCATAGTGCTGTTTTGCATCTCAGACTGATGATGGTGGTGATTTTGGTTTTCGTCACGACAAATATTCTTTATATGGTGCGGCGTAGTATGATATGGAAGAACGAGTTTTCAAGCCTTCGTGTTACTAAAATGAGGAAGTTTCCACATTCGCTGCATAATCGGAATTTGTACCTGTTGTATAATTATCTTCTTCTGTAGCCCCCGCGATAACCTTACAAAAACTTTATATTACCCTTATCACCTGTTCACATATCTTTGCTAATTTACTACTAGTTAAAACTGACCAAAACATGCCCGGTCTGTCGTTTAAAGACAACATGCTCATAGGCATACAAAATAATTGGTAAATAAAACTCAGGGATAGGGGAAGCAAATGAGCAAGATTCTTTTTGTAACAGCACCATATTTTTGCTGGGGGGTACAGTCAATAGGAAATTGGCCGCCACTTATGATTGCCTATTTGGCAGGTGTTTCACTTGAAGAGGGCCATGATACTAATATTTATGATGCTATGAATAAGAAACATTCATTTGAGAATATCCGGGAGAAGATACAGCGATATCAACCCGATTACGTCATGACCTTAGACTATCTTCCCGTAACCGGAGCCATAAGTACCGCGACGGTCCCTGCCGCTTTGAAAATATTGGACATTGCCAAAGAAGAAAACCCGGCAATAGTCACCTTGCTGGGCGGACCTCATCCCACTTTCATGTATAATGAGATTTTGGAGGACAAACAAAACCACGTTGATTATATCCTGATGGGGGAACCGGAACAAACATTGAGGCAATTGCTTGCCGCCATTCCAGAAGGAACGGCAAAAAGCGTCAAAGGAATTGCATACTGCGAAGACGGGAAGGTTGTAGCCAACGAGAGACAAACTCATATTGTTGAGCTTGATGCACTGAAACCGGCATGGCACCTCCTGGATTGGGATGATTATCAATACAAGATTACCCCGACAGGCAGAATGGCTTCGATCCTTACCTCTCGTGGATGTGATATGGGATGTGCCTTTTGTAGCCAAAGACTATTCTGGAGAGATGATTGGCGTTGTCGGAAGCCTGAAAACGTTATTGAAGAGATAGTGCATTTGATCGACACCTATCAAATTAGCTACATTACACTCATTGACCCCTACCCGACAAAACACCGAGAGCGCTGGGAACTGCTTCTAAATTTATTGATTGAACGTAAACTAGGTGTCCTAATCCTCATTGAGACGCGGGTAGAGGACATCATCAGAGATGCGGACATTCTTCACAAGTACCGTGAGGCGGGAATAATCCATGTTTATCTTGGCGCGGAGAGCGGCGATGAGGACAACTTGAATGTGCTGAACAAAGGTACCGATTTCGAGCAGAATAAGCAGGCTTTGAATCTGCTGCGCGCGGCTGATATTATGACAGAAGCATCTTTTATGATTGGGTTCCCTAATGAAACGTGGGATTCAGTCCAAAAAAACATTGATGCCGCTATTGATCTAAATCCGGACATTGCCGTATTTCCCGTACTTACTCCATTTCCATTCACTTCGATCCATAATGACGTGAAAGACCAGATCAGGGTATTCGACTATGCGAAATACAATCTGGTAACCCCCATTATCGAACCCTATACCATGACGATGGAAGAGATCACGCAGGCTCTCGGAATGTGTTATATGAAATTCTACGGCAATAAGGCGCAGGAAATCGTCGCGCTTGAAGAGGGATTTAAAAAAACCTACATGTTAAGTGCCTTTAAACTCATGATGAAAGACCACGGCGAACATTTTGATTTTGCTGGTTCTGATATGCCGATGCATTTCAACACAGGAACATAATCATTGTTTTTTAGTACGAGGAAACAATCGTTATAGTTTTAATTTTACTTTACAGATGCCCACTTTTGTCCGCGCTGGGGAGCCAGTACGGACTCGGACCGTAAATATTGCACAATAAAAAGATGTGGCTGAGAAATAGCGTCTTAATCCCGGCGTCGCAGATAACTCAGGAATTCCTCGCAGGAAAGCTGCTTCTTGGAAACCAGGTGGGCCACCTCACGCGCCATGGCCTTCTTTTCTCCCTCCTTCATCTCATCTTTGATAAGCACGAACAGGGGGGTGTTGCGGCTGTAGGGGAAGAGGCGGATCTTTTCCAGAAGTTCGAATGCCGACATGTCGGGCAGCATCAGCGTGCTGAAGGCCAGGTACTTGGGCTTGATGGAGATCAGGGCCATGGCCTCCTTGCCCGTATACCCCTTGACGATCTCGAACCCCACGGATTCAACGGCCTTGGACAGCTTTTCCTCTCCCGAGCGGGACACCACCAGGGCCTGCAGGTCCCAGGTTTCGGCATCCTCCGTCAGCCCGTATACCGCCAGCCGTTCCAGGAGATAGTTGTCATCCACCGGCAGGGTAAAGAAGCCGGCCACCGGGAACACGCCCCCCACGGTCCCTTTCTCGCTCAAGAACACCGGCAGTACGGGGATGTTGCGGGTCCCCGGATCGCCCTTGATCTGCTTTAAAAGGCCCCAGCCGTCATCGGAAAAAGGGGAGACGTCGAGGACAATGCCGAGGGGGCGTCCCTCGGCAACGTTTTCAAGGTGCTCCAGGCGGCTTTTGTAGCCGCCCGTCGCCAGGTACGAGGTGAGTATCTGCTCGCGCCCGCTATCGGGCTTTACGCCCAGAATCCATAGCTCACGGTCGGCGTCGGTTCGTTGTGACATGTCCGCTCCTGTTCCATCGGCAGGTAAAATCAAATACGCTCTCCATACCTGAATTGTATAATAAAACGAAACTAATGCAACACCGGTCAGTTACCTGAATAGCGTTCCAGCACCCGCTCGATGATGTTGGTGGTGGATTTGCCGTCCACGAACGACACCAGTTCCACCCGCCCTCCGTAGGCCTCCACGATCTCCTTGCCCACGACCCCGTCGGCGGTGTAGTCGCCTCCCTTGGCCAGAATGTGCGGTTTCAATGCCCTAATCAGCTCCAGGGGGGTATCCTCGTCAAAGATAACCACGTAATCGATGCAGTCCAGCGCCGCCAGGATATGGGCCCTCTCCTCCTCGTCGATCAGAGGGCGCTTCGGGCCCTTGAGCCGCCGGACCGAGGCGTCGCTGTTGAGCCCCAGCACCAGGATATCCCCCAGGCGGCGGGCCTTCTGGAGGTACTTGACATGCCCGGCGTGCAGCAGGTCAAAGCAGCCGTTGGTAAAGACGATCCGCTTGCCGCCCGCCTTCTCGGCCTCGATGATTGCGGTGAGCACGTCCCGGTTCTTGATCTTGGATTCACTGTCGCTGTGACTCAGGGCCACGGCATTGATGATCTCGACCGGCGCGACCGTGGAGGTCCCCAGCTTGCCGACCGCAATGCCGGCGGCCACGTTGGCCAGTCCTGCCGCCTCGGCCATGGCCAGCCCGGAGGCAATGCCGGCCGCCAAGGTGGCCAGGACCGTATCGCCGGCCCCGGAGACGTCGAACACCTCGCGGGCCACGGTCGGGATGTGGACCGTTGCGCCATGGCGCGTAAATAGCGACATCCCCTCCTCGCTACGGGTGATCAGCAGATGCTCCAGCCCGGCGGTCTCCATGATCAGCTCGGCCGCCCGGGAGAGGGAGGCCACGTCAAGGATTGCCACTCCGGAAGCGGTCTCGGCCTCCTTGCGGTTGGGGGTAAGGATGGTTGCGCCGTGGTAGCGGGCAAAGTCGGCCCCTTTGGGGTCCACCAGCACGGGGACGCCCGCCTTGGCGGCAGCGGAGATGGTGGCCTCTATGACGCGCTGGGTCAACACCCCCTTGTGATAATCGGACAAGAGTATGACGTTGAACTGCCCGGCATGGGCAGCAATCCACTCGCAGACACTCTCCTCAAGCTCGCGGGGAAGGGCGGTGCGCGATTCGCGATCGATCCTCACGATCTGCTGGTTGGAGGCCACCACGCGCGTCTTGCGGCTGGTGCGCCGGGCCGGGTCGCGAAACACGGCATCCGTAGCCGCTTCCTGCCGTTGGAGGGCCGCCAGCAGGGCGTCGCCGTTATCGTCCTGCCCCACGACCGAACAGACCGCCACCTGCGCCCCCAAGGCCCTCAAGCTGTTGACCACGTTGCCGGCCCCCCCCAGCCGCAGTTCCTCGCGCAGCACATCGACCACCTGTACCGGCGCTTCCGGGGAGATGCGCTCGGTCTTGCCCCACAGGTACTCGTCCAGCATCAGGTCGCCCATGACCAGGCATTTGACGGCGCCTATGCGATTAAACAGCGATTCCAGCGATTTTCGGTCCACGGAGACTCCATGTTCGGATCAGGATAGTGATTAAACCTGGAAAAAAGGGATTGAAACCACATAAAATCCGGAGGGTTAAAATCATGCCGGTTCCCGGCCGCCGATGGTTTCCAGTATCTCCCGCCGGGCCTCGCCGATGGTCAGGGGCAACCGCTTGAACGGCAGGTTATCGTCAACCCTGAGCCGATAGATGAGCTCGGCGATGTACGGGAGGCGAAGTTTGACGTTTGCCAACTCCTCCGGGGAATGGAAGACCTCCTCCGGCGTGCCGCTCCGGACCAGCCCTCCACGACTCAGGACATGCAGACGGGTCAGGAAGACCGGCACCAGGTCAACGCTGTGGGTCGCCATAACGATGGTAACCCCCGATTCCCGGTTCAGGCGGGTCAAGAGCTCCATCATGCGGTGTTCGCCCATGGGGTCGAGACCGGCGGTGGGTTCGTCCAGCAGCAATATCTCGTGGCCCATGGCCAGGAGTCCGGCTATGCAGACCCGCTTCTTCTGTCCGTAGCTCAGGTTCTGGATATCCTTGCGGGCCAAGCCGGCCATCTCGACAGCCTCCAGGGCTCCGGAGACCCTGCGGTCGACCTCGGCCTCGCCCAGCCCCATGTTGCGGGGGCCAAAGGCCACATCTTCGTACACCGAATGGGCAAAGAGCTGGTCGTCCGGGTTCTGGAACACCAGACCCATCTTGCCGTAGATCGCACGGGGCGAAAGGCGCCGAATCTCGTCCCCGTCCAGGAGTACCGTGCCGCTGAAATCCTTGACGATACCGTCCAGCACCTTGAGCAGGGTGGTCTTACCGGAGCCGTTGGAGCCAAGGATACCGCAGAATTCCCCCTGCATGACCTCAAGGCTGATGTCGCTCAAGGCAACGGTGCCGTCGGGATAGCAAAACGAGGCAATCTGCGCGGAAAGACGCGGAACGGTTATCGCGGCCAATTCTGTACGCTCCATGCAGCGGCGGCCACGACGGCAAAAACGGCCAGCCCCGCCATCTGGGCCATGCTGAGCCGGGCCCTGCGCAAAAACGGCAGCGAACCGTCATAGCCCCGTTGCGTCATGGCGGTGGTCATGGCATCGCTATTGTCAAAGGCGCGGATGACCAGCATGCCGGCCATGGTGCCGAACGACCGGAGGCTGCGGCGCAGGCCGCAGTAGCCGAGACGGTTTTTCTGGGCCGTGTAGACAGTGGCGGCGTCATCATACAGCATAAACAGCGAACGCCAGGCGAACAGGGTGACCTCCACCAGGGCGCGGGGGACCCGCAGCCATGCCAGGGCCGCCACGGTTTCGGTAAAGGACGCCACCTGACCGAGCAGCACCGCAACCGACACCGCCCCCATGATGCGGGAAGCGATCAGCAGACCGTCCCGGAACCCGCCTGCGTGAAAACCGGCGACAAAGGAACCGAGCCTGAAGAACTCGACGGACCTCCCTGGCCCCATGAACGTCTTCAGGATAAGGACCACTGCGGCGATGAACAGGGGATGCAGCAGGCGCAGCATCAGCGTCCGCAGTCTCATGCCGTGCAGCAGGGCCGCCGGCAGGCATAGGACCGCTACGATCCAGGGGAACAGCGCGCCGGAGGAACTGACGACCAGGGCCAGCAGCAGCCCGGCGGCCAAGAGCCGGATACGGGGATCGACAGCCGCGGCAAACCCGCCCGCGCTCTCCTGGCGCAACAGGCGTCTCATCGGCCGGCCGCGCCCCCTTGCATGCGCGCGATCACGGCCTCGGCAGCCGAATATGGGTCGAGGGTGTTGTCTCCCATGGCGTCCACAACCTTCTCCAGCGACCCGTCACGCCCCATGAACTCCATGGCGTGCCGGTAGAGGCCGTCGCGCAGGATATCCAGGAAATGCCGCTGGTTGCGCTCCCGAACAAACCCGGCGAGCTGGCCACTGGTAAAGAGAAAATCCCGGTGGGCCAGGATCTCCCCCGACAGCTCGTCCATGCCGGGGCCGCGCTGGGCTTCGGTCTTTATGACCCGGGGGTGCCAGCTCCCTTCCGGTGCGTTGCGCATCTCCAGCATGGTGGTCAATTCCCTGGCAGTGCGGTCGGCACCGTCACGGTCTGACTTGTTGACCACAAATACGTCGCCGATCTCCAGGATGCCGGCCTTGATGGCCTGGATATCGTCTCCCAGCCCCGGCACCATGACAACGCAGGTGGTATGGGCGGTCTTGACGATATCCACCTCGTCCTGACCCACGCCGACGGTTTCGATGATGATGACCTCCATCCCCATGGCATCCATGACCAGACCCACATCGGATGTGGAGCGGGACAGGCCGCCCAGGGCGCCGCGTGTTGCCAGGCTGCGGATGAATACCCCCTCGTCGGAGGCGTGACGGTTCATGCGGATGCGATCGCCCAGGATAGCCCCGCCGGTGAAGGGACTGGTGGGATCGATGGCCACCACGCCGACCCTCTTCCCCTTCTTGCGGAAGGATGCCGTCAACTGGTCCACCAGGGTCGATTTGCCGGCCCCCGGCGGACCGGTGATGCCGATGATATAGGCCTTGCCGGTGTGCGGGTAGAGCCGTTTCAACTCCTCCACCGCATGGGGGCGGCCGTCGTCGATGTCGCGCATCATCCGCGCCGCTGCGCGGATGTCGCCGTCCAGGACTTGGTCTGCGAGGGACATGGGATACCTTTACCGAAGGAAAATATGCAGCCGAATGGCTACATATACCACGGCCGGGCAGTGAATACAACGCCTCTGCTGATGGGGAAAAGGGGTACAGGGTATGCTTCCCCCGCCGATCGGCGGGAGGAAGATCAAGCGGGCACCGGCAGGTTGCCGAATACCGTCATGAGGAGGCTGGCATGCAGTGCCCCGTGCGGTTAGTTCGTACTCGTGATTCCGGCTCTTGTGGCCGCTGCCGTCGTTGCGGCTCCTTGATGTAGCCCCTGCTACACCAGCGTCGCCGTGCCTTGGCATCGGCCAAAACATCCCGGATTTTCTTCACACGACTAACCGCACGGGACACTTGGCGCAAGTAAGCGGGGAATCGAGAAGTACCTATCGGTACGTTGAACTTGTGAGCGCACAACAACCGCGCAGTATGTTTACAACTACCTGCTAGTCGCCGAACAGAATATTCGCAAGGTATTCACCGTAGTAACTCGTGTTGTTCTTTTTGTACTCTTCAGACAGCTTCCGGAATTTTTCGATTTGCTGGTCAATCTCGGAATAATCGAAGATCCGCAATATTCTTCCGGGAATCCACATGGAAAGAACTCCTTGATTACAAGCGCTTCGTCTCGGGCGCCAGCAGATAGATGCCGGTCATCTTGAAAAGCATTGTGTTGATCTGATTCGCCCCCTGGATGCTGATCTCAGCACCCTTCTCCGTCTTGAGACTCTTGATCGAACGGAGTAACAGGGCGATTCCCATGGAATTAATACGGCCCACACTGCTGAAGTCGAAGACCACCATCCTCTTCGATACACTTTTGATCAGATCATCGAAATGGTTGTCGGCGTGGCTGTCGATATTGCCATGAAAATGAACCGTGTCGCTTGTGCTTCCTTTTTTGATCTCAATCTTGAATTGCTGTTCCATGTCAAGTCGCTCCATATTCGCATGTATCGGGATTAAGCAGGAGATAGCCGCCCACTGAGGTTTTCAGGCCCGGCACAAAATTCACGTAAAAGTCTTTCATGAACTTCCACATGAAATAAAGTCCCCGGCCGGCACGGTCGGTCGAGGTGTCATGCGCCAGGTTGATGGCGATATAACCCTGCACGATTTCTGGCGAAAGCTTTCCCCAACTGTCGCTTACCTCCAGAAAGAGCCTCTCGCCGTCATAGGCGCAGCGCACCAGGATTTTCTCGCCGGAGACGAGGCTGCGTTTCTCGCCTTTGGCGTAAATCTGATTACCGTTCAAGTCGCGAGGTGCGTTATACAGGGCGTTTTCCAGCATCTCATCAAGCATCAGGGCGGCCCGCTGCCGCAAGAATTCGTGGTGTTCGTTGTTTCCTTCAATAATACGCTCCACGCGGCTGATGATCTCCTCCTTGTCCTCGGAAGACAAAACCGGCCATTCGTGTACCTCGTCAAATCCGTTGCATGACGCCTGGGGGACCTGAGAACAGATGACCCTGCCATGCCTGCTCAGAGTGAACATGTTGATTGTCTCTCTTTGATATTTTTTTTGCAGCCTTCCAATCACGAAGCAAGCTCTGCGGCAACGACCAAAAGCGTCACGTCGTCTTCAAAGGATTCGGTGCCGCTGAATGCACGCACCTCGTCAAGCAATCCGATCCGAAAGGATTCCGGACTGTTCCCGTAGTTCTCCTGCGCATAGCGGGAGAAGCGCTCATAACCGAATTCCTCCCCCTCCCCGTTGCGGGCCTCGACGATGCCGTCGCTGTAAAGGATCAGCCGGTCACCGCACCGGAAATCAATCTCGATCTCATTGTATTCACTGGCCATGTCAAAACCGAGCGGAAAACCGCCGGTGCCGTCCAGCATGGCAACGGCCGCTTCGGACGAGCGGTACTGGAACGGGTAGTTATGTCCGGCATTGGCAAGGAACACCTTATTGACCGTGCGGTCGATGACGGCAATAACAGCGGTCATCATCAGGGAGTTGGACGCTGTAGCGCACACGGCCTTGTTCATCCCCTCCAGGAGCTTTCCCGGCGTTGTGACACCCATATCGAGCAGCAGATGCAACCCGGCCTTTGCAGCGGTGGCGACCATGCCGGATTGGACGCCGTGGCCGCTCACATCCCCCACCATGACCCCCAGACGGTCCTGGTCAATGAAAAAATAATCGTACACATCGCCGCTGATCTCGGAGGAGTTGATCAGCACCGCATCCAGCACCATGCCGGCATAACTGCATGTGGAAGGGGGAAGCAGATCCCGCTGAATCAGGCGGGCCTTTTCAACCTCTTCCCGGATCCTGGCGCTCAAGGTCTCAAGGGTGGCGAGAAGATCGGCCTGGGATCGTGATATGGCCATCAGAAGTTCGGCGACATGCACGATCCC
This sequence comes from Oryzomonas sp., assembly GCA_031292255.1. Lineage (GTDB taxonomy): Bacteria > Desulfobacterota > Desulfuromonadia > Geobacterales > Pseudopelobacteraceae > Oryzomonas. The sequence goes on along the minus strand of JARLHN010000011.1, from coordinate 38,923 downwards.
GACACACGTCCCCTCGTGTGTGACCGGGAAGGAATCGGCATCCAACTCTGGGTCATGCTCCAGCAAGCGCGCCAGTGCGGAGTTGATATGACACTCGGGGTCTAAAGCCAGCATCGTACCATTTACCAGGGTGCTGATCGGCTTTTTGCCGAACAGTTCCATGGCGAACGGACGTGACAGGTGACGCGTAAAAAGATCCTTCCGGCTGATGGCCCCTTCAAAAACATCGGTGTCCACAACCGGAATCATCAGCAAGGCCGGGTCGCCCTGGAAGATGGCTACGACCTCCTGGACCGTCATGCCGGACCGGACCGGCGTAATACTCCTCATGACCTCACTGAGGGTGGGGATATGCTGGTTGCCCTGAACTTCCATGATTCCACATCCATCCCTTGCCGACGTGCTCCGGCCCGCGCGCCTCCGCAGTCGACTCGTTATGCGATCGAACATACTCCCGGAATGTTACGATAGGGTTGCAGCATGGAAATATGTTTGCGACATTACGGCACGGACGCTCGCGATGACTGGAGATATACCACATCGGGATTGTTGGTTTTTTCGAAAGTGCAACCGGCCGGGAGCATTGTCACCGGTGTGTTACAGGTTTGAATGGAGTTGCAAAAACTCTCGTTGCATCTATACTTTACAAACAACGCGTCAAGGGAGGGGCAATGATTTTATACGTTCTAAGGCATGGGGAGGCGGTGGAAGGATCTGACGGGATCAGCGACGAGTGGCGTTATCTGACGGAGCAGGGCAGAGCCGACATCAACAAGGTTGTCGAGAGGATCTCGGATCATGGGCACAAACCGCGCCTCATACTGTCGAGCCCCCTCGTGCGCGCGGTCCAGACGGCAGAAATCGCAGCCCGGCAAGCCTGCCGGAAAAACAGGACCCTCATCACTGCGTTGCTCCAGCCGGGCAGCGACCTGGATGAACTTACTCGTCACATCCTGCAGCAAAAGGAGGCGAAACGGGTCATGATCGTGGGACACGAGCCACAGCTCGGCTATCTGGTGGCTGCACTGCTGGATACCCGCGACCCGGTCGCGCTGAAGAAGGGTAGCTGCGTCGCCCTGGAACTGGATATCGATAAGAATGGGACAAACCCGGCGCTTGAGAAGCCCGCCACGTTCCTCTGGTATATCGTCCCCGGCAGAAAGATCATGAAATCCCCTAAAAAAGCCTTTGCCGGGCAGTAGTGCCCCGTGCGGTTAGTACTTCAGAAACGCCAGCAATTCCTGATGAAAGCGCTCTTTGGCCTCGAAATGGGGGATATGGCCCACATTGGGCACCTCCACCAGCATCGCTCCGGGGATGAGACCGGCGGTTTTTCTCCCCAGCAGGGGATACTGGCCGACCTGAGAGAGCAGCTCCTTCTTCACCCTGGACTTGCCCACCACGGTCCGGTCGGCCTGCCCGATCACCAGGAGGGTCTTGGCCCTGATGTTGGCGAATTCGTGGCAGACCGGCTGTTCATAGATCATCTGGTAGGTGAGCGTGGAAGACATGGCTAGGCGAGGATATTCGCCGCTCAATCTCCAGCGGGCCGCGATCATGACGTATTCGTCATACTCCGGTTTCCAGGCCGTGTAATAGGTCCTGTGGTAGGCCCGAATACTCTCCTCGGTGGCGTTCAACTCTCCCCGGTAGACATCCTCAAGCGTCACATACGGCACGATGGCCCGGTAATCTTCCAGGCCGATGGGATTTTCCAGAACAAGGTGGGTGACCGCCTCCGGATACATCAGGGTGAAGCGGGTCGCCAACATGCCGCCCATGGAATGACCGACCACGGCAACCTGCCTGATGCCGAGCGTATCGAGGAGTTTCCTGGTGGTGGCGGCCAGCAGATGAAAACTATAGTGAATATTGGGTTTCGAGGATTTACCGAAACCGAGCTGGTCCGGCACCACCACCCGAAAACCGCTGTGGGTCAGAACGCGGATGGTCTCCTTCCAATAGTTCCCGGAAAAATTCTTACCGTGCAACAGCACAACCGCCCTGCCATTCGACCGCCCTTCCGGCGGAACGTCCATGTAGGCCATGCGCAGATCCTGCCCCTCGATGGTCAAGGGGAGAAACGCCACAGGGTACGGATACTCGTACCCCTCCATGGTGATGGACAGCGGTTGCAACTCCCCGGCCGCGCCGGCCATGGCCGGGCTGAGGAGAAACAGCGCCAGAAGCGACACCAGCATGCCCATCATGATGCTGCGGTTCGTCTTACCAATAGATGCGCTGGGGACTCTGCGTGCCCCCCTCAATATCGAGCGCTCAATGTATGCGTCAGTGTCCATCTGCTGCCATTCCTCCCGGTCGACGGGGATACTGTCCCGATGGTATCAATCCACCCTCTGGCGGTATGCGTTCAGATAGCGCGCATCCTCGGCATAGGTGACCGGAAAGATGGGCGGCACCTGTTGCGGCTGCAAGCTGCTGTCCACGTTTCTGAACGTGAACAGGCAGGAGTTGGAAAGAGCCTTGTCGTTCGCGCCCCGGCTGAAACGTTCGATATCGGACTGGACGGTGATCGTCGTCTTGCCCGTGTAGACCACCCGTGCGATGAACTTGAGCTGGTCACCGAGAAAGACCGGCTGATTGAAGTTTATCCGGTTCACCTGGCACGGCACCACCCTGTCGGGCGCTACCACCTCCGCGGCCAGGGCGGCCAGCTCGTAGGCCCTGCGGATGAGGTAACCGCCAAATACGGTCTTGGGCACGTTTTCCTGCTCGGGATACGCCCGTTGCGTCGATTCAAGCACCAGTTGGCCGATGCGTATCCCGTTGAAGCCTTTCGCCTCCTGCTCCTTGTGCAGCCTCTTGAGAAACAGGTACTCCTCCAGCGACGGCATCTCTTCCGCCTTTGCCAAGCTGTCCCGGTACGCCTGGCGGCGCTGTTCAGCCTTTTTGTAACGTTTCGCCTCGATCTCCTGGACATAGCTCAACGGCGGCAGGGCCAGACTCCTCGCCTCGCCATCCTCCGTCGAACGGGCGACCATGGTGAAATAGCACGTCGCAAGGTGGCCGCACCCAGCCCCCAGGCATTCGATCCGTATGCCGACCTCCATGGAAGAGCGGCCGACATGATTGATCTGGGCGGAAAAGACCAGGTCGTGGGTGGTATCGGCGAGATTCCTTACCACCACACTGTCGATGGCGGCGGTGACCACCCTCGCCTCGGGATAAAACCTGTTGACGTAGGCCAGTGCGGTATTCTCGGCCACCTTGTCGAGAGTCTCAAGGATCTTGCCGAAGCGGATATTGCCGGCTATCAGCCGGTCGCTCGCAAGAAAACGCCGCGCCAACAGCCGGTCCGTCGAGAACGGGAGCACAAACAGGTATCTCGTTTCGTGCGGTGTTACGGCCGCTTCGTTATTCTCGTTCATTTCGTTTTCGCCCATATTGTATCCTTTCGCCTGTTCACGGGACAGCACGTCGGAAGCGAGCCGTTTGTCTTATCGTCCCTCCATAGTAGTGCATTACCGGCGCTCCGGCAACTATGTCGTAAAGTTCTCAGATGATTGTAACAAAGAAAACAAATTCATACCAACGTGCAATCGAAATAAGTACCGGACGGCAAGGAGGGTGACGACGAAGGCGTACTTGCCAGTACGTTGATGAGCCACCAACGAAGCCACCAACGAAATCGTTTGATCGCGACGTGGTATTATTCCGCTTTCACATCAAAGATGACATCAAGGCGGCGAGGATCGAGGCGGAGAGAAGGCTGGCCGCCTTTTTTAAAAAACTGCTCCGAGTGTGTAACCAAATTGCCGGCTCCGTCGTCTCATTATTTACACGTTGCCTATAAGGCGCCCCGTGGCCCCCTCCTGGTCACGGGGATTTTTTTACCCTGACGCGCCCGGCACGCATGGTATCCGGGGTTATCCCGGCTGGAAGCCCCCCATGCCCCCTTTAGGCCCCAGAAGGTCCTCCTATCAAGGAGGGAAATAACAGGGCGTTTTCCCTTCCCTCCTGGTTCAGGAGGGGCCGGGGGTGGTAGCCATCTTCCGTTCACAGCGCTTGCCATGTAGCCCCGTATTCATCATAATGACCCCATGCTCCTCATCTTTCCTCCCATTGCCAAGCCGTGCGAGCCGCCGGCCGGCATCGCGCAACTCGCGGCGGCCCTGCACAGCCACTCCATACCCTGCCAGGTGCTGGACGCCAATCTGGAGGGGCTGCTCTGGCTCCTCGAACAGCCCCGCGACGCCGACGACACATGGAGCCGCCGGGCCATCAAGGGCCGCTCCCGCCACCTGGCCGACCTGAGGGGCGGCGAACTCTATTGCTCTCCAGACCGCTACAGCCGGGCCGTCCGTGACCTGAACCGACTGCTGGCCGTTGCCGGCCGGGCCGGCGGCGCAATCGCCGGGCTGGCGGACTACCAGCACTCCCAACTCTCCCCCCTGCGGAGCGCCGACCTGCTCTTTGCAGCCGGGCATCCCGAGCAGAACCCCTTCCATCCCTGGTTCAGCGAGGGTTTCAACGGATGGCTCGACGGCATCGCCACGGTCGGCTTTTCCCTGAACTACCTGAGCCAGGCCTTGTGCACCTTTGCCATGATCGGCCATGTGAGGAAACGGTTTCCCGGCGTGCGGATCGTCCTGGGGGGCGGCCTGATCACCTCGTGGCTGCGGCAGCCCGGCTGGAAGAACCCCTTCGGCGGGCTGGTGGATCACCTGATAGAGGGGCCGGGCGAGATCCCCTTGCTGGAACTCCTGGGGTGCGATACCACGTGCCATGGCCACATCAGGCCGGATTACACCCTTCTGCCGCTGCACGACTATCTCTCCCCCGGCTTCATCCTCCCCTTCAGCACCGCCGGCGGCTGCTACTGGAACCGCTGTTCCTTTTGCCCGGAGCGGGCCGAAGGGAACCGCTACGTGCCGCTGCCCGTCGCAGAGGCCTTGTCCGACCTGCATGCCCTCACCGCCCAGACCAGCCCGATGTTGCTGCACCTGCTGGACAACGCCATAAGCCCGGCGTTCCTGCTGGCCCTGGCCGTTGACCCGCCCGGCGTTCCCTGGTACGGGTTCGCCCGCTTCGGCCCGGAGCTGACCGACCCGGATTTTTGCCGGGCCCTGAAGCGGTCGGGGTGCGTTATGCTCAAGTTGGGGTTGGAATCGGGGGACCAGAGGGTGCTGGACCGGCTAAACAAGGGGATCGATATCGGGGAGGCGTCGCGGGTGCTGAAAAACCTGCGTGCGGTGGGGATCGGGGTCTACCTCTACCTGCTGTTCGGCACGCCGGCCGAGACCGAGGCAGAGGCGAGGCGCACCCTGGAATTCGTCGTTCGCCACCGGGATGCGATTGACTTCATGAACCTGGCGCTGTTCAATATGCCGATCTGCGGGGACGAGGCGGCGGAATACGGCATTGACCCGTTCTACGAGGGGGACCTGTCCCTGTACACCGCGTTTTGCCACCCCCACGGCTGGGACCGCAAACAGGTGCGGAGTTTCCTGGACAAGGAGTTCAAGCGCGACCCGGCAGTGGCGGCGATCATCAGGAACGATCCGCCCCTGTTCACCTCCAACCATGCCGCGTTCTTCGTTGGTGGATGTCCCCTGCCGACTACTCATTCTTGACAGACAATATCAATATTGATACTATAGCGTATGCCGTCATTGACCGACATTATTGATATAATGAACAACAGCCCTGCCGGAATCAGATTTGCGGATCTCTGCAAGGTATGCGATCACTTTTTCGGGCAAGCCAGGCAGGCAAGTGGAAGTCACCGAGTATACAAAACTCCGTGGAGTGGTGATCCGAGAGTAAATATACAAAACGACAAGGGCAAAGCAAAAGCGTATCAAGTCAAACAGGTACTCAGAGCAATTGAACGGATGGAGATCGAACATGGCACAGAAGAGAGATAAGAGTGACAAGTACACCTATCGGGTTACCTGGTCGGAAGATGACGCCGAATATGTCGGGCTTTGCACGGAATTTCCGAGTCTCAGTTGGCTTGCACAAACCCCGGAAGCGGCATTGAAAGGTGTGTGCAAACTTGTAAGTGATGTCGTAGTTGATATGCTTCGTAACGGAGAAATAATTCCCGAACCTATTGCAACAAAACATTTTAGCGGAAAGTTCATGATTCGCGTCCCGCCAGAAGTGCACCGCCAACTGACAATCCAGGCTGCCGAAGCTGGAGTGAGCCTTAACCGGCTGGCAAGCGCAAAACTGAGTCATTAGGGTGAACCGGGGCATGGGGAAGTTGGGGACGGCCCTTGACACAAGATAATGTTTGTATGCCATGGGTTGACCCTACAATCCTAAGTCATGTTAGCTCTTCATATATTTTTCAAAAAATTGTCTGTCAATTTCATAAGATGTGATTGGCCTTAGACCAAGTTCAGTTTCCTCAAACATTTCTAGCAACTTATCGCAATCAACAAGTTCAATTTGTGTTGCGCCTTCTCTAGTAGCCTCTCTTTCTGACTCAGAGCTAAAGTATCCAGTTGTGATAAATATTCCTTTTTCAGCCCGTCCCATCATGGCATTTCTAAAATCTCCTATTTGCTCGCGTTTAATAGGATTTTTGTTGTTGTAGCGTTTGCATTGGAAAAGAACTTTAAAACTAACTACCGGATTTATTCTCAAGGTTCCAATGCCGTCTATTCCACCGTCTCGGCCTTGCTTGGTCAATTTGAGGTTTTCAATGCCATTTTCTCGTAACAGTAGAAGGCATAATTCTTCAAAACCTCTTGGAGATAATGATCGCAATATGGAAATCAGTTCTTCTTTGTAATTTCCTGAACTCTGTGCTGTTTCGTCAAATGTTTCTTCTGTTTCTGTATGTCCAGGCTCAGGCATACTGGCTTGCTTTTTTGCTTTTCGTTTTTTTGAATATATATCAACCCACTTTAAAAATATCTTTCTTGCATCTTCGTCAGTGATTTGCTTTTTTGCTCCAGCTAAACTGAGTTTCCAAATACCCCTTTTAGAGCTTTCAATATACCCCTCCCAAACGAGATACTGACGAGCCCAACAAACTTGGTTGTGAAACCTTGGAATACCTGACGCAGTTAACTCCTCCCTCTTTTCATCAGGGAGGTTCAATTCTTCGGCAATAGTTTCTGAAACCTCTTGAGGTGTTCCAGACCCACCAAGCTTTCTTAATGCATCAAGACATGGCCCCATCCATTTCAAAAATTCAGCTTGTTTTTGTTTTGCCATTTTAGCCTCTCATTTATTTCTGGGGTAACTAACAGAGGGGGATATCAGGATTGACTGTTAACCCTTCGACTGCGCTCGATAAATGGAAAATTTCAAACCGTCCGTCAGCCACGCAAACCACCCCACGCCTCTACACCCTGAAGTGCGCCGCCACGATCCCCTGTGCCAGGTCCATGGACGAGGTAAAGGCCGGTGAGATGGGGTTGAGAACGTGGAGCGAGGCCCCGTCCGCCACCACCATGAAATCCATGACCATCTGCTTGGTCGTCCAATCCACCAGTTGGGGCCGGATGCCGACCTTGGCGGAGGGGAGCATGTCCGCGGGTGAAAGTTCCTTCACCAGCCGGGCCGCATCCCGGTAAAAGCAGGCAGGGATGTATTTCAGCGGTTCGCGGAGCGCCACGCCGCGGAACTGGGGGTTGGCCAGGAACAGCACCAGGTCCTCCAGGGCGATGGCGAACCCCTCTGCGTCGATCCCGGCCAGGATGCCGTAGTTCTCTCGGCCGAAGGCGGGGATGGCGGTGGGCCCCAGATAGACGTCGCCGTGGACGCTGCGGGTGAAGTGGACCCCCAGGAACGGGTTCCTGATGTCCGGCACCGGGTAGATGCTGGAGTTGACCGTAAAGGGGGCGGCCTTGCTCAACAGTCGGTAGACCCCCTTGAAGGGGATCAGGCGAAGGTTTTCGCCCACGCCGAACAGCCGGGCCACCTTGTCGCAATGGGCTCCGGCAGCGTTGATGAAGCGGCTGAAACCGAGCTCCCCCTTGTCGGTCAGGGCCGTACCGCTTCCCTTCAGCCCGGTCAGGCGGCAACCCAGGTGAAACCGCACCCGGCCGCTCTCTTCCAGATCACTCTTCAGGCTTTTCAGCACCGCCTTGGGGTCCACCACGGCCGTGTAATGGGAGAACAGGGCCCGCTCCACGGTCCGGGCATTGGGCTCGATCTCCGCCAACTGCCGTTCGTCGAGCATCTCCACCTTGGCGCCGTTGGCCGTGGCCCGGCGCTGGAGTTCGTCCAGCACCGGCAACTCCCCGGCCGTGCGCGTCACGATCACCTTGCCGTTCTCCAGCAGGGGGAGCCCCTTTTCCTTGCAGTAGGCGCGCATCAGGAAATTGCCGTTCAGGCACGACCTGGCCTTCAGGCTGTCGGGGGAATAGTAGATCCCGGCGTGGAGGACGCCGCTGTTGCGGCCCGAGGCGTGGCGCCCCAATTCCGGCTCCTTCTCGATGACCACGATGTCGCCGTACCCGGCCTTGACCAGCTCACGGGCAATGGTCAGCCCGATGACGCCGGCGCCCGCGATAAGGATCTCAGCCTTGTCCAGTTGCATATTTCCCCCGGATCTTTGAGCAACCGCCGATGCATAAGATGAACGCGGATAACGTCGAAACCCCAATATCTATTCCCCTCGCTCATGCCCCAGCAGGACGCCGGCAACGAGGGCGCACAACACCACCAGGCAGAAGAAGGCAAAGCGCCAGTCCCCGTCCCGTGCAAAGATCAGCCCCGCCACCACCACCCGCATGATCGGCGTTGCCAGAAGCGCCAGCAGTCCGGCGGTGATGAGCCGAGGCGCAAACCCCGTATGCCCCAGCAGCATGGCGCCGATACCCACGGCCAGAAGGAAAGCGGCGATGAGCGAGCCGAGGCGCAACAGGCGCGCCAGGACCATCTCGATCGGCTCGTGCCGCGATGGAGCCTCATGGTCTGTTTCGGGCGTCATCCTTTCACCCCCCGGTAGATCATCTCGATGGCCGTATAGACGATCAGCGGAATGAAGAGCTTGCGGATGGTGGATGTCTTCATCCTCACCATCAGCCGGGCGCCCAGCACGGCGCCCGCCAGCACCCCGAGCACCACCGGCCCCGCCACCAGCGGCTTGACGTCGCCCCGTGCAAAATAGACCACCGCCCCGGAGGCCGCCGTTACGCCGATCATGAAGTTGGAAGTCGCTGTGGATGCCTTGAACGGCATGCGCATGACTTGATCCATGGCCGGCACCTTGAAGATGCCGGCGCCGATGCCCAGGAGACCGGCCGCGGCCCCGGAGAAATACATGATGATCAGGCCGGGAAGGGTCCTGGTGACCTGGTACTCCACCCGGCGGCCCAGCATGCGGTCGTAGTAGGAACCGGCCAGGTTCAGCTTTTTCGACAGGCGGTCGGGCACGACCTCGCCCGGCAGTTCGGTCTTGCGGGTCCTGAACATGTTGTAGCCCGAATAGGCCAGAAGCAGCCCGAACAGGATGAACAGGACCCGCTGGTCCAGATAGCCGGCGATCAGGGCCCCGCTCAGTGCGCCTGTGGCGGTGCCCATCTCCAGCCACATGGCCACCCTGGTGTTGGTCAGGCGGTCACGCAGAAAGGCTACCGCCGCCCCGGTGGAGGTGGCGATGATGGAGACGGTGGATGCTGCCACGGCCAAGCGCATGGACACGCCGAACAGCAGGGTCAGGCTGGGCACGATGATGATGCCGCCGCCGAGCCCCAGGATGGAACCGACGATCCCGGCCCCGATGGCCATAACGAATATCTCCAGTGTCGTGACGAGTTGGATGGTGTTCTCCTTTACGAGCGACCCTTGTCCGCGTTAATCCCCAGGCGGATGTACAGGCGCGAGGAATTCCTCTCCGCCGGTGTTTCCTCATGGGCCGCCTTCCCGACAAACTCGGCCAGGCTCTTTTCCTGGGCCGCATCCAGTTCGACAAATCTCAGGCCGACCAAGCCAAACCCGGTGTGGACGACCTGGGCCGCCAAATCGACTGCGGGTGCGCTCAAGCCCTGAGGCAACGACAGCACGCATCTTCCCTCCTGGCGGACCAGGTCGCAGGCCGCGTCCTCCACCCCGGCCAGCGCCCCGTTCAGGGAGATATTTTCCACATGGCAGGGGAAGCGCTGATCCCGGCACTGCAATACGCCATTCGCCACAAAAACGATCCGCTGCGAAGACCTTTTTTCACCCATGGAATTGGTCCTTCCACGACAATATAAACAGCAATTCAAGCAAACAGGTTCGTAAGTTTCTCACAAAATCCGGGCAAGGACAATACATTGGTTTTACCGCTTGTTCCAAGCCGCCCACAGCTGCCGGAGACGGGGAAGGGCAATGCAAAGAACAATGGCCGCCACCGCCACAATTTGGTATACTACGCGGCGACAAATAAGATCATCAGCACGGTTCGACTTTAGAATCCGAAGCAATAGCCGCCGATGAACGCAGATACATCAAGAAGAAAGATTCGGCGTGCGAACGACTCGCCTGCGAACGTCGTGCAGCTTGCAGTGTTCAGACGTTATCGGCGTTCATCCCGTTCATCCGAGTTCCAAATGCTTTTTGGGGTTATACATGACGAGCGCCGGCAAGGAGGTTGGTATGTTAAAGATGGCACTGATAATGGCGGTGCTCATGTCTTCAAGTGTGGCGAATGCCCTGAACAACAGCGACCTGATACAGCTGAACCTGCGGATGTCCCAGCAGCAGGAGCAACAGACCGACGTGGTGCAGCTGCTGGAACCGATGGAGCAGGCCAAGCTGCGGCAAGAGGCGTATTGGGAGGAGCAGGCGGGGAGACGGCAGCAGGAGCAACTCAGGCAAAAACAATACGTCCAGGAACTGCTCCTGGAATGGCAACGCCGGCAGGACGGCCACGAGATCGTGGAGCGGGAGTTACGGGATATGTTGATGGAACGGCAGCAGTCCGGGCTGTTTCAGTGAAACCGCGCGCGACGGCGTGAATCTACAAAAGTTCTCCCCTCGTTGATCCGCTGCATGGGGCTCATTTCCGCTGCGGCACGCGACCCGTTTTGCTTTTATCGCGGGCCAATCCGGCACTGAATTCATGTTCAATGCGCCGCCTTACCTCCACTCAACAGCAGGTTGTACCGCAGATATGCATCCAGGCGTTCAGGCGTGTTGAACTCCTGCGCAAACAGAAGCTCGTCCATTTGATAGGCCTCGCTTTTGGTACCCCCCCGAACGAGCTTGAGCATCATGGCGGCATCCTTGTAGGAGCGATCCAGGCTCTTCGCCACCTCCGTCGTCCTGGGGGCAGTGACTATCACATCCTGCATGGCCTTGGCCATTGTCATGAGAATGGTGCGTTTCATGGTTGTCGTATAATTTTTATAGATCCAGATATGCACATCGTCGCGCACGCCGATGCCGGTCGTATCGATCCCTGCCGGCGTGGCATCGTTGGCCTTCGGGTCGGGCATAGGCGGCAGATTGCTGTTTTTTGCCGTGACAGCGGCGGCAACCGGCTCGATCTTCTTTTCCGGCCGGTAGACGAGAGCGCCCGTACAGGCGGCAAGGGTGCACCAAAGCACAGCCCCGAGAACCAGCCCCACGATATGTGCCCTCTGTCTGACGATAACAACCACCCTTGTCTCCCGCCTGGAAGCTTACTTACACGCCTGACCGCGAAAGGCCAGCTTGATATTCTGCAACAGCTGTGCGATCGTTGCAAGAATAAACATTGTTGCCGCAAGAAGAGCGCCCATTAACACCGTCAACAACCGGCTGCTTGGCCGGAATACGGTCGGCCGCAAGAGTGAGGCCATCGGGCGCCACGGCTTCGCCGCGAGGCACCACTTGACCGCAGTGTAGGAGTTGAGCGAAGATATCACTAAGGGAGGGTTCAGGGTGTCGGATTATATTGTCACCTGCACAGCATGCGGCGCATCAAACCGAATCCCGGCCGACAAGGAAGGGAAAAGGGGGCGTTGCGGCACCTGCCATGCCGTGCTGCCGCAACTGTACCGCCATCCGCAACAGCTCACCGACCAGACCTTTGATGCCGTTGTGGCAAACTATCCGGGACCGGTGCTGGTCGAGTTTTGGGCCACCTGGTGTCCGCACTGCGCCTCATTCGCGCCGGCGGTGCGAACGGTAGCGGAGAAACTGGCGGGAAAGGCAGCCGTCGTCCAGATCGATACCCAGCAAAACCCGGCCCTTGCGGCACGATTCAGCGTTCGGGGCATTCCGGAACTTGTGCTGCTCCACGGCGGCAAGATCGTCACCCGGCTCGCCGGGGCACAGAGCGTTGAGGCTGTTCTCGCCTGGTTCCGGCAACATTCTTAGTGGCCTCGCTTTAAAAAGCCATCCTCCGACAGACTATCTTTTCCGCAGGGATCTATAATCTCAGTGAACCGGCGAAGAGGCATAATTCGGGTTAACAACCGCACCCAGTTTCTTTGCCGCCTCTAAACTGTTTTCAAATTTCTCTCCCTTTGCAAATTGCAAACAGCCCTTTCTGATCCCTTCCCACCTGTCCGGATGGGCGTCATATGCGGCAGCGTGTTTGTCTATTTCGTCGTAAAACGAATCCGACCCCCCGGCGGCCTTTGTTGCGTAGCGCATGGCCTGAGCTGATTCCGCACCATTTTTAAACGGTCCCTGCACCGCCCACACTGCATTGATTTTGACAAAAGCATCATCCACCCGGCTCTTCGTCTCCTTGTTCCGGTACTGGTATCCAACGAAAACCAAAACAACTACAACGATTGCGCCGATCATAATTTTATTCAACATTAATGCCTCCACATTTTTTCTGTCGCCCTGCTGGAAGCCTTCGAAGACGTTTATATTACGATCAGACGAGGTCGAAACGGTCAAGATTCATTACTTTGTTCCACACCTCTACAAAGTCGTGCAGGAACTTCTCCTGGGAGTCCTCACACCCGTAGACTTCCGCCAAGGCCCGGAGTTGGGAATTCGAACCGAAGATGAGGTCGATACGGGTGCCGGTCCACTTGAGATCGCCCTTTGCGCGATCACGGCCCTCGAACACGTCGTCGGCTTCCGAGGCCGCTTTCCACGTGGTGCTCATATCGAGCAGATACACGAAGAAGTCATTGGTGAGCGTCTCGGGCCGCTTGGTGAAGACGCCATGCCGGGACTGTCCGAAGTTGGCATTCAAGACACGCATGCCACCAAAGAGAACCGTCATCTCAGGTGCGGTCAGCGTCAGCAATTGCGCCCGATCAACCAGCAACCCCTCTACCGATACGGTGTATTTGGTTTTGAGGTAGTTACGGAACCCGTCCGCAGCCGGCTCGAGTACGGCGAACGACTCCACGTCGGTTTGCTCCTGCGACGCATCCGTGCGTCCCGGCGTAAAGGGAACAGTCACATCGTGGCCGGCATTCTTGGCGGCGTGCTCGATACCTGCGCATCCACCCAGGACAATCAAGTCTGCGAGCGAAACCATCTTCCCGCCTGACTGCGCTTCGTTGAACTCTTTTTGGACTCCCTCAAGGGCCTGCAGCACAGTCTCCAGCCGGGCAGGCTGGTTAACTTCCCAATCCTTCTGCGGCGAGAGACGGATACGCGCGCCGTTCGCCCCGCCGCGTTTGTCGGAGCCGCGGAACGTGGACGCCGCCGCCCAGGCCGTCGAGACCAGTTGGGAGACAGACAGCCCCGAAGCGAGGATCTTGCCCTTGAGGTCGGCGATGTCCTTTTTGTCAATCAATTTATGAGTGACCGCGGGGACGGGGTCTTGCCACAGGAGATCTTCGTCAGGCACTTCCGCGCCGAGATAGCGAGAGCGAGGTCCCATGTCGCGGTGGGTCAGCTTGAACCACGCCCTGGCGAAGGCGTCCGCGAATTTCTCGGGGTTCTGCTGGTAGCGCCGCGCGATCGGTTCGTAGATCGGGTCGTTGCGAAGCGAGAGGTCCGCCGTGGTCATCATCGGCCGGAGCTTCTTCGACGGGTCGTGCGCGTCAACCACCATGTCCTCTTCGGCCACGTCCTTGGCCAGCCACTGATGCGCGCCGGCCGGGCTCTTAACCAGCTCCCACTCGTATTTGAACAGCGTGTTCAGATAGCCCATGTCCCATTTGGTGGGGTTTGCTTTCCAGGCGCCCTCGATGCCGCTGCCGATCGTATCGCCGCCTTTGCCGCTGCGGAAGCTGCTCTTCCAGCCGAGGCCCTGCTCCTCGATGCCGGCGGCCTCGGGTTCCGGACCGACATGCGTCGGATCGCCCGCGCCATGACACTTGCCGAAGGTGTGCCCGCCGGCGATGAGCGCGACGGTCTCTTCGTCGTTCATCGCCATGCGTGCGAATGTCTCTCGAACGTCACGGCCGGAGGCGACCGGGTCCGGGTTGCCGTCCGGCCCTTCCGGGTTCACGTAGATGAGCCCCATCTGCACGGCGGCAAGGGGGTTCTCAAGGTCCCGGTCACCTGAGTAGCGGCTGTTGGGCTTGTCACTGGTGGCAAGCCATTCTCTTTCCCCCCCCCAGTAAATGTCTTCTTCGGGTTCCCACACGTCTTCGCGGCCGCCGCCGAAGCCGAACGTCTTAAAGCCCATCGACTCCAGAGCGCAATTGCCGGCGAGGATCATCAGGTCGGCCCAGGAGATTTTCCTGCCGTATTTTTGTTTGATCGGCCAAAGCAGTCGGCGCGCTTTGTCGAGGTTGACGTTGTCCGGCCAGCTGTTGAGGGGCGCAAAGCGTTGGGTGCCGGATCCCGCGCCACCGCGGCCGTCGCCGGTGCGGTAGGTGCCTGCGCTATGCCACGCCATCCGGATGAAGAGCGGCCCGTAGTGGCCGTAATCGGCCGGCCACCACTCCTGCGAGTCGGTCATCAGCGCATAGAGGTCCTTCTTCAGCGCCTCCAGGTCGAGTTTTTTGAATTCCTCAGCGTAGCTGAACTCCTCGCCCAGCGGGTTGCCCAAAGGAGAATTCTGATGAAGGATCTTCAGGTTCAACTGGTTCGGCCACCAGTCCCGGATCGACGCGCCACTGCCGGCGGTGGGTTTGTCAACTCTCCCGGTTACCGGACACTTGATATCTTTACTCATCTCCGCTCTCCTTTCGTCTTTGATTCGTCAAAGTATACCTCATTTAGGAGATTATGCTACACCTGCCCCATTATAGAAATCTGCTAGCCGTTCTTCGAACACGATACTATTACCCCGGCAATGGAACATAACAATCCATGGGTTGATCATTTATTCAACCATGGAGATTTGACGCAGCTTCGTAATGTCTCGCAGCGGTGGCGCTCCGAACACGCGATTGTACTCTCGGCTAAACTGGGAAGGGCTTTCGTAGCCTACCTGAAACGCCGCGGTCGCGGCATCCAGGTGTTCTGTCAGCATTAAGCGCCTGGCTTCCTGCAAGCGGAGTTGCTTCTGGAACTGTAATGGACTGAGAGCGGTCATGGATCGGAAGTGATGATGAAACGTGGAACTGCTCATGCGGACCTGTGCAGCCAAGTCATCAATGCTCAGCGGCTGCGAGAAGTCAGCCTTCAACCAATCGATCGCCCGCGCTATCTGGCGGCTCTGACTCCCGGCCGACGCAATCAGATAGTGGTGCGCGTCATATACATAGGCGTCATCTCCGAGCAGCACGCGTTTGGCCCCCTGCGCGACCATGCATATGCACGGCTCGTACATAGCGTTCCGCGGCAGGGTCGGTTCATCATGCCGATAAAGTAGCAAGCCCGGGATCGCGGTCTCGATCAGGGCACTTCTATCGGTCCATCGGGCAATGCTCTTCCCCAAAGCCTCGATTGCATGCTCCATGCTGTTATTCTCACTATCCTGCATAACATCCTGTTTTCAGGAATATTCTTTTCGTTTGAATATTACCCGCCGCCACCAGGCATTACAACCATTTCTCCAGGCTTCGTACCATCGGGCAAGAATTGGACAGGATTGGTCTACCAGTCAACATTCTATCGGGAGTACGGTATAATCATCAGGGCAGACCTGAACAGATGAAAGGAGATAACAATGCAGAAACGTATTTTGGGAAAAAGCGGCCTGGAGGTTTCGGCTCTCGGGTTGGGGTGCATGGGAATGAGTTTTTCGTACGGTCCCCCAAAAGACAAGCAGGAGATGATATCGCTCCTTCGGACAGCCGTGGAACGGGGCATCACCTTCTTCGATACGGCGGAGGTCTATGGCCCGTTCACCAACGAGGAACTCGTCGGCGAAGCGCTCTCGCCCCTACGAGATCAAGTGGTAATCGCCACCAAGTTCGGTTTCGATACCACGGTTGATCCCCGGGGAACGAAGGGCGCACCGGCCCTGAACAGCAGGCCGGAGAACATCCGCCGGGTGGCCGAGGCATCGCTCAAGCGGCTCAGGACCGATGTCATCGACCTATTCTATCAGCACCGTGTTGATCCGGCCGTGCCGATCGAAGACGTGGCGGGAGCGGTGAAGGAGCTGATTTGGGAAGGTAAGGTCAGGCATTTCGGCCTTTCCGAGGCCGGCGTACAGACGATCCGTCGCGCTCATGCCGTCCAGCCCGTGACGGCACTCCAAAGCGAATACTCCCTGTGGTGGCGACGACCCGAAGATGAAGTGCTGCCGACCCTCGAAGAACTCGGGATCGGCCTCGTCCCCTACAGCCCGCTGGGGAAGGGATTTCTCACGGGTAAGATCGACACAAACACTGCGTTCGACAGCACCGATTTTCGTTCCATCCTACCCCGCTTCACGCCGGAGGCCCTGAAAGCGAACCAGGCCATGGTCGATCTGTTGGGCACCATCGCAGCACGGAAGAAAGCGACCCCTGCCCAGGTTGCGCTTGCCTGGCTAATGGCCCGGAAGCCGTGGATCGTCCCCATCCCCGGCACCACTAAGCTGGAGCGCCTGGACGAGAACATCGGGGCGGTCACCCTCCAACTCACTGCCGACGACCTCCGCGAGATCGACAGCGCCGCCGCAAAGATCAGGGTGGAAGGGGCGCGTTATCCCGAAAAGCTGGAGCAACTGACCGGCCGCTGAATTTGCGCGGATGCACAATACCGAGGCTGATTCAGCGCCAAAACGAGAACAAACAGGAGATACATCCATGTTCAACGCCAAAGCATATTCCGCTGCCAGTGCGACATCGCCGCTGGCCTCCACCACGATCCCGCGACGCGATGCGACTGAACACGACGTGCAGATCGAAATCCTTTTCTGCGGCATCTGCCACTCCGACCTCCACTCGGTGCGCAACGAGTGGAGCAACATCATGCCCACGGTCTATCCGATCGTTCCCGGCCACGAGATCGTCGGCCGGGTCACCAAGGTAGGTTCCGGCGTAACCAAGTTCAAACCAGGCGACCTTGCGAGCGTCGGCTGCCTGGTCGATTCGGACCACACATGCCCCAATTGCCAGGATGGCTTAGAGCAGTTCTGCCCGAACCAGACCTTCACCTTCAACTCCCCGGACAAACACCTGGGGGGCGTCACCTATGGCGGATACTCGGAAAGTATCGTCGTAGATGAGGCCTTCGTCCTGAGCGTCCCCTCCAATCTCAATCTTGCCGGGGTCGCGCCGCTGCTCTGCGCCGGGATCACAACGTACTCGCCCATGCGCCGCTGGGGCAACCTCAAGGGCAAGAAGGTCGGCGTGGTCGGCCTCGGCGGGCTGGGTCACATGGGCGTCAAATTCGCCCGTGCGTTCGGCGCCCACGTCGTCGTCTTCACCACCTCACCCGGCAAGAAGGAGGACGCGCTCCGCCTGGGCGCCCACGAGGTCGTCATCTCCCGCAACCCGGATGAGATGCAGCAGCACGCTGCCAGCTTCAACTTCATACTCGACACCATCTCCGCCGATCACGACATCAACGCCTACATCAACCTGCTCGCCCGCGACGGCAACCTAACCCTCGTCGGCGCGCCGGAAAAGCCTTTAGCCGTCTCAGCCTTCAGTCTGCTGTCCGGACGCCGCAGCATCTCCGGTTCGCTCATTGGCGGCATCGCCGAGACCCAGGAAATGCTCGACTTCTGCGGCAAACACGATATCACCGCCGATGTCGAGGTCATCCCCATCCAGAAGGTCAACGAAGCCTACGAGAGACTGGTCAAGGCCGATGTGAAGTACCGCTTCTCCATCGATATGGCGTCGCTCAAAACCGAGTAAACGCACGGCGGGGATGAACGGCCTGCGGGTAGATTGGGGAAAATAGCAATAAATGGTGTAAGATTTAATAGTGATCTGGCAACAGGGATAACGCCTTGTCTTAAATCAGGCAAAGCGTTATCCCTGTTACAGATACCTAATTAAATTTTATTTGCATTCCATGGCATTAAATTTTATATAATACTTATTCACAGACAATACGTTTGTAGCAGTCGCCACGCAACCTAACGACACAGAAGAGGTGCTATCCGTGATCTACAAACGTACGGTCCTGACCAAAAACCTGTCAAACGGCATTAGGGCCGATTTGGTAGTAGCCATGGAGGGTAATACGTTCCGGGCAGCATTAATGGTTAGTGGCCGCTTTGTCCATGGTCCATCACGGCCCGAGCCCCTCAACCCTCCTAAAGGCGATCTGACATACTGGATGGGAAATAAACCCAGCGTCGGCTTGACTAGCGAAGAAGCAGAGAAAATCATGAAAGCCGTGGCAGTTGAAAACAGCGTTGCCGCTCACCATAAATTGGAGGAGAAAAATTCAAAGGCCGGGAATGGGCCTACAAAGAAAGGGCTCTTAAATACGCTCAGCAAGTTCATCAGGTGATACTTTAACCAGTGATACGGTCATCGATTGAGTACATCCAATAATCTAAAGTGTTTCATTCGTTTTTTGACACAACAACAATCCCGGATTCAGTTACGGTGAATCCACGCGCACGATCCTCATCATGGTCATAACCTATGATCGTGCCATCCGGGATCACAACGTTTTTATCTATAATAGCTTTCCTGATCATGGCATGACGCCCGACGGTGACCTTCTCAAATAAAATCGAATCCTCAACAAGACTATAGCTGTTAATTCTGCATAAAGGCCCTAGGATCGAGCGCCGTACCGTGCCTCCACTCGTTATGCAGCCAGCGCATACATACGAGTTTATATTCTGTCCACAGCGATCATCGGTATCAAAAACGGTCTTGGCCGGAGGAAAATTCCTCTGATTGGTAAGGATTGGCCACTCGTAATTGTAGAGATTCAGCTTCGGAGACACATGGAGCAGATCCATGTTGGCCTCATAGTAGGAGTCTATGGTACCCACATCCTTCCAGTACCCACGTTCTTCATCTTTCATTCCAGGAATCATGTTATCACAGAAATTATAAGCCATAACGTTGTCGCCGTTCTTCAGCATCGACGGAATCACGTGTTTGGCAAAATCAAGGTCACTGTGCAGACTTTTCCCTTCCATAAGTACATCAATCAACTTTTTGGTTGAAAAAATGTAATTGCCCATGGATGCTAAACAAGTACCCTTTCCAGGAAGAGTTTTTGGATTGTCCGGTTTTTCAGAGAATTCCGTCACTTTGAAATCACTATCAACAGCAAAAACTCCAAACCGTTTTGCCTCCTCAATAGGAACTTCAATAGCTGCAATCGTGATATCGGACATGTTTTTCTGGTGGTAATCGATCATCTGACTGATATCCATTTTGTAAATATGATCTCCACCAAATACTGCAATGTAATCAGCGTCGGATGACTCGACAAACCTTAAATACTGCATGATCGCGTCGGCAGTCCCCTTAAACCATTCCTCGCTTTCGCTACTGGTTTCCGGTGAGATCGCAACGCAGAATTCGCCAAGCCCGGTCCATTTACCCCACGACTCCCTGATGTGCCTGATCAGGGAATATGCCCGGTACTGGGTCAATATGTAGACTTTCTTGATGCCGGAATTAAAGAGATTGGAGAGTACGAAATCAATGACCTTGTACTTACCTCCAAAAGAAACACTCGGCTCGGGACGTCTAGTGGTTAACGGAACGAGGAGTTCGCCCTTACCTCCTGCCAGTACCATGGCAATTGTATTTCTACCGCTATTGTCCGGACACATTAGTTTTCTCCCTGGCTCATTCTGATCGATTGACCTTTTACCGGTTTCAATTATTTTAGGAAGCAATTACGTTTCATTACACGCAATCTCGACTCCATCCAGAATATCCCTAATCTTGCGGAGAAGATTTTCCGGCATGACCGGCTTGCTTACAAACGGGACGGAATAATCCACTGCAGCCTTTCCGCTTATGATCGCATTCGTATAACCGCTGACAAAGCAGGCCTTGACATCCGGACGTACCGAGTGAATAGCTTCCCACGCCTGCTTTCCGGTCATTTTCGGCATGATGGCATCAAGTATTACCAAATCGATTTCATCCGCCCTGCTCATAAAGATCTCCACACATTCCGCACCGTCGTGAGCCTGAAGAACCCTGTATCCTCTTAACTCAAGATTATTTGTGGTAACATCCATAAGCATACGGTCATCCTCGGCCAACAGGATAGTTTCGCTGCCCCTGAGGGAGTTCTTGTCAGCCATTGACTCGGAACATGAAATGTTCTCACACCCCTCGCTTGCCGGTAGGTATATGGAGAAAGTTGCCCCCTGCCCAAGTATGCTGTTACAGAGAATGAAACCATTATGTTGTGCAATGGTTCCATGTATCATCGAAAGTCCGAGGCCGGTTCCTCTCCCCTCTTCTTTTGTTGTGAAGAACGGTTCAAATATTCTTTCTATCGATTCTTTAGCGATTCCCGTCCCTGTGTCGCTTACCCGAACAACTGCATGACAACCAGGATGTCCGCTGCCATGATGTACAATGAAATTGTCGTCGATAAACTTCGACACAATGCTGATAGAGAGCTTACCGCCGGCAGGCATGGCATCGCGGGCGTTCGTGGCAAGGTTCATGAGGACCTGCTGGATTTGGCTCCGGTCAATCATCACAAACAAAGGCAGCGCCGTATATGTTGCGCTCAGTTCTATATCTTCGCCGATTACCCGCTTCAAAAATTTACAGTTGTCAGCCACCAGCAGATTGATATCGGTACGTTCAAGATGGAAGTTTTGCTTTCTGCTGAAGGCAAGGAGCCCTCTTGTCAGTTCAGTAGCCCGCTCGGTTGCCTTAATAATTTGGGCAGCATTGTCATGTGTCTTGCCTTCGGGAAGACTATTCAACATTAGCTCGCAATAACCCATGATTACAGAAAGGATGTTATTGAAATCATGCGCGATGCCACCTGCCAAAAGCCCAATTGCTTCAATTTTTTGCGATTGCCGCAACTGTTCTTCGAGCCGGGAATGTTCTTCTTCAATCCTCAACCTTTCGGCTATTTCATCTTCAAGTGCTGCAGTCTGTTCTTCCAGGCTTTGTTGAACAGCCTCTCGTTCCTCTATTTGCATTTCAAGCTCAATGGTTTTTTCTTGAAGCGTCTCGTTCATTATCTGATGTTCAGCCATTTCCATTTCAAGGAGAATTGCCTTTTCATGCAGATCGGTTTCTATCTTTTCGCGCAAAGCCAATTCGTTACGCAGTTGGCTGTTTACTACGCTTAGTTCGGATGTCCTCAGCAGTACTTGAGACTCCAATTGTTCGTTAGTGCGCTGAAGGGCAAGCTCTGACTCGCGGGCAAGTTGCCATTTCTGAAACACGAACCTTGCCGAGAAAAGTGTAACCATGGCAAACATCAGACAGAACGAGGTGGTCAGAAAAACATCACGGTACCAATCTGCAAGATAATCTTGGGAGGCAAGGCCGGCATTTACATACAATGGATACTGGTTGAGTTTACGGTAGGAAAACACACGATCAACAGGGTCAATGCTCCCCGGATTCAAATAAGTGGCAGACGTTTTCCCCTTCCCTATAAGGTCAGAAAACTGTTTTGATACGGTTTTGTTGCCTATGGTGCTACGGCCGTTTTGTGCAACCGGATATCGTGCGATAACGCCTAAATCCGCACCCCTGAGCGTAATTGCACCATGCTTTCCGAGATCGTATGAAGAAAGTAATTTAACCAGATAATCAATAGATATATTTGCCTGAACGATTCCGGCAAATGTGCCGTCGGGATTGTTAATTCGGCGACCGGCGATTAAAATCCATTTTTTATCATAACGGCCATAGAGTGGTTCTGAAAAAACGAGACCGGCATTGGGATTTTCCTTCAGGATACTATAATGTTTTCGGTCCGCGATATTAGTAAGAATTTTAAGCGAATCGCCTTCAAGTGTTACTATGTCTCCGTTTGCTCGTATAATGCGAATTTCTCTGATTTCAGGGATACGAGACTGGTGCCGTTCTCTAAGGTCGCTTAACGTTTTCCAATCAATCCTGCCGCTCTTAAGTTCCCTTTCAGCCTCGTCAGTAAGCGTCAGAAGAGTAAGGTCCGTTTTATTTATAATGCCGAAGATCAACTGTTCGAGGGCAGTTACAAGGTTTTGGGTCTGCGTCTCAACTTTTGTTATGTATTGTTGTCTGCTCTGACGCAAAAAATAACAAGAAAGGGCCATAACGAAAATGTTTATGAGCAGAACACCTGTAACGAGCCTGAGCAGAAAACCACGATTTGTTAAAGTGTTGCTGGTTGAATTAGGGATCATAATAGCCTTCATGTTCACACAATTACAGGTGCAGGGTTGCCTTGACAATATTCCCGACTCCTTGATATTCAACCGCGGAAAACGAATAAAGCCGGGCCATGGCTATGCCCCGACCGTTAGGATCAAATGAACGTTCAGGATCGGGATTAAGGTATTTTGTCCAGTCAAATCCACAGCCTTGATCGGTAATGAGAAATTCTAAAGTATCCGCCTTCCGGACGAACGCAACTTTTGCTTTACGATCTTTATAGTTGGGCAACGTGAGGCGGAGGTTCACCTCATTTTCCCAAGCATCTTTGAACATAAGCTGTTTCTTCTCATCATATGTAATGCCTAGATTACCGTGCTCAACGGCATTGAGAAGCAATTCGACCAGTCCCTGGGATGCCGTATCGGGATCGGGGCAAATAGCTGCCAAGATACCTGCCACTGAATTCACTTCATCCAATGTTGCAAATTGAAGTTCTCCATAGGTGAATTGTTTAAGCGATTTCGAGAATTTATCGGCCTGGGCCGATACTTCCCTTCGAAGTTCGATGTCAGCAGTAACGGCTCGAACGATGCATCCCAAAGTCTTCATTGCGTAAGGCTTGGTTAAGTAATAAAAAACCCCGGCCTCAATCCCTTCAGCAATTTGTTCGGGTGAGGAGGCGCCAGTTTGCATAATAACCGGAGTATTTCTTAAATGACTGGTAGCTTTAATCCTGCGCAAAAGCTCCAACCCGTCAAAATCTCCGGGAATTATTCGATCCAAGATGATAATATCAATTGAACAATCAGGATGATTGAGCTTTTCCCACGCACGGAGAGCATCTGTTACGGTTTCAACCGAGCAGGTATCGGTCGATAGAAATTCTTTAATGACATCCAGTATGTTAGGTTCGTCATCTACGACGAGAATATTCCATTTCTTCATTTTATTTCCTCAAGTGTAAACTTGATGTTTTGTCAGACCTTATATTTTGAAAGCTCACCGCGCAGGTTATCGGATTTTTCAGCCAGGTTTGCGGCAACCACCCCCACTTGACTGACAACAGAGCCGTTCTGCTCGGACAAGGCCATAACCTGCTGCATCAATTCAATCAACTGCTTGGTACGTGTAGCTATAAACGTACTTTTTATGACGAGGTTCGAGGATATATCCACCGCCCCCTTCAGCCGAACGTCGGTCTCATCGACATTTATGATAAGCCGCCGGGTTTCTTCTGCAATTTCACGCATCCGCGAAGCACTCTTCTCATTGGCCACACATACACGTTCCACACCGAGTACAACCGCCTGCACTCCGGTGTTTATCCGGGCCAGGGAGTTCTGCGTTTTAGCGGCCAGAGCCCTCACTTCATCAGCAACAACCGCAAATCCACGTCCAGCCTCTCCTGCCCTGGCAGCCTCTATTGAGGCGTTCAACGCCAGCAGATTGGTTTGATCTGCAATATCGGAAATAATTCCCAACACATTGCGGATGTCGGTGGCTTTACTGGACAACTCCTGCGTTTGGGCATTCAGCGCCGCCTGACTTTCAGACTCGTTGATTATGGTGCTGCCGGCACGATTCAAGTCTTCGACAAATTGGGAAAGCGTTTTTCGTGTTGCTTCGATCGTTTCAGTAGTCGAAACCGACATCTCCTCGGTGACATCGAGATTAACCGCAACATCTTGCGTAAGCTGATTACTCTTATCAATCAAGTCTGATTGCTGTTGAACGGCCTGTGACAGCTTGGTAACGATCTGGGAGAGCTTCTGGCTTGCATCCGCCGTTTCTATCGAAGTCGCAGCCGAATGCGTCACGCTTTCCCGCGTTGCGAGCCGCAATGTTTCCAACGCTTGCAAAATATTACTGATTTCATTGTTACGAAGGGCAATCACAGGTTTCGAGATATCACCGTTAGCCAGATCCCTGACATGACCCAGCGTGCGCACTATTGATGTTTTTATGCCCGTCATGTTGAGATAACCAAATATGAATCCGGCAATTATGGATATTGCCAATACGCCGAAACGAATCAGGGGATTAGCGCTTTGGCCGGCATAGGAGGCAATTACTATGCAGAATGAATAACAGATGCAAAGCAGAAACAGGCGCCTTGATATTGTAAGACGGTAATATTTATCGACTAGAAATGAGATCATAATAGTTTCAAGGATATTAATACACTTGAGCAATGCTGATACTCTCAAACAACAATATCCCTGACACCTCCTTTCAATGTTTATTTTAATACATAAAACCGGCTTATCTGATATTTCTCAATGTAATCATCTCAAAAAAGAAGCCAGTTCACTCCCTCTGTCCAACGAGACGAACATTGAATATCTTGACCATACACAATTCATCCAGCAATGTATAGAGTCTGCCGTCAACGACACTAATAGATAACTGTACCTTGTCGTGATGTACAAGCTTCATAAGAAAACCGATCACAGTCGATGACATTGAAAAGGAATCGTTGATTTCAAGATGAATATTCTGACTGCCATGGGCCACAAGGCGACCAATAGCATCTTTGATTTTGTTGCTGTCTTCAAGGGTTTTTATGTTACCGGTGACAATTATTTCGTTACTGCCTCTTTGTTCTACTTGCATATCATTACCCCCTTGAATGAATATTGTTTATAAATATATCAAGCATATTCATTAAATATATCGATTCGTACCGGTGCAATACGATTGCATAACAATGTGTATATCTATAAATACAATTTATATCAGCATATCATCAGCTATTTTATAAAACAGTTACTATCTTACTAGTCAATTAATTCACTGTAAAAGTCTTTTTAATGAAGTTGACTCCACCATAAAGTACTCCATGGTGAACTATGACATTATTGGTATAACTAGACATATAGAGTACTTTCAAACCAGGGTGATCTTCCAAGAGTCTTTCATATAAATCCGGGCCATTCATTTCGGGCATGATGACATCTGAAAGCAGTAAATCCACATGCTGATTATTGCTGATGCTCAGGGCATGGACTGCGCTGACGGCGATTACTATCTTTAAACCGCTGTTGCTCAGCATATCACAAACCAGATTTCTTACCATTACATTATCTTCAACGGCAAGGATGGTGTGATCGCACGAATTAATTTTCAAACTCTTTGATTCGACAGGTTTAATCGGGATCGTTCAAATCCATCATTGGATAGAACTCCGCTACACACTTCGGGCATATCCCGTGGCTAAAGAAGGCATCCGTATGCTCACTTATGTACTCTTCGAGTCTGTGCCAAGACTCATCATCGCTTCTAATACTCTTGCAATGCATGCAAATGGGGATAACCCCCTCCAAACGCTTGATACGGGCAAGCGCCGATTCCAGCTCTTTTTTCTGACTGTCAAGCAGGTCCCTCTGCTCACGTATCAAGTCGCTCCGACGCTTCAGTTCCAGATGGTTGTGAACCCGGAGTTTCAATAAATCCAGGTTGACCGGTTTGGACAGATAGTCGATGCCGCCGGCCTCCAGACCTTCGACCTCGCCTTCGAGGGTGTCCATGGCAGTGATGAATATGACCGGAATGACAGAGAACGCGTCATCTGACCTGATTACACGACAGACATCAAATCCGTTCATATCCGGCATCATGATGTCGAGTAGGACCAGGTCAGGCCTCTGATTCTTAATATCGCGAATCGCTTCAAACCCGTTCTGTGAAGAGCAGATTTCGTAATCTCTCTTGAGGGCGCCTTCCAGAAGCCTGATATTCACGGGTTCATCATCGACGATCAGTATTTTGGCTCTCGTGTTATTCATGTTGTCGCTCCTTATCTTTGCCGTCAAAGCCACCGGTTATCCTCTTCATCTCAAAGATCAACTCGCTTATATTAAGCGGCTTGGATACATAGCCGTCAAAACCGTCCGCCAGAAAACGTTCCTTCTCGCCATGTAGCGAGAAGGCGGTCGCTGCTATCACCGGCTGATGAAAAGAGGTTGCCCGCTCCTTCCTGCGGATTTCCCGCAGGGCATCGGCGCCATTCATGACCGGCATCTGGATATCCATCAACACGACATCGAACGCTCCCTGCTCCAATGCCGCAAGGCAGTCGCCGCCATTTTCCGCCACAACGACCTCATGCCCCAGCTTTTTGAGCAGTGTCCTGCCGTATGAGATGTTAATCGCATCATCTTCGACCAACAGTATTCGCAGCGGGAGGCCGTCCCAGGTTTCTGGCGTTCTCTTTGAAGTTTCCTCCAGGGTGCCGGCATCCGGGGCCATGGAGAAGGGAAGAATGACCTTAAAGCAACTGCCGGCGCTTGGAGCGCTTTCAACGGAAATACTGCCACCCATGAGTTCCACCAGACGGCGGCTGATGGACAGGCCGAGACCGGTGCCCCCGAAACGGCGACTTGTTGAGCCGTCTTCCTGGACAAACGGCTGGAATATCTTGCCCTGGGCCTCGGCAGAAATGCCGATGCCGGTATCCCGAACCGCAATCTGTATCAGCACGACGGCATCAGATTGTTCAAGAACCTGCGCCGAGATGGTGATATTTCCACGGTCTGTGAATTTGATGGCGTTCCCCAGCAAATTAAGAAGAATCTGTTTGATCCGAAGTTGATCCCCCACCAATGCATGTGGAATCCCATCGGCCACATCCACGGCGAGCGAAAGCCCTTTTGCAACAATCACCGATTTTTGTGTATGGACAATGCTGTTAATGCAATGACGCAGGCCGAATGGGGACAATGCAATTTTTATCTTCCCGGCTTCGATCTTGGAAAGATCAAGGACATCATTAATCAGTGACAATAGATTTTTACCCGACGTTTCCAGTGCCTCCACATAATACGCCTGTTCCTTGCTCAAATCAGTCATCGAAAGGAGTTTGGTCATGCCGATGACACCATTCATCGGGGTGCGGATTTCATGGCTCATATTGGCCAGGAATTGGCTTTTGGCAATATTTGCCGCTTCGGCCGCCTCTTTTGCCATCCTCATCTCTTCTTCCGCCAGCTTGCGTTCGGTAATGTCCTGGACGGTGCCGATGAAACGCGTCACCAGGCGCTGACTGCCAAATGTGTTCAATAGGGATTTACCGTTTGCCATTATCCAACGAGTGGTTCCATCGGAATGAACTATTCGGTATTCGGTGTTTAAATCGCCGGCGCTGTTCGGGTCAATGGCCTGCTGCACATTCTCATTCAAACGCTGGCGGTCATCCTGGTGCACATGGTCAAGAAACACCTGATAGCTGACAGAAGCCTCGAGCGGCACGCCGAAGATGGCTTTACAACGATCCGACCAATAAAGCTGGTTACTGGCCAGGTCGTGGTCCCAGGTACCAAGCGCCGCGGATTCGATTGCCAAACGCAGACGTTCCTCCGTGGCCTGCAAGCGCTGCTCCGCTTGCCTGCGCTCAGTAATGTCGTGAATGATGGAAAAGAGAAGGGTTGCCGCCCGCAACTTGATCGGGGTTGAATGAACCTCAACAATTCGGATCTCCCCGCTTGCCAGCTTATGGGAAAATATGAAGCCATTTCTTGAAACGTCTTGGGCCTTGTGAAGTTCGTCTGACAAGATTTCCGGAACAAGCTGATTGATGTCAAAAATCTTCATTGCCAGAAGATCATCACGGGAATAACCGTAAAACCTCTCGGCGGAGATGTTGGCGTCAATAATCGACCCGGCATCAGGTTCAATCAGTAGCATGACCGCGCTATGTGCCCGGAACATTTTATTGAAACGCTCCTCGCTCTCCCGAAGTGATTCGTCGGCATTCTTGTACCGCTTCCACCACAGGAATATGGTCCTGGCCGCTATAATGGAAACCAGGACGAAGATCCCAAGAATGACACAAGAATTGAATACCTCCCTGCGCCACTCGGCGAGGTATTCATCCCTGGCAAACCCGACAAAGATGTAGTAGCGGTTATTGCCGAATTTACGGTAGCCCCAGGTGCGCATCCGCATATCGATACCCGAAGGCGCATCGTAACTGCCGGAAGCATTACCTTCTTTCAGGAGCGACAAAAACTTTTGGGACATCAACCTGTGTCCGACAGCACTGCCGATGCCTTCAGGCTCCGGGTAACGGGACACCAGCGCCAGGTCCGAGCCGTCGCGGAGGGCAAAGGCGCCATATCTGCCGACGTTGACGGAAGAGAAAATCCTGTCTAACTTTTCCAGAGGAAGAATCCCGAATGCAATACCCGCAAATGTGCCGTCCGGCCTATTGATCCTTCGTGCCAATACAATAATCCATTTTGCGGAAATCCGGCCTTTTATCGGCTTTGAGACCACCAGTTGCTCTTGGGGATTATCACGAAGGCGGATGAAGTAATCCCGGTCGAGGGCACTAATTGGATGTTCCGGGACTGTCTCGGGGCCGTAAAACACGTTCCCATCGGCATTTGCGATTCTGAGCCCTTCCAGCTCAGGGAAGTGGCTTTGGGTCGCGGCCATGTAACCGCCTAGTTTCTTATAGTCGATCCCCCCTGTGGCAAGCTGCCTTTCAACCTCCCGGGCCAGGGCAAAGACGCCGATATCGATCTTGTTTATGGTTCCGGTGATATTCTGCTCCAACACCTGAGCCAGGTTCTGGGCGGTGACGGCAGCCTTCTCGGTTTCCAGTTGCTTGCTTTTGGCAAGGGATAACCAGAAAAGACTCATGATAAACAGGTTGAGTCCCAGGGCACCCGCCACCATGAATGCTATGAATCGACTATTCTTCAGTCTTGAGACGGATGGACTCACCACTTGACCTACTCTCTCCATGCATGGAAAATAAACATCATCGGACGGATAACCCGGGCAACCGGATTAACTCCAAAATATCATTCCAACTCGACAACAATACTGATCATGAACCATTCGTCATACGAATCGTAAAGAAGGGTAAGGGTATCGGCCATTGCACCGGTCGTGACGACATATTCTTCGCCAGTGACAACCGAAGGCGTTGACAGCCTTACCTCATGCCCTTCTTTGGAAAGGTGGTGTTTGAAGGAACCTGCTATCATATTGGCTATTTCGCCCAAGGCATCATTGACATCCGCATCCATCTCGGTGACCTCCATGCCGATCATGCTTGAGGTAAACTTGAGAGCCAGCGACTGCGGAATATGCAGGCTTACCAGGCCGTTGAAGAAGCCGGCAAAACCCACCATGGCGGTGATGCAATCGCTGAAATGAGTCCTCGGATCAGTCAAAAGGGGGAGGCGCAGCAGATCCTCAATACCGACCATGGTAGTGAAGATTTCCCGAACATCGATATGGAATTGATTGATCAACGCGTCTTCCGTTGTCCCGAGCCCCTCATAGATCGCTGCTTTTAATGACATATCTCGCTCCTTATCTGGCAATCATGCGATCTCGATCGCTGTTTTTATTTTGTCTTATGATTCTCGTGAGAATCGCCTCAAGATTTTCGTCAGGATAGTTGAAAGAAACACCGATACCGGGGGCGCGGCACTCTCCCCACATCTTAATGTGACGGACAGTGACCGTGGTCTTCAATCCGAACTCCGGCAACACAATCTCCAACTCACCGTTAATGGCGAATCTCTCCGGGCGGGTATCCACAATGAAAGCTCCTCCCCAGGATAGATTTACCGTGAATGCACGTTCCCCATCCTGTTTTCCTAGGAGCACGGCGAGTATTACGTCACGTCGTCGGTGCATGCGTAGTTTACGAGGAATAAAGGAGGCACGGGGCTTGTTCAGGAAATCGCTCAGACTGTTGCCCTGTTTGGCATCTCCCGGCATGGCCATGGGCACCACCATTGAACCGAATGCCCGCACCCTGAATGTCGGATAAAATCCGGTTAAAGAGCAGGCAATCAGTTTTTCATCCCCCTTGGCCTTTATTATTGATTGCAAGTCAACAAGGATTCCCTTGCAAGTGGCTTCACGGGCAACATCCTCGGCTTGAAGGAAGCTATCACAGGGGATTCCGCCGGCACCACAGCGCTCAAGGTTTTCAACCAGTGCCTTACGGACATCGGCATTATATGAAACAACCAGCAACGGGTTATCGAAAGTGGAATTCATAGCATCTTTTCTTCCAAAAATTTATTCAACACGCCGACTCAAGACAGACTAAACGGTAAATATCGATGCCAAGACGGTTAGTTTCGTCTGTAATCCCGGAAGGAATGCTCTCTACCAGACCACATTCACCGATTACCGGCAGACATGTCGGGCTGGACTCTCCCTGGTGTCCCCCGCGGTTGGTCGTGTGAAGTGATTCCTTTGCTATTTGGCTGGTGCCAGGGCGCGGCGACGCAGGTGCAGCAGGGCCAGCATCAAGGAGCCGGAATTACGAGTAGGGACTAACCGCACGTGACACGACTCGTTTGCCCTGACATTGCCGTTGAAGTGCAAAGCGAAATCCGGTTTTTACCGCTGCTTTTTGCCTGCGCTTGCGCCCTGTCTGCCATCAGGATGAGTCTTTTCTTGTCCATGGTCGCGTCTGTTGGGTCGTAGCTGGCTACGCCTATGCTTATCTTTGCCCGGATTGTTGCATGATCCACCTGGATGGCCAGGTCATTCACGCAACTCCTCAGATGTTCGGCAACAACCTGAGCCATGTCTGAGGCAGTTTCCGGCATTATCACGGAAAACTCGTCCCCACCGCATCGGGCAAAACAGTCGGTAGTCCGGATGGTTCTGCCGACGACCTTGCAAATTTCGATCAGCACAAGATCACCGGCAGGGTGACCATAATCCGTATTGATCCTTTTGAAGTCGTCCACATCGAATGAGATCAGTGAAAATTCCTTGCCATATCTGCGGGATCTGATTATCTCCCGATCCATGGCCTCTTGGAACGATCGATAATTCAAGACTCCCGTCAGGCCGTCCCGGGAGGCAAGTTCATGAAGCCTTGCATTTGCTCTTTCGAGCTCTTCGGTCTTTTTTTTCAGCTTCTCTTTCGCCTGTTTCAGTTCGATAATCTGAAGTTCATATGAGTCGTACAACTCGCTGAGCCCGGCATTTGCTTCTTGTAGTATCTGGGAGAACGGCCGGATGGTACCGGGAGTTATCTCAAATACCGAGAACAGTTCAAGGGTTGAATCGGCAACGGACTCGATCAACGTATCTACGGCAGTGCCGTGAATCCCAAAATCCGTGTCGAGAATGGATTTTATCCGCCTGATCTTGTCCACGTCCTCGGACCCGTTGTAGAAGGAGGAAAGGTCCCTGGCGATAGACAAAAGAGCGGTCGTAATCCGGTATTTGGCGGGAGGTACCGTTTCCTGGTGGTGATAACGTATCGGTTCATAGATCTCTTCCGGAAGCAGCCACTTCTTGAGCAATTCAGCTCCAACCTCCTGATGGTCGCACCCAAAAATCATTCTTTCTATTTCCGGTAACGTCAGTTGGCTTTCATCTTTATAATTGAATACCCGTTGGTAGTATCTGGGCCGGTAACCATGCATCACCAATATTCCGATATCCTGCAACAACGCGATGATGAAGAGGTCTTTACCGGGGGCGCGAACCAATGTGGCGATCAATTCCGCGGCAACAGCCGATGACAAGGCATGCCGCCAGAAGTTGGAGGCGTCAAAGGCTTCGTAAGGTTCTCTCTTAAGCTCGGAACAAATAACGAATGAAAGGGCGATATTCTTTACCGCATGCGTCCCAAGGATGGCCAAGGACTTTTCAATGCTGGTTACCTTGCAGGCCAGGTTGTAATAAGGAGAATTGGCGGCTTTCAGGACCCTTGCCGCCAATGCCGGGTCTGACTCAATGACATCGGCAAGGGCTTTGAAGGTAAAATTGTCCTCCCGCGCTGTTTCAAGAATCTTGATGGCAATTGCTGGAGGAGATGGCAGGTAGATTTTACCTGACAAAAAATCATTAACCGGACTCACTTTTTTCTCCTTCGATCAATTCGGGAATACGGAGGCGTTTTCAATAGGCCCTTCTCCTCATTGAGCTATCCTGTATCCGGAAAGTCCGATCATACTATTGCGTATGACGCAACCGGCATTATCAGTCACGCTACACATCCACAACACCAACATCCTCGACAACAATCACGGCATCCGGATCATGCCCGTGTGACGGCATCGGCAATGACTCGCCCACACCGAATCCCGTGGCATATCATGCCCCTTTCATCATGTGTCCATAAACGGGACAGTTAGCTCGAAAACAGGGGATCTTGACGTAATAATTACAGGAAATATGCCAAACCGCTAATTAACGTAATTTAAACAAGTTGGGTAATTTTGCTCCTCACACAATGTCCCCAATCGGGACATTGTGTTCCGACAGGGGACAATTGGGTTGGCGATGGAACATTTCGCGGTTTGTCTTGAGAAGTGTAGCGGCATTGGATTTGTTCCCGCAAAGGGGTGGAGAGAGCATTCAAAGGCGTGCTTGAGGATTGCATCGATAAAATTCGTGGGTGGGGATGCCAACGCGGAAGTCCATGGCATCGTTTCCAGTATCGCCGGCTTGACCGCCGGCAGCGGTAAAACGCACATGCTCCGGACGAATCAACTTAGCGCAACCCATGACGGCAGCGCATTCGAGCACATTGCGCAATGCGCGGATATAGCCAGGCCGGGAAAATAAAAGCATCTGGTTCATTGCTATCTTTGATAGTAGTGCGACATTAAAGGGGGCATGACCAGGCTGTATCGAGTGACAGGTCGTCTAAAGAAAAAACGGGGGGATTTCTCCCCCCGATAACATGAAGGAGGCTCACGTTGTTGTGAGCCTGGATAAGCTCGGTTTGGTGCTGCAACCTAAATGATATTAGAAGAAATAATACATGCTGAAGCGGCCAATGTTGTCAACACCTGTCGTATTGGCACCAGTGGATGTTCCACCTTTTCCGTAGGTCGTCATGACATTCTGATATTCGGCGGCTACACGTACGGCTGCATTTATGTCATATGCGATGTTGGTATAGATCATGGAATCCGATTTATTGTAATTACCATTACTCAGGACATTGGCACCACTAACGTTGGCAAAATCAGAACTCCTATTTGCAGCAATACGGTCGGTAAAACCAACTGTCAGGCCCATCTGTTGGGTCGGGTAATAGATAAGTTGCGCTGCTATGCCGAGGTCTTTCATTGGAGTGATGGCAGATGCGTTCGCAACATTGTTTCCATAAATCTGGCCGGCGCCGACCTGGGTAAAGGGTGCGGCGGTTCCGCCGTTCCAGACCATGTTGCTCGCTTCATAGATCTGAGCTTCAAAAGACGCAGTATTGGCGCGGTTCTTGATGTCCTTTGACGGCAGAATCGGCACAAAGGCATACAGGCCGTAGCCGTAGCTGTCTTCGCCGTCAATTTTACCACCTAAACCGGTGTAATCATAGCGAGCATGGCCGTAAAGGCCAAAAGCCATGAGGTTAAACTCTTTCATGGCGCCAAGGTAGCCAGGTGCATATCCAAGGGATTTGCTCTTGAAGGTCAGTTGTCCTTCAAAGTTCGGCACGTTTGTGTTAACCGGGGCTTGCGTAATACCTAACCCACCAAGCGTGCTCCAGTTGGTCCCCAAAATACCTGCGGTACCGCTGTTTGCCATGATAGCGCTGTTATCGCCGGTCTGTTGCGGCATCACGATCGCACCCACATAGGACAGCGAGTTGTCGGCGTCAAATTTCTGATTGTAGGTCGCTTTGATCATCGGCTCGCGGTTCCAGGGGGTGCCCATTCCTTCGCCAGAACGCATATCCACCGTGTTGGCGAGCATGCCGCCGAAAAGCTCCCAGGTCTGCCCAAACAGGAGTTGGCCGTTATCCCAGTCCAAGGCGCCATACGCCTGGCGGAGACGGAAGCCCGGGCTGCTCTCGACTACGTTGGGGACTGCGAAAAAGTCGCCTTCAATAAGAGCCGTTGACTTCCCGCCCAAGATACCGGGGCCGTCAACCTTGAACCATAAGCGGGTCTGCTCGACACCCATCGTCGATGAATCGCCGGCCGCGCCTTTAGGGGAAATTCCGCCATTATCAGGGGTAACCAGGTTGAAATAGTTCGATGGCTGCTGCTGATTGGAGTTATAGACGTAATCAAGCTTTACATAACCGCCGATGGTAAGTTTGTACTTGCTGAAAACATTTGAAACCTGAACAGGCTCATCAGCCAATGCGGTAGTTGCGGCAAACAATGAGACTACTGCCATAAGACTCATAAGTTTTTTCATTCTTTGTCTCCTCCCGATTTTAAAAGCACATGGTTTTCGAATTTTTTTCTCGGTTGATTCAGCCGGGGACTCACCTCCTTTGCTTTAGGATGAAATTATGCCGGAATCACACGGCCAACTGCCATTGGCGGCTACTCGACAGCAATCATGTCTTCCGCCTGGACCCCTTTGCCATCTTTGATCACTCCATATGCGCCGTTGACGCCGGCAAATCCTCTTATCTCAACGGTAGCGACCTGTTCGCCGGGCACAAACCCCACGCCGGGCACCGCCTTGCCGCCACGGTACACCTTCAGCACCTGTCCAACCCTGAGTCCGGCCTCACTGCCCGCGTTTACGTACACTCGTCCATTTCCCACGGCGACAACCTTTCCATACCAGGGAAGCAACGCCGAGACCGCTTTCAGCTTTCCCGCCAACTCGTCCAGCGCGACATCCAGGGCGGCGTTTCGAGCCGCAGGATCGGTTGGAGCATACGATGGTATCTGGGCCACAACCGTTTTCACGACTCCTCCGCTAAGGCCGTCATAGACGGTTCCCAGTATGGTTTTTCCCGGTGCGACCTGGTCGGGAACCCAGACAAAGACCGATACGGTGGTGCCGAATTCCTGTTGCAAGCGCACGCTGACGGCAGGCCAATCGGCCATATTTGAAAGATCTGAATACTTGGCCAAAAAGGAAGGTTGTTGGTGATCAAGGAGAATACCGGCCCCAAAATGCTCCAGTTTGTTGCTGAGCGGTAGAATCAAGCCGTTATCCTTGGCTTCGAGCACCGCCATACGGCTCTTGAGTGGAACGGTTGCCGGTAAAGGTTGCGCGGAAACAGGGACCGGAACGGGCAGAGCCTGGGTCGCCGGCGCCGTAACGGCTGATTCGCCGGAAGCAGGCTTGGAGTTGCTCATCGCCTCTGACACCTTTTCAACGCCCTTTTTCACAAGTTCGGTGGCGCGTGGCACCCCCGAATCCACAGAAGAGCGTGGCACCCAGATAGTTGCCGGGGCATTCGGGGACGACGTATAAAACGGATTTGAAATCTCCACGTAGTCGTCGCTGGACGTCGCGTCGCCATGGTGGGCTGCGCAAGCGGTAAGAAACAGAAGAAATAATAGGAATGGCGTTTTATAACAATGCATAGATATCTCCATAAATGAAATTCAAGCAACCGTTCTTGATACCGCTTTTGTTGTTATGACAAAGGAAAAAGCTTTAATCAAACCAACATAAGACCCTATTTTATTGACTTAAATGCCATTTGTTACAACATGGTAACGAGATAAATAAAACAGCTTTTGTGTTTTGTGAATATATGGTTTTTGAGGTTAAAGTCAACTCTTTTTTATAAGTATAAAAGAAATAACTTTGATTTTTTTGCATTTTATCAAATTTTTTTATTTTTATTTGACATCCTATGGCATGTTGAATTTTGACTCTCTCATCCCTGTACGGAGGCGAAGCGCAGACAAATTTGTTCGGATCCAAAGAGCGGCAAACCTGTCACAAGATCAGCTTTCAGAACGTATCGGGATTGACCCGAAACATTTGAGTCGCATTGAGTTGGGAAAATCATTTTCATCTTTGGAGACACTGGAAGGGATTGCAACGGTGCTTCAGGTGGAGCTTAAAGACCTTTTTGATTTCTCGCATCTTGAAGCAAATGAGATGGATAAAAAGCAGATTGAAGAACTGCTGGACGGTTTGAATCAGGACAAGCTGCGATTGGTTTACAAGGTGGTCAAGTCGCTGGTAAAGTAATGGGCTGGGAGATCACCGGGCGGGTTTCTGGCCCGGTGCATCTTCCTGATTTGGCTAATTGTTACGCCTATTTCACTATGGCTACAACTATCTGAGCTATTGAAGATATTAATGCAGCGCATGCAACTACCATGAACCAAAATTGTGTTTTCTTGTTTCTTTCTTCTTGCCCATCAAGAAGCCGATTCAAAAGTATTGTATGAATGGCATCAGCCATGATTATTGCTTGATGTTTTATATTGTCGTTTATGATTGGAGTGGTAGCTAGCCCTCGCGATGCACGTTCAAGATTGGCATTAGGCCATGTGAAAATTTCGCCAGAATTGAAACCATTACGCGTTGTATCAAAATCAATAGGCTTGTCCATTTTTATTATCCTTTTATTTTTATTTTGATTCACATAACATCGTATTATTCGGGAGAATAAGAACAATCTTCGCCAGCATCCCCGCCGACCCCCTATGGATTCCCTCATCCCCGATATGAAGAAATGAAACCGGGAACCCATGACAGGGAATCCGGCTTTTACATTCCGCAATAAAGAAGCTGACTCACCATATTTTCAGGGTAAATCGACCTTTCTTGACGCTATTGCAAGTTGAACCAAATCGGGTTATTCTCTCCCGACGTTTCAGAAAGTTGAGAAAGGCAACACATGCCGCTTACATTCCACCCTCAGCCGGGCACGGTGCTAATCTGCGACTTCTCCACCGGCTTTAAAGCACCTGAAATAATCAAGCGGCGGCCTGTTGTGGTAATTTCACCCCGCCCCAGGCGGAAAACTCAACTCTGCATTGTCGTTCCCTTGAGCACAACGCCACCGGTGCCGGTTGAAACCCATCACCATTGCCTTGATCCAGCTTCCCTTCCCGCCACGCTTGCAGCACGGCAGACTTGGGCAAAGTGTGACATCCTCATGACCGTATCACTTCAACGGTTGGACCGGGTTAAAATGGGGAAAGACCCGGCCACCGGAAAACGGATTTATTCTTCTGGGACCGTAACCCCGTCAGACTTCAAGGCAATTCAGAAATCGGTCCTTGCGGCGCTTGGATTATACCGGTTGACAACAGTCCTTTGATTGTTGATAATATATTTGTTCCCGCTCTTCTCCTTCGGGGGAATCGGGCTTGTAAGACTCCCGCAAGGGAGCCACTCCCGGCAACCGCGATTACAAGCTGGCTGGGGGTGCCGTTATAAAGCCTCGTGTCTGACCGGCACGGGGCTTTTGTTATTCTCCCATCGCTTCTCTTGACACCCGAAGGCCAATCCCTATCACCAACCGAGCCGCCAACATCATCATGAACGAACGGGAATGGTGCTAAAATGTCTGGAAACGTCTGTCAAAAAATCTAAATATAAACTTTTCGAAGAGAAGTTGTTGAGAAAAGTTTACAGGAAAAGATTCCTTTGCTGCGGGGGCCGTATTGCACGGAACGGCAGGGGTAAGTTTTCAAGCCGAAGCAAAACCTGTTATCCCTCCCCGTTCTACCGGAACAAAAAAACCGGCTTACCCTGGAAAAAGGTGGCCGATTATTTCATGACGTTTCACACCTAGCCAACACCTTAGAGGATACACCAGGGGATACACAACGAAAAAGGCACCTACAAACAATCTTGTAAGTGCCTGAATTTTTTGGCTCCCCAGCGCGGACAAATATGGGCACCATTGGGAAGAGCATATTTCACTGTAAAGTTTTGAGGCGACCAAGGGCGGATTTATCGCCGATTGGTCTAGTCAGATGTTAGATATTCTTTTCAACTTTTAAATTAAGACCGCAATTAAGGCACTTCTTTGTAAAAGTATTATGATAACCGCCTCCAAACAGTAAACTTATCCTTTCCCAATCCCTATCACTGCTCTGAGCATCTTTGAATGTTCTAAACTGAAAATAATGTCCACACCTAGGGCATTTTGCAAATTGAAGCATAAAACCGACTATTACCATTCCAGCCATGTAGGCAAATATGAATGCCTCCGGAAAGTTTAAAATCGTTATCAGCATTCCATAAGGTATCCACATACAAAACATAGTGACCAACACTATCCTCTTGCGCTTAATTGCCGCTAAACCGTCTTCAATAGTTCTGTTGTCAACTTGCAGGTATTCTGACAACTGAACTCTTGGTGGTTCGGATTCAATTTTTCTGAATGTTCCAATGAATATTGCAGCAATTGTTGCTCCTAAGAGAGCTAATGATCCGCAAAAGGGCAAAGAAAACTTCAGGTCTAGCTTCTTTGTGTCAGCATATTGAACAAGCGATATGAGGATAAGAAGCACAACAAAAATGCTTAAGAAAAATCTTATGAATATTGCTTTGATATGGTTCATAGTTACCCATCAAAATTGAGATTATATCTCATCTGTATAATTATTGAAGTTTTTAAAATTAGCCGTCAACGCTCCCCGTTACAGTAACACGGGGCCTTCCAAATACATTCCCTCAATATCACATTTTCAAAACGAGCAACAGTGAATTAAGATGATGGCCGGATCGGCGGGGTTTCCTCCCTTTAGGGGGGTACCCTGCCGACCGGCCATCATTTTTTCCTT
>JARLHN010000010.1 GCA_031292255.1 Oryzomonas sp. | reverse complement strand
GTCAGATTCGCAACCTGCGTGGTCGTCAGCGCCGCAACCTGCGCAGTGGACAAATTGGCAATCTGGCTGGTGCCGATCGCCGCAAGGTCAGCTGTCGTCACTTTCGCAATCTGCGTGGTCGTCAGCGCCGCCGCCTGCGCGGTGGTCAGATTGGCTGACTGGTCAGTTGTCAGATTCGCAACCTGCGTGGTCGTCAGCGCCGCAACGTTCGCGGTGGACAAATAGGCAAACTGGCTGGCGCCGTCCAGCGCCGCAAGGTCGGCTGTCGTCACATTCGAAATCTGCGCCGTCGTCAGCGCCGCCACCTGCGCGGTGGTCAGATTGGCTGACTGGGCCGTTGTCAGATTCGCAACTTGCTTGGCCGTCAGCGCCACCACCTGTGCGGTGGTCAAATTGGTTGACTGGGCCGTTGTCAGATTCGCAACCTGCGTGGTCGTCAACGCCGCCACCTGCGCAGTGGACAAATTGGCAATCTGGCTGGTGCCGATCACCGCAAGGTCGGCTGTCGTCACATTCGCAATCTGCGCAGTCGTCAGCGCCGCCACCTGCGCGGTGGTCAGATTGGCTGACTGGGCCGTCGTCAGATTCGCCACTTGCTTGGCCGTCAACGCCGCCACCTGCGCGGTGGCCAGATTGGTTGACTGGGCCGTTGTCAGATTTGCAACCTGCGCTGTCGTCAGCGCCGCAACCTGCGCGGTGGACAAATTGGCAATCTGGCTGGTGCCGATTGCCTCAAGGTCAGCTGTCGTCACTTTCGCAATCTGCGTGGTCGTCAGCGCCGTCGCCTGCGCGGTGGTCAGATTGGCTGACTGATCCGTTGTCAGATTCGCAACCTGCGTGGTCGTCAGCGCCGTCACCTGTGCGGTGGATAAATAGGCAAACTGGCTGGCGCCGTCCAGCGCCGCGAGATCCGTTGTCGTCACATTCGCAATCTGCGCAGTCGTCAGCGCCGCCACCTGCGCGGTGGTCAGATTAGCTGACTGGGCCGTTGTCAGATTCGCAACTTGCTTGGCCGTCAACGCCGCCACCTGCGCGGTGGTCAGATTGACAATTTGCAAAGTTGTCAGCGCCGCAATTCCCGCGGTGGACAACTTGGCAATCTGGCTGGTGCCAATCGCCGCAAGGTCGGCTGTTGTCAGATTCGCAACTTGCGTGGTCGTCAGCGCCGCAATGTCTGCCGTTGAAAAGGCAGCAAGCTGGCTGGTACTCATCACCGCGAGGTCAGATGTTGATAGATTCGCAATCTGCGCAGACGTCAGCGCCGCCACCTGAGCTGTAGTCAGATTGGCTGATTGGGCTGTTGTCACATTCGCAATCTGCGTAGTCGTCAGCGCCTTAATGCCCGCAGTGGACAAATTGGCAACCTGGCTGGTGCCCATCGCCGCAAGGTCGGCTGTTGTCAGATTCGCAACTTGCGTGGCCGTCAGCGCCGCAATGTCCGCCGTTGAAAAAGCAGCAAGCTGGCTAGTGTTCATCGTCGCGAGGTTTGCCGTTGACAGGCCCGCCATCTGTAAGTATGTCAACGCCGCCACTTGGGCGGTGGTCAGATAGTTGACCTGGGCTGTCGCCAGCGCGAGGAGTTGCGATACTTGTAGTACCGCCATGTCTGCAGTCGATAATCCGCTCAGTTGACTGGTGTTCATGATTGCAATTGCAGAAGTGCTGATACTGACAACATCGGCAGTTGAGAAGACTGCAAGCTGGGTAGAGCTTAATGCGGCAAACTGAGCAGTACTCAATGACTGAACGTCTGACGTAGCAAGGCCCTGTATCTGATATGTACTCAAACCTGCGATTTGTGTAGGGGTCAGTGATTTGATGATGGACATGTGATGTTACCTTCCTTACTCAACTTTTACTCATGCATTTTATCGAATTGACAAGCTTATTTACTGTTAAGTAGAAAACCACCTTCATCATCAAAAAACACCGAAACGCGATTGTTTCCACGTTGCGTGATACGATACGGATACCCTACGGTTGTGATGCGTACAATTCCTGGCATGTCTGGATAATACGGTCAAAATACCCCGACAGCAACAGATAATATGGAAAGTGTCCCTCGTTTTCCCCAAAATCTGCGTCAACTAAAAATAGAGGCCACTAACTGCTGCTAGTGGCCTTCAAAAAACCTATTGGTTTTATTAAGTTATGGCGGAAGAGGTGAGATTCGAACTCACGGAGGCTATTAACCTCGGCGGTTTTCAAGACCGCTGCCTTAAACCACTCGGCCACCCTTCCCAACGCTCTGATTTAGTTCCTATAGCACACTCTCTCCAGAAATTCAAAGGGTATCAGGAGATTCGTTCCAGCCCGCCCATGTAGGGCCGTAATACGGCTGGAACGAGCACCGATCCGTCCGCCTGCTGAAAGTTTTCAAGCACGGCCACCACCGTTCGGCCCACGGCAAGACCCGACCCGTTGAGCGTGTGGACGAATTCCGGCTTGGCCTTTTCGTCCTCGCGGAAGCGGATGCCGGCCCGCCGCGCCTGAAAATCGCCGAACGTGCTGCACGAGGATATCTCGCGGTAGCAGCTCTGTCCAGGCAGCCAGACCTCCAGGTCATAGGTCTTGGCGGCGGAAAAGCCGATATCGCCGCTGCACAGGGCCATCACCCGGTAGGGGAGTTCCAGCAGTTGCAGGACCTTTTCCGCATTGGCCGTAAGCTTCTCCAGTTCGGCCGCCGACTCCGAGGGATGGGTGAACTTGACCATTTCCACCTTGTTGAACTGGTGCTGCCGGATCAGCCCACGGGTATCCTTGCCGTAAGAACCGGCTTCGCGCCGGAAACAGGGGGTATAGGCGGCATAGCAGATCGGCAGGTCGGAACGTTTGAGGATCTCGTTACGGTGGATATTGGTCACCGGCACTTCGGCCGTGGGGATGAGGAAAAAGTCCGGGTCCGCCAGCCTGAAGAGGTCTTCCTCGAATTTGGGGAGCTGGCCGGTGGCGGTCATGGAATCGCGGTTAACCATGAAAGGGGGCAGCACCTCCACATACCCATGCTGCTCCGTATGCAGGTCGAGCATGAAGCTGATCAGGGCGCGCTCCAAACGCGCGCCGGCGCCCCGATAGAGCGTGAAGCGGGCACCGGTGATCTTGGCTGCCCGTTCGAAATCGAGGATCCCCAGCCCCTCGCCGATCTCCCAGTGGGGCTTGGCCGGAAAAGCAAACGGCTGCGGCTCGCCCCAGCTCCTGACCACCACGTTGTCGTTCTCCGAGCTTCCCAGCGGCGTCGAGGGGTCGGGCAGGTTGGGAACGGTCATGAGAACTCCGCTCAATTCGTCATCCACCTGTTTGAGTTCCTCATCAAGCGCCTTGATCCTGTTGGACACTTCGCGCATCTCCAGGATCTTGTCCTGAACCTGGCTCTTGTCCTTGACCTTGCCGATCTCCTCGGAGACGTTGTTTTTTACGGCCTTGAGCGATTCACCCTCCCGGAGAAGCGCCCGCCGCCGCTCATCCAGGTCGCGGAACCCTGCCAGGAAGGAGGCGCCCCCGCGGGTAGCCAGGCGGCGTTCGGCCTCTTCGAGGTTTTCACGGATAAATTTCATGTCAAGCATCTGAAACACCTTTATTTTCAGGGAGTAAAAGTGTATTTTTTATCATCTGCACCACGCCACGTCAATGTAAAATAGTTTCCCATCCGGAAACTCCGGATGGGAAACTATTTGTTTTCAATTCGGAAACGAGCAATTTTTCGTCATGGCCAGGAAATCGAGGGATTGCGCGGAGGCGTACATCGGTACGCCGCACAAGCAAGCCTGAAGATTGACGCAACCATGGCGGAAAAGAGCCGGTTCCGGATGAAAACAAAAGAGCCCAATGAAGCGGATACCTGCCCTGGCCATAACCGCAATCCTGCTCGCCGTCATGCCGCTTTGCGCCCATGGCGGGGAGATCGTCATCAGCGCTGTCGGCGATATCATGCTGGCCGGAAAGTGGACGCCGGTCCTGAGGAAGGATGGCTACGACCACCCCTTTGGCGGGGTGGCGGCGGCACTGGCCAACGGCGACATCAACCTGGCAAACCTGGAATCCCCTATCGCAAGCGGCGGCAGGGAATACACCTCCAAAAAATTCCGTTTCCGGGCCGAGACGGAGGTGGCCAGGGCCGTACGCAAGGCCGGCTTCAACCTGGTCAACCTGGCGAACAACCATAGCATGGATTTCGGAGGCGGGGCGCTGGCCGAGACCATGGACAATCTGGAGGCGGCCGGCATCGCCTGGATCGGCGCCGGAGCGGACCTGGCCGAGGCACGCAAGATGGCGCTCTTTACCGTCAAAGGGAAAAAGGTCGCCTTTCTGGGGTATTCCCTGACCCAACCGGTAGAGTTTTTTGCCGCGCAACAGCGCCCCGGCACCGCACCGGGCTTTGAACACATCTTTGTCCCGGATATTGCCCGAGCCCGCCAAGTGGCGGATTACGTGATCGTCTCCTTTCATTGGGGCAAGGAGGGGCGCAGCATGCCGCTCCCCTTTCAACGCAGCATTGCCCACAAGGCCATCGACACCGGGGCGGACGTGATCATCGGCCACCACCCCCACGTGCTGCAAGGCATCGAGCGCTACGGGAAAGGCATCGTCTTCTACAGTCTCGGCAACTTCATCTTTGCCAGCAAGGGCACGTCAACCGGTCAGAGCGCCATCATCCGCCTGCACCTGGACGATGCCCGCCGCGAGGCGGAAATACTGCCGCTGGACGTTCTGTACCGGCGGGTTGGGTTTCAGCCCCGGCTTTTATCGGGGAAACCGGCCGCAGAGGTCATTGAGCAGTTGAATTACCTGTCCAAACCGCTTAATACGGAAATCAAATCCCAAAACAATTCGTACGTCGTGAGTTTCTGACATGAAAATCCTGTTGACCACGCTCCACGCCAAATATTCCCACGCCTCACTGGCGCTTCCCTGTCTTGCGGCATACTGCCGGAACATCCCCGGCGTATCGGTCGTTATCCGGGAGTGGACCACCAACGAGCCGCGCGAGCAGTTGTTGCGCCATATCATGTCCGAGCAGGCGGATGTGGTTGCCTTTTCCTGCTATATCTGGAATATCGAAAAGACGTTGCGTATCGCGTCCGACATCAAGAAGATCGTACCGGACACGCGCATCGCCCTGGGCGGCCCGGAGGTGTCCTACAACATCTTCGAGTTGATGCACGACAATCCTGCCATTGACTTCGTGATCAAAGGCGAGGGGGAGCGGGTCTTCCAACTGCTGACCACGACTCTCGTCAAGCACGGCGGCAGCAACCTGCTGGAACGTTCCCTGGCCGAGATCGGCAACCTGTATTACCGTGATGGCGACGACATCACCTCCGGCCCGCTCAGCAAGCACTTCGTAGACCTGGACAGCATCCCCTCCCCCTTTGATGCCGGATTGGTGGATCTGAAAAAACCCCTGGTCTACTACGAAACATCCCGCGGCTGCCCCTTTTCCTGTGCCTTCTGCCTTTCGTCCACCGAGGGGCACGTCCGTTCCTTCGGCATGGAGCGCATCAAGAGCGACCTGGCCCTCCTCATGCGCCATAACATAGCCAACATCAAGCTGGTGGACCGCACGTTCAACTTTGACACCCAGCGGGCCAACGATATTTGGGAATTCATCCTGGAACACAACCGGGACAGCCATTTCCATTTCGAAATCAGCGCCGATCTGCTGACCGAAGACAACTTGAAGTTGCTGAAGCGTGTGCCGCCCAACATGTTCCGTTTCGAGATCGGCGTTCAGTCGGCCTCGGAAACCACGCTGCTGCGGGTCGGCCGCAAGGCGAACCTTGGCCGCATCTTCGATGCCGTCCGCCGCCTGCGGTCCGAGACCGACATCGAGCTGCACCTGGACCTGATCGCCGGGCTGCCCGGCGAGGACTTTACCGGCTTCCTCGCATCCCTGCGCGCCGTGGCCGATCTGGACCCGGACATGATCCAGATCGAACCGCTCAAGGTGCTCAAGGGCTCCGCCATGCGGGAGATCGCAAGCCGCGATGACTATCATTTCTCCGGCTTTCCCCCTTATACGATCCTGCGCAACCCATGGCTCAAGTTTGC
The DNA here is from genome assembly GCA_031292255.1 of Oryzomonas sp. Classification (GTDB taxonomy): domain Bacteria; phylum Desulfobacterota; class Desulfuromonadia; order Geobacterales; family Pseudopelobacteraceae; genus Oryzomonas. Next base: position 44,569 of record JARLHN010000010.1, on the reverse strand, counting down.
CGATATCAGCCGCATCGAAACCATCGGGCGCCTGCTGGACCTGTTTTACAACCACGGCAGTTTTTCCGCGGCTCTGAGGCTGTTGCGGCGCACCATCGACACGGCCTCGCTCCTCGACCGCATGGCGCGCCAGGCCGGCAACGACAACCTTTCCGGCCTTTCCACCCGGCGCACGTACGAACTGTTCGCCCGATTAGCGGAACCGCTGGTGGATGACGCGACGCGGCGCCTGCTGAACGATGCGCTCTTCTTCGACTACTGCCGGCAGGAGATGCCGTTGATGGGCAAGCTCCCCTCCTTCGTCGCCGAGCGCCAGAATGAATGCGCCTGGCCCGGTCCCCGCGAATTGCCGGCCCATCTGGGAGTACCGGCGGACAGCCGGGTTAAGGCATTCCGCTGCACGTTTTTAAAGGATTATCGTCACGAGGAGTGGAAAAACGGGGTTGTAGGCATCACGTTCGTGTATGTTTCCGGTGCCGGTCGCGGCCTGCAGGTCACCGTGGTATAGTTAGTTTCCGATTCGGAAAGGAGGGCTTTTTGACTCGACCTCACGGTCGCCTCCTTCGGAGCGCCTTCGCGGCCCAACTCGCTATACTTCGTTGTCGTCCAGGCCGGGAAATCAAAGGATTGCGCGGAGGCCCTCACCCGGCCTTTGGCCACCGTCTCCCGGAGGGAGAGGGTATCGGTATCCCTTCCCCCCAAGAGACCGGCTCCATCGCCACGTGGCCGCCCAACTCGGCCAGCAGGGCATCCATATCCTCCACGAAACCGGGCATGACGGCAATGCGGATGATGCCGGCCGTATTGTCCACCGTACTCATGGTGTTCATCCCCTCATAGGCCTCCAGGATGAATTTGAGATAGACCATATCGCGGTGCCTTACCCGAAAATAGCGGCAGATCGCATCAGTCATGACGGATACTCGGGGTAAATGGACTTGGAATTTGCCGATGTTTCGAGTCCCTAGAGGGGCAGGCTGCAAAAGATTGTGGCGGAGCGCCATGGACGCGAAGTCGAAACCGCATCATGGGACCTGTTCTCCCTGGATGGCAACCTTGCCCGCCCGCCCGGCAAGCTCGCCCATGAAAAGCCGGCACGCCGGCACGTCGGCAACCCGGCGCGCCGCCTCGCCCAAGGTGATGCAGCGGATGCCCTCTGCCGCAAAACGCTCCAGCAGGCGCACAAAGGAAGCCCGGATGGCGCCCCCCTCCAGTTCGGCGTGGATGGTCAGCACGTTGAGCCCGTCCTTCACCCGGGCGAGATAGTAGTCGTGGATGTTTCCGGGAGTGATGCCGTTCTCGCCCAGAATCTCGTCGGCGGTCGCCATGGTGGTGGGGATCTGCAGGGTACGGAAACGGCGACCGTCCATGACCGGGTAGAAGGGGTGCGTGCCGCGCCCGTCGCTGCAATAACTCAATCCCATGGCGTCCTGCACTTCCAGGGAATCGGTTGACACGGTCCAGCCCGGCGCTGCGGTGGTTTCGGCGCGATGGCCCAGGATATCCTCGAACTGTGCGCCGGCCAGCCCCAGTTCAGCGGCGGTCAGATGCTTGGGAAACCGGGGGAGGTGATCATGCCATTTGACGTGATCCCAGCAGTGGATGCCGACCTCGTGGCCACGCTGTTCCGTCTCCCGCAGCACGTCGGGAAAGGATGCCGCTATCATGGGCGCCGGCAGGAGCGTACCGTACAGCATGGTTCTGATGCCGTAGGCCGACGGCGCCTTGGTGCGCAGCATCTTTCCGAGGAACCCCTTGCGGGTGAAGATGCGGCGGACGGCCTTGCCCGAATTGTCCGGTCCCATGGAAAAATAGAAGGTGGCTGAAACCCCGAAGTGGGCCAGATCCTCAAGCAGGGCAGGCACGCCGTCACGCGTCCCGGCATAGGTATCCACATCCACCTTCAATGCAACGATCTTTTCAGCCATCAGCCGTTCTTTCCCCGTGTTATTGCCATATTGTCCGAGTCTATCAATGTTTGCCCGTCGTGTACAACCCAAATGTGTTTCCGGTGTCCCGTGCGGTTAGTCGCGGGAAGAAATTCCAAGCTGTTTTGGCGGGTGCCAAGGCGCGGCGACACAGACGTACAGATAGTACGTTGAGGTGCTGAAAACGAGCCGGCACAGATAACTTCTTGATTTGGAATCGGTATTACGAGTACGGACTAACCGCACAGGACACTAAGGCCATCTTGACGATTTTTTGATACCGCTGCCAACAATATTGATACTTTCTTGATAGCTTTGGTGATATGTTGAAAAAATTGTATCGTAAAGTACACTAGACATGTCTTAGTGCGGCCGTGGCACGGACCGCCTTTCAGGAGAGTTCGCATGGAGCCGGAAAACGGTCCCGCCGGCAACGGCATTTTCAGAAAGATCACCCGCGCCGTATTCGGCGATCCCAAACTCATCAAGGACCCGCATCTCTTTCACAAGATGTCCCTGATCCCGATCCTGGCCTGGGTGGGCCTGGGAGCCGACGGCCTTTCCTCCTCGGCCTACGGTCCCGAGGAAGCCTTCCGCGCCTTGGGGCAGCACACCTACCTGGCTATCCTGCTGGGCCTGACCACGGCTTTCACCGTCTTCATCATCTCGTACGCCTATTCGCGGATCATAGAGCACTTCCCCCACGGCGGCGGCGGTTACATCGTGGCGACCCACATGCTGGGTGAAAAGGCCGGCGTCGTCTCAGGCAGCGCGCTGCTGGTGGACTACGTGCTGACCATTACCGTTTCCATCGCGGCCTGTGTGGATGCCATGTTCAGCTACATTCCCCCGCATTTCCACCATTACAAGGTCCCTTTCGCCTGTTTCCTGGCAGTGGTGCTCATTATTCTGAACATCCGCGGGGTCAAGGAGTCCATTTCGGTACTGGCGCCCATTTTCGCCACCTTCGTCGTTACCCACATCGTAATGCTGCTGTACGGTGTTTTTATCCATACGGATAGATTTGTGCCGCTTACCCATGAATTTAAATACGGTTTGCATCACGACCTCTCCACCATAGGTTTTTTCGGCATTTTACTGCTGTTTCTGCGGGCCTATTCTCTAGGGGGCGGTACCTATACCGGTATCGAGGCGGTTTCCAACGGACTGCAGATCATGCGCGAACCGCGGGTGCAAACCGGCAAACGGACCATGGTCTACATGGCTACCTCCCTGGCTTTTACCGCTGGCGTCCTTTTCTTCTGTTACTCCCTGATAGGGATCACGCCGGTTGAGGGCAAAACCCTCAATGCCGTATTGGCCGACGGCTTATTTGCCAAATGGCCCATGGGCAACGTAATTGCCTTCATCACCATCTTCTCGGAAGGCGCCCTGCTCCTGGTGGCCGCCCAGACCGGTTTCGTGGATGGGCCGCGGGTCATGGCCAACATGGCGGTGGACTCCTGGTTTCCCCACCGATTTGCCGCCCTTTCCGTCAGGCTGACCATGCGCAACGGCATCATGCTGATGGGCACGGCGGCCATTGCACTGCTGATTTATACCAGGGGATCGGTCGATGCGCTGATCGTAATGTATTCTATAAACGTCTTCGTCACCTTTTCCCTCTCCCAGCTGGGCATGTCCCGCTTTTTCATCCAACGCCGCAAAGAAGATCCAAAATGGTTGCAGCACCTGAGCATTCACCTCCTGGGCTTGGCCATATGCGCCACCATCCTGGTCATCACCACCGTGGAGAAGTTTGCCGAGGGGGGGTGGCTGACCCTGCTGATCACCACGGTGGTGATCGCCCTCTGTTACCTGATCAAAGGGCATTACACCAGGGTCCGCAAAGCGGTTTCCGAGCTGGACGAGCAACTGCTGGATTTCCCCACCAGCGGCCCGGTCAATACCGCCTCCCTGGACATAAACGCCCAAACCGCCATCCAATTGGTATCCGGTTACAGCGGCTTCGGCGTGCATACCCTGCTCTCCATCATCACTACCTTCCCCAAGACCTACCAGAACATTTTGTTCGTCTCTGTGGCGGTGGTCGATTCCGGTTCGTTCAAGGGTGCCGAGGAGATGGAGGCCTTGGAGGCATCGGTCAAGGCCGGCCTGGAGAGCTACGTCAACCTGGCGCGCCGGCTCGGTTTCGCCGCCGACTACCGCATGGCGGTGGCAACGGATGTGGTTGAAAGCGCCGTATCCATCTGTAAAGAGGCTGCGGACGAGTTCCCACGCTCGTCGGTCTTCACCGGGCAACTCACCTTCAGGCTGGAGAAGTTCTACCACAGGATGCTGCACAACGAGACCGCCTTTGCCATCCAGCGCCGCCTGCAGTGGGAGGGCCTCACCACAGTCATCCTCCCCATACGGGTAAAAACCTGAAGACGGTCTTGATACATTCTTGACAGGTATCACCCCTATCTTGACACACACTTTATGATGCCCCTGGTATCCTGTAATCGTGAACAGAGCGCGTACAGGGGGTTGCAGGCCATGAAAGTGTACCAGTTCAATCCGGAAAACGGCATCTATGCAGGTGAGTTGTTCGAAGAGAGCGCAATGCTGGAATATGTCGAAGGCATCACCACCATCGCCCCACCCACCTATGGCCCCGGCCAGGTCCCTGTCTTCGACCCAGAAAAACAGGCATGGGAAACCATGCCTGCATCGCTGTTCCGGCGGGAGGCGCCCAATACTCACAAATCCTAAGGTGGACAGAGCCGGGCAAGAGGCTATAATTGCACCATCCCACCCCCTCTACGAGGCTTAGCCCATGCCCGCTAACGGCGACGACAACCGCCCTTCCCCCGAAACCCTCCTGAAGCTTGCCCAGGCGGAGGATGCCGGGAGTGAACAGGCAAAACAGGGAAAATTGAAGATCTTTCTCGGCTATGCGGCCGGGGTCGGCAAGACCTATGCCATGCTGGAAGCCGCCCGCAAGCGCAAGGGCGAGGGGCGGAACGTGGTAGCGGGGTATGTGGAATCCCACGGCCGTTCCGAGACCGATGCCCTGTTGGCAGGCCTGGAAGTCATCCCCCGAAAGGAAATCATCCACCAGGGGATGCGGCTCACCGAGATGGACCTGGACGCAGTGCTGGCACGCAAGCCCCAGATCGCCCTGGTCGATGAACTGGCCCATAGCAACGCCCCGGGATCGCGCCACGAGAAACGCTGGCAGGACGTGGAGGAGATCCTGGCCGCCGGCATCGATGTTTTCACCACGGTCAACATCCAGCACTTCGAGAGCCTGAATGATGTCGTGGCTCAGATCACCGGCGTGACCGTACGCGAAACCCTTCCCGACCACCTGCTGGATACCGCCTTCGAGATCAGGCTGGTGGACATCCCCCCCGAAGACCTGCTGCAACGCCTCCACGAAGGCAAGATCTATATCGCCGACCAGGCGGCCAAGGCCATTGAGAAGTTTTTCAGGCCGGGCAACCTGATGGCGTTGCGGGAGCTGTCGCTACGCCGCACCGCCGCACGCGTGGACGACCAGATGCGGGCCTATATGGAGACCCAGGCCATCACCGGCCCATGGGCCACCACAGAACGGCTCCTGGTCTGCATCAGCGGCAGCCCGTACAGTGAAAAGCTGATCCGCGCCACCTGCCGCCTGGCGGAAGAGCTGAAGGCCCAATGGTACACCGTCTACATCGAAACTCCGGAAAGCGGCAAACATGCCCGGGAAAACCGGGAACATGTGTGGCGCCACCTGCGCCTGGCCGAAAGCCTGGGCTCCCAGGTGGCCTCCATCACCGCTCCCTCGGTTACCGTTGCAATCTTGGACTATGCCACGAGGCACAATGTCACCAAGATCGTGATGGGCAAGCCGACCAGGCCGCGTTGGCGCGAGCTGGTTTCCCCCCCTGTCGTGGACCGGGTCATCCGCCACAGCGGCGCCATAGATGTGGTGGTGGTCAGCTTCGAATCGGCTGAAAAGCCTGACGGGAAAGCGAGGCATGCGGCACAGGGCACGTTCGAGTTCCGCGGATATGCGGCGAGTCTCATGCTCGTCATCGTGGTTTCCGTGCTTTGCGAGCTTTTCAGGCCCCTGCTGGACCCCACCAACATGGTCATGTTCTATCTCCTGGCGGTGGTTGTCGCGGCGGTTCGGCTCGGCCGAAAACAGGCCGTCCTCACCTCCTTTCTGGGGGTACTGGCATTCGACTTCTTTTTTGTCCCGCCCCGCCTTACCCTTGCCGTGGCCGACCCCCAATACCTGATCACCTTCATCGCCCTGTTCACCGTCGGGGTGGTCATCAGCACGCTGGTAGCCCGTTCAAGGGAGCGGGCCGAGGCGATGCGGACTCGTGAGCTGCAAACCGCAAGCCTCTACTACCTGAGCCGCGACCTTGCCGCAGCTGTGGATATCGGCGCCGTCATCAAGGCCCTGATCAGGAATGTAGAGGAGGCCCTGAACGCGCAATTGGCCCTGTTTCTGCCGGAAGGGGAGCGGCTCAACATCGTAGCGGCCAGCAACGGTCTGGCCATCAACGCCAAGGAACAGGCCGTAGCCGACTGGGCCTTTCGTAACCGCCATCCGGCCGGACGCGGGACCGATACGCTCGTATCCTCCGACCTCCTCTACCTCCCGTTGCAGACCCCGGCCAGCGTGCTGGCTGTCATGGGGGTGCACCTGGAGAACGACGTGGAGTACCGCTCCACGGAGAGCAGGCGCCTGCTGGATGCCTTTGCCACCCAGGCCGCCATGGCCATGGAGCGGGTGCAGTTCTCGCGGCAGGCCGAGCAGGCCCAGATACTCCAGGCCAGGGAAAACCTGGAGCGCGCCCTGCTCAACTCCATCTCCCACGACCTGCGCACCCCACTGTCATCCGTCACCGGCGTCCTCACCAGCCTCCGGGACGAAGGGGCTCACCTGAGCGACCAGGCGCGCCGGGAGCTTCTGGATACCGCTTGTGGCGAGGCCGAGCGCCTGAACCGCTTTGTCGCCAACCTGCTGGACATGACCCGCATCGAGGCCGGCGCGGTCAGGCTGAACCTTGAACCGTGCGATGTGCAGGATCTGGTGGGATGCGCCCTGGCGGTGCTGGAACCGCGCCTTGGAAACCGGGAGGTGTCGTTCAAGATGCTCCCGGTCATGCCGTTGGTGCCCATGGATCTGGTCCTGATGACCCAGGTCCTGGTCAATCTCCTGGAGAACAGCCTGAAATACTCGCCGGCTGCCACTCTGATCGAGATTGTCGCCAGTACCGATGCAAACCGGCTTATCATCGAGATTGCCGACCGTGGTCCCGGCGTGCCTGAAAAGGATCTCCAGCGCGTCTTCGACAAGTTCTACCGCATTCCGGTCCCCGAGGGGGCCGGAGGGACCGGCCTGGGGCTCTCCATCTGCAAGGGAATCGTTGAGGCGCACGGCGGCACGATCAGGGCGGAGAACCGGCCGGGCGGAGGACTCAAGATCGTGATACACCTGCCGCTCAGTTCTACGGAAAACTAGATAAGGAGGGGGAGGAAGAGCTGGGCATTTCCCCTCCCCTCCTTGTTTAGGAGGACCCTCTGGGGCCTAAATCGGGATGGATTATACAGGTTTATAAAAAAAGGAGGATACCGTATGATGAAACTGACATGGGACGAACATTTCAGCGTTGGCGTAGCGCCGATGGACAAGCAGCATCAGGTGATATTCGATCATATGTCGGCCATCAGCTCCGCCCTGGAAGAGGCTGCGCCCCGATCGAAATGCGTCGAGATGCTCGAAACCTTCGACATTTACTGCAAAATGCATTTTTTCGAGGAAGAGCGGCTCATGGATGGGATGAACTATTCCGCCCTTGCCCATCACCAGCGACAGCATGATCTGTTTATAACGAACCTTGAGCATTACATGGCCCAGACGCATCAGGGGCTGGATGAATTTACAACCATCCGGGACTGGTTTCTCAGTCATATCCTCAAGGAAGATATCCCCTACGGGGTGTTCATGAGAAACCACCCCTAAGGAGGCTAGCAACAATAACATGAACATCCTGCATCTCATCTTCCGGCCGTCTTTGACTGCAGCTCAATCACAAAATCCTCGACCTAGCCCTGCTACGCCTGTGGTTTTGTTCAATTGCTACAGCCAAATCTGACCAAAATCAGAGCGCAATTTTGTTCAACTTATTATTACTTGCCTCCTTACAGAAAGGGCACGCGACATGGCCGATGAAAAGGGCTCCCTCTTGCCCCGCATCCTGGTAATCGACGACGAACTGGCGATACGCCGTTTTCTGCATACCGTTCTGTCCAGCGAGGAGTTCTCGCTGCACGAGGCGGAAGGCGGCCATAGCGGGCTGGCGGCGGCAGCCGCATTCCGGCCGGATGTGATCCTGCTTGACCTGGGGTTGCCGGACCTGGACGGGATCGAAGTCATCACGCGCATCCGCGAATGGTCCCAGGTCCCGATCATCGTGCTCTCGGTGCGGGAGCGGGAAGACGACAAGATCGCCGCCCTGGATGCCGGTGCCGACGACTATCTCACCAAGCCGTTCGGGGTCGGCGAGCTGCTGGCCCGCATCCGGGCCTCATTGCGCCGCACGCTCCAACAGACTTCGGAACCGATCTTCTCCAGCGGCGGACTCACCCTCGACCTGAACCTCCGACAGGTGGCCGTCAACGGTACCGAGATCCAGCTGACCCCGACCGAGTACGACCTGCTCAAACTGCTGGCCACCCACGCCGGCAAGGTACTGACCCACAGCCAGATACTCAAGCAGATCTGGGGCATCGCCTACCAGGAACAGCCCCACGTACTGCGGGTGAACGTCAGCAACCTGCGCCGCAAGATCGAGGCGGACCCCTCACGCCCCCGCTACATCGTTACCGAGCCTGGCGTGGGATACCGGCTCAAGATCGTTGAATAGCGACGATATCCTTTGTGAGACCCACCCATGAAGATCTACCTCCTTGAGGCGGAAACCGGCCTCTATCTCGGCCAGGATTATGCCGACACCTCATCGTTGGCCGGTATCTGCGAGTTGCCGAAAAACTCCACCACCAAGCCGCCCGAAGACAGCCCCGACCAGGTGACTGTGATGAACCGGCTGACCATGCAATGGGAACTGCACAGAAAAGAGCAGGTAGCGGGCGTCCAGAAAATACATTGAGCACATAAGCCTCCAGTGGTATAAATTAAATTTTTCCATTGGAGGCTTTACGTGACAAAGCATGTGGATGCCGACTCCTACTGGGGCGGCATCGTCAAGGCAATGGGGCTGGTGTTCGGTGACATCGGCACCAGCCCGATCTATACCCTGACCGTCATTGTTGCATTGACCAAGCCGACCCAGGAGAATGTCTTCGGCATCCTATCCCTGATCGTCTGGACCCTGATGATCCTGGTCAACATCGAGTACGCCCTCCTGGCCATGAGCCTCTCCCGCAAGGGTGAGGGGGGCACCATCGTGCTTCGGGAGATCCTGGTGCGCATGATCAAGCCGGGACGGCAGATGGCCTTCGTGACCTTTCTCTCCTACCTGGGCGTGTCCCTGCTGCTGGGGGACGGCGTTATCACGCCTGCCATCAGCATCCTCTCGGCCGTGGAAGGGGCGTTGCTGATCCCGGCGCTGAGCGGCCTCTCCCAGGGCACCATCATTCTGATCGCAGCCGTCATCGCCTTTATCCTCTTCATCTTCCAGTTCAAGGGAACGGACAAGGTGGCCAAGGCCTTCGGGCCGATCATGCTGGTCTGGTTCGCCTCCCTGACCATCTCCGGTGCCGTCTCCTTGACGTCATTTCCCGGCATAATCGCCTCCTTAAGCCCGCACTACGCCATAGCGTTCCTGTCCAGGAACGGCATAGCCGGCTTTTTCGTCCTCTCGGAGGTCATCCTCTGCGCCACCGGCGGCGAGGCGCTGTATGCCGACATGGGGCACTTGGGGCGCAAACCGGTCAAACGGGCCTGGCATTTTGTCTTCGTCGCCCTGGTGATCAACTACCTGGGCCAGGGGGCATTCGTGTTGCAGCATCCCGACACCAAGAACACCCTGTTCGGCATGGTCCAATCCCAATCGACGCTGTTGTATGTTCCCTTCCTGGTATTGACCGTCATGGCCACGGTGATCGCCTCCCAGGCATTGATCAGCGGTGTGTTCTCCATCGTCTACCAGGGCATCACCACCCGCATCCTGCCGCTCTTCAAGGTCGATTACACCTCCCACCATCTCAAGTCCCAGATCTACATCGGCGCTGTCAACTGGCTCCTGCTGGCCCTTGTGATCATGATCATGCTGATCTTCCGGAAGTCCGACAATCTGGCCGCGGCGTACGGCCTGGCGGTGACCGGCACCATGACCATCACCGGCATCATGATGGTCATGATCTTCTCCCGTACCAAGAAAAAGTGGAAGGTGCCGGTTGCCCTGTTCGTCACCGTGATAGACGCCGTCTTCCTGACGTCGAATCTCCACAAGCTCCCCGCCGGCGGCTACTGGTCCTTGATCCTGGCATCCATCCCCCTGGCCGCCATCCTGATCTGGACCACGGGGCAACGCGCCCTGTACCAGGCATTGAAGCCGCTTGACCTGGAAACCTATCTGCTGAGTTACGAGCAGATCTACCGCAAAGGGCACATAGCCGGAACCGGCCTGTTCTTCGTCAAGGAGTGGAACACCATCCCCCCTTATCTTGTACACTGCACAATCCGCAGTAATATTATATACGAGCGTAACGTGCTGATCTCCATCATTCGCACGGATGAACCCTATGGCCTGACAAGCACCCTGAACCCCGGCCTGGGAACCGGCCTGGACGTGCTTGAAATCATAGCCGGTTATATGGAGATGTTCGACATCGAACAGTTGCTCAAGCAGAAAGGCATCCAGGAAAAGGTCATCTTCTACGGCATCGAGGACATCGCCACCGCCAACCCGGTCTGGAGGATCTTTTCCGCCATCAAGAAGCTTACCCCCAACTTCGTGCAGTTCAACAAGCTTCCCGCAGCCAAGCTGCAAGGAGTAATCACCCGCGTTGAGATGTAGGAGAACGAGCGGTCAGCGCCGGTTTTTGGCACTGCCGTTTTTCCCGCATAATCAAAGCGCAGAAAGAACGTCATAACACCATGACCAACTGGCTTTTGTTGCTTGTCGCCCTGGCTGTCATCCTGCTGGGAGCGACCGTGTTCACGAACGGACTGGAGTGGTTCGGCAAGAAGTTGAACCTGTCGGACGGCGCCGTGGGAAGCATCTTTGCCGCGGTCGGCACCGCCCTGCCCGAGACCCTGATACCGATCATCGCCATCCTGTTCGACTCCAGGGCCGCCGGCCACGAGATCGGCATCGGTGCCATCATCGGCGCCCCCTTCATGCTGGGCACCCTGGCCTTCTGCATCAGCGGGATTGCGGTCATGGTCAACCGCAGGAAGAGGGACGACTACCCGGTCATGCGGGTGGACACCATGGTCATGCGGCGCGACATGGAGTATTTCCTGGTTCTCTACGCCCTGGCCATCGCCGCCTCCTTCCTGGGCGGGCATCCGGTGATCAAGACCTTCATCGCCCTGGTGCTGTTCCTGGCCTACTGCGGTTACGTGCTCACGACCCTGCGGGGAGGTGCCGGCAACCACGAGGTCGAGGAGGCAGACCTGGACCCGTGCTATTTCGCACCCGGAACCCATAACCCCTCTTTGGCCATCATTGCCGCCCAGGTGGCCGCTTCACTGTTCCTGATCGTGTGGGGTTCGTACATCTTTGTGGACAAGGTGCAGGCCATCTCGGCCCGGATAGGGGTTGCGCCGTTCGTACTGGCCATGATTATCGCCCCCATCGCAACAGAACTGCCGGAGAAGTTCAACAGCGTCATCTGGATCAACAAGGGCAAGGACACCCTGGCAATCGGCAACATTACCGGCGCCATGGTCTTTCAGGGCGCGGTCATCACCGCCATCGGCATCATGATGACCGAATGGAGGCTGGACGCCACGGCCTTGACAACCGTGGGCATCACCTTTGCCTCGGTGGGGCTGGCCTACTGCCAGATCCGCTGGAAACGTCACCTGACACCGGGGACGCTGCTGGTGGGGGGGGTGTTCTACCTGGCTTTTATCGCATTCATCGCAATGGGAAGAACCTAAGGAGGCTGGCAATAATACGTTGAACAATATTGCGCTCGGATTTTGGTCGGATTTGGCTGTGGCGATTGAACAAAACCACAGGCGTAGCGGGGCTACGTCAAGGATTTTGTGATTGAGCTGCGGTCAAAAATGGCCGGAAGAGGAGATGCAAGATGTTCATGTTATTGTTGCTGGCCTCCTAAGCCCCTGCCGGCTGTCGCGCCGCTCCAGTTCGGCGTCGATCAGGTTGAGCACCTCGAACTTGTTCAGCGACCAGAGCGGCGCCACCAGGTTGTCGCGGCCGCCGTCGCCGGTCAGGCGGTGGATCAGGATGGCCGGGTCGAGCCGTTCCAGAAAGTCGCATACCAGCCCGGCATAGCCGTCCCGGTCCGGCAGCACCACCTCGCCTTTGTCGTACATCTCCGCCAGGCGGGTCCCCTTCATCACATGCAGCAGGTGCAGTTTGACACCGTCTACGCCGAGACGGTTCAACGCGCCTGCCATGGCCAGCGTCTCCTCCCGCGACTCGCCGGGAAGCCCCAGGATAACATGGGCGCAGACCCGAATCTTGCGTGCCGCGGTTCGCTGCAGGGCATCCACGAAACAGGCGTAGTCATGGCGGCGGTTGAGGAATGCCAGGCTCTTGTCGTGGATGGATTGCAGCCCCAGCTCCAGCCAGAGATAGGTATGCTCCCCGAGTCGGGCCAGGTAGTCGAGCACATCGTCGGGCAAGCAGTCGGGACGGGTGGCAACGATGATGCCGACCACGTCGGGAACCGAGAGCGCCTCGTCGAACAGCGAGGCTAGGCGTTCGACGGGTGCATAGGTATTGGTATAGGCCTGAAAGTAGGCGATGAATTTCCGAGCCCGGTATTTGCGGCGCATGATCTCCTTGCCGTCCTCGACCTGGGCGGCCACGGACAGTTCGGGACGGATACTGTAGGCGCCGGAGCCCGATCCGCCGCAGAAGATGCATCCCTCGCCATCCAACGTTCCATCCCGGTTGGGGCAGGTAAAGCCGGCATCCACGGAGATGCGCTGCACCTTGCAGCCGAAGACGCGCTTCAATTCGTCGGAAAAGGAGTTGTAACGTTTGGGTTGGGGCATCAGTGTTTCTTCTCCGCCCGCTCCACCCAGCACTGCTCCACGGCGAGGGACCTGAGGAACTCTCCGGCGAAGAGGAACTTGGCCAGGGGGACCGGAACACTGATGAACTCCTTGCCGCGCCCGACCGTGAGCGCGTAGCCGCCCTTGCCGCCCCGCTCCCATTTTTCCACGGAAAGGGTCGTCACCGTCTCCACCGCCTGTTCGTTGCCCGCAAACTTGTGCGGAGCGAGCTTTTCCTTGCACGGAGCCGAGGAGGCGGCCACTTGGCCGATCATCAGCGCCAGGCTGAAGGCCTCGTCCGGTTCACAGATGAAGCGGATCTGGGTCACTTCGTCCGGTTTCGTCTTCGGGGTCAGCTTGAAGAAACGCAGTTGCACCCTGCCGGAGCGCTCCTTCACCTGCCCCCCCTCCTCGTGGCTCTTGAACGTATCGCGGATCTCGACCCCGGTGGACTGGGAAAATATCTCGTGGCAGCGGTAATGTTTCAAGTCATTGGTCTGTGGCATGGGCTTCTCCTTTGCGGGTTTCGGCTGAACCGGATTTAAATTTTTTACCGCCCTACTCCCCGATGATCTTAACCAGCACCCGCTTCCTGCGCATCCCGTCGAATTCACCGTAGAAGATCTGCTCCCACGGCCCCAGGTCCAACGTTCCGTCCGTTACCGCGACCACCACCTCCCGCCCCATGATGGTCCGTTTGAGATGGGCGTCGGCGTTGTCCTCGTAGCCGTTGTGGCGGTAGCGGGAGTAGGGCTTTTCCGGCGCCAGCCCCTCCAGCCACTCCTCGAAATCCTGGTGCAGGCCGGGCTCGTCGTCGTTGATGAACACGCTGGCGGTGATGTGCATGGCATTGCAGAGCGCGAGGCCCTCGCGGATGCCGCTCGCCTTCAGGCATTCCGCAACCGTGGGGGTGATGTTGATCAACTCCCTGCGGCTTTGCGTCTCGAACCATAATTCCTTGCGAAAGCTCTTCATGGTTCCCTCCCGGTTTCAGGAATAGCGGTTGCGCTTCACCTTGCCGAACTGCAGCTTTCCTGCCGGCAAGGGCTGCTTGGTTTCGGCCGGGTGGCCGATGCCGACGATGCACTCCACCATGATCGTTTCCGGCAGGCGGAGGAGTTCCCGGAGATACTCCTCCGCGGACCTGTCGGCATCATGACTGCGTCTCCGGATCTGGACCCAGCAGCTCCCCAGCCCAAGGGACAGGGCCGCCATCTGCACGATGATGGCGGCAATGGAGCAGTCTTCGACCCACACGTCCGACTGGGTGCTGTCGGCGCAGACCACGATGGCAAGCGGCGCGTTCTTCAGGAATTGCGAGCCATGCTCCTTGGCACTTGAGAGGCTTGAAAGCAGTTCCCGGTCATCGACCACGACGAATTCCCAGGGGTTGACGCCACGGGAAGAGGGCGACCGGAGCAGGGCCTCCACGAGCAGGTCAACGGTCTCCGGGGCGACCGCTTCCGGGGTAAAGGCGCGGATGCTGCGGCGTTTCCTCAGCAATTCCATCATGTCGCTCATATCATCTCCTTCAAGTTGTTGATAGTGCCTGCCATCGTTATTCGACGAGGCGCATGGCGGCCGGCACCAGGCATCTAGTGTCCCGTAACAGGGGACAAATAGCCGATGGGGCTACTCTTGCCACGGTATTTGCCGCGTCCCCTAACGGCACGGCACAATATTGAAGCTGTTCGAGGTGGCGTCGAACACCACCTTGGCCTTCCCTTCCAGCAACTGCCGGCGGACCTGTTCGATCTTGTCGTCCAGGGTATAGTTGATTGCCCCCGCCTCTTCCCACTCCCTGGTCACGAACTCGCTGATCAGATTGCGCAGCGTGTCCGGGTTGATCCGCTCCAAGGGGATCTCCACCCCCTCTTCCCGATGGTCGGTATGTTCCGTTGGCGACATGTGCGGTTTCCTATCAGGAAAGTAATTTACCAAAAGTGTATGGAACCGAGTGGGACGCGGACAAGGGTAATTGCAGGGCCTCATTCGGCTCGGCCAGCAACAGCCGGTTCTTGGGGGTGATATCCCCGGGAATCTGCTGGGTGACCACCCGGTACCCCTGGGAGCGCAACCGGGCCACCCGGACCACGTCCATTGCCAGAGGACCATCAAGCCACCCATCCAGGCCCCACAGATCGGCCCCCTTGAGGTCGTGGCAACAGGGGAGCACCGCCACCCTGGCCCCAGCCTCCATTGCCCGGTCCAGGACCAGGTCCGTCAGCCCGCCGCAGGCGTGGGCCGAAACCACCAGGTCGTCGTGAAGCAGTTCCACCCCTTCCAGGTCGGTCTCCACAAATCGGATGCGCCCCTCAAGGCGCGGCCAGGCAGCGTTCATGGCAGCCGCGAGGGTTGCGGCGCTCTTGGGGACCCGGCGGTCAACGGCCAGGGCCAGGGGAGAGGTGTCGTCGAGCAGCAGTAGTATCTGGGCCAAAAGCCCGTGACCGCAGGCCAGATCGACGATCCGCCCTCCCCTGAAGCGGCGGCGCACCCGGCGGGCAACCTCCCATGCCTCGTACAGCTCCTTGCGCGGCAGGCAGCCCGCACCGCAGACCGCCCGGCCGATAGCGTCGAACAGGGTCTCCCCGCCGAATTGGGGGAGGAGTTTTTCCGTAAGCCGGTTGCGCGAGGAACGGTCCATGGGGTCAGCAGTTTCTGCGTGGCATGATGAAGTACATGGATTATGATATACACGGGGAGACCATTATTGGCAAGCAGACGCATAGGCTTCGATGAGTTGCCGGACCATTTCCTTTTTCCGTTCTGAAGGGCACGCCGGGCAACAGCAGGAACGGCGCAGAGACATAGCGCTCACGGAATGCCGGCCCGGAACGCGACGATCACCCCTTCCTCCGCCTCATAGGCGATCTCGACGGGGTTGCAGCAGACCTCGCAATCCTCGATGTACCGCTGGTAGCCGGCCGACAGGTCCAGCACCATGGAAATGCGTTCTCCGCAGTGGGGGCAGGTAAAGACCTGCTTGCGGGTGGCGAGTGGTTCTTCTCTCGGTGGGCGGTGTTTTGGCATTTTTGCTCCGCTATGGCTTCACACTCGGCTCGCCTCATTCTTATGGTAGATGCTGAAGAAGATCACGCTGTTGTCCCCCACCTCGCGGCAGAACCCGCATTTCTCTTCCAGGGTCTTTGCCTGCTTGCGGCAGGTTTCGCACCAGTTGTAGATGATGCGGTAGTCGCTCCTGCCCACGTACTTCTTGAGCCGGCCATGGTGCTCGCCGTGCATCCAGCCGTCGGCGTCGCCGGGGTTGCCGAGGATTCGGTCGATCACGTCCAGGATGCGGGTATGCCCCGGCGGGTCGCGTTTCTCGATCTTTGCCAGCTTGGCAGCAAAATCAGGGGTGGGGTAATAGCAGAAAGGTGGCATGGTTCACTCCTTGCCGGTACAATTGGTTTCCCTCTCCCTCCGGGATAGGGTCAGGGTGAGGGTATAGTGGTTTGCTGACCTAGTGGGCTATCATTGAATACGGGATGTCACCCGCCTTGTCAATAGGGACGCAACTGCGTCCCGCAGCCGATGTGCCAGTGGAGGTGCTTGGAGGACTGGTAATCCCCCAGGTTGGTGTACACCCGGCAGGCACCGAAACGGTCCATGAAGTCGCGGGCGATCATTTTGGCCGTGCGCATCAATTCCAGAAGCAGGTCGTTGTCGGCCTCTTCCAGGGTGATCAGGGATTCGATGTGTCGTTTGGGGAGCAGGACCACATGGTTTTCCCAGAGAGGTTTGGTGTGGTGAAAGGCAAAGACCCGTTCGTTCTCGAAGTACACCGGCACGTCCAGAAGGCGTTTCAGGATCTTGTCGCAATAGAAGTCGCAGGTGGGAGAGGTCATGGTGGCTCGATTCGTGGGTTCAAAGTTCCCTCCCCCAGCGGGGGAGGGCTAGGGAGGGGGAAGGTTTGGCGGAGAGGGCACAGGCTGTACCGCACGATTGAGGAGCGCCCCATAGATCTGTTGCAATACCGCCTCCAGATTGCTTAGGACCTCATTATTCCAGAATCTCAGCACCTCTATGTCACAAACCGCTAAAAAATCCGTGCGCTCCTTATCACGAACTTTTGAGTCCGGCTCGTTATGTTGTCCGCCATCAAGTTCTATCGCAGGCTTTGCTTCGCTGCAATAGAAATTCAGAACAAAACGCTCTATTGGATGCTGCCTGCGAAAACAAAATCCACCGAGTTGCCTGCGACACAGACCATACCATACCATACCAGCTGTTCTGCACCTGTCATTGTGCCACGCAAGGCACGGGCGGCTTGGAGCAAAAAGCTCCCGTATTTTCATGGATGACCATACGTAAAACATTTGAGAGTGGAAAGATATTGACACCTTTTGCCTTGCTGTATAAGGCACAGTGGGTTGCGGAAGTATTGATGAGATGGCCGGAATACAGGTCAAACCCTTTTGATTCATTCTTACGCACCGTTCTGGCGCTCAAGCCGAACAGGGCGGCAAACCTGTCCTGGGACAGGCCGAGCTTTTCCCGCAGAGGGGTGATATCCACACCCGCAATCTTTTTTACCTCATGCGCCGTGCCCCGCGAAGCATCGCCATCCGCATACGCCAAGGCATCTTCCAGGCCTGCCATGATCTTTTCGAATGCGATCCGTGCCATGTTCCTATTCTCCGTATTTGCGAGCCAGCATTTTAGCCGCATTCCCCAGCATGTTCGTTTCAGCCCGCGTCAGATTCCCCCTATCATTCTTGGCGAATACGGCCAGTAGGAAAGTGGGAAGCCTTCTCTTCGATTTTGTTTACGGTGTAGGCGGGAAGATTTAGCATGTTGGCCGGCATGACCCTTGACCTCGTTCATAGAATATCTTGCCAACCCGCTCTATATGCTCTCGAAGATTAATGTGCTTAAGGGTATCAAATATCAGCAGATCAAAGGTGTAGGGAAGCAGCAGATCATCCAATTCGGTGTCGATGTCACCCATCTCATTCAACGTGATCGTCGCGCCATGGAGACTCAAATCAATATCTGACCCAGGCTTGAAAGTCCCTTTTGCTCGCGATCCATACAACACCGCTTTTTCAACCGACGGATGCCGTGCAAGAACGCTACATATTTGTTTGATGGTTTCTTCGCTGAGTCCGTAGTGCATCAAGCATCTCGTGTCTGTTCAGCCAAGGTAGAAAAAGTGGCGGTCAACTGTTCGAAAGCGGGATAAAAGCGCAACAGAATATTTTTGACCACTTCCTCGGCAATATCCTGATTATAGGTGTGTGAACTAAGATTGCGTGACTTGATCATTTCCATCCATGACTCTCCATCATGAATCAATCCGTTTTTGAATGCCTCCCGAGTCGCCCCTTTTGAACCGACAATCCCAGATATGCCGGTTTCTTCAAGATAGTCCTTCAACACATTCCAAGCCAGTTCATGTGTGAATTCAAACCCTTGAATCAAACCTTGCTGTTCCAATTCGGACAAGCCTCGCTGCTGAGCCAAATCCACCGCCCGGTGTAACGTTTCAAATGCCCGAAGATAATTGTCGAAGCGTTGTTTCCAGCGGACGTCTTCAACCATACCAGACTCCTTGTTTTACATTCGGGCATCATTTGCCATTGTTATCAATCATATAACATGTATTTACCATGCCACAACACGACGCGACTGTTAATCATATATTATGTTTTTGTTATACCATGCAAGGGACCGGATAAAGCACCTTATAGATCATGAAAAAGGGATACCCGTTTACGTTCGTGTCGTTCGTGAACCAGCATTTTGCTTGCACTTCCAAGAAAATCTCACCTTACCCCGCCCGTCAACGCCTGTCAACGCTACAGAGGGCCAGAAAGATCCTCCCGCCACTCCTCCACCACAAACCCGCCCTCCCCATCCACCCGTGCATGCCACACCCCATCAAACCCCTCATCCAATGTCGGCAGCTCCAGCCTCCCGGCCACCCCCACCACCCCCTTGTCCGGTATCCGGTCCCTCCCGTGCCGCTGCCGGTTGTGCTCCAGGGCCTCCTCCACAGTGGTGCCAAGGTAGTAGCCGACCACCCGGAAACCGGACGCCTTTGCAGGCCCGATGAAACGAGCCCGCTCCTTTGCACTTGCATTGGTGTTGTCCACCACATAGGGCTGGCGGGCCGCAAGACAGGCCTCGACGAGGAGCCTCTCCCGGTGGCGGGTCTTCAGCATATCCAGACTGACACGCACATGGGTGAAGAAGAACCACTGTCGGCAAAAGGTGCTTTTGCCGCTGGCCGGTATGCCGACAAGGATGATCGCGGTCACGGGGATGATATGGGTTCCTTTCCGGGAAAGGAAAAGCCCACCAGATAATCGGTGGGCTTCTGAAATTTTTCTTTCTCTGTTCCTCTTGCGAGGATGTGTCCGATCCGTCGTGCATCGGATTTATGGTTACTGCTATACTACGCTAAATAGCCAGGCGGAGTGTCTTCCATAAAAAGTAAAACCTCCTTTTCGTTGTTTGTGCATCCTTCCAGCTGATTCAACTATACCACCGGAAAATGAAATAAACAGGCTATTAAAAAAAATATCTTCCGGGTATACTCATCAATTGTGGGTAAGCATTAATCACCGCCACGCACTGCACAGCGGCCCTTCCCGTCGTCCTTTCACCCTCACCCCACCCCCGCAGCACCCGCATAAAAACAATTCGGACTCACGCGACAACGCAACGTTTCAACCTAAATAAAACGGTTAACCGCCGTTTCCAGGTTTTAATCTGGAACCTTAGCTTCTCTTCTTGTTGAAGGCTTGCCTCAGACCTGCTGGAGCGTCATGGCCCCAGCTCCTTCAGCAGCGCCTCCTCCATGCCTTGGTAGCGGGGTGAAAAGTGAAAGGGGATCACCCTGGCGACCCCTGCCTGTCGGGCAAGCAGCCCGGCCTGGCGGGCGGTCAGGTGATACCGCTCCGCGGCCTGGGCATGATCTGCATCGAGAAAGGCCGCCTCGATGAAGAGGACGTCGGCCCCACGGGCCAGGTCGATGATCTTTGCAGCGTTTTCCGGGGTATTGGCGGCGTCGGTGACATAGGCAATCCTCTGGCCGGGAACGATGTTGAGGATCGTTGTCTTCAACTCCCCCATGGTGAAATGGCGCTCTTTTGTCCCTGTCTCACCGAGCCACGAGACCCGGAACGGCTTGTCGTCATCCTCCCCCCGCATGATGGCGCGTTTCAGATCCGCGAGCCAGTGGCCGGTGGGCAGTCCCAACTCCAGCAGCCGGTTCTTCATGATGTTCACGTGGTCCTTCTCCTCCAGGGCAAAGGCCAGGGAGACGGTCTTGTGGTCCAGGAAGGCGGCGCGGATGCGGAAGCCATCCTCGTCCAGAACGATGCCGCCGGCCATCTGCTCCGTCCGCTCCCGCTCCCGTCGGAATCCGCTACGGCAATGGAATTCAACGGTGCAGCTTGTGTCGTCGGGATAGAGCTCGACGGCGACCACCGTGAAGTCGGTGGGATAGCTCTCCACAAGGTTCCAGGTAAAGGAGGCGAGGCTGTGTTCCACCTGGGCGATGAAACCGGGCGGACCGAAGAGATGGAGTCTCTTTTCGCGTCCCAGGCAGAGGCGAAGCACCTGACTGAAGCCTATGAAGTGATCGATGTGGGTATGGGAGATGAAGATGTGGGTGATCCGCAGAATCTTCCGGGGTGAGAGGGCCCGGATATCTCCCAGGTCGAACAGGAGCGCCCGCCGCTCATAGAGGAAATCCACGTAGACAGCCGGGTCGTCAAAGGGGTCATTGACCAGGCTCGGATGGAACTGGGACGTCATGCGTGGCATTCCTTTCTTTGTTTTCAAAAAGCGTGGCCAGGGCCGGATTAGTGATACTAACTGCGCGGCTTCATGAAATAGAGGGCCAGGAGCAGGGGAGGAAAAAGGGTGCAGAGCAGGCACCAGGCCGCAACGCTCCGCCCTCGGTTGGCCGCCATGAATCCGCCCATGACACCCGCAACGATAACGACCAGAAACCCCAGGAACACCGGTTTTACATAGTCAAGCATGTCAGCCTCCCTCTTACGCCTCGTCGCCACTCCCTCCAGTTTCCTGGAGCGCCGGCACAGCCTCCCCGATGATCTTGCGCAGCTTCTTCGCATTTGCCCGCTCCATCGGCCTGCCGGTAATACTGCTCTTTGGAATGCGATGGATATCTTCGCAGGGATAGACGGTGCACTCGACGAGCACGCCGTTATCCTCCAGGTAGATGTGCGGATATTCAAAGAACTCTCCGCCGTGGCGGATGGTCACCACCTCCTGTTCGAACGGAGTCCCGTTCCTCTCCAGATACTCCTCCACCTCCTCGCACGACCCGGCAAAGAGATGGAGGTCGATATCGCTTTGCTCCGTCACCACGCCGCTCAGGACCGACCCGACCAGGTAGGGGTTGAACGGCTCCAGGGCTTCCATCTGCCTGAGGGCGATGAGCCGCAGGCGCATCAACCGCGCCGGCAGCACCTCTTCTTCATAGGTGCCGATCAGCCGTTGCAGCTCTGCATGGATTTCGGCATTGGAGGGAAGATGGGAGCCAAGGGAGAGGGCTTTTTCGGAGCCGAACCGCCGGGCCGCCTTGCGCTTGGCGTCGCGGTATTCCCTGACCCCATCCTCGTACATGAGGCGCGCCGCTTCCTGGGCGATCATGCACCGGATCCTGTTTTCCCTTCCCACATGCACCGTTCACCCTCATCCTCTGCACCGGTCAGCAGACCGGGTACTCCCCCCGTGCCAGGGCCGCACAGAATCCGTTGATAGCCGCGAATTCCCGTTCGAAGATCGCCTCGACCTTCCCGTAGATCTCGTTGATACGCCGCCCCTTTTCCAGCAGCAGTTGGGCAGTGGCCAGCTGCGGCCGGTCAACAGGCGCACCGATCCTGCTCAGGAGAAAGACATACACCTCCTTGATTCCCTCAATGCTCTCATAGATGTCCCGGGCCATTTTGTGTGAGAGGACGTTGTAGATCTTCCCCACATGGCTGACCGGATTTTTCCCGGCTGCGGCCTCGGTTCCCATCGGCCTGTTCATGGAAATGAGGCCGTTGACCCGGTTGCCGCGCCCTACCTGCCCCGAATCCGCATCTTCGGCCGAGGTGCCCAGGAGGCTCAGGTACACCCCTCCCAGGCCGCGCCCCGGCTTGTCGAGGGCGTTGTAGTGCAGCGCCAGCCGCCCCGGCGCGGAGAACTGCGCCGCATATCCATGCATCTCGGCCAGGATCTGTTTCTTCTCGGCGAAATAATCCTGTTCAGAGGTCACAAAGCGTGCCAGGAGCGGCATGGCTACGGTCAGGTCCAGATCCTTGCCACTCCTGGCGCCCATTACCTTTACGTCTTCGCCGCTTTGCGGAAAGCGTTCCTTGAACTCCCTGCCGTTGAGGAAACGCTCCATTCCCAGGACAGCCTGTTCCGTCGCGCTAAGGGGATAATAGCCGACAGCGGCCGAGGTATCGTTGGCCTCCCGCACCTCCCCTGCACGGTTAAAGATGTCGGTCAGTTCCTCCGAACCGGGCGCCAGTGCGACCCGGTAGCGGATGTGCCGCTCCGGGTCCACGAATCGCAGGTTGTGTCTGAACCATCCCTTGGCTGCCTCAATGGCGATTTCGCCGGTCGGGATTTCCTGCCCAGCCGCCCTGACGGTGGCTCGGTCGCCGATGATGAGTTCCATCGGGCGGACGACCCTGCCGCCGCCGAAGTGTTTCTCTACCTCTCCTGCTGCCAGGAGCCCCTTATCGATATTGTGGTGGAGGATCGTCCCGAACAGGTGCAGGTACTCATGGCAGATGGCGACCGAGATGGCATCCATGACCGAATCGCAGATCTGGTCCGGGTGGCCGGTTCCCTTACGCTCAACGATCTCCACGCGGTGCTCGGTGATGGACTTCCCCATGAACATTTCCACGACAACCATGGTAGCCCCCTCGTCTCCTTTAGCCGCATCCGTCCCTTTTATCGGTTTTTCATGGGCACACCCATCCTGTTGCAGGAGCCCGGCATTGCCCGGCAGGTCGTCAGGTCGGTGCCAGGAGACCGATTGCAATGCAGCAATCTGATGATAGTATTTGTCAGGCTGCCCATCTTCACGCCATGAGTCCCCATGAGACAGAAACCGCGAAAACCGGCCGTACCGCGCCCGGCCCAGGAGACGGTCCGCCATGTGATCATAGACCTGCTCCGCAGCCATACGCTCTCCGCCAGGGATATCTCCACCCTTGCCCACATACCGGAGAAGGAGGTGTACGGCCATCTGGAACACATTCGCCGCAGCATCCAGGCCGACGGAGGAATCCTTGTGGTTATCCCGGCCGAATGCCGCTCCTGCGGCTTTGTTTTCGTCAAGCGCGGCCGTCTCACCCCGCCCGGGAAATGCCCCGTATGCCTCCACGAGACGATCTTCGAGCCGCTTTTTCACATTGCATTCCCGGCCTCGGCTTTCTAGGCCCTGGGATTTTCACAGTCCGGGCAGTGGCTCTCACGGCTCTCGGGATCGATATCCCTCTTTCCGCCGCACACCTCGCAGATCTCCGGTGCGGCGGGCTCCCTTCTCCACCTGCGGCACATCTCTCCGAACCGTCGCAACATTCCCATGGATGCACCCTCCGGGTCTTGTTGGAGATCACCCTGAAACAACACAACTCTCGACGGCCCCCACAAGTCCATTACGTTCTTATGAAAGTTTCCCACAAAAAACCGGATGTACAAGTGTGATAACGCCAAAGTCGTCCCGTTGCCGGATCGATTGCGCGGCGGCATTCTTGCTGTATAGTTGATTCTGCACGCTCAGCCGGGAATCAGGGGGGGTGACGGGTGGTGTTTCAGGAGTGGAGATCCACAGGTCCGGTGCCCCATGACGGGGAAAACCGTTAACGAGGAGGAAAAGCACATGCCGACTTACGATTATCGATGCGAAAACTGTGCAAAGACGTTTTCAGTCACGTTGAGCATGTCGGAACGTGACAAGGGAAACATCGCCTGCCCGGTTTGCAAGAAAAACAAGGTGGTCCAGCTGTACTCCACCTTCTATGCGAAGACGAGCAAGAAAAGCTGATTCGTGCCGGCGGCAGGCTAAGTGGTGAGATGGCCGACCTGTTCACAGGGTGCAGCGGCTTCGCCTATCCCCACTGGCGCGGGCGCTTCTATCCGGAAAAGCTCCCGCAAAAGCGCTGGTTCGGACACTATTCCTCGGCCTTCGCCAGCATTGAGCTGAATGTCACCTTCTACCGCCTGCTGAAGCCGGCGACGTTTGTCCGCTGGCAGTTGGAATCACCCGCCGGCTTCATCTTCAGTGTCAAGGGGAGCCGGTTCATTACCCACGTCAAGAGGCTTGCCGATCCAGAGGAGCCGCTTTCGCACTTTTTTGAAGGGGTTTTGCTGCTCGGCCAGAAGCTCGGGGTGATCCTCTGGCAGTTTCCTCCAGGTTTTGCCTGCGCTACGAGCCGTCTGGAGCGGTTCCTTGACCTGCTGTCCCGATACCCCGTCCGCAATGCCCTGGAATTCAGGCACGAAAGCTGGTGTTGCCAGGAGGTTGTCTCCCTTTGCCAGGGGGCGCGCGTTGCCCTGTGCATGGCCGACTGGCCCGAATTTATCGCCGAGCTGCCGCTTACGGCCGATTTCGTCTACCTCAGACGGCACGGTCATGGCGGGAATTACTCCAGTCGTTACTCACGGGACGAATTGCAGGCCGATGCAGCGAGAATTCGGCAGTACCTGAATGCGGGCAGGGACGTGTACATCTACTTCAATAACGACGCCGAGGCATTTGCCCCGGAAAACGCCCTGGAACTCACGCACCTGCTCGGCGCCGCTCCATCGGGGGTCGCGCCGTAAATTGTCTCTTACCGACAACGGTCGTCATTTTTTCTATATGATCGGGGTATGCAGGGTTTGTGGCCGGCAAGGGATAATGGATCGGTCTTCATGTTCCAGGGGGGATGGCATATTGCATCAGGCGGTCGGCGCGTCGATCTTTCCCACCAGTCGGCTGAAAAGTTCGGGGATGGCGGTTTCGAAGAAAAGCATTCTGCCGCTGACCGGGTGGGTGAACGAGATAGAGCGGGCATGGAGCGCCAGGGTAGCGCAGCCGTCGTTTTTGCCGTATTTTCTGTCCCCCACCACCGGGTGCCCCTGCTCAGAGAGGTGCACACGTATTTGGTGCTTGCGGCCGGTGAGCAGGTGGATCTCCAGAAGGCTGAGACCTTTGGCCTCTTTCAGGACCATGTACTCGGTCAGGGACAGCTTCCCCAACGCCGGGTCCCGGGTGGAATAGACCGTCAAGGCGCTGTTCTCGGCCAGGTAGCTGCTGATCGTCCCACTCTTCGGGTCAAGGGTGCCATGGACGATCGTGAGATAGCGCTTGTCGGTTTCCTGCCAGTGCCCCTGCAGAAAGATCTTGGCTGCTTCGCTCTTGGCCAGGACCAGGATGCCGGATGTTTCCCGGTCCAGACGGTGGACGATGTAGACGCGGTTCCGGGAGCGGGGATCGCCCTTGCGGACGTATTCGTTGAGGATGGTGTGGACAGTCCGTGACTTGTCCCGTTCCGTGCCGATGCTCAAAAGTCCGCACGGTTTCTCCACCACGATGATGTCCCGGTCCTCGTGCAGGACCGTGAGACCTTTGGGCTGGTATTTAGCAGGTGGGCGTTTGATAGCAGTCATGGCTTCTCGGAAAGCAACTCGATCTCATACAACGACACGATGATCCACGTTTCGGAATCAGGAAAATCAAACCTTACCTGAATATAGCATTGCCCGGTGTGGTATTTGCGGTTAGCTCCCCCTCCCGCTCGGGGAGGGGGACTTTAGACATGTTTCAGTCAACGCAAATTCCTAACCTCTTATTGCTGATCTGATTATAACTATTTTCCGTAGGATGAAGAATGTACAGTCGAAAATATAATTCCGCTCCCTCACTGGGGGAGGGAACAACAAAAAAGAGCGGCATCGCTGCCGCTCTTTGGAAGAAATATCAGAATAAGACCTATTTGCGAACCGACTTGCCCGCTACCTGCACGCGGGTAATGGCGCGTTCCAGGGCTGCCTCGTAGATCTTGAACTGCTTGTCCTCGGCGGTGAGGTGCTTGAGCTTCTCCTCGGCCCGGCCCAGGGCGGCCTTGGCCCGCTCCACGTCGATCTCTTCGGCGGCTTCGGCGGTCTCCACCAGGACGATGATCTTGTCGTCCTTGATCTCGAAATAGCCCCAGTTGAGTGCCATGTGCTCGACCTTGCCCGCAGACTTGTAGGCAAGTTCGCCGATCCTGAGGGAGGTCAGGAACGGGGCGTGACCCGGCAGGACGCCGAATTCACCCAGCTTGCCGGTGGCGGTGACTTCTTCGACTTCCATGTCAACCACCTTTTTGTAAGGGGTGACAATCTCCAGTTTCATCTTTTCAGCCATATATCAGTCCTTGAAAGGGGTGTCCCCGTAAGGTTAATTTATAATGCAGCCAGCTTTGCGGCCTTTTCAATGGCCTCTTCAATGGAGCCGACCATGTAGAAGGCCTGCTCGGGAAGGGCGTCGTGCTTGCCGGCCACGATCTCCTGGAATCCCTTGATGGTGTCCTTCAGTTCGACGTACTTGCCGGGGGAGCCGGTGAAGGCCTCGGCAACGTGGAACGGCTGGGACAGGAAGCGCTGGATCTTGCGGGCGCGGGCCACGACCAGTTTGTCCTCTTCGGAGAGCTCGTCCATACCGAGGATGGCGATGATGTCCTGAAGGTCCTTGTACTTCTGGAGCACGTACTGGACGGAACGGGCCACGCCGTAGTGTTCGTCGCCGATGACCTGGGGGTCGAGGATGCGCGAGGTGGAGTCCAGCGGGTCAACGGCCGGGTAGATGCCCAACTCGGCGATCTGGCGGGACAGAACCGTGGTGGCGTCCAAGTGGGCGAAGGCGGTGGCCGGTGCTGGGTCGGTCAAGTCGTCGGCCGGGACGTAGATGGCCTGGACCGAGGTGATGGAGCCCTTCTTGGTGGAGGTGATGCGCTCCTGCAATTCGCCCATCTCGGTGGCCAGGGTAGGCTGGTAACCGACGGCCGAGGGGATACGGCCCAGAAGGGCGGAGACCTCGGAACCGGCCTGGGTGAAACGAAAGATGTTGTCGATGAACAGGAGAACGTCCTGGCCTTCTTCGTCGCGGAAGTATTCGGCTACGGAGAGGGCGGTCAGGGCGACGCGGGCACGGGCGCCTGGGGGCTCATTCATCTGGCCGTACACGAGGGCGGCCTTGTCGAGAACGCCGGATTCCTTCATCTCCATCCAGAGGTCGTTCCCTTCGCGGGTACGTTCGCCGACGCCGGCGAAGACGGAAAAACCGCCGTGCTGCTTGGCGATGTTGTTGATCAGTTCCATGATCAGAACGGTCTTGCCGACGCCGGCGCCGCCGAACAGGCCGATCTTGCCGCCGCGGGCATAGGGAGCCAGAAGGTCAACGACCTTGATGCCGGTGGTGAAGGCCTCGACCTTGGTGGACTGGTTCTCGAAGGAGGGGGCTTCGCGGTGGATGGCGTATTCCTTCTCGTTGCCGATGGGGCCCATCTCGTCAACCGGCTCGCCGATAACGTTCATGATGCGGCCCAGGGTCTTATGGCCGACCGGGGCGCAGATCTGCTTGCCGGTGTCGATGACTGCCTGGCCGCGCTTGAGGCCGTCAGTGGAGTCCATGGCGATGGTGCGGACCGAATTCTCCCCCAGGTGCTGGGCAACCTCGAGAACGAGGTTGTTCTCGCGGTCATCGATGGCCGGATTGGTCACCCTAAGGGCGTGGTAGATCTCCGGCAGTTTGCCGGGCTCGAATTCGACGTCGATGACAGCGCCGATGACCTGCGAAATTTTACCGATGTTCTGACTCATGGAACTCTGTCCTCCTGTGGCCGTGAAGCCTCATATAGTGATTCGGTTCTTGTTATCCCTTGATCGATTCGGCGCCGGAGATGATCTCCATGAGCTCGGTGGTGATGGCGGCCTGGCGAGCCCGGTTGTACTGAAGGGTCAGCTTGCCGATCATCTCGTTGGCGTTCTTGGACGCGCTGTCCATGGCGGTCATGCGGGCGCCGTGCTCGGCGGCCACCGATTCCAGCATTGCCTTGAAGATCTGCACCTCGATGTTCTTGGGCAGGATCTCCGCGAGGAGTTCGCCAACCGACGGTTCGTAGATATACTCAACCGGGGTCTCGTCCGCCAAGGTCTTCTCCTCCGGTTCCACCGGCAAAAGCTGCTGGAAGGTGATGTCCTGGGACATGACCGTGCGGAAGGCGTTGAAGAGCAGGATGACCTGGTCGTATTCCTCGGACAGGTAGCCGTCGATCACCTCGTGGGCCAGCATGGCCGCGGTCTGGTAGCTCGGCTTGGCCAGCACGTTGGGGAAACTCTTGGCAATGGTGTGGCGATTCTTGAGCGCTTCATACCCCTTGCGCCCGACCGTCATCAGCGAGATCTGCTCGAACTCGCCCTTCTTTTCCTTGATGTAGCGCTCGGCTGCCTTGCACAGGTTGCCGTTGAAGCCACCGCACAGGCCGCGGTCGGAGGTGACCACCACCAGGAGGAGCTTCTTGGCCTCGCGCTTCTCCAGAAGCGGATGAAGATCGCCTTCCACGCTGCCTGCCAGGGATTGCAGCACCTCGGCCAGCTTGCCTGCGTAGGGGCGCGCCGCAACGACGTTCTCCTGGGCGCGCCGCAGCTTGGCGGCCGAAACCATCTTCATGGCCTTGGTGATCTGGCGGGTATTTTTTACGGATACGATCCGTTTTTTAATGCTTTTAAGGCTTGCCATGTCTCAAACCGTCCTTGTTTACGCGGTGAATTCCTTCTTGAACTGCTCCAGCGCGGCAACGATCCTGGCCTTCAGGTCATCGTCGATGGCCTTCTTGTCGCGCAGTTCGGCCAGCAGTTCGGCCTGGCGGTTGTCGAAAAAGGCATACAGTTCCGGCTCGTAGCGCTTGAGGGCCGCCACCGGGTAGTCATCCAGGAAGCCGTTGTTGGCGGCAAAGATGATCAGAACCTGTTTTTCGTTGGGGATCGGACGGTACTGGGGCTGCTTGAGAATCTCCACCAAGCGCTCGCCGCGGGCCAACTGCATCTGGGTGGCCTTGTCCAGGTCGGAGCCGAACTGGGCAAAGGCGGCCATCTCGCGGTACTGGGCGAGATTGAGGCGCAGCGTGCCAGCCACCTGTTTCATGGACTTTGTCTGGGCGGAACCGCCGACGCGGGAGACCGAGAGGCCGACGTTGATGGCCGGGCGGACGCCGGAGAAGAACAGGTCGGATTCCAGGTAGATCTGGCCGTCGGTGATGGAGATGACGTTGGTCGGGATGTAGGCGGACACGTCGCCGGCCTGGGTCTCGATGATCGGCAGGGCGGTCAGCGAACCGGCGCCGCACTCGTCGGACAATTTGCAGGCGCGTTCCAGCAGGCGGCTGTGGAGATAGAAGACGTCGCCCGGATAGGCTTCGCGTCCCGGCGGGCGGCGGAGCAACAGGGAGAGCTGGCGATAGGCAACGGCCTGTTTGGAAAGGTCGTCATAGATGATCAGGGCGTGTTTCTTGTTGTCGCGGAAGTACTCGCCCATGGTGACGCCGGTGTAGGGGGCGATGAACTGGAGCGGGGCCGACTCGGAGGCGGTGGCGGCAACGACGATGGTGTAATCCATGGCGCCGTGCTCACTCAGCTTGGAAACGACCTGGGCGACCGTGGAACGTTTCTGGCCGATGGCGACGTAGATGCAGATCACGTCGCCCCCCTTCTGGTTGATGATCGTATCGATGGCTACGGCGGTCTTGCCGGTCTGGCGGTCGCCGATGATCAGTTCGCGCTGTCCGCGCCCGATGGGGACCATGGAGTCGATCGCCTTGAGGCCGGTGGCCATCGGCTGGTGTACCGACTTGCGGCTGACGATGCCGGGCGCCTTGATCTCCACCTTGCTGAAGGTGCTGGTGTTGATGGGACCTTTGCCGTCGATGGGCTGACCGATGGCGTTGACAACGCGGCCGACCAGGGCGTCGCCCACCGGAACCTCGGTGATGCGGCCGGTACGCTTGACGGTGTCCCCTTCCTTGATCTCGGCGAATTCACCGAGAATGGCGGCGCCAACGTTGTCCTCCTCCAGGTTGAGGACCATGCCGGACACACCGCCGGGGAATTCCAGCAGCTCGCCGGCCATGGCGCCAGCCAGGCCGTGGATACGGGCGATACCGTCACCGATGGAGATGATCGTGCCGGTTTCCGACACCTCTACCTCCTTGCCATACTCCTTGATCTGTTTCCTGATGATCTCGCTGATCTCTTCGGCTCTGATTTCCATGGAAGCATTTACCCCTTCTGTAATATATCTTGGATCCGTTTAAGCTGAGTTTTTACGCTGCTGTCAAAGGCCGTGTCGCCGATCTGGATCACAACACCCCCCAGGAGCGTCTGATCGACCGTCACCTGCGGCACAACCTTCTTGCCGGTCTTCTTTTCCAGGGCATTTTGGACGGCAGCCACCTGGGCGTCATCCAGCGTGAAGGCGGTTCTGATGAAGGGACGGATGACGCCGGACTGTTCATCAGCCAGCTTTTTGTAGGTATGAACGATCTGGTCAAGAAAGGCCACGCGGTTCTTGTCCACCAAGAGCAGCAGGAAGTTGCCCACCAACTCGGAGCAGTTCGTCTTTGCCACCAGATCCTTCATGATCCCTTTCTTCTGCTCGGCGGTGAAGGCCGGGTTGCCGAATGCGGCCCGCAGCTCGCCATTGCCGGAGAAGAGGCGGTCCACCACAGCCAATTCGTCGCTGAAGCGGTCGATCAGGCCGGCCTCCGAGCCAAGCTGCACCAGGGCCTTGGCGTATCGTCTTGCAATCGTATTGTTGATCACTGGATCTGTACCACCTTGTCAAGATATTCGCCGACAAATCGGTCGTGGTCGGCCTTCTGGATGGCGCCGGCCAGCTTGCCGGCGGCGATCTCCACCGCCAGGCGGGCAGCCTCGGCACGCAGTTCCGCGCGGGCCTTGAGGGTTTCCTGTTCGGCGGACTGGCTGGCCTGGAGCACGATCTTCTCGGCAGCCTTGCGGGCCTCGCCGATGATACGAACCTTTTCCTGCTCGCCCTCGCGGATGATGGCGGCGTGGAGCTCGTCGATCTCTTTGGATGCCTGGTCGAGCTTGGCGCTGTACTCTGCCAGCTTGGCTTCGGCAGTGGCCCTGCCCTGCTCGGCATCCTTGAGGTTCCTCTCGATCTGGGCCTGGCGCTCGGCCAGCGCCCCTTTCACATTGGCCTTCTTCAACGCCCATACCAGGATAGCGACCAGGACGGCGAAGTCGAACACGCGCCAGCCGAAATCCTTCATCTGGGCGGCGGCGTGATCGGCATGGTGAGCGCCCTCACCCCCTTCTTCGGCGAAACCGGCCGAGGCGACCAGGACGATGACGGCAATATAGGCCAGGGAGAATGCGATTTTCTTTGTGCGATCGGATACCATCAACATGTTACAGGCTCCTCCCCAGGATTTTCTCGCAGATGTCGCCGGACAGGGCATCGGCCTGCTGCTTCAGGAGCGCACGGGCGTCGGCGGCCTCCTTGGCCACCTTGGAACGGATGGCGTCCAATGAGCCGGCGGCCTCCTTGCGGGCCTTTTCCAGCAGCGCCGTCTCTTCGGCCTGGGCCTCTTTGAGTGCCTCGGCGCGGCGGCCGGCGGCCTCGGTCTTGGCCTCGTGCAGACGGGCTTCGTACCGTGCCATCTTCTCCTGGACCTCCAAGTCAACGGAAGCTGCCTTTTCACGGGCAGAGTCGATCACCTGGCGCCGATCGGCCAGGATCTTGCGGATCGGCTTGTAGAGGAAGATATTGAGGACGAGGACGAGAATCCCGAAGTTAACTGCCTGGACAAAAAATGCCAAATTTAATTCAATCACGACCTACCCCTTGCAGGCATGCATTTTATGAGCGTGTATACTGTATCCACAGATCGGGTGTTGGTATCACATACTTTTGCGAGATGTCAAGATAATTGCAAAAACACCAGCGCGATTTCTCAGCGGGCAACGACGGCGGGCGCATGCCAAGAGGCAGGAATTAAAGGTTTATTCCCTGTTTTGCTGCTACAGATCGAACAGATCGATGATACGGGTCAATTCGTCGGAATCGCTGAAATGGATCTCCAGCCTGCCCCCCTTCGTTCCGACCTTGCGGATGGCGACCCGGGCCTGGAATCGCTTCTGCAGCTGTTCTTCCAGCGCACCCATGAGCAGATCGGGCTGCTGCGGGCGTTTTTTCGGCACGGGATGGGGATTCATCTTCAGCCGCCGCACCAGATTTTCAGCCTCCCGGACGCTCAACTGGCGCTGCACGATCTCATGGCGGGCCATGAGGATCGACTCGGGGCTTTCCAGGGCGAGGAGAGTGCGGGCATGGCCCATGCTCATACGCTCTTCGACGATGTCCTGTTGCACCTCGGCGGGCAGCTTGAGAAGGCGCAGGGAGTTGGTTACGCTGGTGCGGTTCTTGCCGACCCGCCTGGCCACATCCTCATGGGAGATGCCGAAATGCTCCACCAGCGAGCGATAGGCCTGGGCCTCCTCGATGGCGTTCAAATCCTGGCGCTGGATGTTCTCTATCAGGGCCAGTTCCAGCACCCCATCCTCGCTTGCCTCGCGAATGACTACCGGCACTTCCCTGATGCCGGCCTTCTGGGCGGCGCGCCAGCGGCGCTCCCCGGCAATGATCTCGTAGAAACCGTCCTTTTGGGTCACAACCAGTGGCTGGATGATCCCTTTTTCCCGGATGGATGCGGCCAACTCGTCCAGCTTGTCCACAGCAAAATGCTTGCGCGGCTGGTTACGGTTGGGCCGGATTTTTTCGATCGGGCAGACAAAATAATCAGAGTGCCCCCCGATCGTATCCGTTACCTGCAGCAGCGCCGCCATCCCTCTCCCGAGGCCGCCTTTCTTAACCATTGGCCGTCTCCCTCTGGATTATTTCCCGGGCCAGTTGCAGATAACTTGCGGCACCGCGTGATGATATATCGTAATGAATGATCGGCTTGCCGTGGCTGGGGGCCTCGGCCAGACGTATGTTGCGGGGAATGACCGCGTCAAAGACCTTGTCGGGAAAATGGGCCCTGATCTCCGCGACTACCTCTTTACCCAGGTTGCCGCGCGAATCGAACATGGTCAGCAGTATACCCTCAACCCTCAGCAACGGGTTGAGCCCCCTCTGGATCAGGCTTATGGTACGCAAGATCTGGGAAAGCCCTTCCATGGCATAATACTCGCACTGAAGCGGGATCAGCACGGAATCGGCCACGGTCATGGCATTGATGGTCAACAGGTTGAGCGATGGTGGACAGTCGATGATGATGTAACGATACTCTTCAGCCAGGGAGGCGAGGGCAAATTTCAGTTTCAGCTCCCGGCCGATCTCGGAGGCCAATTCCAGTTCCGCGCCGGCAAGGTCGGAATTTGCCGGTATGACCTGCAGGAAGGGCTGTCCGATGTCCACAACCAGGCTCTGGACATCGGCCTCGTTGACGAGGGCATCGTAGATGGTCTGCTTCAGCATCGATTTGTCGATCCCCACGCCGCTGGTTGCGTTGCCCTGCGGGTCCATATCAATCAGAAGGGTCGGCCTCTCGGCCGCTGCCAGCGAGGCGGCCAGATTGACGGCTGTGGTGGTCTTGCCGACTCCACCCTTCTGATTGGCGATGCAGATTATCTTGGACATGACGGGATGGGCCTTGTCAGAAACGGATTGCGATTATTTTACCGGGATGACATACGCCGAAGAGCGGAAATTTACCATAAAGTTACCTCTGTGCAAAGCATATTTCGCATACAGGCTTCAAACGCCCGGTCCGGTGGGGCCGTGAGGCTGATCTCCACCCCCTTTTCGTCCATGAAGGAGAGGTGCACGCAGTGAAGCATCATACGCTCCGCCGGCGCTCCGCCATAGGTGGCGTCGCCGATGATCGGCAACCCCGATGCCTCCAGGTGGACGCGGATCTGGTGGGTTCGCCCCGTCAGGGGGCGTGCCTCGACCAGGGAACCTCCGTCGGCGGTTGCCAGCAGGCGAAAATCGGTCAAGGCCGTTCTGCCGCCCGTCATGATGCCGTAGCGCGATGTGCCCAGCTTGCCGATGGCGCCGTCCACCTGCCAGGTTTCCTGCGCCGGTCGCCCGCTGACCAGGGCAATGTAGCGCTTGTCCGCCAACCCGTCATGGAAACGGGCCGAAAGCCAGGCAGCGGCCCGTTTGTGTTTCGGGAACACCATCACCCCCGAGGTGCCCCGATCGAGTCGGTGGATCACCCGGGCCGGCTCGATGATCCCGTGTTGGCGGAAGTATTCGGACACCCAGAATTCCAGAGTCCCCTTGAGCTGATAGGGGGTCCGCTGGGTATTCACCCCGGCCGGCTTGTTGACCGCGATCAGATCTCCATCCTCGTACAGAAGCGCTTCCGGCGGCAGAACAAGCTCCCGGAACCGACCCGGCTCCATGACGCCGACCTCCACCACGTCCCCCTGCTTGACGGTGCGCGACGCCACCCGCACCATGGCACTGTTGACGCTGCATCCGCCCCGGTCGATGATCCGCCGCACCTCGGACTTGCTGAGTCCGTCGAACAATAGCGCCACGGCATCGTCCAGCCGCCGCCCCCCCTGATCTTCATCCACGGTTTTCTTGCATATCATGACCTCGTTACTACCTCGATTCCCTGGTGCAATGCAATCAAAATTCCCTGTGGAAAAAGCGTTTCGACTCTGTTACCCTCTGCCACCATGAGTTTTGACACGCTTCACGATATTCCGCTGCTGCGCGGTCCGGTGCCGCTGGCGCACCTGCTGCTGCGCCATTTCATACACTCCGGCGACAGCGCCGTTGACGCCACCTGCGGCAACGGCAACGACACGCTCCTCCTGGCGGAGTTGGTGGGGCCCGCCGGCAGGGTATGGGCATTCGACATCCAGCAGGAAGCCATGGACAGCACCGCCCACAGGCTGGCCGCAAACAGGCTTGCAGAGAGGGTCACGCTGGTCGCTCAAGGGCATGAAACCCTGGCCGGACAGGTTGACACCCCCCTGAACGCCGTGGTTTTCAACCTGGGATATCTGCCGGGCGGCGACCGCAGCATCATCACCCGACCCGAAACCACCGTGGTTGCACTGGAACAGGCCCTGGGCCTCCTGGCGCCGGGGGGCATTGTAGTCCTGACCGTCTATCCCGGCCACGGAGGGGGAGACGCGGAGCGTCGCCTGGCGGAGGAGTGGGCGGCGAAGCTCCGGGCGCCCTCGTTCCACGCCTGGCGCATGGGACAGATCAACGTCACGGCCGATGCGCCTTACGTACTCCTCGTGCAAAAGGGCGCCTGACATGCTGCGCACCCTGCTTCCCTTCATCATCGTTCTGCCGTCTCTGGCCTACAGCCTGATTTCACTGGCCTGCGCCCGGCGTTTCTTCTCCGCAGCGCCCCCTTGCTCGACGGAGACCCCATCCGTTACCATTCTGAAACCGGTCAAGGGGATGGACGCCGGGAGTTACGAAAACTTTGCCTCCTTCTGCCGCCAGGAGTACGAAGGCCCGGTGCAACTGCTGTTCGCCGCGGCATCGACCGATGATCCTGTCATTCCGGTCATCCACGAGCTCATGGAGGAGTTTGGCGACAGCCATGTTTCCCTGGTGGTCAACCCGGCCATCCACGGACCGAACTACAAGGTATCCAACCTTATCAACGCGTTTCCCCTGGCACGGCACGACATCATCATCGTCTGCGACAGCGATATCCGCGTGCCGACCGACTACCTTAAAAGCGTGACCGCTCACTTCAGCGACCCCCGGGTAGGGCTGGTCACCTCGCTCTACCGTACCTCCTGCGCTCCCACCATGGCCACTGCCATCGAGGCCACCGGCTTTACCGCGGAGATGATCCCCAATGTCCTGGTCGCGCTCCACCTGGAGGGACTTTCATTCGCCCTGGGTGCCTCCATGGCCGTGCGCCGCGAAGCCCTGGCGGCAATCGGCGGCTTTGAGGCCCTGGTCGATTACCTGGCCGACGACTACCAGTTGGGCAACAAGGTGCATCGTGCCGGCTGGCGCATCGCCCTGGACGGCACCTTTGTGGAAAGCATGCTCAAGGCGGAAGAGTTGCTGCCGGTGCTCTCGCGCCAACTGCGTTGGGCCCGCACCATGCGGGTCAGCAGGCCGGGAGGCTATCTGGCGTCGGGCATGACGCTCCCCTTTCCCGCGATGCTGTTGGCGGCGTTCGCCGCCCCGTCGCCGGCCCCGGCGCTGGCTGCAATCGCGCTGCTCTACGGTGTACGCCTGGCCGTCGCCACCATCTTCAGCCGAAACTTCGTCCGCGACCGCCTCCTCCCGGCCTGGCTCTGGCTGATCCCGTTGCGGGACATGCTGGCCTTCTTCACCTGGGCTCTCTCCTTTCTGGGCAATCGGGTCGAATGGCGCGGTAGCCGCTTCCGGCTCAGGCCGGGGGGCAAGATTGAGGAACTGGCCTGATCGGGCGTTTACAAATGCTTGACAAATCATCAAGCGGGCACTATAAAGTTGAATGATCGTTCATTCAACGCAAAGTCCTGCTTTACATTATCCAATAACGTTATAAAATACGGCTTTCATCTGCTTAGAGGGATGTGTGGTGTGTTTAATCCGGTCCAGGCCATAGGCCGCTTAACAATCGAGTGGGTGCGGGAATTGGGCAGGATGGGGTGGTTCATCCTCTACTCCTTCTACATGATCGCCCGCAGGCCGGGCAGTCCCATCTACATACTCAAACAGATGCGGTTCATCGGCACCAAGTCGCTGTTCGTCATCGTGCTGACCGCCGCCTTCACCGGCATGGTCCTGGGGTTGCAGGGGTATTACACCCTGGCCAAATTCGGTTCCGAGGGGCTGTTGGGGACCGCCGTTGCCCTCTCCCTGATCCGGGAGTTGGGGCCGGTGCTGTCGGCACTGATGGTGACCGGCCGGGCCGGCAGCGCCATTACCGCCGAGATAGGCATCATGCGCATCAGCGAGCAGATCGACGCCCTGGAAACCATGGCGCTGGACCCATTCAAGTACCTGATTACTCCGAAATTCGTCGCCGCCATGATCTCTCTGCCGCTGTTGTGCGCCATCTTCGACGTGGTCGGCATCTACGGCGGCTGGCTGGTGGGGGTCAAGCTGCTGGGCGTCAATCCCGGCACCTATTTCTACGAGATGGAGAAGTCGGTCATGTGGCGCGATGTCTATTCCGGCATGATCAAATCATTTTCTTTCGGGGTGATTGTCGCCTGGATCGGCTGCTACAAGGGGTATTTCAGCGGCCATGGCGCCGAGGGCGTGTCCCGGGCCACGACCGAATCGGTCGTGCTGACCTCCGTCATCATCCTGGTGTGGGACTATTTCCTGACCTCGATACTGCTATGATCAAACTTACCGACGTACATAAATCCTTCGGCACCCAGAAGGTCCTGAACGGTCTCAACCTTGAGATCCCCGAAGGCAAGGTCACGGCCATCATCGGCCCCAGCGGCGAAGGCAAGAGCGTTCTGCTCAAACATATCATCGGGCTCCTGCAGCCGGATAGCGGCCGGATCGAGGTTGACGGCGAGAGCATACTGGGATTGCGGCGCTCGCAGTTGAACCGCATCCGGGAAAAGTTCGGCATGCTGTTCCAGAATGCGGCCCTGTTCGACTCCATGAGTGTGTTCGAGAACGTGGCCTTTCCGCTCCAGGAAAAAACAAAACTGACCAGTGACGAGATCCGCCGGCGGGTGGTTTCGGCCCTGGAGGACGTTGGGCTCAAGAACGTGGAGGACAAGTTCCCGGACGAGCTCTCCGGCGGGATGAAGAAACGGGTCGGACTGGCACGGGCAGTAGTGCTCAACCCCAAGATCATCCTCTTCGACGAACCGACCACCGGCCTCGATCCGGTCATCAAGCGGGCCATTCACCAGCTGATCCGGGAGACCCATGTCAAGTTCGGCTTCACGGCGGTGGTCGTTTCCCATGAGATACCGGAAATCTTCGACATCGCCCAGAACGTGGCCATGCTCTATCAGGGAGAGATCCTCCAGCACGGGACGCCGGATGAGATTCAGGCCTCGACTCACCCGGTTGTCAGACAATTTATCAGCGGAAGCCTGGACGGCCCTATTCACGTGGGGTAAAATAATTCGAAAACAGGAACCATGAACATGGCAAAATTGGAAATGATAGTCGGCACATTCATGATCATCGGCATACTCTGCCTGGGCTACCTCTCCATAAAGCTCGGCAAGATGGAATTGGTAGGAGGGGATTACTACACGGTTTCGGCCAAGTTCGATTCGGTTTCGGGGCTGAAGTCGGGGGCGCGGGTGGAGATAGCCGGCGTGGAGATCGGCAAGGTCGATCGCATCGTGCTGGATTCCAAGGGGTGGGATCAGGCCTTGGCATATCTCAAGATCAAGAGCGGCATCAAGGTCAGCGATGACGTCATTGCCTCCGTTCACACCAGCGGCATCATCGGCGACAAGTTCATCATGCTCAAACCGGGCGGTTCCGAACGCTTTCTCAAGAATAACGACGTGATCCGCGAGACCGAATCCGCCATCGATATCGAAGACCTGATCAGCAAATTCATCCACGGAAAGGTTTGAAACCGGGAGAACTCTCATGAAATTGCTGTTCACATCGATCCTGATCGCCGGGATATTCTTCACTTCCCTTGCCAAAAGCCACGCCGCAGAGGATGCAGCGCAAAACCGACTGGTGCTGGGGGTGAACGACTGCATCCGCCTCGCCCTCAAGTCGGCGCCGGAATTGGGCGAGGCCCAGGCCGACATCGAACTGACCTCCAGCAAGCTGGATGAAGCCAAGTCAAACCGTTATCCCCAGATCCAGGTCCTGAGCCTGTTCGGCCCGGCTCCCGAAGCCAGTGCCCGTGACCTTACCCCCATCAATACCGACAGGCAGACCAAGCTCAGCGAACTCACCTGGTTTACCAGCACCGATGCCACACTGATCCAACCGCTCTACACCTTCGGCAAGATCTCCGAAAACA
Source organism: Oryzomonas sp. (assembly GCA_031292255.1). Classification (GTDB taxonomy): domain Bacteria; phylum Desulfobacterota; class Desulfuromonadia; order Geobacterales; family Pseudopelobacteraceae; genus Oryzomonas. The sequence continues at coordinate 5,492 of JARLHN010000010.1, read as the reverse complement.
TGAAGGCCGCAACCCACGGCATCGAGGTGGACCGCTCCCGCAAGGAACAGCGCGTCAATGAAATCACCCTCCAGGTGCGGGAGTATTATTTCGGCCTGATGCTGGCCAGGGAATTGAAAGAGGTGGTGCTTGAGGTCCAGGAAGACCTGGCAACGGCACGCAAAAAGGCGCAAAAGCTCCTGGACGAAGGTTCGGAATCGGTCGACCAGATCGATATATACAAGCTGGACGCCTTCTCCGGCGAGGTCGCCAAATTGCTGGAAGAAGCCCAAACGGGAGAAAAGTTGGCCTTGGCGGCTCTCAAGACGCGCCTGGGGCTTTCGGCCGGCACCGTGCTGGAGATCAGCAGCGAACGGCTGACCATGGACGAAGAGATGGTCCCCTCCTATGACAGTTTTGTCGATAAGGCCCATTCACAGCGGCCCGAATTCCGTCAGATCGCGGAAGGCATCAAGGCCCGCGCCGCCTTGGTGGAGGCGGCAAAGGCCAACTATTACCCCGATATCTTCCTGGGTGGTCTTGTCTCCTGGGCCTATGCCGAAAACCGCGACCGCATCTACAACCCCTATATCAACGATCCGTACAAACACACAAGCGGCGGCGTCGGTCTGGGCGCGCGCTGGAAACTGGACTTCGGCATTACCGGCGCCAAGGTGGCCGGCGAGCAGGCCCAATACAACCGGTTGCTCAGCACCAAGGAGTTTGCCGATGCCAATATCCCGCTGCAGATCAGGAAATTCTACCTCGATCTGAAGCAGGCCGAGAACAGCGTTACGGCATCCCAATCGGCCTATACCAGCGCGAAAAAATGGACCGTGGCCGCCCTGGCCAATTTCGACTTCGGCATCGGCCCCGCCAAGGAGATATTCGACGCATTGCAGGCCTATGCCCGTATGCGCGCCGCCTATTTCCAGTCGATCTACAACTATAAGGTAGCCAGGGCCAACCTGGACTATGCCGTCGGGGAACCGCCGCCCGACAGCACGAAATAGTTTCCATCCGGAAACTCCGGATGGAAACTATATGTTTTCTATTCGGAAACGAGCAATTTTTTGCCATGGCCAGGAAATCAAGGGACTGCGCGGAGGCGAACATCGGTACGCCGCACAAGCAAACCCGAAGATTGACGCCGCCATGGCGAAAAAGGGCCGTTTCCGGATGAAAAGTAAATAAACGGGAGGAAGCGATGCTGAGCCGTTACATTATGATGATCATGACCGGGATACTCCTGGCAAGCAATGCCTTTGCCGGGGTCACCGACAATGTCAAAAAGACCGTGGACGAGGTGGTCCGTATCGTAACCGACAAGAACCTGAAGCACCATGAGCAGCAACGGCGCCAGGCCCTCAAGAAGGATATCGGCGCTATCTTCGACTATTCCGAAATGGCGAAACGTTCGCTCGGCAAGCACTGGAATAAGCGAAGCCCGGCGGAACGCAAACAGTTTACCGACCTTTTCGCATCGCTTCTGGAAAACTCCTATGCCGCCAAGATCGAGTCCTACAACAACGAAAAAATCGATTACCTGAAGGAAACGGTCGATGGCAACTACGCTGAGGTGAAATCCAAGGTAATCACCCCGAAGCGCGACGAATACTCGCTGGACTACCGCCTGCTCAACGAGAACGGTAAATGGATGGTGTATGACGTGGTCATCGAAGGAGTCAGCCTGGTTTCCAACTACCGCACACAGTTCAACAAGATCATCACCACCAACGGTTACAGCGAACTGGTCAAAAAACTTCAGACGAAAACCGATGAACTTAAGGCACCGTAACACCGTAACAAGGCACGAATTTTATCGCTAAAAGTTCTTGACACGCGCTTTGTGTCTATGATAAACGACACGGGCAGCAAGTTTCGGAAGTTTTTGCAGAACGTTGCAGTATCAAGTTCTACCAAGCTTGGCGGTTTTCCTGCATCAAGACTCCGGAAACTTAAGCGGTATCCCATCTGTTCCGGCGAAGGACCGGAGAAAAAAGGAGGTAGGAAAATGGCACAGGGCAAGGTTAAATGGTTTAACGACACCAAAGGATTTGGCTTTATCGAACAGGAGGGCGGCGAGGACGTATTCGTGCATTTTTCCGCCATCTCGGGCGATGGTTTCAAATCCCTTGCCGAAGGGGACGCGGTCACCTTCGACATCACCCAGGGCCCCAAAGGGCTTCAGGCTTCCAACGTCAACAAGATCAAGTAATTCCGTCCACCCATTTCCCCAAAAAACCCGCTGAGGACTCAGCGGGTTTTTTTTGTCTTCCGGCTCGCGGGATACGGCCGTCCCGGCATGCTGTTCGACACACCCAGCATCACCGCCGCATCCTCGCGTCCCACCTCCCTGAGCGCTTCCAGCACCTTGTTCCTCTCTCCAGGCTGGTGCCACAACACAAGCGCCTTCTGAAGCCCCTTCTCCCGGTCGCCGGCCGGCACAAACACCGCTTTCCCGGTTTCCGGATCGATACCGGTGTAGTACATGCAGGTGGAGAGCGTCCCCGGCGTTGGGGTAAAGTCCTGGACCTGCTCGACGGTCATACCCAGTTTTTTAAGGGCCAGGGCCAGCTCCAGCATATCCGACACACTACAGCCGGGATGCCCTGACATCAGATAGGGCACGATGTACTGCCGTTTGCCGAGGCGGGCGCTTTCCTCGCGAAAACGGGCAAAAAAACGTTCAAAGGCCTTCCTCCCCGGTTTGCGCATCAGCGCCGTGACATGCTCCCCAAGGTGCTCGGGCGCGACCTTGAGCAATCCGCCGACATGATGGCCCACCAGTTCCCGAAAATAGCCGGGCTGCCGCTCCATCAGGTCATAGCGGACCCCCGAAGAAATCGCCACGTGTTTGACCCCCTTCCGGTTCCGCACCTGTTGCAGGAGGCTGACCGCGCGTTTGTCGGCAGTTTCGAGGTGCGCACAGATGGAGGGAAAGATACAGCTCCCCCGGCGGCAATGCCGCATGGCTTCGGGATGTTTACAGGCAAGGCCATACATGTTGGCGGTTGGTCCTCCGACGTCGCTGATGCTGCCCCGGAACCAATCCTGGCGGGCAAGCGCATCCACCTCGGCGATGATCGAGGCATCGCTTCGGGACTGGATCAGCTTGCCCTGGTGCATGGTGATGGCACAGAACGCGCAGCCTCCGAAACAGCCCCGGTGAGTGGTGACGGAGGTCTTGATCTGGTCCCAGGCCGGTATTGGTTCGCGGTACGAGGGATGGGGCGTCTTTTCAAACGGGAGCGCGTAGATCCTGTCCATGTCCGCTTGATTCAGGGGCAGGGACGGCGGATTGCAGACCAGCAGGCGGTCGCCGTGCGGCTGGATGACCGTCCGGGCGGAGAAGGGGTTCTGTTCCCGGTAGACCAGGCGGAAGGCATCGGCGAATTGTTTTTTGTCAATAGCGACATCGTCAAAGGAGGGGATAAGCACATTCCCACCACCTTCAGAGTCTGGTGCGCCCGACAACGGGCCGTTCTCGGCATCCCGACCTACACGGCACGTGCCACGTATGCTCCTTATCTCCGCAAACGATTCCCCCCCCGCCAGGCGCCGTGCCAGTTCCAGTAACGGCAGCTCGCCCATGCCGTAGACCAACAGGTCGGCCTTGGCATCGAAGAGAATAGAGCGGCGGACCTTGTTCTCCCAATAGTCGTAGTGGGCAAAACGGCGCAGGGAGGCTTCGATGCCGCCGATGACCACCGGCACGTCCCTGTAGGCCTCTTTCAAACGCGAGGTATAGATAATGGTGGCGCGATTGGGACGGGCTCCATGGCAGTTTCCCGGGGTGTAGGCATCATCGTGGCGCAGTTTGCGCGCCGGGGTGTAATGGGCCACCATGGAATCCATGGCCCCGGCCGATACGGCAAAAAACAGCCGCGGGCGCCCCAGCGCCACGAAAGGCTCCTTCGAGCGCCAGTCCGGCTGGGGAATGATCCCCACCCGGAAGCCGTGGGCCTCCAGCCAGCGGGCCAACAGCGGGACGCCGAAGGCGGGGTGGTCGATGTAGGCGTCGCCGCTGACAAAGATGACGTCCAGCTCGTTCCACCCCTTGGCCCGTGCTTCGTCGAGATGTATGGGAAGGTGTCCGGTCAAGGGAAGATCGCCAGTCCTTCCAGACCCAATGTCTCCGGGAACCCGCAGGCGATGTTCATGTTCTGCACCGCCTGGCCCGAGGCGCCCTTGACCAGGTTGTCGATGGCCGAGACCACGATGACGCGCCCGGTGCGGCTGTCAACCAGTGGAGCGATATCGCAGAAGTTGCCCCCCCGCACGAAAGCGGTCGAAGGGAGGCTCCCCTGGGGAAGCACCCGCACGAAGGGTTCACCGGCGTAGAACCCCTTGTACAGCGCGACCAGCTTTTCAGTGGTTACCTCTTTCGTTGGGGTAGCATACATGGTGGAGAGTATCCCCCGGTCCATGGGCGCCAGGTGCGGCGTAAACGTGATCTTGAGCTCGAACCCGGCCAACAGCGACAGTTCCTGCTCGATCTCCGGCGTATGCCGGTGGGCTCCGCCGACGCCATAGGCCTTGAAACCTTCATTTACCTCACAGTACAGGCTGTCAACCTTTGCCGAGCGGCCGGCGCCGCTTACGCCCGAGGCGGAATCGGCGATGATGCTGTGTGGATCGATTACGCCTTTTTTCAACAGCGGCGCCAGCCCGAGGATGATGCTGGTCGGGTAGCAGCCCGGATTGGCCACCAGCCGGGCCCCCTTGATCCTGGCCCGCCTGATCTCCGGCAAGCCGTAGACCGCTTTCTTCAGGTTGGCCGGGTTGAGATGTTCTTCGTACCAGGCCCCGTAGACTTTCGGGTCGGAGAGCCGGTAGTCGGCCGACAGGTCGATCACCGTCTTGCCCAATTTCATGAAGGTGGGCACCACCTCCATGGCCGCTTTGTGGGGCAGGGCCGTGAAGATGACATCGGCTTTCTCCGCAACCCGTATCGGCTCAAGGTTTTCAAGCATGAGATCGCACCGTTCCCGCAGGGTGGGAAAAACATCGGAGATCCTCTTGCCGGCGCTCTGCTCGGAGGTAAGGCAGGTGACCGCCACCTCGGGATGGCAGTGCAGGATGCGGATCAGCTCCAATCCAGTGTAACCGCTGGCTCCAACAATGGCGACGTTCAACATGGCAAACCTCCTGAAAGGTTGAAAAATTCTGGTTGTTCAAAAATAGTCAGATCGTCGCACCCGCAGTATAATCGCCTGAGGCGATTATCGGTGACGGAGCGTCAGCGTAGTTCATCCCGAAGGGACAGAACCGGACTGGTTCTGCTAAAGGCCCCGAGGAGGCGTAGCAGCGCTACGCCGCACGAAAGGGCTTTCGAGGACGGCGGCGAGATGGCTGTTTTTCAACAACCTCAATCGGGTAGGAGGCGGGATTACTCCCGCCGTCCTCCCACACCACCGTGCGTACGGTTCCGTACACGGCGGTTCATGAAGTGTGTTGGAGTCGGTGGTGCTGGTCTATGAATGACACCAGCCCCAGTTTGTCGAAGTAGG
>JARLHN010000009.1 GCA_031292255.1 Oryzomonas sp. | reverse complement strand
GCCATCCTCGAATATATCCTCGCCAAATTCGCTGATCGGTGTGGTGAAATGCTGCCAGATTCCAACAAAATCCATGAATTTGAAATCAACCATCAGTGCGCCGTTTTCCTTGGCAAATTCTACTACTTGTTTCGGGGTCATCAGTTTCTCCTTTCGGGGGGATAGGTAATAAACAACATTGGTACCTTAGTCAAATTCCAAATCAAAGCGGCATCTTGACGAGGCCTCCGGCCTCCCCCTGCGGGGCGCCTTCGCGGTCCAATTTATGCTCTGACAAATTGTCGTTGGTTCGTCTTCGGCTCCTCAACGTACTGCTTGTACGCCTTAGTCGCCTCTATCCTCGCCACCTTGATGTCATCTTTGATTTGAAACCGGAATTATATCGCGTCATCGCCGGTCTCACCGGTCCTTATGCGGACAACGGCCTCCACCGGCGTGACGAAAATCTTGCCGTCGCCGATCCGGCCTGTTTTGGCGGATTGTTCGATGGCTTCGACAACTCTTGCAAGAATCTCATCCGATACGATGATTTCGAGTTTGATCTTAGGGATGAAGTCAACGACATATTCGGCGCCGCGATACAGCTCGGTATGTCCCTTCTGACGGCCAAAACCCTTGACCTCGCTGACGGTAATACCCTGCACACCGATTTCATTCAAGGCTTCCTTAACCTCATCGAGCTTGAATGGTTTTATTATAGCTTCAACTTTTTTCAAACCGTGACCCTCCCTTTCATGGAAATTGGACAGGGGAGATTATATGAATTATCGGTCAAAATGCAAGCCATAAGCTGCTGCGCACATTTTGTTGATTGCTGCAAGCACTCTGCCAATATGATTTTTCCAAGATCACAGCAATATTAAATGGTTAAAAACTAGCGATAATGACGCCGGTAATGCTACACAATTACTTTGCACAAAAAAACGACATCCCTGCAATAAAATGCCCACGAAACAGGCAGCAATGTGTCGTGTTTTACAAAGTCTGTTCTTTAAGCTCCTTGATGATTTCAACCTGACGCTGGTTGATGTAATACGATATCTGTTGTTGGGAATTCCTTTCCGGGTGAAATTCCACAACACACGAATACGGGGCATTATCCCCGGATACCTTTATGACCGTCGCGGTGACCCCGACCTCGTGTATCGATCCGCTGGAAATGTCGGGAAGCTTTAGTAATATATTGATGTCCGCCCCACCGGGAAACTGCTCCATGGCCCCGACATCTATAGATGCACCGCCAAGGGAGATATCCTTGACACTCCCCTTGAGTATATCCTCTTCAACGATCATGTCGACTTCAAGCGGCCGGTCGAGCAAGACCCTCACATAACGCCGCATATCCGATCTGATCTTGGCGTAGCCGAAGTTGCAGATTATGGCTTTTTTCCGGGCGACATTGACGTAGAAGGCTTCTCCGATCATATCTTCGCGGAAGGAGAACCTTTCATGGGAGCGAATCAGGGTCTTGTGTTCCAGGGAAATGACCTTTGCCTGGTAGTCATGTACCTCAAACTCGGCCATTTCGTTATCCACATTGATCAGCCTGGCATCATAGGACACCGGGATTTCTTTAAAATAGTTCAAAAAGGAGAATCTCGTCCCGACCGACTCCTTCAGATTTTGAAGGATTACCAGGCAATCTTCGCGCTCGGTCCCCTTAATGATTTTGTCAAAATACTGAAACATTGCAAAATTCCCCGGAAGGATTGATTGAATTGCAGAAAACGCGTGGATGCTGTATAAAGTGAAAAGACTTTTTTTCTAACAGAAATGCCATCGGACGACAAGCACTAATGAAAGTAATTGCGCACAAACAGAACATTTTCCCATCGACCGGGAGACAATTTCTTGCGATATTATCGGTGAGTGTAGCCTTTTCGGCGTTGCCCGTCTACTGCCGGGCCGACATATACCGCTTTGTTACGATTGACGGCGTTGAGACGTTTACCGATGCGCCCCAGGACAAGAAAGCCAAGGTCGTCATCAAAGAGTATGGCCCAGCACCTTCCAAAAACAAGAAAACGGCAAAAAACGAAAAAGTCAGGGAAGTCTCCTTGAATGACATAGTGGAAAAGACGGTCAGAGCATCGCTCAATCCACGGGAAATGTCACCGGCAACCTTTGAACCGCACCTTCCAAAAGTGGGCGGCACCATAACCTCCGGCGTCGGCATGCGCATCGATCCCATCGATGGGAAATTGCGCCACCACAACGGCATCGACATCGCCATCCCCGAGGGGACGCCCGTTAAAGCGGTTGCGCCCGGGGTCGTGGTCTACAGCGGCCTGCGCTCCGGCTACGGTTACACGGTGCTGATCGAGCACGACAACGGAATGATCACCATATACGGCCACAACAGCCGCCTGCTGGTCGCCCAGGGACAACCTGTCGACACAGAGACGACCATCGCCCTGTCCGGCAATACCGGACGCTCGACAGGGCCCCACCTCCATTTCGAGGCATGGCAGGCAGGCGTCAACGTTACGCCGGCATTCATGCCCGGCAGTACCACGTCGTTGCCCAAGATTCAGTCGGCATCGTCGAAGCACAGGGTCCATTTCCGCAAAACCATCCTGGCCGACGGTTCGGTTCTGTTTACCAACATCCCCGATTCCGTTCCCTGATGTATGACCAAATAGAAAAATACAGCAGCAAATTGATCGCCGACCGGTCGGCAATGCCGGAAAAGATCGCCTTTGCCGCACAGGACGATGCCGTGATCGCCGCAGGGGACGCCGTGCTGGCGCGTCTGGCGGCATCCGTTCTCGGGCGTCTCAACTGCCTGGCGCTCTGCGCCGCTGCGCCCACCCTCCCCTTTGCTCTTTTCCTGCTTCAACGGGCCGGCGCCGGCGAACACGTAATCGTGCCGCGCGATACCGAGACCCGCACCTTCCTGCACGACATTCCGATCCTGCGACACAGCGATCTCGGCGACGATCCGGCGGAGGCAATTGCGCGGGCGCTGGGCAACCGCAAAGGGATCATCGTCGAGGACATCGGCATAATTGCCAGCGGGGCCTTGACCGTCGAACAGGCCTTTATCAACTGGTCGTCCGTGTTTCACTCCACCTTCATCAAATACCTGGAAGATGTTGTGGAGCATGGCTTCAAACTGCCGGGCGAAGCCCAAGCCTTTGACGAGTTCCGCAGAAAGTGGCTGATGCCGCTCACTGCTTCCGGGTTGAAATTCAGAAAGGGCCCCCTGCGGGAAAAGGCCCAGATCCTCGATGAGATGGCGCACGTGGGGCGTTACACGGTAGAGCGGGGCCTGGTCGATTCGTTTTTCGGCAACATCTCCTACTCAAACGGCGATCTGATCTACATATCCCAAACTGCTTCCAGTCTGGACGAACTGGCGGGCTGCATCGATCCGGTCCCCTTTGAAAACAGCTCCACCGTCGGCATCACCGCCTCAAGCGAACTGGTGGCCCATCGCCGCATCTTTGAAACCGCAGGCTGCCGCGCCATCCTGCACGGACACCCTCGCTTCGCCGTGGTGATGAGTATGCTGTGTGACGAGAAGGAACACTGTTCCATAACCGACTGCTGGAAGGATTGCCCCAAGGTCAGGATAGTGTGCAAAACCCCCGTGGTGGCGGGTGAGATCGGGGCTGGAGGGATTGCCAAAAACGTCCCTCCGGTCATCGCGGAGCCGGGGCGGGCCATCGTCTATGGACATGGGGTGTTTACCCTTGGACAAAACGACTTTGAAGAGGCATTTCAAGCGCTGGTGGATGTGGAGAACTGGTGCCGGGAGGGGTATTTCCGCAGGTTTGACGAGAAGTATGGCGGTTCATAACAGACTATCCCTCACTGAGATCGCAGGGGCACAGAGAAAACCGGAAAAGCCGATGGACACTGAGATACTCTGTCAGAAACAAACACCTCTTCGGGTAAAACCATCCATCAGGCGTCATTGATTTTCCTGCCTTGCTCAAGGTGTTCTTTGTGTCTCTGTGAGCTTGAGCGAACGACAGTGATCGGGTGGGAGGACATATTGTCCCCAGGATTTTTACAATAGATTTACATTGCATTTCCGATAACTGCTGTATCCTTTTTACTAGGTGAACCTTCCAACCTCAACCACCTCCGCCGGATCGCCGCAAGGACTGGCAGTATGAAAATTCTTCTCGTTTACCCCCACTACCCTGACACCTTCTGGAGTTTCCGCCACGCACTCAAGTTCATCGGAAAAAAGGCCGCCTTCCCGCCGTTGGGGCTTTTGACCGTAGCCGCCATGCTGCCCGCCGAATGGGACAAGCGGCTTGTGGATATGAATGTGCAGCCTCTTTCCGATAAGCAGATCCAATGGGCGGACTATGTCTTCATCAGCGCCATGGCTGTCCAGAAGGAATCCGTCAACGAGGTCCTGGCCCGCTGTCGCCGCCTGGGGGCCAGGACGGTCGTGGGGGGCCCGCTCTTCACTGCCGCTCCGGCAGAGTTCGATTCAGCAGATCACTTGGTATTGGGTGAAGCCGAGGTTACCCTTCCCCGGTTCCTCCATGACCTTGACCGCGGCCGGCCGGAACACAGCTATGTTACCGAACAGTGGGCAGAAGTGCGGGAAACGCCCATCCCGCTCTGGAAGCTCATAGATCCCTCGAAATACGCTGCCATGAACATCCAATATTCCAGGGGATGCCCTTTCGACTGCGAGTTTTGCGATATTACCCAACTGTTCGGGCGCAAGCCGCGGACCAAGAGCACCGTCCAACTGACCGGGGAACTTGACGCCCTCTATGGGTGGGGATGGCGAGGCGGCATCTTCTTTGTGGACGACAACTTCATCGGCGACAAACGCAAGCTGAAGAACGAAACCCTTCCGGCGGTTCAGGCATGGATGGAGCGGCACAAGCACCCATTTACTTTTTATACCGAGGTCTCGATCGATCTGGCGGACGACCCGTCTCTCATGGACGTCATGGTACGGACCGGCTTTGAAGAGGTGTTCATCGGCATAGAAACCCCGGATGAAGATTGCCTGAACGAAACCGGCAAGGTCCAGAACAGGAACCGCAATCTCCTGGAAAGCGTCAAAAAGATCCAGCACGCGGGCTTGCAGGTCCAGGGCGGATTTATCGTCGGGTTCGACAGCGATCCCCTGTCGATCTTCGAGCGGCAGATCCACTTTATCCAGGAAAGCGGCATTGCCACGGCCATGGTCGGAATGCTCACCGCATTGCGGGGCACCAAACTTCACCAGCGGCTTTTCAAGGAAGGTCGATTACTGGGGGACACCTCCGGCAACAACACGGCCGTTTCCCTCAACTTTATCCCCCGCATGAAAGCGGAGACGCTTGTCAATGGTTATCGGAGCATACTTACCAGCATTTATGCCCCGAAGAACTACTACAAACGGGTAACCGGCTTTCTCCGCGAGTACCGGCCTCTCAGGCAAGGCAGTTTTCACGTGAAGTCCGGCTATTGCGGGGCATTCTTCAAATCCATCATCATGCTGGGGGTGATCGGCAAGGAGCGGTTCCCGTTCTGGAAGCTCTTTTTCTGGTCCCTTATCAGGCGGCCGCGCCTGTTCCCTCTCGCCATCACCTTTGCCATCTATGGCTACCACTTTCGGAAAATAACGGAGAAGATGGACTGGAGCGGCATGTTCGAAACAGGGGGCATTAAGGATACCTAAAAGGGCTATCTCTCACGGAGCTTACGGAGACACAGAGAAAAACAAAGGGGCTATGACCCAAAGAAAAATTTAGTGTAAATCACCCTGTTACTGAAAGGCATTTTCCTCTTCGATACTTTCGTAGGAAACCCCTCAACCACCCCCTGACCCCCTCCTAAACCAGGAGGGGGATGAACCGGGCGTTTTTCCTCCCCTCCTAGTTTAGGAGGACCCTCGGGGGCCTAAAGGGCCGGGGGTGGTAGTTTTTACTTGTTTTTTGTGTTCTTTATGCCTCTATGAGCAAGTGAGAGAACCTGTCGTATCTATCACCTCTCCGTCATTCCATCATCCAGCGCCCACATGTCCCGGTAACGGCGGCTGCGCGCCAGCAGTTGGGCGTGACTGCCGCGCTCAACGATGCGCCCCTCATCCATGAGCGCCACCTCGTCCATGGCCTCCAACCCGATCCGGCTGTGGGTAATCACCAAAAGCGCCCTTCCCTCCGCATACTGAAAAACCCTCTCCAATAATGAACGGGCGGCAGCAGCGTCCATACCTTCCGTTGGTTCGTCCAGCAAGAGGACCGGGCTATCCTTAAGGATTGCCCGGGCAATGGCCAGACGGCGCACCTGGCCGCCGGAGAGCTTCACCCCACCTTCGCCAGCCTCTGTATCATACCCGTGCGCAAGGGCGGCGATCTCGTCGTGAACCCCCGCCATGCGGGCCGCCGCAACCATTTCATCTTCACCGGCCCCGAACCGGGCGATCAGCAGATTCTCCCGCAGGGTAGCGTTAAACAAAAATGGCTGTTGTCCGGCCACCGCCATCAGCCTGCGTACGTCTTCGCCGTCATACTCCCTGATTTCCCGCCCTCCCAGGATTATGGAACCGCTATCATACTCCCGGAAACGGAGCAGCAGGGCCAGCAGAGTGCTCTTTCCGGCGCCGCTTCCACCAACCACGGCCACCTTGCGGCCAGGCGACAACTCCAGGTCAATCCTCTCCAGGGTTGCGGCACCATCCCCGTAACTGAAGCCCACCCCGCGCAGGCTGAGAGCAGCATTTTCCGGTGGCGGCGCCGGCTCATGGGGTTCCCTGACCGCCGGGGGTTCGTCCACAAGGAAAAATATGCGCCGTGCAGCCGCCAAGGCTTGCCCCAGCAGGCGAAAGGCAGAGGGCAGCGGCAGGGCCGCCTCAAAGGCGGCTTGGCAGAAAAGCCCCAGCATGACCATCTGCGGTCCGCTCAGGGAACCGGTGCGAACCAGGGGGATCGAGATTACCAGCGCCAGCCAGAGTGCAAGGCCGGAGCAGAGCCCCACCCCACCGGCAGAGATACCCGACAATCCGGCCAGGCGGGCCTGATCGGCCAACAGGCGCCGGTTAAGCTCCTTCACCCGCTCCTTCTGGCGCTCTGCGGCATCGTAGGCCAGCAGTTCTTCCATCCCCCGAAGGCCGTCCACCACGGCCGTGCGCAGTTCCGACGAGGTCCATGTCACCCGCGCACCCGGTTTACGGCCCAGCAGGTGAACCACCAGCGGCAGAAAACCGCCTGCCACGAGCAACAGCCCGGCTGTTGCAAGGGCAACCGCCGGGCTGAAACACCACAGGAACATGATGAACAGCAGGCCGGCGCACAGTGCGGTCAGCACCGGCGCCAGCAGGCGCAGGTAAAAGGTGTCCAGGCTGTCGATGTCGGCCCGGATGCGGCTCAAAAGATCACCGCTGGCGTAACCCTCCAACCGGGCCGGGGCCAGCGGTTCGATGCGGCGATAGATCCAGACCCGCAGGCCGGCCAGGATCCGCAGCGACGCCTGATGGCCGACCACGCGTTCGGCGTAGCGCCCCAGAGTGCGACAGATCGCCAGGGCACGGATGCCGGCCGCCGGATAGTAGTAATTCATGGGGACACCGCTGATCCCGGCCAGGGCCATGGCGGCGATGAACCATCCCGACAGGGCCAGGAGCCCCACATTGGCCAAAAGCGTCGCCAGGGAGAGCCCAAGGGCGGCCAACAACCAGGCACGATGGGGCCAGGCCAGCTTCAGAAGGCGCACAATATCCCTCATGGCCCCTCCCCCGCGGCCACCATCCGGGCGAACAGCCCGCCCGCAGCCTTCAGTTCATCATACCCCCCCTGCTCGACGATCCTTCCTTCGTTCATGACAACGACCCGGTCGGCATCCTCCAGGGTGGCCAGGCGATGAGCAATGGACAGCACTGCCCGGCCCCCGGCAAGTTCATTGAGCGCCTCGCGGACCATTGCCTCGGAGCGGGCGTCCAGTCCGGCGGTCGGCTCATCGGTGATGATCAGGGGGCAGTCCTTGAGGAAAACCCGTGCCAGGGCGATGCGCCGCGCCTGCCCGCCGGACAGGCCGGCCCCCTGTTCGCCGATGACGGTATCCAGCCCATGGGGCAGGCGGGCGATAAATTCCTCGCAGCGGGCCTGGCCGGCAGCCCGGAGAATGTCCAGGTCGGAGGCATCGTGGCGTCCCAGGCGGATATTGTCGCGCATGGTGCCGTGAAAGATATGCGGGCGCTGGGGAACCCAGGCCACCAAGCGCCGCCATTGGTCGGGATCGCATGCCGCCAGGTCCACGCCATTGACCAGCACCCGTCCCTGTTCCGGCAGGGCAAAGCCCAGCAACAAGGCCGCCAGGGTGCTTTTTCCCGCCCCGCTGGGTCCTACCAGGGCCACCCGTTCGCCTGACGCCAGGGAGAGCGTGACGCCGTTGATCGCGGGAGCGGAATCCGGGGTATAACGGAAGCTGACATCTTCAAAGCAGATCCGGAGCGGAGAGATGGCGGGCAGTGGGCAAGGCGCCGCCGGTCGGGGGGCGACCGGGGTATCCAACAGGCTGAAGATGCGCTCGGCCGCTCCGATGGCCTCCATGCGGGCGTGATAGTAGTTCCCCATCAGGCGTAGCGGCAGGTAGAATTCAGGCGCCAGAAGCAGCACGGTAAAACCGTCCTGAAAGGCCATGCCCCCCTTCAGGAGTCGAAAACCGATGATCACCGCCATCAGCGCCACGCTGACCGTGGCAAAGAATTCCAGGACCAGCGCAGAGAGGAAGGCAACGTAGAGCACCGACATGGTGGCCCGGCGGTAGTCGTCCGAGATGCCGGCGATCATCAACGCCTCGCGGCGCGAGGCGTTGAACATGCGCAGGGTGGCCAGACCGTTGACCCGGTCGAGAAAATAGCCACCCAGGCGGGCCAGGGATTGCCACTGGCGTTGATTGAGCCGTTCGGCGCCGCGGCCGATCAGGATGGTGAAAAAAGGGATGAAGGGAGCCGTGAACAGCATGATACCGGCCGAGATCCAGTCGGCGGGGAGAACCGCTGCCAGGATGGAGAGCGGCACCATGGCCATTACGGCCAGGTGGGGCAGGTAACGGCTGTAGTACCCTTCCAGCGCCTCCACGCCGTCCACGATCACCGTGGCCACCTCACCGGCCCGGTCTCCCTTGAGGCACAAGGGACCGGCATCCAGCAGGCGCTGAAAGAGATCGTTGCGTACCTCCCGACGGATAACGGCCGAGGCCGCAAAGGCGACCCGCTCCGAGACCCAGGAGAGTCCGGCCCTCAGCAGCATGAGGGGAGGAAGCTGGAGCAGTTGCGGCAGCACCTCCCGGTAACCGGCGCCGTCTATCATGACCCGGTGCACCACCCGGGCCACGATCAGAGCCTGGGCGATCAGCACAAAGCCACCCGCAATGCCCAGCCCCGCGGCCAGCATCAGGGTCGGCTTCACAAGGCTCTTGAGGAGGTTCAGGCGTTGTTCGGGTGAGGGTATTTCAGAGGCAGTTGTACTCACGAAGGGTTGTTCATGCCGAAACGCCGCGCCGACGCGCAGCCTCGAACATGGCGATCCCGCCGGCCACCGATGCGTTCAGGGAGGCTACGCCGCCATGGAGGGGGATCGACAGGACCACGTCGCACTGCTTGCGCACCAGCGGGCGAATCCCCTCCCCTTCGTTCCCCACCAGCAGGGCCACCTTGCCGGAGAAATCCACATCGTAGAGCGACTGCCCGGCCTCGCCGGCCAGACCGAAGACCCAATAACCGCCATCCTTCAATATCTGGAGGGTCTGGGCAACATTGGTAACAAGGGCAACCGGAATGGTTTCGACCGCGCCGGCCGATGCCTTTTCCACGGTCGGAGTGACACCGGCGGCCCGGTCCTTGGGGATGATGACGCCGTCGCAGCCGGCGCAGGCCGCGGTGCGGATCAGCGCCCCCAGGTTGTGAGGGTCCTGGATGCCGTCCAAGACCAGCAGAAAACCGTTACGTCCCGCAGCATCGATGCCGGCCAGCAGATCGTCCAGGTCGGTATACTTGAAGGGCTCCACCATGAGCGCAATACCCTGGTGATGACTGGAGGCGCACAGCTTGGTCAGGTCGTCGCGTTCGCGCCGGTGAACCGGGACGCCCCGCTCTTCGGCCAGTTTGAGGATCTTTTCGAGGCGATGGTCGGTTGCCGAGGATTGCACATATAGCTCGAAGGCTCCGCGCTCACCGCGCAGGGCCTCCCTGACCGGGTTGACGCCGAAAACCAGTTCGCCCTTCATGGACAGCCCCCTGCGATCTCATCCACGATCATCCGGGTTGCGGCCACAGGATCTCCGGCCTTGGCGATGGGCCGGCCGATCACCAGGTAATCGGCTCCGGCCGCGACCGCCTCGGCCGGGGTCATGACGCGCTTCTGGTCGTCCAACGAGGCGAACGACGGCCGTACGCCTGGGGTGACGATCAGAAAATCAGGTCCGCAGGCCGCGCGGATCGGCCCGATCTCCAACGGCGAGGCAACCACGCCGTCCATGCCGGAATCCTTGGCCAAGCGGGCCAGACGGACGACCATCTCTTCCACCGGCCGTTCAATACCCACCTGGCGCAGGGTTTCAACCGTGGATGAGGTCAGGATGGTCACTGCCAGGAGCCGGGGACGCTCGTCGCCAAACTCCTTGCGCACCGCGGCGGCGGCCGTTGCCATCATCTCCTCGCCCCCCATGGCGTGCAGGTTGGCCAGTTGCACCCCCAGCCGGGCAGCCTCGACCATTGCCTTGGCCACGGTGTTGGGGATGTCGTGATACTTGAGGTCGAGAAAGACCCGCCCGCCGTGACGCTGCACGGTCCTGACCGCCTCGGGGCCGCACGAGGTGAATAGCTCCTTGCCGACCTTGAACATCCCCACGTGACCCGCCAGTTGAGCCGCCCAGCGGCCGATGTCGTCCAAGCCGTGCACATCCAGGGCAAAAATGATTTTATCGCGTGCTTGTTCAGGTGTCATAACTACCTTTCTTTATTAGCCACAAAGACGCGGAGAACGTCAAAAAAAATCTTGGTTCCTCCCCCGCTGGGGGAGGGAACCTTCGATTCTCCTCCGTGCCTTCGTGGCAAATATACTTATTATTACAGCAGATTCGCCGCCAGTTCCGCCAATTCCGAACGTTCGCCCCTGGTCAGGGTCACGTGGGCGGCGATCTTCTCCCCCTTGAACCTTTCCACCAGGAAGCTCAGGCCGTTGCTGGACGAATCCACGTAGGGGTTGTCGATCTGGTAGGGGTCGCCGGTCAGGATGATCTTGGTGCCCTCCCCCACCCGGGTGACGATGGTCTTGATCTCATGGGGGGTGAGGTTCTGGGCCTCATCCACGATCAGGTACTGGTTGGGAATCGAGCGGCCGCGGATGTAGGTCAGAGGCTCGATATCCAGAAGCCCCATGGCCATCAGTTCCTTGTAACCCTTGCTGTGGCGCTTCTCCGATTCGTGGCCCGAGATGAGCAGTTCCACGTTGTCAAAGATCGGCTGCATCCAGGGGGTCAGCTTTTCCTCGATATCGCCCGGCAGAAACCCCAGGTCCTTGCCCATGGGGAATACGGGCCGGGAAACCAGCAGGCGGTTGTAGACATTCTCCTCGGCGGTCTTGTGCAGGCCGGCGGCAATGGCCAGAAGCGTCTTGCCGGTGCCCGCCTTGCCCACAAGGGTAACCAGCTTGATAGTGTCGTCCATCAGCACATCCATGGCAAAGGACTGCTCGCGGTTGCGGGCGAAGATACTCCATATCCCCTCCTTTGGTATCTTGCGCACCGGGACGATGTGTCCGCTGACCGCATCGTAGCGGCAGATGGCGGTATGGGAGGGGTTGGTGCTGTCCTCGATGGTGATGAACTCGTTGGGGGAGAGCCCATCAGGCGCCTCCAGCCAGTTCTGTCCGTAAAAACGGTCCACGGCATCGGGCGCCATCGTCACGCTGCGGGTCCCGGAATACAGGTCCTGGATATCGATCTTGTCTGATTCGTAATCTTCGGCAGTCAGGCCGATGGCATCGGCCTTGATGCGCAGGTTGGTGTCCTTGGTGACGAAGATGAGTTCGGTGTCGGGAAAGCGGTCGCGCATATCCAGGGCTACGGCCAGGATGCGGTTGTCGCCGCTGTCCACCCGCAGATCGACCGGCAGGCGTTTGAGATAGATCTCGCTGAACAACTCGACCCGCAGGGACCCCTGGCCGGGGAGCGTAACGCCGGCCGCCAACGATCCCTTTTCCCGCATGGTATCGAGGATGCGCGAGATCTGGCGGGCATTGCGGCCGGTTTCGTTCATGTCCTTCTTGAACCGGTCAACCTCTTCAATGACGGTTATGGGGATGATGATGTTGTTGTCCTGAAACTTGAACAGAGATTGCGGGTCGTGCAGCAGTACGTTGGTGTCGAGGATGAAGTTTTTCACGGAAGGCCTTTCTGTCGGGAGGATTAATCAATCGAACAAACACTATAAACTGCCACAGAGACACGGAGATGAGAATGGCTACCACCCCCGGCCCTTTAGGCCCCAGAGGGTCATCCTAAACTAGGAGGGGAGGAAAAACACTCACTCTTACCCTCCTTGATAAGGAGGGGGTCGGGAGGTGGTTGATCATCCTCCTCCCTAGCCCTCCCCTTTGGGCCTCAGAGGTGTCCGGCTGGGAGAGGGGACATTCGATTTTCCCTGCGTCTCCGTCTTTCCGTGGCGGATTGTATGATTTTCACGGACGGCAGCATTCTACAACGGCATTGCAGAAAATAGCAATCTCTTCGCCCGTGGAGAACCAGCCCGGGCTCATGCGCAGGGTGCCGCCGGGAAAGGTGCCCAGGGTGCGGTGCGCCTCTGGCGCGCAGTGTAAACCGGCGCGTAGCGCGATGTTATGGCTGTGGTCAAGCATGAACGCCAAGGCGGCAGGGTCGGTTCCAAGAACGGTGAAAGAAAGCACGCTGCCCCGCAAGGCCGGGTCGGAGGGGCCATAGAGCGTGACCTCCGGCATCTCGGCCAGGCATTCCGCAGCCAATGTGACCAGCCGGCGTTCCTTGTCCCTGATGGCGGCAACGCCCTGGTCCAGGATGAATTCAATCCCGGCCTTGAGCCCGGCGATGCCGGGCAGGTTATGGGTCCCTGCTTCAAATCCATCCGGCAGGGTCAGAGGCTGCTCCTCGGCAGTGGAACTGCTGCCGGTCCCTCCCTGAAGGAGCGGCTTCAGGGGGACGGCCGGCGAGACATAGAGGAAGCCGGTCCCCTGGGGACCGTACAAACCCTTGTGGCCCGGCGCAGCCAGAAGGTCAATGCCGGTCCTGATCACATCGATCTGTTCGCTGCCCGCCGATTGGGCCGCATCCAGCAGAAACAACGCACCGGCTTCCCGTGCGATTGCCCCCACGCTGTCGATTGCCTGGATTGCGCCGCATACGTTGGAAATATGCGCAAGGGCGATCATACGGGTGGCGGGCCGCAGGGCGCGTCTGACATCGGCGGGGTCCACCATGCCCGTGCCGTCGCCCCTGACGACGGTCACCTCCACGCCCGATGCGCGCAAGGCAGCCAGGGGGCGCATCAGCGAATTGTGCTCCATGGAGGTGGTGACGACATGGTCGCCGGGGACAAGGACGCCCCGAAGCGCCAGGTTGAGCGCCTCGGTGGCGCTGTGGGTCATGATGATCCGCGACGAGTCGGGGATGGAAAACAGGGCAGCAATCGCTTCCCGGGCCTGGAGCAGCAGGCGTCCCGCCTCCAGGGACAAGCGGTGCCCGCCGCGTCCCGGCGAAGCGCCGATCTCCCGCATGGCGTGCATGACCGCCTGGTAGACGGATTCCGGCTTGGGGTGGGATGTTGCCGCATTATCGAGATAGATGGACATGGGATATCGTTTCAAGGCAGAATGGACGGTTGGCTGGAAAGCCAGGGAAAGAGCTGCGCCGCGCCGAAACGCGGATCACGCGAACTGTCGAATATCTTGGATGAAATGGCCTTTTCCTCGTTTGAGTCCCACCAGTTCTGCACGGCAGCCACATCCTCCCGGCCGGCGTTGTAGAGATTGAAGCCGCCGTTACCGCGGAAGGCGCAACCCCAGACCGTTGCGCTGCCGTCCTCGATCCGCAGGGCATCGTGGTCATTGTCGGCAAAAAGAGACCGGTTGACCTTCATGCGGGCGGAGCCGAGTTGCAGGGCAATATCCTTGTTGTGCGTGAAGCGCGTCATGAAAATCAGGCCTTCTCCGCCCGTTACCACGGCTCCGCCGCCGTTCGACGAGATACTGCATGAACTGATCCTGAGGCGGCAATCATCGGACCGTACCCCCTGTTGGCCGTTGTCGGTCACGCTGGTGGACACCAGGACGACCGACGAGCGAGAGAGGAGCATGCCCAGCCGGTTCGTGCTCACGCTGCTGTCGCGCAGTTCGAATTCACCGTCATGGACCTCAATGCCGGTCTCGCAGGCAGAAAAACCCGACGCTTCGACGCTGACGACGCTGTCGCGCAAGGCCAGCCCCGTTTTTGAGAGGGAGATCCGCACCGACTTGGCGGTAAGGGTCGAAAAGCGCGCTTCAAGGCCCGTTTCCGCACCTTCGACGGCAGTATGTTCGAACTGGTTGTGCTTTTCGGTGGAGAGCAGCAGGATACCGCCCCAGTCGCCTTTGACCGGTGCGGGAGAGGCTACGGAAAACAGGATCGGGCGTTCGGCCGTGCCGATACTCTGGATGCGTCCCATGACAACCAGCCGGGCCTTCCCGAGGCCGCCCTCAATCCGGGCAAAACGCACGGTCGTCCCCGGTTCGATGCGAAGCGTCGCCTGGGGGGCAACCACCAAAGACCCTCTGATCAGCACGGTTCCGCGCCAGGTCACATCTTCGGTGAGGGTCGCATTTTCGTAACTGCGATCATCAATAGTGTTCCGGGGGGGTGTTTGCGGCCCGTCAAAGGCGCAAGAGGCCGGCGGGGTGGCGGGCTCAAGGGGGACAATGCCCTGGAGCCGGGCAGACATCGCGCTTCTGTTGAGCGGGATCTCCCCACTCGCGACAAAGGTATTCTGGCAACCGGCCAGGGGCATGATTGTGAGGCAGATGCCGATGATCCGGGAAAAAAGGTTGTTCACATGGTGCTCCATTTGGTGATGAGCAGGTTCTACCACACATACAGGGATGCTGTAAATTTTTTGTTCGGAAAAAGTATTTGCCGCAGAGCCGCAGAGCCACTGAGATAAACATTACAAAGGCTTAGGCACCGTTTTGGTCTAAATTCCCTTCACCATTCCGGATGCGGGAATATTTAAAAAAGCTCAGCGTTGTCCGGTTTGGTATTTGCGGTTAGCTCCCCCTCCCACAAGGGGAGGAATAGACCTTATCGCATGTTTCAGACAAAGCCAATTTACTAACCGGACATTGCTGGAAAAACCTCTATGATTTTCTCCGTGTCTCTGCGTCTCCGTGGCAGAAGAGCTATTTTAATGTTTATTTCAGCACGTTAGGTTTGCCGGAAATATTCCGTAAATATTATATTGACTTGTCATATATGTTGTGGTTTATTTTCCATGTTCCACCAAATATTGTGGTTTTGCGCGAGTATTCCATTCTACCCCCAATTCCTCAAAATAACTCGATTTTTTCACGCCACAAGGAGAACCATTCATGAAAAAGGAACCTGCACACGATACAATTCCCGGTCTTTCCCAAAATGCCGCAACCGTCCTTGAAAAGCGCTATCTGAGGCGTGATGCCGAGGGCAAGGTGCTGGAGACGCCGGCCGACATGTTCCGCCGGGTGGCCGAAACCATTGCGGCACCCGATAGGACGTTCGACAAGAAGGCCGACCTCAAGGGCTTGGCCGCCACGTTTTACCGCATGATGACCAACTTTGAATTCCTTCCCAACTCCCCGACCCTGATGAACGCCGGCCGCCAACTGGGGCAGCTCTCCGCGTGCTTCGTCCTGCCGGTGGGCGACTCCATGGAGGAGATCTTCGACGCGGTCAAGTTCACCGCCCTGATCCACAAATCCGGAGGCGGCACCGGTTTCTCCTTTTCACGCCTGCGCCCGGCCAACGACGTGGTCAGCTCGACCACCGGCATCTCCAGCGGTCCGCTCTCCTTCATGCGGGTATTCGACATCGCCACGGAAACCATCAAGCAGGGCGGCACCCGGCGCGGCGCCAACATGGGCATCCTGCGGGTCGATCACCCTAATATCATGGATTTCATCATGTGCAAGGCCGACCAGAAGCATCTCAACAACTTCAACATATCCGTCGGGTTGACCGAGAAATTCATGCAGGCCGTGGAGCGGGACGAGGAGTACGACCTGATCAACCCCAGGGACAAGAAGATCTTCAACACCATGAACGCCCGCAAGGTTTTTCACCGCATCGTGGTGCAGGCCTGGGAAAACGGTGAGCCGGGGATCATCTTCCTGGACCGCCTCAACCGCGACAACCCGACCCCCCACATCGGCGAGATCGAATCCACCAACCCCTGCGGCGAGCAGCCGTTGCTCCCCTATGAATCCTGCAATCTGGGCTCCATCAACCTGGGAAAATTCATCAAGGACAACACCGTTGACTGGAAGAAGCTGAAAACCGTCGTACATGACTCGATCCACTTCCTGGACAACGTCATTGAGGCCAACAGCTACCCCCTGCAAGAGATCCACGACATGACCCACGCCAACCGCAAGGTCGGCCTGGGGGTCATGGGATGGGCCGACATGCTGATCCTGCTGGGGGTGCCCTACAGCTCCGAAGAAGCCATCAAGCTGGGCAAAAAGGTGATGAAGTTCATCAACGACGAGGGACATCTGGCATCCCAGGAGTTGGGCAAGCAACGCGGTTCCTTCCCCAACTTCAAGGGCTCGATCTTCGACAAAAAGGGCGCGCCGCCCATGCGCAACGCCACGGTCACCACCATTGCGCCCACCGGCACCATCTCGATCATCTCCAATGCCTCCTCGGGCGTGGAGCCGCTGTTTGCCGTCTCCTACATCCGTACCGTCATGGACAAGAACGTGCTGGTGGAGGTCAACCCGATCTTCGAACAGATCGCCAAGGAACGCGGCTTCTATTCCGAGGCATTGATGAAGAAGATCGCCGAGCAAGGCACCCTCCACGACATCCCCGAGGTGCCGGAAGAGGTGCGCAGGGTATTCGTCACCGCCCACGACATCACCCCGGAAGACCATATCCAGATGCAGGCGGCCTTCCAGCTCTACACCGACAACGCCGTCTCCAAAACGGTCAACTTCCCCAACTCGGCCACCATGGACGACGTGGAAAAGGCCTACATGCTGGCCTACGAGACCGGCTGCAAGGGCGTCACCATCTACCGTGACGGTTCCCGCGACGAACAGGTGCTCACCACCGGCAAGAAAGAGGAACAGCAGACCATCGTCGCCGCCACGCCGGTGGAAGATGAGAAGAAGGCCATCAAGCGCGACCGTCCCAAGGCGCTCAAGGGGTGGACCCACCAGATGCAGACCGGCTGCGGACCGCTCTACGTGACCATCAACGAGGACAACTCCGGCCTGTTCGAACTCTTCACCACCATGGGCAAGGCCGGCGGCTGCGCCGCGTCCCAGAGCGAGGCCATCGGCCGCATGGTGTCCCTGGCCTGGCGTAGCGGCGTCCAGGCCCGCCAGGTCATCAAGCAGCTCTTGGGGATCTCTTGCCACTGCCCTTCCGGGTTCGGCGACAACCGCATCCTCTCCTGCGCCGACGCCGTGGCCAAGGCTATCCAGGCCCACATGGTGGCAAGCGGCTACGATATCGAAGCCGAGACCGCCACACAGGAACGTGGCGCCTGCCCCGATTGCGGCGGCATCGTGGAGCACGAAGGAGGCTGTTCGGTCTGCCGGGTGTGCGGGTATTCGGAATGTGCCTAACCGATTTTGTTTATACTTCCCCCATTGATAAAGGGGGATTGAGGGGGATTTGCTGTTGAATCTGAACCGGCGCCGCGGAATCATTCCGGGCGCCGGTTTGCGTTTGAGATGGCGGATGAGTGATATGGTTTTATGGGGAAATTGTTCTGTTTGGGTTGATCACCGGTTCACGCGCATGCTCGCGTTTACCACTTAATAACGAGTTAGGCAAGCAGCCGTTGACACGAGACAATGACTCGAATTCACCCCCCAAATGTCTCATTTCAGGGGCTGGACACATACGTTCTCTGCATGAAACTTTAACCTGACCACGTAACTAATTTATGAGGATGATTAAATGCCAGTTTACGAATATCGCTGTAATTCCTGTAACATTCAATTTGAACTTCGTCAAAAGTTCTCAGACCCACCCGCAGACCGATGCCCTAAATGTGGCGGGACTGTCCGTAAGTTAGTGTCAGCTGTCTCATTCAGCCTCAAAGGTGCTGGATGGTTCGGTGACGGTTACGGCACAAAAGCAGAATATACCGACTCAGGGGGCGATACGACTGCAGGAGCTGCGACGGAAGTTGTATCAACAGACGCAACGCCGTCAGAGACAACAGTATCACCTGCAACTCAATCATCCGCTCCAAATCAAATTGAAACGAAGAGTACGGTTGCTGAAAAACCGACTATCACTAAAGATAAAGCTGAGGAGAAAAGCTGATGGATCTGCCCTTGATATGAGACCTTTTTGAAGTAAATTCAATTGTCTCGTGTCAAGGGCAGCCCCCTTTAAGAGAGAATCAGTTAGAGTCGCGTCCCCATTCTCCACAAAATGGGAAATGGAGACGCAACCTTTCAATAGTTTTCCTGAAATCATAGACGTCTGATGATAACCCGATCCGCAATTTTCAGTACTGTCCAGAAAGGAAAATGACATGCTCTACCATATCATCCGTTTTTCAGTGATTCTGATTCCGCTGTTTACGGCCTGCACATCGTTTGCTGTCACCCGTGATGAGGCTGAAATGGCAGTGAAGGGCCACTACCGCATTACGACCCCGGGATTCTTTGGCGGTTTCAATGAAATTGGCAGCGTGCTGATACCTCGTCGCGAGGGGCTACGGGCGGGTCGCCCCAGCAATGTGTTCAAACCGAACGCGGTGAGGAACCACCAGATCGTCGTTGCCGGCGGCGGGGATCTGCCCCTGGGCAATGTCCGCGACGGTGCCCTAAAACCCGGTGAACGGCTCTACTTGTATGGCGTCCGCACCGGTAGCGACTACGTGCAACTCGATCTTTACAGCGTCGCAACCTATGTCGTACCCGGCAGTGGCACGCGGGGCCCGACACCGCTGCAGGCCTCAGTCCGTTTTCAGTTTGATGGCGGTCTGGCAACGGTGACCACGCAGCAACTTCTGAATGACATCGGAGAGTGGCTGGCCATAGGAGGAGAACCACTCCCGGAAACCGTGGAAAGCCGCCCCACCGCTGAGCAGCCCCCCGCAACCGTTCCCCCCAAGCCGCACGAAGCCGGCAGTGCGACCAGAACAATCCGGCTCGGCCAAACGCTGGAGGAAGTGGCCGCGATCCTGGGCCTCCCTGAGAAGCAGATCCTTTTGGGCGCAAAGACAATCTTCGTCTATCATGACGTGAAGGTGATATTTGTGGATGGGAAGGTCACCGACGCCGAATAACTGGGTAAGAACAAGGCCTCGGCGCAACCGATATTGCCCGCCAAATGAAGATCGGGCGGTCTGGTTGCATCGCAGGGTCTGGCATGCAATCATGCAATAAGCTCGACGTTCAATCTCGCAACCGTCACACCAGGGGAAACCCTGAAGAAAAAAACGGACGGATTTATTTTTTGGGCGGATCCTCCAACCCTGTTGGGCGATTGGAAAAAGAGAACGAATGAAAACAGAACCACGGCGTAAAGAACGAGCAATGAAGACCTCCCGGGAAATGGAACATTTACTGGAACGCATGCCGGTCGGTAGATTGGCTGTAACGACTGAAGAGGGTCCATACATCATTGCCGTGAACTACCTGTTTTTCGAAGGGAGCATCTACTTCCACTGCGGGTTGGCCGGCCGCAAGATAGATGCGCTGCGGGCCGATCCTCGTGTCTGCTTTATGGTGGATGAGATCGGCCCGCAGGTGCTTTGGGAACAAGGTTGCGGGATCAGTCAGGTTTACAAAAGCGTTATCTGTTTTGGAAAAGCCGAATTTGTGGAAGGGCAGGATGAAAAGGGAAGAATCCTGGAGAAAATGGTGCAAAAATATGTACCCTCCAGTTATGCATTCTCCCCTATGAAAAACCAGAACATCATAAAGACCGCTGTCGTAAGGATTGTAATAGAATCAATTAGCGGAAAAGAAAATGCACTTTCTCCCCTGCATACTGTAATTACCGATCCATAAAAGGGTGCCGGTAGGCTTCCAGGATGCTAAGTGTGTTTCAAAAAGGAAAATGGGGACAGATCTATTTTTCATTCATGAACAATAAATAGATCTGTCCCGAATTACCTCCCGTATCAATCTTTGTGTCATCAGCCAAGACAAGAATGAATTGGTAGCATTGCGTTATTATTCATTATTAACACGAGCAAAACTAAGACCAATATTTGATGCAGCAATGTGCTTGACTTGACATGGTATTTCGCTTTCATCGTATAAATGCAAAACACATTTGTCTCCTGGCCAAGTCTCCTGCAAAAAACCAAAACAGGTCACCTTCGCACCAGAGGACGAGATGTCCACGAGCCTGCATTCATACACCGAACCGCCATTTTTAATTTCGCATTTTTCGCTGGATATCGTTCTTGTTTCTTGTCTTGTATTAATCATCGCATCCACCTTCCACGATTTTCTTCTTCTATTATATACATTTACAGATTACAAATGCAAACTGTTCAAAGCTCTCGAAGGGTCCCCGTATGTTCAGGCCTCCAAGATGCTCGGTTTATTTCAAGGCCTGCTTTCAGTGACAATGTGTATTGTGTTGTTAAATATACACTTTTATGCTTAAGCAAGGAGAAAACATGAGAAAACTTACAATCACGGTCTGCCTAGCGATAACCCTGTTGTCGGTCGTTTCCGGTCATGCAGCCCAAGATACCGAGATCGCTGCGATTGATGCCGCATATTCCGCTTGCTTGGATAAATCTGAAGGTGTAACGGCAACCATGAACGACTGTTCTGGAGATGCAATCGGTAAAATGGACAATCGATTGAATCAGCTCTACAAAACACTGATGGGAAAACTGGCAAAACCGAAACAGGAGCTGTTGAAAAACTCCCAGAGGAAATGGCTCGCATGGCGCACTGCCGAGCAGGATTTATCATATGCTCTCGATCCGAATGAAGGGGGAACATTGCAGGGAATATCTGCCAATGGTTTTGCATACGAAATGCTAAAACGGCGGGTACAAGAGCTTGAAGTCTATCTTTCCAACCAGGAAATCTAACACCGATCACGCGAAAGACCGGATAATAGAGGGACACCATGCCAATTAAAAATATGAATCGCTATGGTGTCCCTGTAATTTTCCCTCTCGTCGTATAAGACGTTTATTGCTAGTTCAACCCAGATGTTCCATTAGGTCACGAGATGCTGCCGAGGCAGGGTTCGTGCAGGAGCTTTGCTCCGCCTAATGAAATCTCCGGGCTCAAAATTACCTGGGTGGTGGTGATGGCACCACTTTCATCCATCCGCCGGGGCATTCCCTGACATATGGGTAGTATGCCTGAGAATCACTACAGTAATACCAGTATCCTGTCTGTACCGGCTGTGGGCTGGGCTGGACATACATTTCGGTTGCAGGTTCCTGAATAACAGGTGCGGGATAAGGGTAAGCATACGGGTAAGCATACGGATAAGCATACGGATAAGACATCTCCATCAACCCCAGTCCTAAAGCTTCAGCCCCAAGTATGGGACCCCAGCCCCACCCCCCTCCATGCCAGCCATAGCCGCCGCCACGCCCGCCTCGGGCAGCATGACAGGGCGCTGTGCAAACCATGAGGATGGCAACGATAGCCAAAGTTGTCCGAAGAAGCTTTTTCATGTCGGTCTCCTCTCTACAATACATGTTTCTTTTTAAATATTATACTCCACTTAGTGGTTCCCCGGTGTTAAAAGTTATTGACGGCCCTCGAAAGGACTCACATTTTACTTACCCCCCTGCCCCCCTCCTTATCAAGGAGGGGGCTTTTTATCTTCTGGTTTAGGAATGGTCGGGTGGTGGTTTTCACAAGTCCCTTGTCCGATGATATGTATTGTTTTACAATGATATCAAAGCTATCAAAGAGGTGACTAAATGGCCAGATCCAGGCAATTAGGGCTTAGACTCGATGAAAATGACACTATGAACCTGAAACGGGTAGCCCAGTCAGAGGGGCGTACGGAGCAAGATATTCTCAGGGATTCGCTTCGCATGTACGTGCGAAGTGCCGACGAATAAAAGGCGTTTATCGATTCCGTGGAACGGGGGTGGTACGAACTTCGATCCGGTCTCGGAGATGTCGTGGCGAAGAACTATGATTTTTTTGATTCCATCAGAAAAGAGCTGAGGAATGATAAAACGCCCGCTTAAGCGCTCCGGTGAATATAAAGCAGGGTCAGGCGGTATGCGCTGGGATTGTCGGAACGGCACAGACCGGAAATAGCCGATGCGTTTCTTGCGAGAGTTGAAGAAGCGGAATCCCTCTTGTCCGAAAACAACTATGCCGGAACTGAGGAGCCATATCTGCTCGCTGGTCAATATGTGGTTCTCAAGGAGTTGTATTTTGATTCAGGCCCGGTCACCTATTGCCTTATTCACGAAGTTTTCGATGAATACATCGGTTTGATCGGCTCCAGAAAAACCGGTACGTTAAAACGGCTCTGGAGGGTATGACGACGATTGTATGCCACTAACGGCGGCCCTTCAACGCCCGCGCTTTCTTTTTTATTGTTTCGGTGGTTAAATATCTGAATTGTAGGGGTGAACTGCTGTTCGCCCAATCAGGGCGCCTGCACTACGCCCCTACGCCAGGATGTGCCTATTTAATCGCCGATGCGATCACAACCCGGAGAACGCCATACCATGCCCAAGGAACTGACCCACTGGCTGCTGGCCGAACGATCCCTGGCCCGGTTGGAAGACACGAGCCGCGTTTCCGCCCTCATCCATGAAAACCGGGCACTCTACCTGGCGGGCGCGGTCCTGCCCGATACCCTGATGCACCTCTTCCAGGGCCAACACGGCCCCACAGCCCTGGCTTTGGCCCATCGCTTCCACGATGCCGGCGGCAACAGCTATGCGCCGCTGATCAGGATCGAGGAGGCCCATGGGGCAGAAGGTCTTCCGGCCGGGTTGCAGGCCTGCCTCCTGGGGGTCCTTTCCCACATGCAAGCCGACATCGTCTTCCACCCCTTTGTATTTGCCCAGAGCGGCTTGAGGGACATCGGCCGCCACTACCGGGTGGAGACCGCCATCGATTGCCATTTTTCCCGACAGGGCGTCGTTTTCCCGGCAAAGCGGCTGGATACCCTGATGACGCCCGCCATCCGGGCCGAACTCGTCACGGCCGTCGCCCTTCTGTTCGACCCCGAGGGGAGCGTGCCGCGCCGGGCATTGGAACGGGCTCTTTGGCTGCACTGCCGCATCCAGGCCATGTACGACTGTACCCCCTGGAAACTTGTCGCCCGCCTGCTGGCCTGCCTGCCGGTCCCCCTGTTCAGGCACGCGCGGCAACTGTTCCATCCCCTGGTCCGGTCCGGGAATGATCCCGGTGAATTGTTCGGCACCTGGCGTCATCCCGTTACCGGCGAGGAGAGAAACGAGACGCCTGATGAACTGGCAAAGGATGCAGTGATGCGCACCGTGGTGCTGTTCGAGCGGATCGGTGCTCTGGGCTGCCTGAAGGACGCCCTGGCCGCTCCGCCGGGTGAAAACCTGCTGACCGGTCTTTACGGCGTCAGGCAGCATGGGATGAAAAAGTGTACATGAACACGACCATAGCCTTTCTCAAAGAGCTGTTTCCTCCGTCAAGCCATGAACGTATCCTCCTGGTGGGAGGCAGTGTGCGGGATCATTTGCTGGGGCGGGAGGGTACCGATATCGATCTGGCAGCCTGCCTGGATGAGGCCGAACTGGTTGCCTGCGGCTTCCGTCGGGTCGTGCCCCAAAGCACGACTCCCATCTGGTTCAGGCATGTCCAGGCGTTCGGCGCGATCGAGGTAACGCTGCTGGCCGACCTGGGCAACGCCCTTGCGCAGGACCTTGCCCGGCGCGATTTTACCGTCAACGCCATGGCCATGCCCCTGGACGGCGGGATTATCGACCCCCTCCACGGCAGGCGCGACCTGGAAGAACGACGGCTGGCAGCCTGTTCATCCTACTCGTTCCGGGATGATCCGCTACGCATATTCCGCGCTTTCCGGTTCGAGGCCGACGGTTGGCGCATGACACCCGGATGCGAGGCACTTATCCGGGAGCAAGACTGGCGGCAGCCGCTCAGTCTTGTGCCGGTGGAGCGTTATTCGCGCGAGATGCTGAAAGCCCTGGAGGCTGAAGATCCGGAGCGTTTTTTTACGCGCATGCTCCAATTCGACGCAGGCGGTGGCTATCTGCCGGAACTCTTTGCCATGCCCGCCATCCCGGCCGGACCATTGCAGCACCATCCCGAGGGGGACCTGTTCAGCCATGCGGTGCAGGTGTTGCAACGGGTAGCCGAGCGCACCGACAACCCCTTGGCCCGGTTCTGCGCTTTTTTTCACGATATCGGCAAGCTGTCCACCGACCCGGCGCTCTACCCCAAGCACCACGGCCACGATGATGCGGGTTTTGACATGGCCCGCAGCCTGTGCGAACGCTTGCGCCTCCCCTCCGGATACCGCGCGGCCCTGGCCTGGACCAGCAGGCTGCACGGCATGCTCAACCGATGGGGTGAATTGCGGGACTCCACCCGGCTGAAGACGGCGCAGCAGGCCCTGAAGGCCGAGATTGGGGAGATCCTGCTCCAGGTGTCTCAGGCGGACAAGCCCGATGGAATGTTTGAAAGGGAGGAATGGGATCGGGCTGTTCGGGTTGCAGCCATGACCACCACGGAGCTGGGGATCGACATTGCCCGGCTGGAGGGGATGGCGCCGGAAAACCGGCCCGATTTTATCCTGCAAAAAAGGATCGATATGCTGCGGGGCGGCTGCGACGGAAAAACCGGCCGGCCAAGAAAATTGGAGGAAGCGTGAAACATGTAAACATCATACCGGTCATAGTCGCAATTTTATTGTTATCAATGAGTTGCGTCGCATACGGCGATAACGGCCTTTCCTATGATGATACCGTCAATTTAATCAAAAAAACCATGCCAAGCAATACCTCGGTCGCGCGGCAGGAAAGTTACGAATACATAAAAATAGACAACTGTATATTGGAGTATAAAGTATTTGGCACATTTCCTGTCGGCACCCCGTATGAAATAAAATTCAGCGGAATTGATTTTTCGAGCCTGAATAATCATCAATCTAAAGTCGGTAGTGATTACACGGATTTCATAATATTGAATTTTGATAAACCGGCTATATACAGGATTAATGGAACTGATTTACCCATTCATACAGTAGTTATTAATACTTTTGACGACAAAAGCAAAACAATGTTATTTAATGCATTCTTGCATCTGGGGGAACTTTGCAGCGCCAATAGCCATCCGCAAGAGACCATCAACCGTACCCCGGTAGAGAAATAATCGGAACCTGCGCCGGACATCGGATAATTCGCATTTATCCCCGAACAAATCCAGATTTATCAGGGTCGATATTGACTCCATAGAATTTTAGTGCTAAAAAAATTGAAATGTATTCAATTAAAATTTGCCAAAGGAGGGATGAATGAAGATGTCAAACATGTTGAGGGTGTCGTTTCTTGTTATCACTTTGACTTCATTGGGGATGTTGTCCGGTTGTGCCCATTACGAAGTTAATACCGGACGAGGGAACGTACCGGGTTATTATATCCGCTCTGAGATGCAAGAGGCAGACCGGGCGGTGGAAGCAGCGCGTCAGGCCGGAAAAGACAAAGTCTGCCCCGATGAATTCAAGGCTGCCGAGGCTACCAAGAACAGCGCCTTTGACGTCTTCAGGGCATGTCACACCGAGGAGGGTGTAGCGCTGGCAAAACAGGCAACGGCAAAAACCAATGCCCTCTGTCCTTCACAGGCGGTCAAAGAGGAGCCTGTTCCGGTCATACAAGCTCCGGCTACTCCGGCACCTTCCGACAATCTGATGATTACTCCGAATACAATTATCAAGGGTGAGACCGCATCTTTGTTGTGGAGTTCCCGGAACGCGACAAATTGCGACATTCAGCCCGGCATTGGTGCTGTACGACCACAAGGCTCCCTGACAATAACCCCCAGTGTTGATGCCGCCTATACTTTGATTTGCAGTGGTGACGGTGGTACGGCCAAAAGCACGGCAAATATTTCCGTAAATGCTTCTGTAAATGCCCCTGCTCCAATTCAACCTAAAGCACAGGCAAAACTCTGCAGCCCGACGGAACTTGATATCAAGTTTGATACCAACAAAGCCGACATCAAACCCCGGTATCATGATGAGCTAAAAAAACTGGCTGATTTTCTCAAAGAGTTTCCTGACGCCAAAGGCGTCATCGAGGGACATACGGACAATGCCGGTTTGAAAGAGATGAACATGAAGCTCTCCCAGCGTCGCGCAGACAGTGTTCGTAATTATCTCGTCAAACATTTTGGGATAGCTCCGGAACGTTTAGGCGCCAAGGGCTTCGGTCCCACCAAACCGATAGCGGATAACAAGACTTCCGCAGGCAAACAGAAAAACCGTCGCATTGAAGCAAATTTTACCTGCGGCGGAAAATAGTAATTACTCCGCACATGTGAGTGTACGACTCCGCATATGTGAATGTACCGGCGCCCTTCTGGAATTCTTTCCAGAAGGGCGTTGTGCTTTGATTAACTGCCTCACTCCGACATTTTCAGCCGGAATATCCACACCGCCGCCACAAAGGTCAGCACGGCCGTGAACGCTACATGGAGGGCGGAATTCACGGGAAAGACGCCGCTGACCAGGGCGTGACGGGCCCCCTCGAACAGGGCAGTGGTGGGCAGCACCCTGATCCAGGGGGCGACGTTGGCCGGGTAGGAGGAGAGCGGAAAGAACAGTCCGGACATGAAGATCAGCGGCATGATGAAGATGGCTTCGACCCTGCCGATGGTCTCGGGCTTGTCCATGACCGTGCCGCAGATTACGCCGGCGCAGGAGAACAAGGCCGAACCGGGTATCAGGAAGGCCAGGTACGCCAGTAAATGCGCCGGTGAGAAGCGGAACGGGGTGATGACGAAGATCACCAGCCCCACGGCCAGCCCCTTGATCAGCCCGTGGGACAAGCCGGACAGTATCTTGGCGATCACGATCTCCGATACCGAAATGGGGGTAACCCGATAGGATTCGATGGTAAACTGCACCTTCCGGTGGAACCAGAGGCTCCAGGTGCTTTCGCTGTAGGCCGCGTTGACCGCGGTCATGGTGATCAGCCCCGGTGCGATGAACAGGCTGTAGGGCACGCCGTCCACCAAGCCGATGTACCCTTTCATGCCGATGCCGAACGCCAGGTAGATGGTCAGCGGATAGGCCACCACCGCCGTCATCTCGGAAAGTATGCTGCGGCGCAGGACCAGCATGTCGCGACGCCAGATGGCAAAGGCCCCTTTGAACACTACTCCCTCACCTTCTCGCCGGTCAGGCTGAGAAACACGTCTTCCAGCGTCTGTTCCCGCAGGGCGATGCGCCGCACCGGGGCACCGTTCAAGGCGGTAATCACCTCGGAGAGGCATTCCCAGCTTTCGAGCCCCACGCAGACCGAGTTTCCGTTCACCTCGACCTCCCGCACACAGGCCATATTCCTGAGAACAGCCCCATACCGCTCGGCGTCTTCCCCAAATTCTATCAGGTAGAACGTCCCCCCGGCCAAGTGGTCCTTCAGCTCTTGGGTACTGCCCAGGGCAATCAGCTTGCCGTGATCCATGATGGCGATCCGGTCACAGAGCTGTTCGGCCTCTTCCAGGTAGTGCGTGGTCAAAAAGATGGTCATGCTGCCGGCAATGGATTTGATATAGTCCCACACCGCCCGCCGCGACTGGGGATCGAGCCCGGTCGTCGGCTCGTCCAGGAACAGCACCCGCGGCTCATGCAGCAGCGCCCGGGTAACCACCAGCCTGCGCTGCATGCCGCCCGAATAGGTATCGGGAAAATCCTTCTGCCGGGCCACCAACCCCATCAGTTCCAACAAATCGTCGATCCGCTTCCGGTAGTGCCGGGGCTCCATGCCGTGCAGCCGGGCGTGCAGCTCCAGGTTTTCCCGCGCGGTCAGGTAACGGTCCAGGCTGTTTTCCTGGGGCACCACCCCGATCAGTCGACGGATCTCACGCCCAAGGCTTCGGGTATCCAGCCCCTCGATAAAGGCCTCTCCCGAGGTCTGGCGCATCAACGTGGTCAGGACGCGGATCAGGGTGGTCTTGCCGGCGCCGTTCGGCCCCAGCAGGCCGAAGATCGATCCCTGGGCCACTTCCAGGTCAAAGTTGTCCAGGGCAGTCAGGCCGCCGTAACGTTTGGTAAGGCTGTGGGTAGTTATGGCTGCGGACATATTCAAATAAAACCTTCCAACGGACCGCCCTTAGCACCCAATGATTCAACCTTTCGTTCAACTTCCGGGTCATCCTCCAACACCGGGGCATGGAACGGTTTCAGCCGGGCGTCGATCACCAACGGCCCGCTGCAACCCCAGTGCTTTGCGTACTGTGAAGCACCGATACCGTAGATGTCCGTGGCCGGGTTTGAGCGGGTGAAGGCCACCCAGAGGAAATTATTGAGGGTTGCCGCAGTGAAGGGGGCGTCATCGCAGATGATGATCAAGGGAAAGCCATCGAAACCGGACCTCTCACCATAAAAACGGCAGAACTCTTCGATGGCCGGGTCGCTCTCACCCCTCCCCTGTCTTGACCGTGGCCCTTGGATCGACAGGATGCCGGGCAGGCAGACCCGGGCCGGACCGAAACCGGGCGGCAGTTCCAGTCCTGCCGGCACCTCGGTTGCCAGGATGCGCCTTGGCGGCCCGGCGGCTGCGATGACCACCTTGGACCCCTCATTGAGCCCGGTGCCGCTGTAGTCCAGGGTGTCGATGGTGGTGGCGGTCTGGAAGTGCAGGTCAGCGCGCCAGTCCACCCGTTCCAGCATGTGGCGGAAAAAGGCGGCAATGTCGTGGGTATGCAGGCCGGGTGCGTCTTCATGGGCAGCGATGATCAGGTACTTTGCCAGGGAGAGCTGGCCTTGGCCAAGGATGGCGTTGGCAATGGTCAGAAGTTCCTGGGGCCGGCGCTCCGACGCATAGGGGACATACCGCTCGCTGGCCACGGCCAACAGCAGCGGATGCACGCCCGCGGCGTCCACGGCATGAACCTCCCTGACGCCGGTGACCACGGTCGGGATCAGGGGGCCGGTCAATTCATGGATAAAGGCGCCGAAGCTGGTGTCCTCCTGGGGGGGGCGCCCGACGGTGGTAAAGGGCCAGATGGCGTCACGGCGGTGGTAAACCGCTTCCACCTGGATGAAGGGAAAATCGTGGGTCAGGCTGTAGTAGCCGAGATGGTCGCCGAAAGGGCCTTCCGGCAAGGTTTTTCCGGGATCGACCACACCACAGATGCAGAAATCGGCTTCTGCCGAGACCGGCAGGTGCCCCGCCAAGGGCGCCATGGGTATGCGGTGGCCGCCAAGAAGCCCGGCAAAGGAGATCTCCGGCATCCCTTCCGGCAGCGGCATGACCGCTGCCACGGTCATGGAGGGGGCGCCGCCCACAAAGACGTTCACCCGCAACAGGTCGCCCCGTTCAATGGCCTCGGCATGGTGTACCCCGATACCGCGCTGGATCTGGTAGTGCAGGCCGGCCTGCTTGTCGGGAACATAGTTGTTGCCGGAGATCTGCACCCGGTACATCCCCAGATTGGACGCGCCGAAACCGGGTTTGACCGGACTTTCGGTGTAGACCTGCGGCAGGGTGATGAAGGCCCCGCCATCGTTTGGCCATGATACGACCTGGGGCAGGCGGGGCAAGGTTGTGCGGC
Organism: Oryzomonas sp.; assembly: GCA_031292255.1. GTDB lineage: Bacteria > Desulfobacterota > Desulfuromonadia > Geobacterales > Pseudopelobacteraceae > Oryzomonas. The sequence goes on along the minus strand of JARLHN010000009.1, from coordinate 133,899 downwards.
ATTCCAGCACCGGTGCATGGGAGACGGTTTTGGGCAGGAGACGGCAAGCGGCAAAGGGAGCCTTCAGGGCGTCCATCGGGTGTTTGACCAGGGATAACGGGTTGATCTTGGCATCAACCAGGCAACGGATGTCGGCCAGGCTGTCACGGAAGATGTAGCGGGTTCGCTCAAGGGTGCCGAACAGGTTGCCCAACAGGGGAAAGCTGCAATTGACCGGGTTGGTGAAGAGCAGCGCCGGCCCGCCGGCCCGGTAGACGCGCCGTTGGACAGCCCCGATTTCGAGACGCGGATCGAGCGGCGTACCGATTCGCAGCAGCATGCCGCGGCGCTCCAGGTCGCCGACACATTCCTGCAGATTACGGTATCCCATCAGCTACCCGCCGACTGAAGCTTTTTGATAATCATTTCGGTCTGGCGCAGCTTTTCCCGTACCGCCATGATCTCACGGCGTGACGACTCATCCGTGATCTGCTCCAACCCCTGGTTGAGCAGTTGCTCTGCTTCGTCGAAGTGGCCTGCCTTGTGGCGCATCCGCGCCAGCGCCTCAAGGTACTGGGCGTTTTGCGGGTCCAAGGCTACCGCCTTGCGCAGCGAGGTCTCTGCATCTTTGTCATCTTTGGCATCCTTCAGCCCCTTTCTGAAATATACCAGGGCAATAATATCGTTGATCTCTTTGCGGTCGCCCGCCTGTTCAAGTTTGGCGCCCGCCTGTTCGAGAAAAGCTACCGCCTCGCTGTAACGGCCGCTGTGGATATATACGGCCATGACGGTATGGATGCTGTCCATGTTCTTGGGGTTGAGCTGGTAGGCCTGCATCAGGATCTTCAGCGCCGCTTCATACTCGGTCTTGGCAAACAGCATGCGCCCCTCTTGGGCAAGGGCGTTCACGCGAATCCTGGTAAGCACCCTTTTGAGGGTCTCGTCGGAGGTGCTGATCCGTTGGTCAAAGAGGGCATTGAACTCCTTGTCACGGCCGAGCTTTGCATAGCAGTTCGCCAACCCCATGATATAATGATTAAGTTGCAAAGAACCATGACCGAAAACCGCATCGGCCAGACCGAGGGATTTTTCGAAGAGCGGCATCGCCTCCTCGTAATTGCCGTTCTTATTGAGAGAAAAGGCTCGGTAAAGCGTGTCTTGGGCTTCAAACTCGGTAGCCAGCCGCTGGAGAGTGGCGGCAGCGGTTTTTTTGTCATCTACGAGGTCAAGTGTCAGATGGCCAATCGTAAAGGTGCAGAGATTGACGTTAACGGTGCCGCTCAGTTTTCCCGTTAGCTTCGTTGCGCCGGAGCGGGACAGGGATATGGTATTTCCGCTGCCGCCCTGCCCCGGATAGCTGACCCTCAGATAGGCCGAATCCGAACCGGCAAGCTTGCCTATGGCAAGCACGTCGTTTTCAAGATAGCCGTTCAAGCCCGGTTGGGCGCTATCCTCGATTATGACCAGGGTCGTGGGGCGTTTTCCCAAAAAACCTTCACAGGTCGTGCTGGGCGTAGTTATGGCCTCCATTTCCCCACGGTAAAGCTGTATTCCCGCCAAGGCCGGTGCCGCGGCCAACAGTGGGAGCATAAGTGACATAACCCGGATACCGGCAAATATCATAATCCCTGCACCTCTTTCTTCGTTATCAATGGACACTTTGTCGTTTTAAAGTATCATTGTAATAAGACAAATACAATCAGGATTGCTGCGGTTAGTGTTCCGTGCGGTTAGTACCTTGTATCACGTAAGCTATGAATAAAATCCTTTCGCCCTTGCGGGGGAGAGTCAGGGAGGGGGGAAGACTGCCATGGAATGAGCATGTTGCAGCTTCACCCACCCCTAACCCCTTTAGGCCCCTGAGGGACTTGGCACGAAAGCCGGCATGCCGCCCATAATCTTCTTCAAAAAAGACCTTGTCGTCACGTTGCTGCCGGCACATGGCTGATTTTACATCCCGTTTGTTCTGGAGTCTTGCTTAAACCGCTATTATGCGATAAAATAAAACATCATTTTGATAATGGTCGATTGGTTGTGAACCTTATTCGTCAATCATGAACCCGAGGAGGTCAGTATGTTCGGAAAGATTCAGGCAACGGCGTTGGCTCTGATATTGGCATTGCCGGTGGCAGCCCATGCCGCCAAGGTAAAAATCGGATTTGTCAACTCGATTACCGGCCCAGAAGCCCCCATTGGAGAGAACTTGACAAACGGCGTTACATTGGCCCTGGAGGACCTGAAGAAAAAAGGCATCGACGTGGAACTGGTCAGGGAGGATGACACCGGGAAACCGGAGAAGTCCATGGCAGCCTTTGAAAAAATGGCCACCCGCGACAAGGTGGCCGGCATTGTGGGCCCCTACAGTTCCAAGTGCGCCAACGCCATAGCCAAGCTGGCCGAAAAGTACAAGACACCGCTGCTTATCCCGGTAGCTTCGAAAGAAGAAATTACCCGTCAAAATTTGAAGTGGACCTTCCGCTTGAGCGCCACCACCTACGATTATGCCACCATCCTGCTCGACATGGCGACCAGCCTGGGTAGACCCAAGACTATCGCCATCATCAACGAGAACACTGATTTCGGGACGTCTGGCGCAAAATCCGCCAAGGATTATGCCGGCAAAAAGGGCATCAGAGTCGTGGCGGAAGAGGCTTATGCGCCGGGATCACCCGACTACCGCTCAACCCTGACCAAGATCAAATCCAAGAACCCCGACCTGGTTTTCATGGTTTCCTACGTGGCTGACGCCATCCTGCTCATGCGCCAGTCCCGCGAGATCGGCCTCACGCCCCAGGCGTTCCTCGGTGCGGGCGCCGGCTTCGCCACCGTGGCGTTCGCCAAGGAAAGGGCCATTTCCAACGGCGTCTTTTCCAGCACCCAGTGGACCGGCGACGTGAACTGGCCGGGGGCCAAGGACTTCAACAAGCGCTACATCGCCAAATTCGGCAAGGAACCAACCTATCACGCCGCCACCGCCTACGAGTCGATGATGATCATGGCCGAAACCGCGGCCAAGGCCGGCGACAACCGGGAAAAGCTCCGCTTGGCTTTGAAGAGCGGCTCGTGGAACGGCATCATGGGCGAAGTGAAATTCGCCGACTATGAGGGCTACACCAACCAGAACAAGCATCAGATGCTGGTGGAACAGATACAGAACGGCGCGCACCAAACGGTCTATCCGCCCAAGTATGTTTCCAAGAAGCCGGTTTATCCGTTCCCCGGCTGGAAATAACATACTGAAGGGGCGGGTCTTCCCGCCCCTTCAGTATTCGGAGAATTTTCGATGACTATCTTCATGCAATCCCTGATCAGCGGCATCCTGATCGGAGGCGTCTACGCCCTGATCGGCATCGGCATGACCATCATTTTCGGCGTCATGCGGGTGATCAACTTCGCCCACGGCGACCTGTTGATGCTCGGCATGTACGGCACCTTCTACCTGTTCACCCTATTCAACATCGATCCGTTCATCTCGATTGTCGTCATTATACCGCTCATGTTCCTCTACGGCGGCTTTCTGCAGAAAATGTTCATCAACCGCATACTCGGCACCCTGCCCCAGAACCAGATCCTGTTGACAATCGGCTTGGGGCTGGTGATGAGCAACAGCGTCATGCTGGCCTTCACCTCGGACTACAAGATTCTTTCCACGTCCTATTCCTCCAGCAGTTTCGATATCCTGGGCATATCCATTTCTACCCCGCTGTTGATCTCCTTCGCCATAACGGCGGTTATCACCGTGGCGTTGTATTGGTTCCTGCTGAAAACCGACACCGGCCAGGCCATCCGGGCAACGGCCCAGGATCGCGAGGCGGCGCAGCTGATGGGGATCAACGTGAAACGCATGTCCATCATCGCCTTCGGTCTCGGCGCTTCGCTGGCCGGCGCCGCAGGCGCCCTGATCTCGCCGACTTACTATATCTTTCCCCAGGTAGGAAGCACCTTTACCCTCAAGGCCTTCGTCATCACGGTCCTGGGGGGGATGGGGAGCATCGTCGGCGCGACCCTGAGCGGCATCCTGATCGGCGTGGCCGAGTCGATCGGCGGTGTCTACTTCGGCGCAGGTTGGAAAGAGGTGGTGGTGTTCGTGCTGTTCCTGCTGGTGCTGCTGTTAAAGCCTTCAGGCCTGATGGGCAAATCCAACGTGTGACGGGGACGATGCGACCATGAAGCCACTCTTCAAAAATATCGGCGTTCTCCCGGCCATGGCGGGCCTTGTTGTGATCGTCCTGCTCTTCCTGTTGCCACGGTTTGTTGAAAGCACCTATGCCCTGCATATCATGATCCTGATATTCATCAGCATCGTCATGGGGTCGAGCTGGAACCTCCTGGGGGGCTACACCGGCCAGTATTCGGTCGGTCATTGCGCCTATTTCGGCATGGGGGCCTACACCACCATGATGCTTATGCAATTCCGCCAGGTTCCTCCCTGGCTGGGCATTTGGGTCGGCATGGCAGTGGCCCTGCTGGTGGCGCTGATCATCGGCAGCATCTGTTTCCGCCTGCGGGGGCCGTACTTCGTCCTGGCCTCCATCGCCGTGGCCGAGATTTTCCGGGTATCGGCCCTGAACCTGAAGGACCTCACCAACGGCGCAGAAGGTATCCTGGCCACGGATATTCCGCCGCTGAAGATCGGCGGGACCATCATCACCGACTTTTCCTCCAAGGTGCCGTTCTACTATACCGGCCTGGTATTCGTGCTGCTCGTCATCCTGGTCACCTGGCTTTTGCAGAATTCGAAACTGGGGTATTATTTCCAGGCCATTCGCGAAGACCAGGACGCAGCCCATTCTCTAGGCATCAGCCTGACCATCTACAAAAACGTCGCCCTCTCCATATCAGCGGTGCTCACCTCGCTGGCCGGAAGCCTCTATGCCGTATATGTCGGCTTTATCGATCCATCCACGGTACTGGCGCTGGACCTGTCGGTGCAGATTGTCCTGATCTGCATCATCGGCGGTATCGGCACCATCTTCGGGCCGGTGATCGGGGCGCTGGTGCTGGTGCCGCTCTCGGAGGCACTGCGCAGCAACGTGATCGGCGAATCACTGATAAATTCTGGCGTTGTCAGCGCTGATTCGGCTTTCGGTGGCTTTCTGACCGAAAACCTGTCCCACGCCCATGTCCTGATCTACGGCGTCCTGGTTGTGGTGGTAATCCTCTTCATGCCCGACGGCGTGTTGGGATTCGCGAAGAAGCTGGCCTTCGGAAAACGGAAGGAGGCGGCCTGATGCCCATTCTTGAGATCAAGCATATCAGCAAGTTTTTCGGCGGCCTGTCGGCCAACTCCGACGTGTCCTTCGAGATAGGGCACGGAATGATCATGGGTTTGATCGGCCCCAACGGCGCTGGGAAAACGACACTGTTCAACTGCATCACCGGCTATTATCCTCCCTCCAGGGGGGATGTCGTCTTTGACGGCCGCAGCATGCACGGCCTCCAACCGGACAAGGTCTGCAAGCTGGGCATGGCCCGCACCTGGCAAAAGGTGCGGCCGCTGGCCGGGATGAGCGTTGTGGACAATGTCATGGTTGGCGCGCTTTGCCGGACAAACTCGCTGAAAAAGGCCCGCGACATGGCTATGGAGCAGATCATGGTGGTGGGCCTGGGACACCGCTCCGGATTCCTGGCCGGCGGCCTGCCCATCGGTGAACGCAAAAAGCTTGAAGTGGCCCGAGTCCTTGCAACGCAGCCCAAATTGCTGCTTTTGGACGAGGTCATGGGCGGCCTCAATCCGGCTGAAAGCGAAGAACTCATTCAATTGATCCTCGCAATCAAGAATCTGGGCATAACCCAGATGGTCATCGAACACGACATGAAGGCCATCATGCGCATATCCGACCGGATCGTCGTGCTCAATTCGGGCGAGAAACTGGCGGAAGGGACGCCGCGGGAGATCGTCGGCAATCCCTATGTGGTTGCGGCTTATCTGGGCAGTGAGTAACAAAATCTTGAAATAAAGAAAAATCGAAATCTGCTTCACGCGGACAACATCAGATGAATTCTGATAACAATTTGATTCTGAACCTGAATGCCTTTGAGCTGTTTTTAATCCGAAGTTATCGAATTTGATCCGCGTGCGATGTATAAGAGGTTTTATCGAGGTCTTCATGTTAACCATCGACAAACTCAACTTCAGCTACGGCGACCTGAAGGTCCTCTGGGACATCAGCCTGGAGGTCCATGAGGGAGAGATCGTCACCGTGGTCGGCGCCAACGGCGCCGGCAAATCCACCACCCTCAAGAACATCTCCCGCCTGGTGAAACCGGCCTCCGGCAGCATCACCTTCCTTGGAGAGGATATCGAAAAGCTCGAATCCTACCAGGTGGTGGAGCGCGGCATCGTCCAGGTCCCCGAGGGACGGAAGATATTTCCCGAGATGACGGTCCTGGAAAACCTGCGCATGGGATCGTATATCAAGAGCGCCAGGAAAACACGCGAGGCGAACGTGGAGCGGGTGTTCGGCATGTTTCCCCGCCTGAAGGAGCGGGAAAAGCAGTTGGGGGGCACCATGTCGGGCGGCGAGCAACAGATGCTGGCCATAGCACGCGGCCTGATGGCCAATCCGAAGCTTTTGCTGCTGGATGAGCCGTCGCTGGGTCTTTCGCCGCTGTTTGTCAAGATAATCTTCGAAATCATCCAGGAGATCAACCGGCAGGGGGTCTCCATCCTGCTGGTTGAGCAGAACGTATTCCAGTCCCTGAAGATCGCCAACCGTGCCTATGTGCTGGAGACCGGCCGGGTCGTCCTGGCCGGAGGGGGAACGGACCTGCTCGATAGCGAGCACGTAAAAAAGGCATTTCTGGGGATGTGATCTAAAAACAGGTATCTCACAGAGGCACAAAGAGAATCAAAAAGCAGGGAACTACATATTTCGGAACTAAAACCCGAAGTAAGGCTGGGTCAAATACCCCTTTATTAATGGGGGACTTGACCGTTAGCTGAAGATCGACGTTAATCAGCATATTTTTTATGTAATCCAAGGTAATTTAATTCTGAAGTTCCATGGTTACGTGTTTTTCTCCGTGCCTTTGTGAGCTTTGCGAGAGACGATGTTTAAGGGGATACGAAAGGAAACCGCCATGCAAACCGTCGCGCAATGGATGACCCCCAACCCTGTCACCATCGAGGAAAACGCCACCATTATCGAAGCGATCCACCTGTTGAAGGAGAAGAATATTCGCCGCCTGCCGGTTACCTGCAAGGGGAAGTTCTGCGGTCTGATCACCGATCGGATGATCAAGGAATACACACCCGGCAAGTCAACCTCCCTGGATACCTGGGAGGTGCATTACGTGCTCTCCAAGGCCACGGTCAAAGACGCCATGAACCCCAATCCCTATACCATCCAGCCCGATGCGCCACTCTGCCAGGCCGCTCAGTTGGTTCACGACAAAAAACTCTACGGCCTGTGCGTAACCGACAAAAACGGCGATCTGGTGGGACTTTTGACCACCACCAATTTCATGGAAGCCTTGATTGCCATATGCAGCATCGTGTGACATTGGTTTGGCCGGGGATCAGCGTTTGACGCGGGGGTCCAGGGCGTCCCTGATCCCCTCCCCCAACAGGTTGTACGCCAGCACCGTCACCAGGATGGCCAGACCGGGAAACAGGGACAGCCACCAGGCGAATTCGAGGTAATCCTTGCCTGAGGTGAGGATGTTGCCCCAACTGGAGGTGGGCGGCTGGACGCCGATGCCGAGGAACGAGAGGGCCGACTCGGTCAATATGGCGCCGGCGATGCCCAGGGTGGCCGCCACCAGGGCCGGCGAGACGGCGTTGGGCAGGATATGGCGGAAGATGATGCGCCTGTCGGAACAGCCGATGCAACGGGCGGCCATAATGTAGTCCATTTCGCGAATGGAAAGGGTCTCGGCCCGCACCAGCCGGGCCACTCCCATCCATCCGGTCAGGCCGATGACGATCATGATGTACCAGATGGACGGCCGCAGAAAGGTTATCACCGCCAGGATCAGGAAAAAGGTCGGGAAACAGAACATGATGTCAACGATCCGCATGAGGATATTGTCGATCCAGCCGCCGTAAAACCCGGACACCAGGCCCAGGATTGTGCCGATCAGCACGGCGATTCCGGCTGCCACAAACCCGACCAGCAAGGATATCCGCGTCCCGAAGATGACCCGGCTGAACACGTCGCGCCCCAGATCGTCGGTGCCGAACCAGTGTTTCAGGGAAGGGGGTTCCAGAACCGCCCAGGCGTTGATCTCATTGGGACTGAAGCGCACGATGAGGGGGGCCAGCAGGGCAACCGCCAGCATCAACAGCACGACGACTGCTCCGGCCACGGCGAATCTGTTATGGGCCAGACGCGGCCAGAATACGGCCCGGATATAGGAATGGCGTCCGATCACTGCACCCCCCTCCCCTCCCTGATGCGCGGGTCGGCCACGGCATAGCAGATATCCGCGACCAGGTTGCCGATCAGGGTCAAGAGTGCGCCGATGATTACGATACCCATCACCACCGGATAGTCGCGGGACATGACCGCTTGATAGAAGAGCTGACCCATGCCGGGGATGGCGTAGATGGTCTCGAATATGACACTCCCGCCGATCAGGCCGGGAATGGCCAGACCCGCCTGGGTGATCAGCGGCAAAAGGGCGTTGCGCAGGGCATGTTTGTAAATCACGACCCGCTCGGAAAGCCCCTTGGCCCGGGCGGTAGTGATGTAATCCTGGCCTATCACGTTCAGCATGGACGAGCGCATGTAGCGCGACAACCCGGCCAGGCTGCCGAAGGAGGCCACAAGTATCGGCATGCAGAGATGCCTGGCCATGTCGCCGATATAGCGAATCGACCCATAACTGTCGCTCCCCAGGGTATGCAGCCCGGATATGGGAAGCCAGTTCAGCTTGACGCCGAACAGGTACATCAAGAGCAGCGCCAGCCAGAAGGTCGGCACGGCAAAACCGACGAAGACAAAGACGGTGATCCCCTTGTCCAACAAGGTATCACGGTGGGTGGCGGCCAGGATGCCGATGGGGACCGCCAGGCCGAATTCCAACACCAGGGCGATGATGTTGAGGGACAGGGTGATGGGCAGGCGTTCCGTGATCTTGTCCCTGACCGGCCGGTTGTCGGTGGAAAAGGAGCGGCCCAGGTCCAGCCGCGCCAGCCTGCCGACCCAGGTGAAATATTGCTCCTGCAGCGGCCTGTCCAGGCCGTAGAATTTGCGCAGCCGCTCCCGGGCCTCCTTGCCCACCTTGGGGTTCATGGCCATTTGCATCTCAACCGGCTCGCCCGGCGCCAGATGGACCACCGTAAAGGTGATCAGGGTTATGCCGACCATAAGGGGGATCAACATCAGGAGACGTTTGAAGAGATAATGTATCATATCAGTACACCTGCTCGGCCTTGGGCACGTACCACTTGATCTGGTTGTAGCCGATGCCGATCGGGGCCGGTTTCACGCCACGGATACGGGAGCTGACCACCGGCAGGGCATCCGGCACGTAGAGGAAGGTATAGGGCTGTTCATCGGCCATGATCTCCTGGATGCGGAAATAGGCCTTCTTGCGTTTTTCGATGTCGAAGGTGCTGCGCCCCTCCACCAGCAGGCGGTCCACCCCGGCGTTCTTGAAGCCGACGAAATTCAACTCGCCCGGATTGGTCTTGCTGGAGTGCCAGACATCGAACATGTCCGGGTCTGGCGATGTGCTCCACCCAAGCATGACCACCTCGAAATTCCCCTTGTCCACGAACTCCTTGAGGAACGTGGCCCACTCCACGACGCGGATCTTCACGTCGATCCCCACGTACCTCAATCGTTGCTGGATGATCTGGGATGTCAGCAGCCGCTGCTGGTTCCCCTGGTTGGTCAGGATGGTGAAACTGAACGGTTTGCCGTTTTTCATCAGGATGCCGTCGCTGTTTTTTTCCTTCCACCCGGCCTGGGCCAGAAGCTCGGCCGCATGCTTGGGGTCATAGGCGATGTCCTTGACATGGGGGTTGTAAGCCCAGCGTCCGGGAGCAATCGGCCCCACCGCCTTCTGCCCCATGCCGAACAGCACGCCGTGGATCAGTTCGTCCTTGTCGATGGCCGCGGTCAGGGCCTGGCGGATACGCTTGTCCCGAAAGAGCGGATGGCGCAGGTTGTAGCCCATATAGACATAGCTTGATGAGGGATAGCGGTACTTGTTGAACAGTGACGTGAAGCGGATCCCGGTTGTCTGGCGTGCATACTGCACCGGCGTCAGCCCCATCATGTCGACGGCGCCCGCCTTGAGTTCCATGTACATGGTGGAGGTGTCGGGGATGATGCGGTAGATGTAACGGTCGATCCAGGGCCGCCCCTCAAAATAGTCGTGGTTGGATTCCAACACGATTTTCTGGCCGGCGACCCACTCCTTGAAGCGGTACGGACCGGTGCCGACCGGTGCGCGTGCCAGGGTACTCTTGGTGATATCCTTGCCCTCCAGCAGGTGCGCCGGCAGGATGGCGTTCCCCCACGAGGCCAGGGCCGGTGCAAAGGGGGCGCCGTAGGTCACCCGGACGGTATGATCGTCAGGTGCGGCAATGCTTTTCACCTGTTTGAAGTCCTCGGCATAGGCGGTGGGGGTCTTGGGGTCGATGGTGACCCGGTAGGTGTAGAGCACGTCGCGGGAGGTGAAGGGGGCGCCGTCGTGCCACTTCACCCCCTTGCGCAGGTGAAAGGTGATGGTGAGCCCGTCCGATGCAATGTCGAAGGATTCCGCCAAGTCTCCGACAATCTTCAGGTCTTTGTCATATTTGACCAGACCGTTGTAGACCAGTCCTGCCACGGCATGGGACGAGCTGTCGGACGCCAGGAGCGGAATGAGGGTGGAGGCATCACCGATGGTCCCCTCCACCAGGGCATCGCCATAGGCGGGTTTGTCATCATGGGCGCCGCCACGGGACGGCGCCGGCGATTGGGTACATGCGGTAACGGCGAGTAAAAAGGCCGGGAGCAGCAGCCTGAGACGGCGCACCGCGCTCATTAGTTTCCATCCGGTATCTCCGGATGAGAAACTAATGGTTTTCAATTCGGAAACGTGCAATTTTTGACTCGACCTTATGGTCGTCTCCTTCGGAGCGCCTTCGCGGTCCAACTCGCTCAGCTCGTTGTCGTCCGGCCAGAAAATCAAGGGGTTGCGCGGAGGCGTACATCGGTATGCCGCACAATTTTGCTTGCAAAATTGGACCGCGAAGGCGCCCGAAGGGTGAGGCCAACGGCCGAAGTCACAAGTAAGCCAGAAGATTGACGCCGCATGGGCGGAAAAGTGCCGTTTCCGGATGAAAACTCATCGATCTCCGGGCTCCCCTTTGAGCTTGCGCAGCTTGTCCGCCAACTCCTTGCGTTCCGGTTCGATCTTCAGCGCCCGTTTGTAAAGCTGCAAAGCCTTATGGTAATCCCGTTTGGCATAATAGGCGTCCCCCAGGTGCTCGGCAATGGTGGAATCCTCCTCTACCAGGTGGTTCGCTTCTTCCAGGTATTTCACGGCCTCATCGTACTTTTTCATCTTGAAGTAGATCCAGCCGAGGCTGTCCACGAAGAATCCGTCATTGGGACGGAGAGCGACGGCCTGCTTGAGGTACTCCAGGGCCTGGTCGAGATTGACGTCCATCTCGGCATAGGTGTAGCCCAGGTAATTGAGCGCTTGGGCATCCTGGGGATTGATGGCGAGAACCTTCTTCATCTGTTCGATGGACTGGTTCCTTTTGCCCTGTTTGTCGTAAAGAACGCCGATACGGAAATACAGGCGGGCTTCGTTCGGGAATTCCTTTTCAGCGCCCAGCACCAGGGCCAGCGCCTCGTCGGTCTTGCCGAGAGACTCATAGAGTGTGGAAAGGTTGAGATACAGATCGAGCTGCCCCGGATTGCCGGCAATGGCATCCTTGAGCATCTCCACCGCCTGGTCGGTCTTGCCCTTTTCCTTGAGAATAAAGGCGATGTGCCCGATGGCATCCAGGTACGCGGGCGAACCGTGAGGTATCTTGGTGTATTCGGTGTAAGCGCGGTCAACATCCCCTTTTTCTTCATAGGTCATTCCCAGATAGAAACGTATCTGGTCAGCGCTCGAATCATTCTCAAGCATGCCGCTGAAGACCTTGATGGCATCGTCATACTGTTCCAGTTCAAGGTGGAGCAACCCGATCTTGCGCATCGTTTCCGGGCCGGAAAGCCCTGAATCCGCTGCACGCTCCAGTAGTTCAAGTGCTTCCCCGAAGCGGCGCTGCTGGATAAGAAGCTGTATCAGACGCTGCAGGACCGCCACCTTGCTGTCATCATCGTCCACAAGATTCTTATAGATCTCTATTGCCTGGGAATAGTCTCCCAGGGCCTCATACGAGGCGGCCATGTCAAGGGCGGCCTGTTCGAATTCAGGGTGCAGCTCAAGGGTCTTTTTGAAGTACCCCACCGCGTCGCGGTAAAGCTTCATCTGGCTGTAGGCCCGGCCGAGATAGTAATAGCCCAAAAGAGAATCCGGATTGATCTTGATCAGCGACTTCAGCGTGCTGACGGTCTCCTCGTACTCGTTGAGCCGTGACAGGGCCAGAGCCAGGTGCAGATAGGCGTCTTCCCGTGAAGGATCGAGCTGGACCGCTTTACGCAAGTAGTCGAGCGCTTCGCGGTCCTTGCCGATGGATGACAGGGTCGTACCGGCCATCACATAGGATTCGCGATATGTTGGGTCGAGCTTGATGGCCTTGTCGAAGTATTCCAGGGCCTCTTGCGCCTGCCCGATTTTCAGCTTGACCTCGGCAACGGCGTTGTTGAGAAAGGCGGATGCCGGGTCCAGTTCAAGGGCATCCCGCAGAATGGACAGGGCTGTGGGAAAATCGCCGTCATAGGTCGCCAAACGGGCCCGTGAATAAAGATACAGGGCTCGGGAGTGGCCCGCGTCCGCCGTAAGGGCCGTCGCGGGTTCGTCAGGCGTCCGGGAACCGGTCGTCGCACAGGATGAGAGCAGAACGGCGGACAGTAGTATCAATAGTAAACTGAGCTTCACAGCGGCATTCCTCATTGTTGAAAAGTATGATAAAACCTAACATGAAACCTTATGACCGTCAAATGAATATCAGAACGGCCTGTTGCTTGCGGAAGAGCTGTTTTAATGGTAGAATTCTTACCCAAGAGAGTCGCTCCCATGCAACGTTATATCATAAAATCATTATTAAAAATAGACGCCTACCCGGAGCCGGTCAGCTCCGTCGAGTTGATCCAGACGCATGTCTCCTGGATATTCCTGGCGGGCGACACCGCCTACAAGATCAAAAAACCCGTGGATTTCGGGTTTCTCAACTTCTCCACCATTGACCGACGCCGATTTTACTGCCATGAGGAGGTACGGCTCAACAGCCGTCTCTGCCCGGATATCTATCTGGGAGTTGTCGAGGTGCGTGAGTCCCCGGGCGGAGCCGCCTTCTTCGGCGACGGCCCGGTTATCGACTATGCCGTCAAGATGAGGCGGCTGCCGGCTGAACGGATGCTTGACCGGCTGGTGGAACGCGGAGAGGTAACCACGGCCGACATGCGGGCAGTGGCCAGGGTCATTGCCGCGTTCCACCACGCCGCCGCAACCTCGCCCGCCATAAGCGTTTACGGCCAACGGGAACGGATCTTGGCCAATTGGCAGGAAAATTTTGCCCAGTGTGCGGCCAACCCGCAAACGCCGCTCTCTTTCCAGGAGTTGGAGGTGATCCGGGAATGGGTGTCATCATTCATCGAAGACAGGGCAGAGATCTTCGAAGGGCGGATAGCAGGCGGGTTCATCCGGGAATGCGACGGAGACATCCATCTGGAAAACATCTGCCTGACCGACGGCAGGATTCACATCTTCGACTGCATCGAATTCAACGAGCGCTTCCGTTACTGCGACACTGCCGCCGATGTCGCCTTTCTCCTCATGGATCTGGACTATCACCGCCGTCACGACCTGGCTGAGGCGGTACTCGATGAATACCTGACCGCTTCCGGTGATTCCGGCCTTTGTGAGATGATTGATTTCTACAAGCTTTATCGCGCGTTCGTGCGGGGCAAGGTGGAAAGCTTCCGCCAGAGCGACACCGGTATCGAACAACAGGAGCGGGAACAAGCCGGGATGAGGGCCGCCGGATATTTCCGGCTGGCGCGTGGCTACCTTGAACGGCAGCGCCTGAAAACCACCCTTTTCATCACCTGCGGCCTGACCGGGAGCGGTAAAAGCACGCTGGCGGCGCAACTCTCCTTTGAGCTCGGCATGGCAACCTATAATTCGGACAGGGTCCGCAAACAGATGGCAAGCCTGCCGCCGGATACCGCCATGCGCATACCGTTCGAAACCGGTCTCTACTCGGCCGCGGCAAGCGAGGCCACCTATGCCGAACTGTTGCGCCTGTCGGAGGCCGAACTCGTTGCGGGCCGTTCCGTTATCATCGATGCCTGCTTCATCAGCCGTGAGCAGCGCCGACCCTTTAGCCGGCTGGCTGCAAGACTCGGAGTGCCGTGCGTCGTGCTGCAATGCTCCTGCCCGGACCCGGAGCAGCGTCGCCGATTGGTGGAACGGGAAACTGCCGGCAAGAGCGTTTCCGACGGCCGGCTGGAAATCCTCGAATTGCAGCGAAACAACTTCCAACCGCCGGATGGGTCGGAGGGTATCGTGCTGAACGTTTCCACCGCCGCTTCTCCCGAAACCCTCACCAGCCCGATCTACGCGAGGCTTGCGCAATGACGAACCGGCTGCGTAACAAGCTCCTGCGACGGCTCCAATTCCGGGAATCATGGGTCATTTTGTTCGTCGTGGGCTTTATCATGATGAATTTTCCCTTCCTTCATATCTTCAACAAGCCGAGCACCATCTTCGGCTACCCGCTCATGTTCCTCTACTTTTTCCTCGGCTGGGCGGTTTCCATCTTTGTCATCTATCTTTTCACCCTGGCCGTCAGCCACACCGCCGATAAAACCCCGGAGAACCCACAACAGTGAATTCCGGCTTTGCCCACGCGGCCATCATATCAACCCTCTACACCGCGCTGATCTTTCTGATCGCCTGGTATGCCCATCGCCGCAAGGAAACCGGCCGGAGCATCGTCGACAACCCCTACGTCTACTCCCTGTCCATAGCGGTCTATTGCACATCGTGGACCTTTTACGGCAGCGTCGGCAAGGCTGCCACCACCGGCCTGGACTTCCTGATGATCTACGTCGGGCCGTCTTTGACCGCCTTTTCCTGGTTTTTTCTCTTGCGCCGCATCGTTCGGATCAGCAAGGAGAACAACATCACCTCGATCGCCGACTTCATCAGCCTGCGCTACGGCAAATCCCTCTGGCTTGGCGCCTTGGTGTCCCTGATCTCCATACTGGGCATCATGCCCTATATCGCTTTGCAGATTCGGGCCGTTTCCACCAGTTTCTACCTGATCAGCGGATTCCAGGCCAACCGTATCCACATCCCCCACAACGGTACGGAACTGACGGTGCCGACCGGCATGCTGCTGGCACTGATCCTGTCGGTCTTCAGTATCATCTTCGGAGCCCGCAGGCTGGCATCGAGTGAACGCCACGAGGGATTGATCGCCGCCGTGGCGTTCGAATCGCTGGTAAAACTGGTCAGCCTGCTCGGCGTGGGCATCTTCGTCACCTATTACCTGTACGACGGTTTCGGCGATATCTTCACCCGTTTTCATGCCGCCCGTCCCGAACTGTTCGAACAGCTTTTCACCTTCGGCGGCGCCAGAAACGATCCGGACTACATACCGTCCTTCACCATGCTTTCCATGTCCATGGCCGCCATCATGCTCCTGCCGCGCCAATTCCATGTCATGGTGATCGAAAATTCGGACGAAAGACACATTACCAAGGCCATGTGGCTCTTTCCCGCCTACCTCTTCCTGATCAACCTGTTTGTCATGCCGATTGCCATGGGTGGCATCATGACCACCGGCAGCAGCAGCGGCGCCGATTTTTTCGTTATCAGCATCCCGCTTTTGAGCGGGCACGGCCCCATCGCCCTGCTTGCCTTCCTGGGAGGCTTGTCTGCCGCCGCCGGGATGGTGATGGTGGAGTCGGTCGCCATATCCACCATGTTGCTCAACAATATCTTCATGCCGGTCATCGTTCGGTTCACCCCCCAACCCTGGTTCCCCTATCTGCTGATCAACCTGAAACGTCTGGGCATCTTCCTGGTGATCTTTCTGGGGTATTTCTACTACCGGATGGTTGGCGACACCTATATGCTGGTCAACATGGGGCTGATCTCCTTCTCGGCCGCCTGCCAGTTCCTTCCGGCCATGCTGGGCGGCCTCTACTGGAAGCGCGGCAACAAAACCGGCGCCATTACCGGCATCCTGTTCGGCTTTCTGATATGGACCTATACCCTGCTGCTGCCTTCGTTCAGCAAATCCGGCTGGCTTGGGACGGACCTGCTCACAAAAGGTCCTTTCGGCATCGGACTTCTCAAACCGACCGAACTGTTCGGTCTCAGCAACATGGACCTGTGGAGTCACTCCCTGTTCTGGAGCATGCTGTTCAACGTCAGCGCCTATATCTTCTGCTCGATCCTGTTACGCCAGGACGAGGCTGAGCGCGAGCAGGTACAACGTTTCATCGGCATCTACGATCTGGAACGCGCCTACGACCATCCGGCCGAAACCAAACGCCTCTCCAAACCGGTCACCATCAGCCAGTTCGTCAACCTGATGGCCAAATTCATCGGAGAAGCGGATGCGCACAAGGCAATCAGCAGTCACCTGGGCAACCGGGAGATACGTCCGGACGGCAACGTTTCCGAGTTCGAACTCCCAAACCTCAAGCGTTTCGCCGAGAAGACCCTGGCCGGATCGGTCGGGGCAGCCGCCGCCGGGGCTATTGTGGAAAGTTTTCTCTCCGACATGGGATCGCGCATGGAATCGGTCTACGACATCTTCAGTTCCGTCCGCACCTCCCTTGATCAGAGCCGCGAAGCCCTCTACGTCCGCCTGAAGGCATCCGAGATCATCAACCGCACCCTTGATCTCCAGATCATCATGGATGACCTGCTCAGCCTGCTGCTCAAGGAATTCAGGCTGGATGTGGCCATCATCCAACTGCGCAACGGCAACGGCACCCTTGCGGTCAAAAGCTATCAGGGGAGCAACCGGCGCCCCATCAACCAGAACCACTGGTTCATGGAAAACGCAGCTTACTGGGATATGGCGATGTTGGACCGCAAACCGCATTTCGTCAACGACACCAGTCAGATCGAGGCTACCATCAACCTCGAACAGACGCTTGCGGAGGGAATCGTCTCCTGCGCCTATCTCCCCATTTTCCGCGAGGGAGAGCCGTCATTGGGTGTTCTATCGGTTTTTTCCAAGTCGATCACGGGAATATTCACTGAGGAGTTCATCAGCCTGCTGTGCAGCCTGGCGGGCCAACTGGCCCAGGCAGCCACTATTGTTCGCGAGATGGAGGCAAAAGAACACGAACGGAATGAAAAGGAGCAGGCTCTCCTTGAAAAGGCTCGGGTCATGCGGGATATGGAGATCGCCCAGCAGATCCAGATATCGCTTTTGCCCGACGCCGCCCCGGAAACGTTCGGGATAGACTTGGCGGGCCGCTGTATCTCGGCCGCCCATGTGGGGGGGGATTATTATGATTTTTTCAAACGGGACAGTCAAACCATCGATCTGCTGATCGCCGACGTTTCCGGGCACAGCGTCGGCGCGGCCCTGATCATGGCCGAGGTACGCACCCTGCTGCGCGCCCAGGTCAATTCGGCCAACAGCGCCAGCGCCATCTTGCAACTCCTCAACAGCCAGCTTTACGATGATCTGACCCGCGCCGAACTGTTCATCACCATGTTCTACGCCAAGTATAACTCTGCCACCGGCCGTCTCTCCTTCGCCAATGCCGGTCACAACCGCCCCATGATCAGTCGGGAGGGAGAGCAATTATGCATCGAGCTGGATACGGAAGGCTTGATCCTCGGCGTCAAGACCTCGGTGGTGTTCGAGGAGCGCAGTTTCGAACTTAAGTCGGGCGATGTGCTGCTCTTCTATACGGACGGCTTGACCGAGGCGCGCAACGACCGTGACGTATTATTCGGAAACGAGCGTGTTTGCGCTCTCCTGGGCACGCAACGGCACCTGCCGGCCCGGGAGATCATCGAATCGTTCTATACGGCGGTCAGAGACTTCACCGCTTCTGAAACCTTTCAGGACGATATCTCGCTGGTTGTGCTCAAGATACTGTAAATACACCACTGTTTCCCGGCCAAGCGCCAGGAGGACAAAAAAAAGGAGTTAACCATGCAATTAAAGATCGAAGTCAACGGAGCCGTCAGGATCATTTACGTAAAAGAGGAGCGCCTTGACGCACACAACTCCGACGAACTCAAGGCCGAACTGAACCGCCTGTTCGACAGCGGGACGAAAGACCTGCTGATCGATCTCAAAGAGGTGCGCTTCATCGACAGTTCCGGATTGGGAGTGCTGGTATCAGGATTCAAGAATGCGTCCGCGCGCCAGGGGAGCTTTAAACTCTCCGGACTCCAGAGCCAGGTCAAGTCGATGTTCGAGCTGACCCGCCTGCACAGGGTATTCGACATCTTTCAGACTGTTGATGATGCGCTGGAAAGCTACTGAGCACGGCCCTCATTCACATACCAGCAGCCTTCTCATCCACGAGGTTGTCATGAAGAACATCATCGACATCGAGATAGTTGTACCCAACCAGACCCGTTACCTGAGCATGATCGGCAAGATCGGCGAGAATGTGGCGCGGGAGCTGGACCGTTTCAAGGGGGACCGGGAAGCATTGGCGCACCACCTCAATGTAGTGCTGACCGAGGGCGTGGTAAACGCCATCAAACACGCCAATGCAGCCGACCCCAATAAGGAGATCAAGATCCGCATCAGCGCCTCCAACCAGGAGATCTGTATCAAGATTTATGACAGCGGTCAGGGTTTTGACCTCACCAACGTACCTGACCCCAGTTTCGAATCGGACCAGCTCGGCGAAAAGGGGCGCGGCATCTTCATCATCCGGTCATTGATGGATTCCGTGGAGTACAAAAAAAACAATGGCGGAAATGTCCTGGAAATGAAAAAAAAGCTCGGTTAGACGGGGTGTGCTTCAACACCCCATTCATTCAGATTTGTCACTACGTTGGATATCATTTCTTCAAGCCGTCCAGCAACATGTGGAGAGAGTTCGACACCCATCCCGATACCGGCAGGCTGGATACCGACCAGCACCATCTCCCGTGGGGAGTGTCCCATCAGTTCCGCCACGGCAAGAAGATCCTTGAGTCCCATCTGGTGCGGAGAAACCTTGGTTTGAAGGGCAATCGGCAACTCCTCCCCCATCAGCCGCACCAGTGTTCCCGGCTCGCCTCCCGTTTCAACCGCATCCACCACCAGAAGCCGCCCGATCCCCTCCAGCTTGGGCAGGAGGTCCAGCCCCAGGGTGCCCCCATCCATGATCTCCACATGGGGAGGAAAGAGGTAGCGCTTCCGAAGTTCCTGGACAACCCGCACGCCGGCCCCGTCGTCGCCCATCACCAGGTTGCCGATGCCGAGCACCAAAATGGCCGCGGATGTGTCACATGGATTCATAACTTTCTCCCGTTTCATGGCATAGACGCAATACAGTCGCTAATCCTCTTTTTTTACGGTGAATTTATAGCCGCAGAACATGCTGGAGATCTCGCTGCCATGCTCCTTGATGTCCATCAACCAGGCGCTGTAGATATGGTTGATGACAAAGCCGACGATCAGCCACATGCAGAAATGGTGGGTCAGGCGCATACCCTGGTTGCTGAACATGGCATACATGAATCCAAACACCCGATACATCGGAGAGCCGGGCGCGTGTTCGGCATACAGCGCAAAACCGGTCAGGATCATGATCGAATAGATGCAGAACAGACCGATATAGGCGGTCGTGGCCAGGGGGTTATGCCCAACGGTCTCGGGCACATCCTTGTCGATCAGCAGATAATACCGCAGCATCCCGATAAACTTTTGGCGCCCCTTGTCGGTGGCCAGGGGGAAAAATTCCTTCCAGCCGGCGTATTTGTTGCCAATGAACGACCAAAGCACCCGCGAGATCACGCTGACGGCAAACAGATAGGCGGCCGTAAAATGGATAAAACGAATCCATCCAATCGTAAAATCAGATGCAGAACGGCCGAACGAGAATGGCGTGCCGATGAAGAAGCCGGTCACCGACAACACGACGATGCACATCACATTGATCCAGTGACACCAGCGTAACGGCAATTCCCAGATGTAATTCTTGAATTTGCACTGCCCGCTCATACCTGCCCCCTTTCTAGGAAACGTTTACCTTGATCACTTCGTTGCCGGTGGCATCCATCACGTGAACGGCGCAGGCCAGGCACGGGTCAAAGGAGTGGACGGTGCGCAGGATCTCGAGCGGCTTGGCGGAATCGGCCACCGGGGTTCCGACCAGGGCGGCTTCATAGGGTCCGCGCTGCCCTTTGGCGTCGCGTGGAGAGGCGTTCCAGGTGGAAGGGACAACCGCCTGGTAATTGAGGATCTTCTGGTCCCTGATCTTGATCCAATGCCCCAAGGCGCCACGCGGCGCCTCATGCCAGCCGTAGCCGCTGGCCTCGGCGGGCCATTCGCTCGGATCCCATTTCTCGTTGGCATGAATGCGGTAATCCCCCTTGGAGATGTTGACGATCAGCTCGTCCAGCCACGCGGGAGTCTTGCGGGCGATCAGCAGGCAATCGATGCCGCGGGCTCCGGTCCTCCCCAAGGTGGAGAAGAGCGCCTCGGGGCCGACACCCAGCTTGTTCAGCACCATATCCACCGCCGCCTTGGCCTCCTTGTGGCCGGATGCGTACGCCACCAGCACCCTGGCCAGGGGGCCTACCTCCATGGCCTTTTCGTCATAGCGCGGCGCCTTGACCCAGGAGTATTTTTTGTCCGTATCCAGGAATTCGTAGGGGGGCCTGGGGCCGCTGTAATGCTCTTCCGTTTCGCCATCAAAGGGATGGAGCCCCTTTTTCGGGCCGCCGGTGTATTCGTACCAGGAATGGTCCACATATTCGGCCACCTTTTTCTGATCCACCGGCAGCACCTTGGTGAGATCCTTACCCAGGATGGCGCCCTGGGGAAACCAGAGATTGCCGGCCGCATCGGGAAACTCGCCGTAGCAGAGGAAATTGCCCACCCCGCCGCCGATAGCGGCCCACTCCTTGTAGAAGGAGGCAATTGCCAAGAGATCCGGGATATAGACCTTTTCCACGAAATCCTGGGCCTTTTTCAGCAAGCGCTTGATCTCCTCCAGCTTGTCGGCGTTGAGGGCGTTCTGGGAGTCGGGATCGATGGGGATCGACATCCCCCCAACAAGAAAGGTCTGGGGATGGGGATTCTTGCTCCCCAGGATGGCGTGGATCCTGATAATGTCCTTCTGCCACTCCAAGGCCTCAAGATAGTGGGCCGTTGCCATCAAGTTGGCCTCGGGGGGGAGCTTGTAGGCCGGGTGGCCCCAGTAGGCGTTGGCAAAGGGGCCGAGACGGCCCGAGGCCACGAAGGACTTGAGCCTGTCCTGAACCGACTTGAAGTAGGTTGCGGAGTTGTTGGGCCAATCGGAAAGCGAAGCGGCCAGGGCCGAAGTCTTGGCCGGGTCGGCCTTGAGGGCCGAGGTCACGTCCACCCAGTCCAAGGCATGCAGATGATAGAAGTGGATGACATGATCCTGCACGTTCTGGATGCCGATGATGATGTTTCTGATCAACTGGGCGTTGGGAGGGATCTTGATCTTGAGTGCATCCTCAACGGCCCGGATGGAGGCGATGGAGTGCACGGTGGTGCAGACGCCGCAGAAACGCTGGGTCCAGAACCAGGCATCCCGCGGGTCGCGCCCCTTGAGAATCTTCTCGATACCGCGGAACATGGTGCTGGAACTCCAGGCATCGGTAATCTTGCCGTCATTGATCTCGGCCTCGATGCGAAGATGTCCTTCAATCCTGGTAATCGGGTCAACCACTATCTTGGCCATTGCCTATCCCTCCCTGGTTTCGTCGCTGGGTTCTTTGTCTTTCCGCAGGGCGTTCAACGCGCCGTGGACGGCAAAGGCCGCCGCGACGCCGGCCGCCAGGCCGATACCGATCTCGTCCGCAGTATGCTCGATGCCGAAACCGGGCACGTTGGGCAGGCGTTTGTACAGGGGACCCATGGTGTCCCAGAAAGCCGGCTCCGAACATCCGGCGCAACCGTGACCGCTGCCTACCGGCCAACTGGTCTTGTCGTTGTAGCGCTGGGTGGGACAATTGTGGAATGTGGCCGGCCCCTTGCACCCCATCCGGTAGAGACAGAAACCCTTGCGATGACCATCGTCACCCCAGTGTTCCACATACTGGCCGGCATCGAAATGGGGACGGCGCTCGCAGTTGTCGTGGATGCGTTTGCCGTAGGCGAACAGCGGCCTGCCGTGACCGTCCAGGGCCGGGATCTTGCCGAATACCAGATAATGCACCACGGTGGCGGTCAGATTGTCGGCATTGACCGGGCATCCGGGCAGGTTGATGACCGTTGCGCCGGGGACCGCCTCCCTGACGCCGACGGAACCGGTAGGATTGGGCACGGCAGCCGGGATGCCGCCAAAGGCGGCGCAGGTGCCCACCGCAATTGTTGCCAGGGCGCCGCCGCAGACCTGGCGCGCCCGGTCGAGGTGCGACTTGCCGCCGACGCATCCATAGACGCCGCCGTCCTTCATGGGGATCGCCCCCTCGACTACGCAGATATACTTGCCCTTATAATCGGTGATGGTTTTTTCCAGGGCAGCTTCAGCTTGGTGTCCGGCAGCGGCCATGATGGTCTCGTGGTAATCGACGGATAGGATGTCCAGGACGATCTCCGCCACGGTCGGGTTGGCGGAGCGCAGCAACGCCTCGGTATCCCCGGCGCAGTCCTGAAACTCCAGCCAGACCAGCGGCGGGCGCTTGACCTCGTCCAGGGCCTGTGCCACCGTGGGGGCAAACGTGGCCGGCAGGGCCATGGCCGCCGTCATGGCGGAACAAAACTTCAGAAAATCACGCCGGGAAACCCCCCGCTCCCTGAGGATCTCTCCCACGGAGTACTCGCGACCGTTGTAATTGCGTTCTATCAAACCATTTTTCGCGTCGTCATCCCACTGGCTCATTCGCAACCCCCTTCATTGCTGGAGTGACCTATCTTCAATCATTATAGGAAGGTATCGAATATATTTTTATTTGAAGTATAATATAAAAATGTTCTATTGCAATTAATTTCTTTAATCGCCGTTCCGACATACCCCAAAAAAAACGGCTGCCGAGGCAACCGTTGTACATAATTATAACGCATAAAATCAGGGTTTCAACTCATGGGTTCAACCTGAGTTTTTTCTTTTGCTTAAGGGATTCCCTGAGACGCTTGGAAGCCCGCTCAATTATCAAGTGATGGCTGCCGCAGGGGGAAGACTCCGCGACAGGCATGCGCTGGATATAGCTGCCGTCCGGTTGCATATCCCAGGCCGAGCATTGGTCGGAGATATGGATATCGAAGATGGCTCGCAACTCTTTGGTCAACTCCGGGGACTCGATCGGGCAGAGAACCTCAACGCGCGCTTCCAGGTTGCGCTTCATGGCGTCGGCCGAGGCGATGAAATATTCATCGGCCCCGCCATTCCTGAAATAATAAAGGCGGGAGTGTTCCAGGAAACGCCCGACGATACTCATGACGCGAATGTTTTCGGAAAGTCCGGGAATTCCGGGGCGGAGCCGGCATGTGTCGCGCACCACCAGGTCGATCTTCACCCCGGCCTGGGATGCGCGGTAGAGCGCCTTGACGATGTCGCCGTCCTCAAGGGCATTCATCTTGAACTGGATCAAACCGCCCCCTTTTTGGCGATGCAGTTCGATTTCCCGTTCAATCCGCGACAGAAGCGCCTTTTTCAGCATGCGGGGCGCCGGCACGATCTTCTGGTAGTTGCGTTTCGCCATAAAGCCGGTGGTCAGGTAGTTGAAGAGTTCCGTCACATCCTGGCCGATGGTCTGGTCGCAGGTCAAAAACCCCAGATCGCTGTAGATGCGCGCTGTTTCGGCATGGTAGTTTCCGGTGCCTATGTGAACATATCTCCGCAGTCCATTGTAGTCCTGGCGCACCACCAGGATCACCTTGCAATGGGTCTTGAGCCCGACCACGCCGTAGGTCACATGGATACCGGCCTCTTCCATCCGTTCCGCCAACCGGATATTGGCAGCCTCGTCGAAACGGGCCTTGAGTTCCACCACCACAGCCACCTGCTTGCCGTTCTGGGCTGCCAGCACCAGGGAATCGATGATGCGGCCCTGAACAGAGGTGCGGTAGAGGGTCATTTTGATGCCGCGCACCTTGGGGTCGGTGGCCGCTTCACGCAGGAAGCGCTCCACCGAGGTGGAGAAGGATTCGTAGGGGTGCTGCAGGAGAATAGACCCGCAATCGCGGATGATGTGAAAGATGTTGCGCGTCGTCTGCAACTGGGGATGCTCGATGGGGTAATGAGGCGGATCGTGCAGCCGGGCATAATCGAGACCGACCAGTTCGAACAGGTCGCGCATGGCAAGAAGGCCGGGAACTTCGAAGACATCGTTCTCCTCATCCAGTTCCAGCTCAGCCGCCAGACGGCCGCGATGGACCGGGTCCATGCCGGTTCCGATCTCCATGCGCACGATCGGGGCGAATTTACGCTCCTTCAACTCGGACTCGATCATGGCCATCAGATCGTCGGCCTCGTCTTCATCCCTCTCGGTATTGGAATTGCGGGTCACCCGAAAGATTTCGCAACTAACGATATTCATTCCGGGAAAGAGCATGTCCAGGTTGTTCATCATCACGTCTTCCAGGCAGACGAAATGATCGCCCTTCCCCACCCTGATGAAACGGGGCGTTCCCAGACCGACCGGGACCTTGACCCGCGCCAGGGACACCTCCCGCGCCCTGGGATAGCGCAGGGTCACCAGCAGGTTGAGCGACAGGTTGGAAATAAACGGGAACGGATGGGCCGGGTCGATCGACTGGGGGGTCAACAAGGGGAATATATTGGTATAGTAATGTTCACGGATCGTTTTTTTCTCTTTAGACGTGAGCTCACCATAGGATTCTATGGCGATGCCCTTTTCCTCCAGCATGGAGCGTATCTGGCAGAAAAGCTGGTCTTTCTTGGCCTCCAGAGCGCGGATGACAAGGTGGCATTCCTGTACCTGCTGGCGGGGCGTGCGGCCGTCCAGGGTCAGTTCCCGCATGACGGCGCCGATCTGCTGCTTGAGGCCGCCGATACGCTTCATGAAGAACTCGTCCAGGTTGGAGCTGACAATGGCGATGAACTTCAGGCGCTCAAGCAGGGGCGTACGGCTGTCCTCGGCCTCGTGCAGCACCCGCTGGTTGAACCCCAGCCAGGTCAGCTCGCGGTTGAGATACCATTCGCTGTCGTTCAGGTCGAACACGGGCGCCGCCGAAGTTCCCTCCCCCGCGGCCGCAGCGGGCTTACGCTTTGATGCTTTGGCTCCGGGTGCCTTTTCCGGTGGAGCGTTCGCCTTGTCCGCCTTGCCTCGCTCAGCCTTAGTCGGGGGTTGTTTCTTGGTATGGGGAGAGGCTATCACCGTGATCTCCATGACGTGGATTGATTTTCACCTGATGATATTACATAATTTTTATGACTTAGCAACAAGCGTGAAACGGGTTTGCCACAACAGCGCCGCTTGTGGTACACCTGATCATCTATGAAACGACTCAATCCGCCGCAGCAACAGGCAGTCAACCAAACCGAAGGCGCCCTGCTGATCCTGGCCGGGGCAGGTTCCGGCAAGACCCAGGTCATCACGACCCGCATCGTTCACCTGCTCAAGGACAAACGCATCTCCGCCGACAACATCCTGGCCGTGACCTTCACCAACAAGGCGGCCCGGGAGATGAAGGAGCGCGTCGGCGCCATGGCCGGCAGGACAGCGGACGGGATCGTCATCTCCACGTTCCACTCCCTGGGGGTGCGCATCCTGCGGCGCGACATCCGGGCCGTGGGCTTCAAGCCCAACTTCTCGATCTACTCCTCGTCGGACCAGTCCGGCGTACTGCGGCAGGCCATGCGCGAACGGGACATCGACCCGAAGCAATGCGACCCGGACCTGATCCTGTGGAAAATATCCGGCCTCAAAAACCGCCTGATCGGGCCGGCCGACTTCAAGCCGGCCCACGACGACAAACTCGAATTGGCCGCGGCCGCCGTGTATCCCCGCTACCAGGAACTGCTCAAAGGCTTCAACGCCATCGATTTTGACGACATCATCATGTTCTCGGTCGGACTTTTGCAATCAAACGCCGCCATCCTGGGGTACTGGCAGGAACGCTTCCGCTACATCATGGTGGATGAATATCAGGACACCAATGCCTCCCAGTACCTGTTGATCTCGCTTCTGGCCAAGAGGCACGGCAACATCTGCGTGGTGGGGGACGACGACCAGTCCATCTACGGCTGGCGCGGGGCCGAGGTGCAGAACATCCTCAATTTCGAACAGGACTACCCCGGATGCCGGGTGATCAAGCTGGAACAGAATTACCGCTCCACCAGTTCGATCCTGGATGCGGCCAACAGCGTCATCAGGAACAATCCGGTCCGCACCGACAAGGCGCTCTGGACAGCCGGCGGCCAGGGACGAGGTATCGATATGATCGTTGCGACCGACGAGGGGGAAGAAGCCGCCAGGGTGGTTGACAGCATGATGCTGGAGCAGTTCCGCGACAAACTCGCCTGGTCAGATTTCGCCGTGCTGTACCGCTCCAACGCACAGAGCCGGGCCTTTGAAGAAAAACTGCGCCTGGAACGCATTCCCTATGTGGTGGTGGGGGGGCAGCAGTTCTACGAGCGCAAGGAGGTCAAGGACGCCGTGGCCTACCTGCGCGTCATCGACAATCCCGGCGACGAGGCATCCCTCTTGCGCATCATCAATTTTCCCCGCCGGGGCATCGGCGACACTACCCTGGTTCGCCTCAACCAATGGTCCCTGGAGCACAATGTTGCACTGTTCGAGACCCTGGGCCGTGTGGCGGAGATCGCCGATATCCCGGAGTCGTCCAAGAAGATGGTAGGGGCCTTCCACAGGATGATGAAGGAGGTTATCGCCGGTTTCAGCCGCACCAACATGGGCGCCCAGGTCAATGCCCTCTTCAACCGCCTGCGCATCGAAGACGAGATGTACCGCACCCTGAACGACGCCTCCCAGGCCCGCAAGCGGATCGAGAACATCGAGCAGGTAGTCAACTCCCTGGCCATATTCGAGGCCCAAACCCCCAGGGCCACCCTGTCGGCCTTTCTGGAACGGATCTCGCTGATGGACGAGGAAAAATCAGAGGACAACAAGGAGCTCGGCCACAATAGCGTCACACTCATGTCGCTGCATTCCAGCAAGGGGTTGGAGTTCAGCCATGTCTATCTGGTGGGGTTGGAAGAGGAACTTCTCCCCCACAAACGCTCCATGGAGGAGGACCCGAGCTGCGCCGAGGAGCGACGGTTATGCTATGTCGGCATCACCCGCGCCCGGCAGCACCTGACCATCTCCCGCTGTCTGACGCGCAGGAAGTACGGCACTCTCGAGGAGCGCAAGCCGAGCCGTTTCCTGGCCGAGATACCGGAGCACCTGCTGATCGATTCATCGAACCAAGGCGGTGAGGACAAACAGGGGGAAACGGTGGATTTGGCAGCTGATTTTTTCGCGAGGATGCTGGGAGAGTAACCTTAATCGGAAGAACTTGTGAATACTACCACCCCCACCCCCTCCTAAACCAGGAGGGGAGGATAAACGCCCCGTTCTTCCCCCTGTTTTCTCGGTGCCTCCCTGAGCTCTGTGAGAGACGGCTTTTGACGCTATCCCGCCGTGATTATCAGGAAACGATCGTCGAAATAGGGTTCCAACAGCGGGCGCACGTCATGCCACGACAGCCCCCCTCCCCCGCAGCCGGGCCGCGGCACCACGATCATGTTCCAACCCGCTTGGTCGGCCAGTGCGGCCAATTCACGGGCAGACCGCTCGATCAGTTTCAGGTCGGGGACCTCATAGGGGGAATGTTCCACCGGGAAGCTTACCAGGTTGTCGCCCAGGTGATGGACATGGTTGCCGTTCTCTGCGATGCAGGCGCCAAGCCTTGCGGGAAACCAGGGAAAGAGCCGCGCCGCCTGGGCAGCCACTCCCCGGCCCATGACGGCCGCGTTTTTCGTCACCTGCCCATTGGTGGTGACGGCAACCATGGCAGTTTTTTGGTAGTCCCAGATATTGCCGCGGATCTCGCGCATCGGTGCGTACCTCGGGAAAAGCCTGCGCCTGATTGCAGGCGGGCTGTTGTAGTCGTCATACGAAAGTAACAATCAAACGATTACGCTATTGGCTTCGTCGGTGACTCCTCAACGTACTGAAAAGTACGCCTCCGTCGCTATGCTCCTTGCCGCCTGGTACTCATTTTGATTCCACCTTGGTATCAGTAGAGCTTGCGGATAAAGTTGGCGATTTCCTCGCCCTCATCCGTGGCCTGGACCGGCATGACCCCCCTGATGCGGCCCAGTCCGCCCCCCTCGCCGCCGGATCGGGTATCGCTGAAGGTGGCCAATTCCTTGCCCGTCTTGGCGTCAACCAGGCGGCCGGTAACCGAGATATTGGTCTTGCCGCTCTTCGGCGCCATCCATCCCGGGAAAAACTTGGCCGCGCCTATGCCGCCGTTGAACCTGGTGAACTTTCCTTCCACGATGACGGCTTTGCCCTTTGGCTCGCCTTTGGCAAGCACATTCCTGAACTTGCCTTCCTTTTTCAGGTTCTTGACAAGGCTTTCCTTCAGGTTTTTGACGATGGTCGGCTTGATTTCCTCCACGATCTTCTTTTCCTCGTCGTCCAGATTGGCCAACTCAGCCCCGTCGGTGGAAAACGCCCTGACGACTATCGTGTCGTAGGCGCCCAGACGCTGGGCGGTAAAAATCGATTCCTTGCCCAATATTTCAGGGGTAGGCAGCGTATCCCTGGCAAACACTGTCAATGCGCCGCACAGCAGAAAAAACGCGAGCAAAGAGACATTTTTCATAACCCCTCCCCATAAAGTTGTTATAATCAGTTTCCGGATGGGAACAATTTAACGTATCGCAACGCAGTAATCGTTGTCAATTGCAAACGCACATTAATACCGCCTCCCGGGCCTGCAGAGGGAAGGTGACCCATGACACACGCAAAGCTTGACATGGCAGCATATATCGCCCGACTCAGGGCGCTGGATAAGAGCACGCTCCCGCCCGACGGCGGCCAGGGTTTCAACCGCCTGATCTTTGCCCGCAGCCCCTACCTGCTGCAACACGCCGAAAATCCGGTGGCGTGGTATGAATGGGGCGAGGCGGCCTTTGGGAGGGCTCGCGACGAAAACCTGCCGATCCTGCTCTCCATCGGCTACGCCACCTGCCACTGGTGCCATGTCATGGCCCATGAATCCTTTGAGGACGATCAGGTTGCCGCGCTGCTGAACAGCCACTTCGTCTGCATCAAGGTGGACCGGGAAGAGCGCCCGGATATCGACGACTTCTACATGACCGTGTCCCAGGTGTTGACCGGCAGCGGCGGCTGGCCGCTGAACATCTTCATGACGCCGGACAAGCGTCCTTTCATGGCCGTCACCTATCTCCCCCGGCACGGACGCGCCGGTATGAGCGGCCTGATGGAACTGCTCCCCAATATTGCGGCACTCTGGCGCCAGCGCCCCGATCTTATCGAACACAACTGCCGCGGCATCATGGAAGCCATGGGCAACCTTTCATCCGGAAAACAAGTCAATAAAAGTTTTAATTTACAGCATCTAACAGATACATCCTTCAACCAATTGCGCACTATGTACGACCCCCTGTACGGCGGATTCGGGACCGCTCCCAAGTTCCCCATGCCGATCAACCTGGCGTGGCTGATCGGGCAGGGAGCGGCGGGAAACCGCCCGGCGCTGGAGATGGCGCTCCAATCGCTGCAAAGGATACGCAGCGGCGGGGTATGGGACCAGGTGGGAGGCGGGGTGCACCGCTACGCCGTGGACCGGGAGTGGCTGGTGCCGCACTTCGAGAAGATGCTCTACGATCAGGCCATGCTCGGGCTGGCGGCGCTGGAGGCGAACCAGGCAACGGGTGAAGTTTTTTATCTTGGCATGGCGCAAAATATCTTCGACTTTGTCGCCCGCGAGCTGACCTCGCCCGAGGGCGGGTTCTACGCGGCCCTGGATGCCGATACGGAAGGCGTTGAGGGTAAATATTATGTCTGGGACAAAGGGGAGATCGAGGAAAGTCTCGGCGAGGATGCCCACCTGTTCTGCCGGTTCTATCGGGTGACCGATGAGGGCAATTTTGAAGGTCACACCATCCTGAACGTGACGCTCAGCCTGGATGACTTCTGTGCCAAAGAAGGGTTGGACCCGGCGGAAACCGGCGAGCGGCTGGAACGGAGCCGGTTGTTGTTGCTAAGGCAAAGGGAGAAGCGCATCCGGCCCTTCAGGGACGAGAAGATCCTCACCGCCTGGAACGGTCTGATGATCGCGGCCCTGGCCCGTGGAGGGGTGATGGCCGGCAATCCCGCGTACCTGGAATCGGCCATGCGCGCCGCCTTGTTCCTGCTGGAGAGGCTGCGCCGCGAGGACGGGCGGCTTCTGCGCAGCTTTCTGGGGGAAGCGTCCGATGTCCCGGCATTTCTGGAGGATTATGCCTTCCTGGCGTTCGGCCTGCTGGAGCTGTTCGAAGCCACCCTGGATACGGATTGGCTGGCACAGGCGCTGCTGCTTGCCGACCAGATGCTGCAAATCTTCCTGGATCCCGAGAGCGGCCGCTTTTTGAAAACCGGTCTTGATGCCGAACCCATGCTCCTGGCGGCATCCATGGAACACGACGGCGTCACGCCGTCACCCTTCTCCCTGGCGGCCCAAACGCTCATCCGCCTGGCCCGCAACGCCGCACGCCCTGATTTGCTGGATCATGCGGGCCGTTTGTTGAAAGAGTGCCATGACGACCTCCAGCGCCAGCCCACGATCCACCTGGGAAGCCTGCACGCCATGGCCCTGTTGGAGAGCGAGCCGCTGGAGGCCCATTTCAGCGGACCACGGGAGCACCCTGCCATGCAGGGGATGCTGCACGGCCTGAAGTCACGCTACTGCCCCAACCTTGCACTGTCCTTCGAAGCAAGCGACCCTCCTTCGGCACTTTCCATCTGTGCCATGGGAACCTGCTACCCGGAGGTCCACACTGCCGCCGAACTGGAGGCCATCCTGGAACGGATCGCCCCACGCGTGAAGCCCGATCATACGGGCAGAGGATGAACGCGGATAAAAACCAAAGCGGCTGAAGGTTTCGGAACAATAACCGAAACGAAGGCGCTGCTTTATTTCCCTTTTTGACAAAGAGGGCCTGAGGTGGATTTACACGACTCTGAAGCAAATCCCCCCTACCCCCCCTTAGTCAAAGGGGGGAATCGGCCCAAACCTTTCTTTGGGCTATAGACCCGGAACATTTTAAATTATCGGCGTTTTTCGGCGTCCGTCCCGGATTAAAGTTTCTTTTTTGGGTGAGTGCCGAAGATTAGCGAAGGCTTGAAAGCACTGATCATATCGGCATCGAGCAAGACCGCGGCCGGGATGAAGGTATCCAACTCATTGACCGCCTCCCCCAGCAGCCTGCGGGTAAGCTCACGGAACAGGAGCAGCTCCTGGGCGAACAGATCAAGGAAGGGATGGCGGATATCCTCCGGCAGCGCAGCATCGACGCCCCTGAAGTTCAATGTGCACCACTCGTCCATTATGGCCTCTCCCGAGGTATCGAACAGCGGAATGCCGTTCAGGCGGCAGGTCATGGGACGCCGCCCGTAGACCAGGCAGCTCCCGTCGTCCGCCAGGAGCAGGCATGGGGTTTCATCCGCTTCCGGCATCAGTTCCTCCCACTGATCCTCCGGGATGCGGTTGAGTATCCAGGGTTCGACAAAGGCTGGATTGCAGGAGGTCAGCGAAGCAAGGCGGTCTGCCGCCTTCAGGCGAAGAGTGTGTTGAATGGCCTCCGGCAGGGCATCGATCCCGCTTCGCAGGTAGAGGGCATCCAGGATGGTGATGTCGAACAGTCCCCGGCAACAGGCCGAACAGCCCCGGCTGCAGGCGATCCGGTCCCCATGACGCCGGACGCAGTCGCCAAACCAGCTATCCACCTCCAGCAGCAGCTCTCCGTACCGTTCCAGCAGCTCTTTCACGGTTTTATGCCTCCGAGGCGGGTAACCGCTCCATCCTTTCGTTGTGGGAAAGAAGCCTGAAGCGGTATCATTGTTCATTGAGGAGGGGAAACAGATTTTTCAGGGCCGCCGTGGTGGGGATCGTCGTGTAAGATGCCTGCGCGGCGTCTTGGCCCGGTGGCGCTGCCACAGCCTACATATACACCATGACTTTTATGTTGATGACGCCGTCGGCCGTTGTAAAGGGGATGGTAACCCCTTTGCACTGCACGTTGATGCTGGTTTTCTCATTAGGGTCCGGCGGCTCGGAAATGGTGCGCAACTGGCCGGAAACCACCAGCGGCAATCCCAGGGCAACGTTGCCGTACTGCTCGTGGTATTTGGTCTTGAACGCGCCGGCAATGTTGTTCGCCAGTTCGCCGACCGCATCGCGGATGCACTCATCGTCGGCCTCATCCACCATCAGCAATTCCTTGGCAACACATTGGGCCGTCTTCTTGTCGGTGGCAAAGATGATGTAGCCGACCCGGTCTCCGGCTATGCCCACAATGCCGGTCACGTCCGAATCCACCGGATCGAACCGTTTTTCGACCTTTCCGGCCAGCAGGTCGATGTTCATGTAAGCCTTGAAAGTATCCTGGGTGGCGGACATGATGGTGAACATGATCTCTTCAAAGGAAATGTCTGACAAGGTCTCTTACCTCCGGTTCGTCGTTATCTAGTAGGGGTGCTGTTTGCCGCATCCCGATCGGGCGGAGCAAGCGCCGCCCTCATTGTTCATATGTTCAACCACCGGCGCAATAACTACTCCCACTCGATGGTTGCCGGCGGTTTCTGGCTGATGTCGTACACCACCCGGTTGACCCCCTTGACCTCGTTGATGATGCGTGAAGAAATAGTGCCCAGGATCTCGTAGGGCAGTTTTACCCAGTCGGCGGTCATGCCGTCCAGGGAATTGACCGCCCGGAGCGCCACGGTAAAATCATAGGTGCGGGCGTCGCCCATCACGCCCACCGTGCGGATCGGCAGGAGCACGGCAAAAGACTGCCAGATGTCCCGGTACAGGCCGGCCTTGCGGATCTCCTCCAACACGATGGCATCCGCTTCGCGCAGGATCTCCAGGTTTTCGGCGGTCAGCTCGCCGATGCAACGGATCGCCAACCCCGGACCGGGGAACGGTTGCCGGTGGACCACTTCGTCCGGCATCCCCAATTCCTTGCCCAGCAGCCGGACCTCATCCTTGAAGAGTTCCCGCACCGGCTCCAGCAGTTTCAGGTTCATGCGTTCCGGCAGGCCGCCCACGTTGTGGTGGCTCTTGATGACCGCCGACGGTCCCTTGATGGAGACCGATTCGATCACGTCCGGGTAGAGCGTTCCCTGGGCCAGGTAATCCACCTGCCCCAGCTTGACGGCCTCTTCCTCGAACAGGTAGATGAATTCGTTGCCGATGATCTTGCGTTTTTTCTCCGGATCGCTGACACCTGCCAATTTATCCAGAAAGCGGGTCGAAGCGTCCACGTAATCCAGGTTGATCTTGAAATGCCTGGTAAAGAGATTGACGACCTTCTCGGCCTCCCCCTTGCGCAGCAGGCCGTTGTTGACAAAGATGCAATGGAGCTGGTCGCCGATGGCCTTGTGGATCAGCACCGCCACGACCGAGGAATCGACCCCGCCCGACAGGGCGCAGATCACCTTGCCCGTTCCGACCTTTTCCTTGATCGAGGCGATCTCGGTTTCGATGAAACCGGCCATGGTCCAGGTCGGTTTGCAGCCGCACACAGTGAAGATGAAGTTGCCCAGCATCTCGTCGCCACGGGGTGTATGCACCACCTCGGGATGAAACTGCACCCCGAAGAAACGGCGCTGCTCGTTCTTCATGGCCGCAACCGGCGAATGGTCGGTATGGGCGATGATGCCGAACCCCCTGGGCATCTCCTCGATCCGGTCGCCGTGGGACATCCACACCTCTTCATGGCCGCTGAAGCCGCTGAAGAGATCCCCGTTGTCGTCGATCTGCAATTGTGAACGCCCGTATTCCCGCTTGGCGGAGCGCTCCACACGGCCGCCCAGTTGCTGGGTCATGAGCTGCATGCCGTAACAGATGCCGAGCACCGGAACGCCCAACTCAAAGATACGTTGGTCGGAGAGCGGCGCATCGGCATCGTATACGCTGCACGGCCCCCCGGAGAGCACAACTCCCTGGGGATTAAACGCCTTGATCTTTTCCAGGGGCATATTGAAGGGATGGATCTCGCAGTAGACCCTTTGTTCGCGGATACGGCGGGCGATGAGCTGGGTAACCTGCGATCCGAAGTCAAGGATCAGGATCTTCTGGCTGTGGATATCGGTGGTCATTATGAAATCTTTCTGGCAAACGGGATATTCAGATTAGCTTATTCCAATGTATTTTCAAGCTGACACCTTACCACCCCTAGCCCCTCCTGAAACAGGAGGGGGACTCTAAGCTCCCCTCCCTGATAAGGAGGACCCCCTGGGGCCTAAAGGGTTGGGGGTGGTAGATTTTAGTGGTGCTTGGTTGCAATTTGGAATTAATTGCCGACCCGGTAGTTCGGAGCCTCTTTCGTGATCGTCACGTCATGCACATGGGACTCCTTGAGGCCCGCGCCGGTGATGCGGATGAAGCGGCTCTGTTCCTGCATATCCTGGATCGTGGCGCAGCCGGTATAGCCCATGCCCGACCGCAGGCCGCCCATCAACTGGTGGATATTGGCCGATAGCGGTCCACGCAGCGGCACCATGCCCTCGATCCCTTCCGGCACCAGCTTCACGTCCTCGCCCACGTCGGACTGGAAATAACGGTCCTTGCTCCCATCCTTCATGGCCCCGATCGAGCCCATGCCGCGGTAACTCTTGTAGGTCCTGCCCTGGTAGAGGATCGTATCGCCGGGCGACTCCTCGGTCCCGGCAAAGAGCGAACCGATCATGATGCTGTCGGCGCCCGCCGAGACAGCCTTGGGCAGGTCGCCGGAATACTTGACGCCGCCGTCGGCTATGACCGGCACGCCGTATTTGCGGGCAATCCGGGAGCACTCGTGAATGGCGGTGATCTGCGGCACGCCCACACCGGCAACCACGCGGGTGGTGCAGATGGAGCCGGGGCCGATGCCGACCTTGATGCCGTCGACGCCCGCCTTGATGAGCGCCTCGGCCGCTTCGGCCGTGGCGATGTTGCCGGCGATGATCTCGATGCCGGAAAAGGTCGATTTGGCCCGGATCACGGCATCGATTACCCCTTGGGAGTGGCCGTGGGCCGTGTCGATGACAATAACGTCAACCCCGGCCCTGATCAGCGCCTCCATGCGGGCCTCCATCTCGCTCGTCGGCCCGACGGCAGCGCCGACCCGCAGACGGCCCAGACTGTCCTTGCAGGCGTTGGGGTATTTTTTGACCTTCTCGATATCCTTGATGGTGATCAGTCCCATGAGGTTACGCTCGTTGTCAACCACCAGAAGCTTTTCGACCCTGGTGTGCTTGAGGTGTTCCTTGGCCTGTTCCAGGGTGGTGCCCACCGGAACGGTCACCAGATTGCGCTTGGTCATGCGGGCAGAGATCGGCAGATCGTAATCGGTCTCGAAACGCAGGTCGCGGTTGGTGAGAATCCCCACCAGCTTGCCGTTGGCCTTGGTGATCGGCACGCCCGAGATGCGGTAGCGCGCCATGATGTCCAGCGCCTCGCGGATCTTCTGGTTGGGACGCATGGTGATAGGGTCAACGATCATGCCCGACTCGCTCTTCTTAACCTTGTCCACTTCCTGGGCCTGGGCCTCGATGCTGAGATTCTTGTGGACGATGCCGAGACCGCCTTCACGGGCCATACAGATGGCGGTGCGGGCCTCGGTAACCGTATCCATGGCAGCGCTGACCAGCGGTATGTTCAGAGGGATGTTCCGGGACAGGCGGGTGGCGAGATTGACATCGCGGGGCAAAACAATCGAGTGGGCGGGCACAAGGAGGACGTCGTCAAAGGTGAGGCCTTCCGTTAACTTGTCGTAGGACATAAACTAACTCCTCGCGTTGTAATTAATTTTATAGAAGTTAGTACAGCGAATCGGGCAAGTCAAGATAAAAGGACAGGGAAAAATGTATACTGTCCATGCTCACCCAAACCGGGCGCGGCAAGCGGCGCCCCTACGAGGAAAATGATTCCGTGGATGTGGTTTGGGATGAACATGCAGACCTGGATTTTTTCAATTCCGTTTTCACGGATTCATCCCAGAGCGTGCGGGATATGGTCGATAGTCCCATTTCTGAGCTGCCTGTGCGGCAGTGAACGACAAGCAGTATTCGAAAGAGTTGGCTGTCCATTTCTGATCTGCCTGTGCGGCAGTGAACGGACGCTCACAATCTGCTTGATATGCCTGTCATTTCTGAGCTGTCTGTGCGGCAGTGAACATCGCATTGTTGCCGTTTAATATGAACGGGCTTTTCTGAGCTGCCTGTGCGGCAGTGAACCCGTAGGCCGGGATGATGCTGCCGGGCTGGCATTTCTGAGCTGCCTGTGCGGCAGTGAACATACAGGGACCGCAGGGGATTCAAGGCCCACCTTTCTGAGCTGCCTGTGCGGCAGTGAACATGAGTATCTTTCCCGAGCGCAGCGACCATTTTTTCTGAGCTGCCTGTGCGGCAGTGAACGTCAAAGTGACCGGCGGGCTCCATCTCTACCATTTCTGAGCTGCCTGTGCGGCAGTGAACAAGCAAATAACCCTGAAATGTTAGACGTAGCATTTCTGAGCTGCCTGTGCGGCAGTGAACATGGGGCTGCATAAGAACAACCTGGAACTGTCTTTCTGAGCTGCCTGTGCGGCAGTGAACTCAACGGGGTGTAAGGAGGACACCCGTTACGATTTTCTGAGCTGCCTGTGCGGCAGTGAACTTGTTGTAGGCAATCATGTTGTTGACGGCGTATTTCTGAGCTGCCTGTGCGGCAGTGAACATGAACCGGGGCGGCGAGTTCGCCCTTGCCAGTTTTCTGAGCTGCCTGTGCGGCAGTGAACTTACCTGATCTGGCATGACCAGGACAGCGAACTTTCTGAGCTGCCTGTGCGGCAGTGAACATGTGCAGCCCACTTCCGCAACAGGTCCTCCATTTCTGAGCTGCCTGTGCGGCAGTGAACGAGGTCCTTGATGCCGATTACCGGCGCCCAGTTTTCTGAGCTGCCTGTGCGGCAGTGAACGCCCGAACATGAATGGCGTATTTCGGCGTTGATTTCTGAGCTGCCTGTGCGGCAGTGAACTCGAACCGTTTGATCGGCTTAAACTGGAGAGTTTTTCTGAGCTGCCTGTGCGGCAGTGAACTCCAGTGTCCTCGTGCATATTTGCGAGGATTGATTTCTGAGCTGCCTGTGCGGCAGTGAACATAGAGCAAGCGTTTCGTCTTGTGTTGGACACTTTCTGAGCTGCCTGTGCGGCAGTGAACACACAACGGAACTGAATCAACGGGCGAACAAATTTTCTGAGCTGCCTGTGCGGCAGTGAACTTGATAATTCCATTGCGGTGTCGCTCCTGTTTTTTCTGAGCTGCCTGTGCGGCAGTGAACATACACCGTGGAGGTGCTTTCTTTGGGCTTCTTTTCTGAGCTGCCTGTGCGGCAGTGAACATCACCCCTTTCTCAGCCTCGGACGTCGTCCATTTCTGAGCTGCCTGTGCGGCAGTGAACATTGCCGGTGAGACGGGAACCTGCGGCGGGATTTTCTGAGCTGCCTGTGCGGCAGTAAACCTGACCGAGGTCGGCGGGCTCCATATCTACCATTTCTGAGCTGCCTGTGCGGCAGTGAACGAGCATCAAACGACCTCCACGAATTTATTATATTTCTGAGCTGCCTGTGCGGCAGTGAACTGTCGGAACCGGGATGGTTGCCATTGCCGCCATTTCTGAGCTGCCTGTGCGGCAGTGAACATCGGCGTATCCGTCAAAGACACCGGGGACATTTTCTGAGCTGCCTGTGCGGCAGTGAACTGGACGGCACGCCCGGCAACTCCCGGCGCCAGTTTCTGAGCTGCCTGTGCGGCAGTGAACTCAAACAAGCGCATATGAGCAGGGTTGGTGCGATTTCTGAGCTGCCTGTGCGGCAGTGAACGAGATAGAAGCCACGCTCAATAGTCCCGGCATTTTCTGAGCTGCCTGTGCGGCAGCGAACTCCAACCATGACTCCATAATAATATTGCCTATTTTCTGAGCTGCCTGTGCGGCAGTGAACGTCAAATTCTTTAACAATTTTGCCGGCTTTACTTTCTGAGCTGCCTGTGCGGCAGTGAACTAACCCGTTGGTGTACTGTTTCAGGTAGGGTTTTTCTGAGCTGCCTGTGCGGCAGTGAACGACGGCTATTGATGTCAATCCGTGCTGGAACTTTTCTGAGCTGCCTGTGCGGCAGTGAACCTGGTGATCCTGTTTCCGGCCATGCTGCTCTTTTTCTGAGCTGCCTGTGCGGCAGTGAACAAATCAGTCCGGGAAAACTCTGGCGGGTAGCATTTTCTGAGCTGCCTGTGCGGCAGTGAACATGGATGCGGT
Organism: Oryzomonas sp.; assembly: GCA_031292255.1. Lineage (GTDB taxonomy): Bacteria > Desulfobacterota > Desulfuromonadia > Geobacterales > Pseudopelobacteraceae > Oryzomonas. Next base: position 95,202 of record JARLHN010000009.1, on the reverse strand, counting down.
CATCAACCTGATCGGCGGCCTTTTCTGAGCTGCCTGTGCGGCAGTGAACGGTTGCTCCGCAGATCACGTCAATTCGTTTCATTTTCTGAGCTGCCTGTGCGGCAGTGAACTACATCTGGGCCGTCAGTGCTGTCACCGTGACTTTCTGAGCTGCCTGTGCGGCAGTGAACTCGACGATGAGCGAGCGCACGTCCGTGATTGATTTCTGAGCTGCCTGTGCGGCAGTGAACGTGTCAATAGGGCATCCGTCCACATCGTCTCTTTTCTGAGCTGCCTGTGCGGCAGTGAACATGACCCTGGCAAACGATCCGGATCAGCCGTTTTTTCTGAGCTGCCTGTGCGGCAGTGAACGTGCTGCACCTCGGGGAGAAGTTGGTTGTGGACTTTCTGAGCTGCCTGTGCGGCAGTGAACTCGGTCCCGGCTCCAAATCGATGCACGGAAATTTTCTGAGCTGCCTGTGCGGCAGTGAACATAATGCAAGAGCCTGACGTTTTGACGGTAGCTTTTCTGAGCTGCCTGTGCGGCAGTGAACACTGTCGGCAGCGGACTGCTTACCGCTCATGTTTTTCTGAGCTGCCTGTGCGGCAGTGAACGAGTTGATCCGCATGATGGTCCGGATCGGCAATTTCTGAGCTGCCTGTGCGGCAGTGAACACGCAGTACCTCTGCAATCCAACCCCCACAGCTTTCTGAGCTGCCTGTGCGGCAGTGAACGTAGTGACTCAGGAGATGGGGACTTCGGCGATTTTCTGAGCTGCCTGTGCGGCAGTGAACATATCTGCCGCTTGACGACGTTGGCGCCCTCCATTTCTGAGCTGCCTGTGCGGCAGTGAACGGAACTCTCCTGTTCTCGGCGGCACTCGGCACTTTCTGAGCTGCCTGTGCGGCAGTGAACGAGCGCGAGGCTATCAAGGGCGAGTTCCGGAATTTCTGAGCTGCCTGTGCGGCAGTGAACTCTTCGGTATCGCTTGCTATATCTTGCCCAGCTTTCTGAGCTGCCTGTGCGGCAGTGAACGGGTCACGTTCTGCATATCCACCGTGTCGCTTTTTCTGAGCTGCCTGTGCGGCAGTGAACTCAGCGAGCTTATGGACAAACCAAAGATCATTTTTCTGAGCTGCCTGTGCGGCAGTGAACTATGTTTGCCGGGCTGCTGCTGGCGGTGATGATTTCTGAGCTGCCTGTGCGGCAGTGAACTTTGCTGCCGGGCTTGCTGGACATCGGAGTTATTTTCTGAGCTGCCTGTGCGGCAGTGAACAATTGGCTCTAAATAATACTCGGTTGTCATTTTTTCTGAGCTGCCTGTGCGGCAGTGAACTCCTGCAAAAGCTAGTCGCCCCTCCCGATGTTTTTCTGAGCTGCCTGTGCGGCAGTGAACTAATCGCCGGGTTTGAATAGCGCGGGCTGATTATTTCTGAGCTGCCTGTGCGGCAGTGAACATGACGGCGTTGTCCGCAGGATTTGCGCGCAATTTCTGAGCTGCCTGTGCGGCAGTGAACACGGTAAGGGCTATGTCGAGGTTGACCGCTGGTTTTCTGAGCTGCCTGTGCGGCAGTGAACTTTACATATACCGTGGACTATAGCGCGGTTCCTTTTCTGAGCTGCCTGTGCGGCAGTGAACGATAGTAATGACTCTGGAGGTAATGGATTAGGTTTTCTGAGCTGCCTGTGCGGCAGTGAACAATGGGTTATCGGAGTTGACCCCGGAGGCCAGTTTCTGAGCTGCCTGTGCGGCAGTGAACGCTTGAAACCATCGGGGAACGTACAGCCGGACATTTCTGAGCTGCCTGTGCGGCAGTGAACTGCTTGTTATTTGCCTTGTTCCGTTCACGGCGTTTCTGAGCTGCCTGTGCGGCAGTGAACATAATTATCACGCTGGCGATGGCGTTATGCACTTTCTGAGCTGCCTGTGCGGCAGTGAACGAAAAGGGCATTGAAGACCCTGGCGCAGAACCTTTCTGAGCTGCCTGTGCGGCAGTGAACTTTCAGGTAATCATTTTGCTCACCGTCCTCCCGTTTCTGAGCTGCCTGTGCGGCAGTGAACGACAAGATGCTACAAAACTCGAAACATCGTCATTTCTGAGCTGCCTGTGCGGCAGTGAACTTAAGGGAATTGACGGTCAAGTACAGAGAAGTTTTTCTGAGCTGCCTGTGCGGCAGTGAACCAAAGACTGCCCGGCCCTCGCGGTCGGGGAATTTTCTGAGCTGCCTGTGCGGCAGTGAACAACGTCAACGGAGATGACGTGCGCGCTCTCAATTTCTGAGCTGCCTGTGCGGCAGTGAACACCGAGCCATCCTTGTCGATGCGGAGCATCTTTTTCTGAGCTGCCTGTGCGGCAGTGAACGCTGATTGTGACGGAACCCCATGCTGGGGCATTTTCTGAGCTGCCTGTGCGGCAGTGAACCGGAGCGCGGGAAAGGGGATGCTCGGTCACCATTTCTGAGCTGCCTGTGCGGCAGTGAACATTCACCGTAGTTGTAGCCCAGGCACTGGAACTTTCTGAGCTGCCTGTGCGGCAGTGAACTTGGGCTGGAGGCGTTTTTAAACGAGCCGCCGTTTCTGAGCTGCCTGTGCGGCAGTGAACACGGCGCGGACAGTCGGGATAACCTGGCAGCATTTTCTGAGCTGCCTGTGCGGCAGTGAACTTCCAGGCGTTGGCGATTATCCTCCCACTCCTTTTCTGAGCTGCCTGTGCGGCAGTGAACACTCGTATGCTACAACGCCGGAGAGGGGCGCTTTTCTGAGCTGCCTGTGCGGCAGTGAACGGGTTGATAGGCTGGACCATCTGCTGGAGGAATTTCTGAGCTGCCTGTGCGGCAGTGAACGTGACATCCTGTCGGGGGCCTGGTGGAATGCCTTTCTGAGCTGCCTGTGCGGCAGTGAACGTATCGAGTGGTTCGACATTCAATGGGAGTTCGTTTCTGAGCTGCCTGTGCGGCAGTGAACTGAATCTCACGTTTGATCCGTCGCTTACGTCCTTTCTGAGCTGCCTGTGCGGCAGTGAACTGCTGCGGCACGGCATCAGGGTTATCGAGGCTTTTCTGAGCTGCCTGTGCGGCAGTGAACACCGAACCACATTGGTATAACTTTATCGGTCTATTTCTGAGCTGCCTGTGCGGCAGTGAACTTGGTTTAGTGCGGAGGAAATACAGCGGTTCATTTCTGAGCTGCCTGTGCGGCAGTGAACATGGATATTCATACCCGGCCGATTGAGCGCGTTTTCTGAGCTGCCTGTGCGGCAGTGAACCCAACACATCCCACCGTGGTGCCATCACGGGGAATTTCTGAGCTGCCTGTGCGGCAGTGAACAATTTACAATCTCTGATGCCGTGTAAACAAGTTTTCTGAGCTGCCTGTGCGGCAGTGAACGCAATGGATACCAACCCTTCTGGTGGCATGGCTTTCTGAGCTGCCTGTGCGGCAGTGAACAACCTGTGTGAGGTATGGGTGTGTTTCGAGAATTTCTGAGCTGCCTGTGCGGCAGTGAACTCCCGCGGTTATTCACTGATCCCGGTGATCCTTTTCTGAGCTGCCTGTGCGGCAGTGAACTTTGTCGGCTCCATGTAACAACCCAGGTAACATTTCTGAGCTGCCTGTGCGGCAGTGAACGTGGTAACTCTCAAGAATATCTTACCCAGTGCTTTCTGAGCTGCCTGTGCGGCAGTGAACAGTTAATAAAATACCAAATCTTAAGTTATCAAAGAACTTAAAGACTGATTTACGATTTTACCCTTTCTCCTGTCACCCAAAATAAAACCAATAAAATAAGCTGGTTAGAATATATCTATGAAAAAGGGTTAAAACCAGTGGATGGTCGCCACGTCGCTTAACCCGTAGGCAGAAAACTTCCCCTTCACTGGTGAGTCCAATAGTTTGCCCTGTTGGATAAAAAGGCGAAAGTCTTGCCCGGAGGAGTGGCTTTTAATTTGGACAAAAGGCAGTTTGAGCTGCTGCTCGTTTCCGGCGTTTATCCTTGTCTCGGCCTCCTCGGTGGTCAGCCAGCCTTTCTTAATAGAGCGGCGATACATACGCTCGACACAGCTTTTAGCCTGAACTCGTTTCACAACACGATAACGGCAGTTATCCGGCACAGTTGTTATTAAAGTGACACAGGTATAATTGGTCAAAATTTTCATCCAGTCGATTGCCATGAGGCGTTGAAGAGCGCTCTGGCTACCATGCAGACGGACAGTGTCACCCAAGGTCTTTTGCGCTCGCGGAAAACTGACCCCAATTTCGCCGTGGCCGGCTTCTACCAACGCTCGGTGGAGCTTGGCAAAAAGTTCGTTCATTAATACGCTGAACGAAAACTCAGGATCTGGGAGTATTTTGATATCAATATAATGTCCCATAATAACCCCCTATTCGGATTTTTCCCCGAACACTCCACCACGCAGCAATGTCGCCATAACGTAGTGTTGCTGTTCAACGGGGGGTATTTGTCCTTTAACAACCCATCCATCCAGAAGTGTGTAGAAATCAAGCTTGTCTTTTGGCTGCCGGTAGGCTTTGCCGCGATTGGTAACAGAACCATACGGCTCAACAGCGATGGGACCAAGCTCGGCTGCTTCCGGATACCATGTATCAATTGTTCGGAGCGCGTTGCCGATCTTTTGCGAATGCATGGCAGCAACATCTTTCACCTGATAGAGGGTCTTACTTTTCTTGTTATCGCGGCTGGTATCAAGCAATAACTCCTGAGAAGGGAATATCTCCTGCCCCGCGCCAAGCCGCACAAAAGCCTCAACTTGTAAAAATGCAAAATCTGCTCCCGTAAGCCCATTGCGGATAACCTCAGCCAATTCAGTTAAATTAGTAGTTATCTTTGAAAAACTGCGCATATCAAAATCTTCACCTGCAAAAACCCAGTCATTCTGCACTTCTTGATTTTTTATGTGCTTGACGTGAACTTCAACCTCTTCTGCACCCATGCGGTTACGCCACAGGAAACGGCCGTTGGCAATGTTGCTGGCGTATCGGATCGCCAATTCTTTGAACCCATTAGTAGTCACATAGCCGTTGATGACATTAACCAGCGCCATTTGATATTCCTGATCATTGCAGGCGGATGGCTGTGCCAGATTGCCCAGTACACGTAGACTGAAGACAACCTTGAGCGTATCGGTATCGAACGGTAATGCTGCCACATCGACACGTTGCAGATTTGCCTTTTGAATCTCTGCATCCAGTTTGGCCGGATCGCTTTGAAGAGCATTTTTGAGCCGGTTGGAAATGGTGCCCCGAACTTCCTTGCTTTGTATGACTATCGGTTGCCAATTCACACTGCTGTTACGTTGTTGCCAATTGCCTGCGTACATCACTGCGTCTGAGTTTGCCAGTTTTCGCTCAAATGCCAGAACTGATGCTGTTTTAATTGCCATAACTGTCTCCTTTTTGTAGGTTTATACTGCGTATGAGGCTTTGGGTTTCGGCTGATATGAGTTCCGGCACATATACCATCCTGTTTCAGGTTCGGAATGGTAACACCAGATCAATTGTTTCAAATCGGTGGTTCGATGCGGGCTTATCCATTCGCCAACGCTATACACGGATTCAACAAAGCGAAACGGAGTCGTGGAATCTCTGCTGCGAGCAACTTGGCCGGATTCATAAAGATCAGAAATCCCGCGATAGCCGGTAGCCATGGGCACAAGCCAGCCGCAGTCCGGTTTGGGGACATAACGCCATTCGGCTGGTGTTTGCTCGTCAACTACGCCATCCGGAAGTTCCGCCTGAAATTTGATAGCTGAAAAATCCAGCCACGCATCCAGTGGCTCGGCATGAGAATCTTGTGTAACGCAGCGTCCAGTATGCTCAGCCAGCAGATCGGAACACTGCACAAGGGCAAAGCCAGGCAAAAGCTTTCTGAGTTGTTTTCGATAAAATAACTGCAATTCTTCATAATCCTCCGGCGGTTCCAGTATCTCAACTGCCCCAATATTAATGATAGTTCCGCCAGCCAGACGTAGAGAGAGCGCCAATTGTTCAATCACTTGTCCCAACATTTTCGGTTCACTGCTGTCATCTAATATCCCTGCAATTGGTATCAACAGAGAAACCGTCATATGCATGCGCCCTTCTTCGTTAAATGCCGGTGATTTTTCCTCCTTAGTCAGTGGGTTGCGGGTCAGCGCAAAAACATGATCTCCCCAGCCGCGCGGCTGATGCGACAGAATCTGCCGGTTGTGAGAAATCACTCCACATCCATCCAATTTCAATTTAAGCTCAGCGGGAAGTTTTCGGGACAACGCATGGACAAAGCCCAGAAAGTTGGAGATTGCCGGAAAACCCCAGGTGAGTCCGGCAATGGTGTTGGCGTTCTCCACTTTTATGTTGCGTAAAATCAGTAGTGCGTCCATTAGCCTAATACCTCCAATGCCAGTTTTTTCCATTCAATGTGCTCTGTATCACCCATGGTGAGTTTTTCATGTTTGAGGCAGCTATTAAACCAGCGAGCAAACTGGTCGGCGATTACCGTTTGCCAATCGTTTTTATCCAGCTCAGCGGCAAACGCGGCATCTAGCTCGGCGCGCCGTGGATCGAGCCACAACTGTTCCGCGCGGGAAAGTTTGCAGTCGGGCAGGGCACTCCAGCCAATGTAGCCGGTAAGATTCTGGATCTCGGCCGCGTATTGAACCAGTTGATCGAGCACTTGATCAACTCGCTCCGTCCGCTGGTCACGTATGGGCTTGGCGCTGTCGTTGATCACCTTTTTCAGCAAAAACTGTTGCAGTGACCACACTTCCTTACGCACCCGTAATCCGAAGTAATTGCGTGAAAAGACAGATTTCACCCCGAGCGGTGGCTTTGACATTACTTTCCAGTTTGGCGGCGCACAACTGAGCAGAAAGGATTTTCCGCCCTGACTGCTGTTTAATTGACTGACATTTTGCGGCTTGGTTCCGCCGTAGGATCGTACTGCGGTATCGGGGTAATCGACTATAGGCGTAGAGTTGTATTTTGAGTCCTTCTTTGCTTTGCGAACCAACTTTATCTCATCCGGGTAACGGGTTGCCGCTATCCGGATGTTTAAAGCGTGAGCAAGTGAAGATGAATAGAGGGGCGCCAAAAGGTGATACTGGCCGTCTGCAACGGGGAAGTACAACTGCTTTGCGAATTTGTGAGAGCTTAATTCATTGCCGCTTAGTGCTTGTTTAAACGCCCCCATCCATTCGGCAAGCTGTTGTTCATCGTTGGCAAAAGGCTGAAGTGGTGACGAATCCCCCTGTTCGATATATTGAATGAGTGTTTTGCCCTCGTGCACCATTTGCAGGAGCGCTGCAACATCCAGGGCAGCAGCATTGCCGACCACATCGATAGCCGGATTGGTCAGTGAGGCAGTACACAACAACTCACCATTCTTCATCCCCTCCGCCTGCGACAAGCCTCCAGGGAAGTAAAAACTGCTCCCCCGTGCATCGGTGTGGGTGAACTTCAATGCATGGGTGACCATTTGGATTTGTTTTGCCCGCATTGCGGCATCCGCAAGCCAGTTTATGGGCAGGTATCTGGATGCAATATCCTTTCGCTCAGCCTCCAAAGTGCATTCCAACTCAGCCAACGTACCCGCATCATGAGTGACTTTACGTTGCCTCTCCGCATCCTTATCAAATTTATCGAGTCTGACTTCGGCTCTGCCCGCGATATATTCAGCGATGTGTGTTGCCAATCCAGTAAGTTCCATGGTTACCTCCAGTTGAGTTGTTATTGCACCACCTGCCCTCTCTTTAACTAAGTGGAGGGGGGATATTCTAACTTTGCAGCCAGCTTAATCCTATAGCACCCCATGCACACCCAAGGCGCTGTTATAAAACCAGCGCCCCTCCCGCAATCTGAGCACACCAAATCTTCTGCAGGCCCGATCAATTTCCATATCCTTCGCTTCAGCGAGCTGAACCATAATTTCGACAATGTCATTGTCACCCCACAGCGATACGCCAGGGCTTGGCACAAGCTCTACGCGCTCGAACTCCTTGTCACAAAGCTTCAATTCCCCGCGATCATCAACCTTGTTAAATTTCGGAGTTTCACCCTCGTCGCAAAAATAAAGCACATATTCCTCATCGGGTTGGGAGGCGCGGAAAGGGGTGCGCCGTTGCAGCTCGAAACTCCAGTGTGCGGCATGTTGCCACCAGCGTGCTGCGTAGTCCAAAACTTCCGGCTGTTCGCTGCCAAAAAGCTTGGCGGCAAGATGCACATGTTCCAGGTCCGCCAGATTATTATCTGCACTCAGCGGGCTGCGCTCTGAGATTCGGGGTATTGCATTGATGACCTGAAATTGCCCTTTCTCCAACACATCGTTAAGATCATGGGATTTCAGAGGGAACTGCCCTGATTCAAAACCGGGCTTTTCAAAGGCTATGGTTCTACCAACCAAAGCCCGGTAGTTATGGGAAAGGATCTGTAAATTTGGTGTTTGCGGCACCTGATTGCGGTGTCGTTGTATTCTTCCGGCCAACTGAATCAGCGACCGCATGGAGCTGGGTTCGGCAATTGCCCAGTCGTAGTCATGATCTCGGCCGACTTCGGCAACCGAGGTAGCCAAGACGACAAAAATATGATTGTCTTCGGGATATTCAGCCAAAGCCTGCTGAATACTCGGTTGCTGCCAGATTGTCTGAGGATCATTCCGGTTAAGTACGCCATCCAGCCGCTGTTCCATTGCTGAACGCAGCGCCAGCGGATATTGGCTATGGTAGACGCAGTAATGAATACGGTGGTCACTGCAAGGCGGAGTGACCAGCAGTTGTTTTGCCAACGCGACGAGAGGATTGATATTGGCCATGCGTACCAGGCCGATGGAGATGCGCTTGACTGTGTTGGGATGAACCTGATTGTGGTTGGCATGCAAGCGGTGTATTGCGCCATGCACTGCATTTGCAATTGCCTCGGCAGCCTTTTCAGCCGTTGGTTGTTCGGCTTTTACCTGCAACAGCTCAGCCTGACGAACCGGCGCGGCTTTTACCAGCTTTTCCATCCGTTTTTGCACAAAATAGCCATGAGCCTCGGCAAATGTTGCCAGTTCGGCATGGTCACTTTGTGCAACTCCGTTTTCATCGAACCATGCACAGCAAACATTCAGTGCCCGCCCAGGCTCGCCACATGCATTCTGATAGGCACGGCGACCGGCGGAATAAGCATCGAAAAGTGACCGGATAAGCGCTGGTGGCAACGTAGCAGAGGAAAGCAAAACTCGCGAGCCAAGTAGACCAGCCCAATGTACCAAGCGAGTCAAAGCATGCATATCGGCAAGGTCAAAGTCATCCGGCTCATCAAGCACCAGATCGGAGGAAAGCAGCCTCAGCATGGGCGCAATCTGCTTACCACCGCGCTCGCCTTCTGTTGCCGGTGTCATGTGGTCGATAGTGCTTACCAGAATAGGCGCGCTCACCAGTTGGTGAAGTTTCGGCGCGTTCTGTAGCCACTGATTAAGGCGGCTATCATCAAGCGCGCCTTCATAACATACATACTGATTTTCGGCAAATAGCTCTTCAGCCGATTCAGAACCAATAAGTGTCTCGTGATCATTATTGAAATCGTGCAACTCCCGCACGGCCAGGGAACCGATCAACACCGCCAGATCGTCATCCTCAAGTTTAAGCCGTTCGCGCAGCGCATCACCTGTTTGCAGCGTCAAGGTACGTAGACCAAGGGCAATGCTGAAGCGACAGCCTATTTTTTCATTTGCCAGACCATACATGATGCGACCATTGGCAAATGTTTTGCCGCAGCCGGTTGAGGCCATATTGACGCCGAAAAAACCGTGCTCGTCAGATCGCTCCCTTATGCCACAGGCAAGCTCATAGGCTTTGTCCTGCCAACGAAAGTGAGGGTTCTCACTGCGCTTCTTAAAGCCTTTATGTCGTGTTATTGCCGGTAGCGACTGCCTGAGTGACGGCAACCCTTTTGCCAGTAATATCGCGTTATGGCAAACACCCACCAAATGTTCATCGAGCTTTTGTTTAACTTTTTTGGACTCGCGGTCAGTATTGGCGTACACGTTATAGTGGCTATCCTGCCAAGCCGGCGTCACCTCGTGCGCCGAATAGTGATGGTCGGAGAGCATTAGAAATAGGCGGGCCAGATGGATGGTAAACGGGTCGGCCATCCAGTCGATATCGCCACGCATGATATCTGGTCGTTTTAATGCCCGGATCGCAACTGCGTGTGCTTTGGCCCGCCAGGTCTTGCTGCGCAGGGGAGTACCGCCTGCAAATTCCCAAACCGCATGTTTATCATTCGGTGACCATTTTTCACGACAACACTGGGGCGAATTCCAGGAAGGCCCGAACCACCTGCTACTTTCCATCCAGCTATCAATTTGGTTGAGCCGTGGTGCGTTGGAGTTGTCGGGCGTTTTATCCCATTTGGGCAGGCGGTGATGCGCAACCAACAACCAGCCAACTGTGCGTGCAAATGACGGCAGGAGGGTCTTAAATGGGTTTCCGGCTGTGCCCGGTTCATCTTTAATCAGCGCCTCAAACAGGCCCTTCTCATCATTCTCACTGATCGTGCTCAGTTTCTCAAGCCACTGACGGTCGGACATGTCACCGACAAACGCCTGAAACATGCGTAACGAAACCCATTCATGGCGATATGGTTCAGATTTATTGCAGATGGATGTCGGTTTTAGTTTTTGTTGAAAGAGTTTATTCGCCTTGCCAACATCATGAAAAAGCCCGCCTATTGCCGCTAGTAGCGATATGACCTCTGCCGTATGCCACTGGTTTTCACGTTGTGACCTGAGGATATCCTGTCCGGTGGTGTTGGTAGGCACCGAGCCTTGTTCGTTAAATTCTCGCAGGCTGCCAACAATCCAGAGAAGTTCAGTCCGGTTGGCGGATTTTATCCAATGACAGGCAACCGCAGTGTTACGTTTGGCAGTCTTGCGCAACATCTTTCGCAGTGTTGCCAGCCCTTGCTGCGTAATTGCCGTCTGCCAGGTGCGTTCTCCTTTGCGCTCCGCAAACTGATCCAGAACGCGGCGGGTTTCCACCAACGCCCGTTTGCTGCACTGCGAGACAAACATGACATTCATTTCCCTACCTCGCTGAGCGATACAGCGACGTTTTTTATGGTATCGATCATCACATCAAGCGCTTCTGCCTGGTTAAAGCCTTCGGTGCAGCGCCGACGGAATTCCTGTTCATCTTCACCCTGCATAGCGGCAATAAAGGCTTGCGGTAAAATGAGGGCATCCTTGATCAAATCTGCGATATCAAACACCAAGCCACCTCGGCGCGTTTTACCGTGCAGCACCGCCAAGCCATGGGGCAAACCGAGTACCCATGCCGCCGTAGCGCCCAGTCCATAGGCAAGGTAATTGCCGTGATCCAGAAAACGATTGGCAACATCTGTGCCCGACCCTCGTTTGGAGCGGGTAAATTCGCCATATCTGACCGTGCTGACCGCTATTTTGTAGAGTGCTTTGGTGAGTGTGGCTTCCTGGGCCAAGATGTTGTTATTGTTGTGACACTGGTCCAATGCATCCCTGGTGCTGTTCAGTAGCGATATCAAATGGTCGCGATTCACCGTAAAGCCATCCTCCCGTTGCATGCGCGGGCTGAGCCACTGTTTTTCAATCTGCTCAAGCCGTGCGAGCTGAAAGGCTTTGGCAGCCATGAGCCGCTTTTCATCGTTAAACCAGAAGCTCACCCAGTGCTGCAGGTATTCTGTCGGGCGATATTCACTCTGCGGTGTCAACCAAGAGACATCCACCTGTACTTCGTTTGCGGCGAACAGCGGTGTGCCGCCACCACCACAAAAACCGACCAGCACCCCGGCTTTTGCAAGCTCTCGCATTGCCATTTGAGTGATGGAAGTACCGGTGCCGAGCAGCAGTGAAGTGGTGTTGGCAATGGGTATGTTCCAGTAAAGGGAGCTTTTGCCTTCCTCTGTTACATACTCTACCCGACCGCCGTTAACTAATACACGACAGTGTTGTAGATAGTAAATATTTGCTCGTTTGGAATGCATGATCATTTTTAAATCTGAAGGTGATAGGTCATTCATTTTATAGGGTCTCTATTGGTGCTGTGTGTTGCGTGTCATGACAGTTTTCGCCTTTGTTGAATTTCAGCGGCACGAAGTTACAGATATCAACTTTTATCATATAGCACAGGGCGGTCAAACTATAAGTTTCTTAAATTGTTGCTAAAATGAATCGTCAATTTGGGTTACCTGAAAAGTGATTTCCCATATAACTCACTCGTCTCCCCTTTCTCAAATATTTGTACAGCGTCTCTCTACTGCACTTCAGATCCCGCCTTAGGTACGCCGGGTGCGACAATTTGATTTGTCTCTTCGAGCTGTTCGGTTGCCAATGCTATCGCCCGCCCATCGCCTTGGCAATCCTGATTCCTGCGGCCTGGCACTCGTGAATAATCTCCCGTTGAAGAGATGGCGGGATCGGCCTTCCATCTTGCCAACTTATAAAAATGAATATATCTCTTCATATTCAGTGCCAAACAATCCATTCCATATTTACTCAAATAAATTCAAATACTTTCAATTTTTATTGAGATTTTACCGGAAGCACGGCATTCCTTAAAACGTCCAGAAACTGAACACTTCGTCATAACTACCTAATAAACAACAGGTTAGTCATGTGTCCAGATAATGAACACTTTTTAGTAATATTTTAAATTTCAGCAAGTTATGCACCACTACAAAGTTGTACGGAAGCAAGAAGGTGGGACAGAGGTCATACCTCCACCCCCACCCACACCCGAACCGCCAGGCGGGCGTCAATCAGGGTGTCCAACTGCCACAATAACGCCGTCATCTAACGCCACCTCGCCGACCTCGATCATCTGCCCGCCCCGCTGGACCGACAAGCCGGTGGTTTCCACATCCACAACCACGTATCTCATCAGACCCTTCGCGCGAAAAATATTTCATACATATAGGACACAATACGTCATTCACGATAAAAATATTCGAAACAGGGATCAGAAATGCACAATCAGGGTGCGAAAACCGGGCGCGGCAAGCAGCGACCCTACCCTGAAAGGCTCACATAACTCGATGCAAATCACCCCTACCCCCCTTGTCAAAGGGGGGAATTATCACCAGTCTCTAATTGGGTTTTTGATCCCATATTACAAAAAAACCCGCTGCCTTGACGGCAACGGGATGTGGAATCATGAAATAACTTGTGCAATTAAGTGCAACAACCTTGTAGGGGCGCTGCTTGCCGCGCCCTGTTTTCACGCCCTTGATTTTGCCGCGCACTGTTTTTCTGTGAATTTCAAAAAAGCATCAGGGCGCGGCAAGCAGCGCCCCTACAGCGGAAATTCTTCAAGCCGGTATGAACTCCTGCCGGGTGGTGATCCTTTCCAGCGCAGCCACGATCAGCTTGGCGGCATCCACCATGTCGCCCAGGGAGACCGTCTCCACCGGTGTGTGCATGTAGCGCAGCGGGATCTTGACCAGGGCCGTGGCCACGCCGTTGCGGGTGATCTGCATGACGTTGGCGTCGGTACCGGTCGCGCGGGGGTTGGCGGTATGCTGCACGCTGATCTTTTCCTTTTCGGCCGCCGCGGAGAGCAGCTCCAACAGGTGGGGGTTGATGTTGGCCCCACGGGTCAGGATCGGTCCCTTGCCCAGGGCCACCTCGCCGTTGTGCTTCTTCTCAACGTCGGGCTGATCGGTGGCAAAATCCACTTCCACGCAGATGCCCACGTCCGGGTTGACGGCATAGCAACTGGTGGTGCCGCCCCGCAGGCCGATCTCCTCCTGTACGGATGAAACGCCGTAGAGGTCCACGGCCAGCTTTTTCTTGTCGGCCGCCACCAGGCGCAGCACCTCGGCCACCACGAAGCAGCCGGCCTTGTCGTCGAAGCCGCGCGAGGCGACCCGGTCGCCCGCCAGACGGGTAAAGGCGCTCTCGAAGGTGACCGCATCCCCGACCCTGACCAGCTTCTGGGCCTCTTTCTTGTCCTTGGCGCCGATGTCGATGTACTGGGATTCCAACTTGACCACGGTCTCCCGGTCCTTGGCGTCCATCAGGTGGATCGGCTTTTTGCCGATCACGCCCGCCAGGGGTCCGGTCTCGGTATGGACATTGACCCGCTTGCCGGGGGTCAGATGGGCATCCACCCCGCCCACGGCGGCAAAGTAGAGATACCCCTTGTCGTCGATATACTTGACCTGCAGGCCGATCTCGTCGGTATGCCCTACGATCATGACCCGCGGCAGATCCTTCCCTTTGCCGGCGATACGGGCAAACACGTTGCCCATCACGTCGGTGGTCACCTCGTCGCAGTAAGGGGCCACATAGTCGCGGAAAACCCGCTGGGCCGGCTGTTCATAGCCGGAAGGGCTGGGGGCGTCGAGAAGCTTTTCCAGAAATGCCAGTGATTCTTTACGCATGGACTACACCTCGCTAATGTTGTAATTCAAGTCTGTTACGATAGAACCTCTAAAGCACTGATCTAAATATTCGACCACGACCTCTTCCGCCAAAAGGGAATCATCCGGCCTGACTAAAATCGGCCCGCCTGACGGACGCAGGCGTACCACGTTGCGCCGTTTCTGGCCGATCACATCCGAAAGCCGCGAGGGATGGCAGGCGATCCTGAAGGGGGCATCGCCGGGCAGGGTTGCCGTGAGCTGCCGCAGCAGGTCGAAATACAGCTCCGAACGCACCAATTGGCCGAGCGCCGGATGCCAGCAGCCGGCCAGAACCGTTGCGCTGTTCAGCCCATCGCCCGCCTGGAGCCCGATGCGGATGACGTCGATCCCGGCCCGCATGGCCTTGTGCAGAAGCTGCTTGCAGAGCGTAATGCCCTGGTCCCGGTCCAAGGGACGATATTCGCGCGCCTGATAGCGCCGGGCCAGCTCCGTCCCTTTCAGCACCACCACCGGGTAGAGCCGCACAAAGGCGGCGCCGGCGGCGATTACCCGTTCCAGCGACCGGAGCGCACCGGCGGACGTGTCGCCCGGCAGACCGGGCATCAACTGGGCCCCGGCAGTCAGCCCCTCTTCCCTGATGCAGCGAAGGGCGGCCTCGGCTGCGGCCGCGTCGTGCCCCCGGCCGCTCAACGCCAGCACGGCGTCATCCATGGATTGCACGCCGACTTCGATGACAGCGACCCCTTGGCCGGCCAGGCGGCGCACCACGGCACCATCCAGGCAGTCCGGCCGGGTGGATACCCTGATCGACCTGACAACGCCGCTTTCCAGAAAGGGGCGTACCGGGGCCAGCAGTTCATCCTGCACCTGTTCCGGCAGGGCGGAAAAGCTGCCGCCGAAAAAGGCCACTTCAAGCGGGCGTCCGGCGGCCGAACGCTGCCAGGAACCGATGGCGGACCGGATCTGCTCCCGGTCCGGCAGATTGCCGCGAGAACCGGAGATGGCGCGTTGGTCGCAGAAGACGCAGGTGTGAGGGCAGCCTTGGTGACTTATGAAGAAAGGAATCGTGACCGCTCCCACGTCAGTTGTCCCGGTCGGATGAAAACCTTTCCAGCGCCTGTGCGGCTGCGGCCTGCTGGGCGACCTTCTTCGACCGCCCCTCCCCTTCGCCCGCCACGCCTCCGTCCACCAGCAATTCAAAGCGGAACAGCCGGTCATGGGGCGGACCGGACTCCCCGCTCAGTCGATATTCCGGCGGCGGCAGACCCAGCGCCGAAAGCAGTTCCTGCAGCTCGCTCTTGGCGTCCCGCCTCGGATCACGGCTGTCGGGGGCACCAAGCATACTCTCGAACAGGCGGGCCACCAGGCTGCGGGCCGCCTCCAGCCCGCCATCCTGATAGATGGCCGCGATCAGCGCCTCAAGCACGTCCGACAGGATCGAATCCTTGCTGCGGCCGGCGGTCTGCTCCTCGCCCCGGCCGAGGCGGATGAGGCCGCCCAGGTCAAGGGAACGGGCCAGGCTTGCCAGGGTCCCCTGCCCGGCCAAATGAGCCCTGGAGCGGGACAGGTTGCCCTCATCCCAGCCCGGAAAGCGGGAGTAGAGCATCTCGGCCAGCAACATGCCCAGCACCGCGTCCCCCAGGAATTCCAGGCGTTGGTAATCGTCGTCCCCATCGCCGTTGCTCTCATGTTGCCAGGAGGGATGGGTCAGTGCCCGGCATGCCAGGCCGCGGTCGTTGAAACGGTATGCCAGCCGCTCTTCCAGTTGGGTGTAGTCGATCTCCACGTCGTTGGTTCTCCTGAAGTCCGGTTCAATTTTTTGCGATAGAGTTAATAAACCGTGCCTTATCCCCTCACCTGGCCTTCGGCTACCCGCTCCTACCGGAAGAAGGTGCCCCGAAGGGGCGGATGAGGGGAACTTTGACTTATTGCTAAATCTAACCGGACAGTTATCCCAAGGCTGAAACTATAGCCACGCGATCCGCATTTGGCAACAGAAAGCATGATCTCTCGTAATGCCCGGCAAGTGCAACGGGAAAGGAATTCAGTTGCGAATTCGCGGCAACTCACCTATAATTCGGCATTTGCAGATAATAATCAAGGGACAGACGTGGGCTATTTCATCACATTCGAAGGTATCGAGGGGTGCGGCAAAACCACCCAGATCAGGATGCTGGCCGAGCGCCTGAAGGCAGCCGGCCGGCGTGTCACGCTGACGCGCGAGCCGGGCGGCTGCGCCATTGCCGACAAGATCCGGGGCATTCTGCTGGACGCCGATAACCAAGCCATGCTGCCCCAAGCCGAGCTTCTGCTCTACGCCGCGGCCCGGGCCCAGCATGTGGGCGAGGTCGTCAAACCTGCCCTGGACGAGGGAGGCGTGGTGCTGTGCGACCGTTTTACCGACGCCACCATCGCCTACCAGAGCAACGGCAGGGGCCTCGGCCGCGAGACCGTCGACACCCTGAACAACTTGGCGTGCGGGGACGTGCGTCCGGACCTGACCGTGCTGATCGATTGCGATCCGGTCCTGGGACTGGAGCGGGCGCGGCGCAGGATCGACGCATCCAGCGGTCCCCGCGAGGAACGTTTTGAACTGGAGGCCCTGGCTTTTCACCAGCGGGTCCGGGAAGGGTATCTGGCCCTGGCCGCCGGAGAGCCGCACCGTTTCCTGACCGTGAACGGCAGCGATCCGGTGGAACTGGTCGCCGCCGCCATCACCCGCCAGGTGGAAGCGCGCCTAGGGGAACAATATCATGCCGTTCGCTGACATAATAGGGCATGAGCAAGTCGTCGAGGTATTCCGCCGGGCACTCCGGTCCGGAAAAACCTCCCACTCATACCTGTTCGAGGGCCCGGCCGGCTGCGGACGCAAGACGACAGCCCGCGCCCTGGTGCAGGCCATTTTTTGCACGGAGCACGGAGACGATGCCTGCGGTGCCTGCGCCCAGTGCCGCAAAGTGGCCGCCGACTCCCATGCCGACATCCATTACATCAAGCCGGACGGCCAGTTCATAAAGATAGAGCAGGTCCGGGAATTGCAGCGCGACCTTTCATTGCGCCCCTACGAGGCGCCGCGCAAAGCCTGCATCATCGAGTCGGCCGAGCGCTTCAACCCGGCAGCGGGCAACTCGCTGCTCAAGACACTGGAGGAGCCGCCCGGCAACGCCATCATCATCCTGCTGACCGAGAACGCCGGCATGTTGCTGCCGACCATCCGTTCCCGCTGCCAGTTGATCCGCTTTTCGCCCCTGTCGCCCGAGAACATCCGGCTGTTGCTGGAACGGCGCGGCATGCCCCCCGAAACGGCGGAGCTTTTGGCCCCCATGGCGGAAGGGAACATCCGGAGGGCACTGGAACTGGACAACGAGGCCCTGGGCAACCGTCAGGCGATCCTGCTGGCGCGCCTTTCGGTACTTGACCGGAACAGGATCGCCACCATTTTCGACGCTTCCGAGGAATTGGGCACGAGCCGTGACGAAACCCTGGAAACCCTGGACATGCTGATCTCGTTCATGCGGGACACCGCGCACCTGGCGGCCGGCTGCGCCGACATCGTCAACCAGACGGTCCGCCCGGCCCTGGAGGGTTTTGCCGCCAAATGGCCCCTGCAGCGGGCGCTGCAGATACTGGACGATATACTGGAAACCCGGCGTGCGGTCCAGCGCAACGCCAACAGCAAGCTCGCCCTGGATCGGCTGTTCATGAGGATAGCCGCCACTGTGTGATATTGTTGGTGATGAAACATGCTCTAAAGTTCCCCTCCCCTTGCGGGAGGGGTCAGGGGGAGGGGGAAATTGCCACAGGTGACGCAATTGGCAGCTTCACCCACCCCCCACCCCTTTAGGCCCCAGAGGGTCCTCCCGTCAAGAGGGGGGAGCTAACGGCAAATACCAAACCGGACAAGACCTGGAATAAAGGAGATATATTTTTGCCACGCATCGTAGCCATACAATTTTCAACCGCCGGTAAACTGTACGATTTTATCGCCGGAGACCTCGACCTGGCCCCCGGCGACAAGGTCGTGGTGGAGACCGAACGCGGTCTGGGGATCGGCACCGTTTTACGGGGTCCGGTCGAACGCACCGAAGGGGTGCCCGAAAACCTCGTCGCCATCCGGCGCAAGGCCACGCCGGACGACATGGCGACCCAGGAACGCACCCGGCAACTGGAGAAAAGCGCCTTCGGCTTCTGCCTCAAACGGATCATGGAACGCGGCATGCAAATGAAGCTGGTGCGGGTGGAATACCAGTTCGACGGCAGCAAGGCCGTATTCTATTTCACCGCCGACGGCCGGGTCGACTTCCGCGACCTGGTCAAGGACCTGGCCCACAACTTCCACACCCGCATCGAGATGCGCCAGATCGGCGTGCGCGACGAATCAAAGATGATCGGCGGGATCGGCATCTGCGGCCGGGAATTGTGCTGCTGCTCGTTCCTGCGCGAGTTCCAGCCGGTGTCGGTCAAGATGGCCAAGGAGCAGAACCTGGCCTTGAATCCCAGCAAGATATCGGGGCAATGCGGCCGCCTGCTCTGCTGCCTGGATTACGAATACGAAACCTACTGCAGCCTGCGGAAAAATTTCCCGAAATGCGGGAAGCGGGTGCGTACCCCCTCGGTTACCGGCGTCATCGACAAGATCAACATCCTGACCGGCACCATCACCCTAAGGCTTGACGACAACAAGCAGTTCACCATCCGGCGCGACGAGATACTGAGCGACAGCGCCGCCGATGCGCTCCCGGCCCCACCTGCGGCCGCTACGCCGCCGGAGCCCCGCCGTGAGCACCGTGAACACCGTGAGCGCAGGCCCCACCAGCCTCCTTCCTCCTCATCACCCGCGCCCCAGCAGAAGGAGGAAAAGCGGAAGGAGAGCAAGGCAGCCGGTGCCGCCGCCCCCCCTGTCGCCGAGACGCAGGATGACCAGAAGAAACAGGAGGGTCGCCGCAGAAACCGGCACCGCAAGCACGGCCATCGCAACAAACAGGACGACAAAACCGATACCACCCCAACGCCAAAAACTCCGGGAGCATGACATGAAACCTGCTTTCTACCTCACCACGCCCATATACTATGTCAACGACGTGCCTCACATCGGCCACGCCTATACCACGGTGGCGGCCGACGTCCTGGCCCGCTACAAGCGTCTGATGGGGTACGACGTCTATTTTCTGACCGGCAGCGACGAGCATGGCCAGAAGGTGGAAAAGGCTGCCACGACCGCAGGCGAGACGCCGCTTGAACTGGCCGACCGGGTGGTGAAGCGCTTCCAGGCGCTCTGGGAGCGGTTGGGCATCTCCAACAACGACTTCATCAGAACCACCCAGGAACGCCACAAAAAGGGCGTTGCCCATATCTTCAAGGATATCCTCGAAAAGGGCGACATCTACCTGGGCGAGTACGAAGACTGGTACTGCACCCCCTGCGAAACCTTCTGGACCGAGACCCAGCTGATCGACGGACGCTGCCCCGACTGCAACCGGCCGGTGGAAAAGCTGAAGGAGGAGTCCTACTTCTTCCGCATGAGCAAATACCAGGACCAACTCCTGGCCCACATCGAGTCCCATCCCGACTTCATCCAACCCAAGAGCAAGCGCAACGAGATCATCTCCTTCGTCAAGGAAGGGCTGCGCGATCTGTCCATATCGCGCACCACCTTTACCTGGGGCATCCCGGTGCCGGACAACGACAGGCATGTCATCTACGTCTGGTTCGACGCCCTGACCAACTATATCACGGCCCTGGGCTATCCCGAGGCGACCGATGACTACAAGCGTTTCTGGCCGGTCAACGTGCACCTGATCGGCAAGGACATCCTGCGTTTCCACGCCGTTTACTGGCCCACTTTTCTGATGGCGGCCGGCCTGCCCCTGCCGGAAAAAGTCTTTGCCCACGGCTGGTGGACGATCGAAGGGCAGAAGATGAGCAAGAGCCTGCAAAACGTGGTCGAGCCCAACATGCTGATCGACAAGTACGGCGTGGACGCGGTCAGGTATTTCCTGTTGCGCGAGGTCCCCTTCGGCCTGGACGGCGACTTCTCCCACGCCTCCCTTGTCCAGCGGATCAATTCCGACCTGGCCAACGACCTGGGTAACCTGCTCAGCAGGTCAACGGCCATGGCGGTCAAGTATTTCAACGGCATCCTTCCTGCTCCAGCGGTGTTGAACGAGAGCGACCTGGCCCTGAAAAGACGCACCGAAGAAATGATCGCCACCGTGGACGGGTGCTTGAACGACATGGCCTTCAGCAAGGCGCTCCAGGCCATTTGGGAGGTGATCTCGGCAGGCAACAAGTACATCGACGAGTCGGCTCCCTGGACCCTGGCCAAGGACCCGGCCCTCAAGGAACGGTTGGCCACGGTCATGTACTGCCTGCTTGAGTCCCAGCGCATCGTGCACATCATCCTGTCGGCGTTTTTGCCGGCAACTGCGGAGAAGGCGCTGGACAGCCTGGGGTGCGGGGAGGAAAGGTCTTTGGTCGGCATGGCCTGGGGCGGCCTGAGGGAGGGTACGACGATTACCAAGGCCGAAGCCCTGTTCCCGAGGATCGAGGGATAAACTTTAACTGAGCTATAACTCCAAAAAGGCTGGGGTCAATTCCCCCCTTTGGCAAAGGGGGGTTAGGGGGGATTTGCTTTTAGTGGTGCAAATCCCCCTCGGTCTCCTTTTGTCAAAGGGGGAAGACAACCAATACCTTTATTTCGGATTATAGTTTCGCACTTAAAAAGCGACAACCCCCGCTTACTTCCGCCTGACCCGGAAACCGGCCTTCTCCATGGCGCTGAGATCAAGGCCGGTTTTTGTTTTAGCTTCCGCTTCCCGCGCCCCGGTAGCCGGTTTCGGGCTGCGCTGGGGCTTTTCCCCTCCCGCCTCGGCCTCCTTGATGGAAAGCGCGATCCGCTTGCGTTGCGCATCCGCCGACAACACCTTGACCTTGACCACCTGCCCCACCGTGACCGCGTCGTTGGGATCCTTGACAAAGCGGCTTGCCAGGTGGCTGACGTGCACCAGGCCGTCCTGGTGGACCCCGATGTCCACAAAGGCGCCAAAGGCGGTCACGTTGGTCACGACCCCTTGTAGGATCATCCCCTCCTGAAGATCGGTTATTTCCCGGATATCATCCCTGAAACTGGCGGCCTGAAACTGGCTGCGCGGGTCGCGGCCCGGCTTCTTCAACTCCTCGATGATATCCCGCAGGGTGGGCATGCCGACGCTGTCGCTCACGTAGCGGCGCAGGTCGATGCCGGCCGCCAGGGCGGGATCTGCTGCCAGTTGGGCCAGGGTCACTCCCCGGTCGGCCGCCATGGCCTCCACCAGCGAATAACGTTCGGGATGCACGGCGGTATTGTCCAAGGGGTGGGCACTGTTGCGGATACGGAGGAAACCGGCCGCCTGTTCGAAGGCCTTGGCCCCGAAACGGGGCACGTCCAGAAGCGCCTTGCGGGACATAAAGGCCCCCTGCCGGTCGCGGTGGCCGACAATCGCCTTGGCCAGGGCCGGGCCCACTCCTGAAACATAGGAAAGCAGGGCCCAGGAGGCGGTGTTCAGGTCCGCCCCGACGTAGTTGACGCACGACTCCACCACATCGTCCAGGGCCTTCTTCAACATGGTCTGGTTCACGTCGTGCTGGTACTGGCCCACACCGATGCTCTTGGGGTCGATCTTGACCAATTCGGCCAGGGGGTCCTGGAGGCGCCGGGCTATGGAGATGGCGCCCCGCACCGTCAGGTCCAGGTCGGGAAACTCCTCCCGGGCGATATCCGAGGCCGAGTAGACGCTGGCGCCCGCCTCGCTGACCATCACTACTGGTACGTGCCTGCCTGCCCCGGCCAGGGTTTCCTTGGCGAACAGCTCCATCTCCCGGCCGGCGGTACCGTTGCCGATGGCGATCATCTCGATGGCGTGCCCTTCCACCAGACGCAGCAGTTCCTGCCTGGCCTGGGGCACCCGCGCCGCACCGGTATGGGGGTAGATGGTAACGTGTTCCAGAAAACGACCAGTGTCGTCCACCGCCGCCAGCTTGGAACCGGTGCGCAGGCCGGGATCGATGCCCAGCACCCGCTTGCCGCCTGCCGGCGGGGCCAGAAGCAGGTTGCGCAGGTTGCCGCCGAAGACCCGGATGGCCACCACGTCGGCCAGGTTCTTGGCCTCCAGTCGCAGTTCCACCTCGATGGACGGAGCGATCAGCCGCTTGTAGGCATCTTCGGCCACCCCCTCCAGAATCGGCGCAAAGATGCTGTCGGCAGTGATCAGGCGGGCCTTCAGACCGGCCAGGATCTGCTCCAGCGGCGCCGTGACGGTCAGGAAGAGCACTTCCTCCTTCTCGCCCCGCCGCATGGCCAGCATGCGGTGGGAGGGAATCCCTTTCAGCGGTTCCTGATAGTCATAGTACATCTCGAATTTGGTGACCTGTTCCTTCTTGTCCGCCGCCACCCGTGAGTTGAACACCCCCTGTTCCCAGGTCAGGCGCCGCACCATGGCACGGGCATCCGCATCGTCGGACAGCCGCTCGGCCAGAATGTGCCCGGCCCCCTCCAGGGCGGCGGCCGCATTCGGCACCCCTTTGTCTTGATCGACAAACGACTGGGCGGCATCCTCAGGCGTTCCGATGGACAGTTCCTGGGCCGCCATCAGGTCGGCCAGCGGCTCCAGTCCCCGTTCGCGGGCAATGGTGGCCTTGGTGCGCCGCTTGGGCTTGTAGGGGAGGTAGAGATCCTCAAGTTCGGTCTTTTGGCGCGTTGCCTCGATCCGCTCCCGCAGCTCCGGAGTCAGTTTGCCCTGTTCCTCAATGGACTTGAGGATCGTGAGCTTTCGCTCCTCAAGTTCGCAGAAATAGGCAAAACGCTCCTCAATGGCGCGGATCTGGACCTCATCCAGCTCATTGGTGCGCTCCTTGCGGTAGCGGGCGATAAAGGGGACGGTGGCTCCCTCCCGCAGGAGTTCAACGGTGTTTGCAACCTGTTGTGGTGTGAGGGAGGTATCTGAGACGATCGCGTTAATGATCGTGGTGAGTTGATCCTTGCTGACGGACATGCGGCTACCTGTTCTTTCGTGATCTTTTTGGGGGGTGTAGACTACAAAATAGGACCCGATTGGAACCAATCTCCAGCTAAATCTGTTTGTTCAGTTCCTCCCCCCGCTGGGGGGAGGAACTGTTGTGAAGCCTTATAGTATGCACACTGCGGAAGATGAAACAGGAAAGGGAGCAAGCAAATATGAGGTAAATAACTGATGACCTGCGGGCGTCACGGCCTCATGTATCATAACGCCACTTGAAATTGACGATCTTGCAGCCGGGCATTTCCTGGCGGAGGCGCTTCAGGCCCTCCTCGCTGATCGTTGTTCCGCTGCAGGTCAGCCATTTCAACCCCCTGAGACAGGTCAGGTTGTGGATCCCTTGGTCGCCGATGGCGGTGTGATAGATGTAGACGCGCTGCAATCCGCCGAGTGGAGCGAGCTGAGCAAGCCCTTCCTCGCTGACGGCGGTGTTGGAGAGACACAACTCCTGAAGCCCCGCAAGACGAGTGACATGCGCCAGGGCGCTGTCGTCGATGTAGCTCAGGAACAGGGCCTGCAGATCCTCCGGATGCAGGCTGTCCAGAAAATCCAGCCCGTTGCCGCCCCCTCCCTTGGCGTCCAGCCGCACCGCCTTGTCCAGAAAGACCTCCTTCACTCCCCGCGCGTTCCCCAGCCATTGCCAGTCCCGATAGTCCATTGAGCTGATGTTGCGGACATAGAGCGTGCCATAACTCTTATCCGCGGGAAAACGGATGACACGCGTTTTCACATGAGGCGAATTCCGGCTCATGGTCACGTCCTCCTCACCCCGCAGCAACGACAGCCGTCTGCGCAGCAAGGCAATATCGTCATCCGCCTTGGCAACCATCTCGGCCAGAAGATCGATCCCATCCTCCTGGGCCTCGGCCACCCGCAGCTTGAAGCGATAGATGTCCGTCTGCTTCAGTTCGTCGATTTTGAGGATGACGGCATGTATATTCTGCTGCGCCCGGGCGATCTGGCGGATCACCCGCACCAGTTCCGAGGCAACGTCCTTGCCGGAGACGGTACCGGTCCCCACCTCCCAGTCCCGGAACAGCTCTTCAAGTGCTCTGCGGTCGCCCGATTCGTAGGCATTGTTGGCTATGGCCATCAATTCCTGGCGTCTGAGACGGTCCCCCTCGTCCGAGGCCAGATCGGGATGCACCGCCTTGGCAACCCCCCGGTAGAGCGACTTGATGCTCATGGAGGAGGTGTCGGGCGGGCTCTCATCCTCTTCGTCGAGCAGATCGGTCGTGTGGTGAAAATGGTTGAACATCTGCTCATCCGACAGCGGTTCCTGGCGGGGAGACGTCTTTTCCGCGCCGAGGATGCCGTTCAACTGCCATTCCAGCTCTTCCAGTACCGTAATCCGCCCACCAACGGTGTCCTCGTAGAGATGTTCAAAGGTGCGGATCTCGGACTTGAGGCAGAAAAACATCCGTTCCCAATCGCCCAGTTCGATCTGGTGGCGCTTCAGCTCCCGCTGTTTGCGTTCCAACTCGACCTCTTCGGGGGTCTTCAGACGGTTATGGAAGGGAGGCGTCATGGCGCCACCCCCCTGCTTTGCATGAGTTCACGGGATCGGCGGGCCAGCGGCAGGGTTATGCGGCGCTGTTCGGACATGGAAAGCCGGAAGAGCGCTTCAAAGGCCGCGATCAGGGCGCCGACTTCGCGGCTGGCGGTCATGAGTATGTAATCGACCACGTCATCGGGTACCCGCACCTGGCGGTCATCGGCGATCTTTTTCAGGATCATGCGCCGGGAATGATCGTCGGTGGCATCCACGCGGGCAACCAAGCCCCACAAAAGACGCGAAACCAGGTGGTCGTCCAGATGGGGCAGTTCACGGGGCGGCAGGAGGCCGGCAAGGACCACTTTCCTGCCGCTGGAGTAGAAGTCGTTGAACAACTGCCACAGGGCGGCCCGCAGGGCGGCCTCATCGGGCAGCAGATGCAGGTCATCCACCACCAGGGCCGATGCGCCGCAGAAACGGCCGACCAGTTCCCGGGCGGAAAAGCTGTCGCGGCAGGTGAGATAGCAGGCGCTATCGGCGGTAGCGGGGCACAGGGAACGGGCGATGGATTGCAGCAGGTGCGTCTTGCCGGAACCGGACGGACCGTGCAGGTAGAGCAGGTTCTCGGCATCGGAGGGGTCGGCGATGCGCCGTGCGAACTGCAGGGCCGCGGCGTTGCCGTCACAGGCGACGAAGCTGTCGAAGCCGTACGCGGATTTCATGGGAAAATCGAAAATCTGCTGCATTGTCAGAACAGGTTCCCTTGGGGTGATTCCGGCGCTATGCGGTCGAAGTGCAGATAGGCGGCGCGGGTGGCGACACGGCCGCGCGGAGTGCGGTTCAGGAAGCCGTTCTGGATCAAAAACGGTTCGTACACGTCCTCGATGGTGTCGCTCTCCTCGCCGATGGCCGCGGCGATTGTGTCCAGCCCCACCGGGCCGCCGGTAAACTTGTCGATGATCGTCAAAAGGATCATGCGGTCCATCTGGTCGAAACCCTTCTCGTCGATCTCCAGCAACTTGAGGGTGTCCTGGACGACCGTGCGGGTGATGACGCCGTTGGCACGCACCTGGGCAAAATCCCGCACCCTCCGCAGCAGGCGATTGGCGATGCGGGGGGTCCCGCGGCTGCGACGGGCGAGCTCGACGGCGCCTTGCTGTTCGATCTCCATCCCCAGGATACCGGATGAGCGGCAGATGATGGTGGCCAACTCCGGTTCGGTGTAGAATTCAAGGCGCGAAATCACGCCGAAGCGGTCGCGCAACGGCGAGGAGAGCAGCCCGGCCCTGGTGGTGGCCCCCACCAGGGTGAAGCGCGGCAGATCGAGTTTGATGCTGCGGGCGCTCGGCCCCTGGCCGATGATAATGTCCAGTTGGAAATCCTCCATGGCCGGGTAGAGGATCTCTTCCACCACGTGGGAGAGCCGGTGGATCTCATCGATGAAGAGTACGTCGTGGGGTTCCAGATTGGTCAGGATGGCCGCCAGGTCGCCGGGGCGCTCGATGACCGGTCCCGAGGTGGACTTGATGTTGACCCCCATCTCGCATGCCACGATATTGGCAAGCGTGGTCTTGCCGAGTCCGGGCGGGCCGTAGAGCAGGACATGGTCCAGTGCTTCGCCCCTGCCCTTGGCCGCATCGATGAACAGCCGCAGGTTGCCCTTGATCTTTTCCTGACCGATGTAATCCGCCAGGGCACGCGGCCGCAGGGTGGAATCGAACTGGAAATCATCGTCGCTTTTATCGGGTGTGATGGCGCGCTGCTGCATTGCTACTCCGCTGGTAGTATCGGTATCAACCGTTCGGGACAGTGGGACTATGGCCTATTTTGCTCTAATTGTCAAAGGAGGAGTACCGCTTTTCCGGGCCTTCGCGCCCAATAAATACATGGAATTTGTGCCCGGCTATGCTAGTCTATAGATATTGAAAGCACACGCTTAATACCTTGCCTGCTCCGGGCGAAACGGAGAAGACCCGCATATGGAGGTAAACGTCATGAAATCGCTAATTGTCAGCCTGCTGCTCATGTTTGCGTCGGTAGCCGTGGGTGCCGACGAAGCTCCGTTTATCGTACCCATGGACAAGGACGGCGTCCAGCGTGTGGAGATACTGGGGGGCGATTACTTCTTCAAACCAGGCCACATCGTGGTCAAGGTCAACCAGCCGGTGGAGCTGCTGGTGCGCAAGGACGGCTGGTTCGTCCCCCACTCTTTCGTCATCGACGCCCCGGAGGCCGGCATCAAGGTCAAGGAATCGCTTTCCCAGGTCCCGAAGAGCATCGCCTTCACCCCCACCAAGGTGGGCAGCTATCCGTTCTACTGCGATAAAAAAGCGCCGTTCATGGCCAGCCATCGTAAAAAGGGGATGGAAGGCGTCCTGGAGGTCGTTGAGTGAAGGTTCTCTTCGTCCACCCCCACGGCAGCAACTTCATGCCGGGCGTGCAGGATATCACCACCATCTTCAACATCATGCCCCCCCTGGGGATCATGAGCATAGCCGCCTGGCTTGAGCGCCACGGTATCGAGGTCGGGATCATCGACTGTTATGCAACGCCCATGGGGGTTGACGAGGTGGCTGATGAGGTCGTCCGCCGCCGTCCCGACGCCGTGGGTTTTTCCACCACCACCTCGGCCTTCCGTGAAGGTTACCGCATCGCCGACGCCATCAAGGAGCGGGATGCCGGGATCGTCACGGTCTTTGGCGGCGCCCACCCCTGCACCATGGGGGCACGGCTCCTGGACGACTTTCCGGCCATCGATTATCTGGTGATCGGCGAGGGAGAGCAAACCATGCTGGAGTTGGCCCAAGCCGGCTTCAAGGGTGTGGAGTCCCTGCCCGGTGTCGCCTTTCGCCGCGACGGCAGAGGGGTGCTCACCGGCCATCGGGAGTTGATCGCCAACCTGGACGACCTCCCTTTTCCCGCTTATCACCTGCTGCCCGGCTTCCCCAAACGCTATACCCTGCCACTGTTCAGCTTTCCCACCGCGCCCAACTCCAGCATCATCTCCAGCCGCGGCTGCCCCTATGCCTGCTCCTACTGCGACCGCTCGGTATTCTCGCGCGGCTTTCGCTTCAACTCGCCCGAATACATCATTGAACACGTGGCCATGCTCAACCGCGACTACGGCATCCGCCACGTCTTTTTCTATGACGACCTGTTCACCTTCGACCGGGAACGGGTGGCGAAGTTCTGCGACCTGAAGGCAAAAAAAGGGCTCAAGGTGACCTACAATTGCATCGCCCGGCTGGAACACGTTGACGAGGAGCTCCTGGCGCTGCTCAAGCGTTCCGGTTGCTGGCAGGTCAACTTCGGCATCGAATCGGGCGACCCGGAGATTCTCAAGAAACATCGCAAATTCTACGGCCTGGATGAGGTCGGCATGAAGCTCCGGATGGTCAGGAAGGCGGGTATGCGGGTCAAGGGGCTCTTCATGGTCGGCCTGCCGGGGGAGGATGAGGCCGCCATCCGCCGCACCATTGACTATGCCCTGTCACTGCCGTTGGAAGAGATCAACGTCACCAAGTTCACCCCCTTTCCCGGTGCGCCGCTCTACGCCTCCATCCGCGAACAGGGGCAATTCGACGAGACGTGGGACCTGATGAACTGCATGAACTTCGTTTTCGTGCCCACGGGGATGACCAAGGAACGGCTGGAGGGGCTCTACGACGAGTTCATCCGCCGATTCTACCGCCGTACCCGCATCCACTGGGGCTACACGAAGATGATCTGGAAATCGCCCCACAGCATCCTGGCCTTCCTGCGCAATCTGCCGGAGATATTGGCGTTTGAAAGGAAGCAGAAGTGGTGACGGCAGCATATCATTCGCAAGCCCGATGATTGACGCCGCATGGGCGAAAAAGAACCCTTTCCGGACGGAAACCAACTCACCACACAGGACACTGCCCATGACGAACGAAAAGCACGGCAACCCATGGAAACCGAGCCGAATTCTCGGATTCATGGGCGCGGTTATGCGGAATTTCAAGCGCAACCAGGGCTTTTTGCTGGCGGGCGCCGTCGCCTATTACACCCTGCTGTCGGTGGTGCCCATGACGATCCTCGTCCTGACCGTACTGTCCCATGTCATCGGCGAGGATGTGCTGGTATCCACAATGACGACCTACCTGGAGATGGTGGTGCCCGGCTATTCCGCCACCCTGCTGGAACAGGTGCGGGTATTTGTACAGAACCGCCAGATGATCGGCTCCATCGGTTTCCTCGCCATGCTGTTTTTCAGTTCCATCGCCTTTACGGTCCTGGAAAACGCCATCTCGGTGATCTTCTTCCACCGGGTCAGGCACGAACGCCGCGGTTTCCTCGTCTCCGCCCTGATCCCCTTCGTCTACATCTTCGCCCTTGCCCTGGGCATCGTGCTGGTGTCGGTTGTCGTCGGCTCGGTGGAGACCCTTGCAAGCAGGCATCTGGTCCTGTTCAACCGAAGCGTGAGCCTGGCCGGCACGGAGCGGGTGGCGCTGTATATCATGGGAATCGCCGGCGAACTGCTGATGCTCACGTCCATCTATCTGGTGATGCCGGTGGTGCGGATCAGCTTTCGCCACGCCCTGATCGGCGGGACGGCTGCCACGCTGCTCTGGGAGATCACCCGCCGGATACTGGTCTGGTATTACGCCACCATCTCCATGGTCAATATCATCTACGGCTCCATTGCCACGGTGGTGGTGACCCTGCTCAGTATCGAGGTGTCGGCCCTGATCCTGCTCCTGGGCGCCCAGGTCATCGCCGAACTGGAATATTGCGGTTCAACGGCCGCGGATAAGCCGGCCGGCTTCGAGACGTGAAGGTGTCACGGATTCAGGAATTTTTCACAAACAGATAGGTGATCCCCCATGGCAAAGAAAACGCTCCTGACCGCCCTCGCCCTCATGATTTTCCTTGCCCCGCCCACTGCCCGGGCGGAAACCGCCGTTGCCACGGCAGACTCGGAATACGCCCTGCTGACCGGCTACGGCATCACCCACCGCGGTTTCGGCGCCACCCGAACCCAGGTGCAGACCTGGGACGTCATCGCCCGCTACGGCCATTTTCTTTCCGATGAGGTCGGCAAGGGAAGCTGGTACCAGGGAAGACATGAACTGCTGGTGGAGCTGCCCTATCACATGGCCGTGGACCATGATGACCGGTCCATGGTAGGGGGGTATCTGCTGGGAAGCTGGAAATTTACCGGACTGGAGAGCATCTACCCCTATGTCTTTGCCGGCGGTGGGATACTCTATGTGGATCTGGGGCTGCCCACCATGGGGAGCAAGCTGGATTTTTCCTACCAGGGCGGAACAGGGGTGCAGTATTTTGTACGCAAGGACACGGCGCTCATCGCCGAATACCGCTACCACCATATTTCCAATGCCGGAACCGCCTCGCCCAACGAACCGCTCAATTCCAGCAAGTTCCTGATTGGCATGACGTTATATCACTAACAGGGCTTTTGATGCTTCAGGCACATTACCGCCGGCAGGGTCACCAGGGCAAAGAAGGTGAGGAACCCCACTCCCAGGTTGGTGGCCCAGCCGATGGAAGACATGGCGCCATAGTCGGTAAATGCCAGTGATCCGAACCCAACGACGGTGGCCATGGCCGAAAGAAAGACCGACCGGCCGATCTGCACATACTGCCGTTCCCGTTCGCCCGGCGTCTCCGCGGTGACCCGAAAGCGGATGTACAAGCCGAAATCGCTCCCCATCCCCATGATCGTCACCAATACCATGGCATTCATGAAGTTGAGCCCCATACCGCTCAACGCCATGGTCCCCAACATGCAACCGGAGGCCGCCACCACCGGAAACAGCGAATAGAACACCCCCGACGGCATTCTTGCAAAATGAACCAGCAGAAAGAACAGCACCAGCACCCCGCCCAGCAGGAAGGCGCCGGTAAAGCTGTTCCGTACGGCATCCTTCAACTGGCTGCTGATCAGGTCAATGCCGGTCATGCGCGCCGACGGGTCTATGGCCGCCAGGGCGGTTCGAAAGGCGGGCAGATCGAGGGAAGAGCCGGAATAGTGCAGATATGCCAGGGCGTGGTAGCCGGTAGCGGTTTTAACCAGGAGCCTGTCAACAACCCCTTTGAGCGGCGAGGCCGAAAGGCGGGCCACGGCCTCTTCCGGGCTTACCGGTACGGCTCGGCGCAACCGGCTCGTCCCATCCAGAAACGGCT
The DNA here is from genome assembly GCA_031292255.1 of Oryzomonas sp. Taxonomy (GTDB): domain Bacteria; phylum Desulfobacterota; class Desulfuromonadia; order Geobacterales; family Pseudopelobacteraceae; genus Oryzomonas. The sequence goes on along the minus strand of JARLHN010000009.1, from coordinate 64,129 downwards.
GAAACTGCTCAGTGGCAAACCCCTGCCGGTCAAGCGCCCCACGGATGGAGCTTCCGAGATTTGCGTCGCCAAACCGTTTCCGCAGCCGGGAGGATATCTCCAATTGAGTCTTCTGACCATTGATCACGCTGCCGAGGGATGACCAAGCCACGATCTGTCCGCGCGTTTTAAGGGACGCCGCCAATGCGTCAAGCCGCGAAACCCGCTCCAAAACATCGGGCAGATCACGTCCCTCCAGCGCCACCACTATCTGTTTCGGCGCAATGCTTAAGTTTCTTTCAATCTTTTCCTGAGCTAAAAAAGCCTCGGAATGGCGTGGCTGCAAGTTTTTGAGCTCACCATCGAAACTGACGGAAAAAGCTGCCCAGCAAAGCCCTGCCGTTATGAGCAGGGAACCCGCGACAACCACTGCCGGATGCAGTTGCACGGCTCTCCAGACGCGTGACAGGCCAAGGCCCGGTATGGGACGATAGGCAATGGGAAATCGGCGCTCCATGAAAAGCAGCAGAGGCGGCAGGAAAAACAGGGTGGCGTAGAGGGAATAGATCACACCCAATCCCACCAGCAGGCCGAGTTCGTGGAGCGCGCGGACATCGGACACCATCAACGCCAAAAATGGGATCGCCGTGGTAAAAGCAGCGGTGAAGACGCCGAGGCCGGTGTCGAGCATTGCCAGCTCCAGCGCTTCCCGTGACGTTTTGCCGGCAGCCCGCTCGCTGTGAAAGCGGTCGTAGATATGTATCGAATAATCGGTGCCGATGCCGGTGATGAGGGCGGTAAAGGCAAAAGAAATGATATGGATCGACGACAGGAACAGCCCGGCGGTCCCCAGGGCAAACAGCACGCCGCACGCCAGGATCAGCGGGATGAGCAGGGTAGGCAACAAACGCCGATAGGCGATGAAAAAAATACCCAACACCACCAACAATGAGATAACGATGCTGACAAGGACATTGGACTTCATCGCCGCTTCATCCAGGACAGCGCTGATATGGGCACCGGCGCAGGAGATCGAGACCGGGGAACCGCGGCGGCACTCGTTGATGGCCGCCACCAGCTTGCGGGCGAACGCCATGTCCTGGACAGGCCTGGCAGGTTCGGCGATCATGATCAGCACCGCGCCGTTACGGGAGATGAAATAGGGGGATGCCGGATTGAGGTCGAGTGCCTGACCGCCAGCCTTGAGGCGCGGCAGGATCAGGTCGCGCAGGGAAAGAGGATCGACAGCGGCCAGCCCGCTGGCCAAACCGCCGATCTGCCCGGCCAGGCCGACCCGGAGCCGTTGTAACGCCGCGGCTGCCTGATCGGGAGCAAAACAGGCAACATAACGGGGCATATCTTCCGGCGCGATGAAGAGTTGGGGGTGGATGACGGCATAGGCGATCAGTTCTTTGAACGATTCCGCCTGGCTTTCGTCGTAGATCCGCCAGGTGATGCGTTTGAAGGCAGGCTGTCCATCGACGCGCGCCTGTCCGAGACGCCCGGCAAAACGTCCTGCCTCGGCGGGCAGTGACTGTGGATTGCCTTCCAGCAGAAAGTAGGCATCATTGGCGCTGCCGGTCCATTCGAGCGAATCGAGCAACAGCCTGAGGGCCGGCTGACGGGACGGAAAAAGCCGGAATATGTCTGTTTCGAAATGCAGGGATGATATGGAGGCAACCGACAAAGCCACTGCGCACGCAAACAGACAGATGATGGTCAGGGGGCGCGTCGAGGCCACGCGGAATATCCATTCCAGGTGGCGGCGCGCAAGGGCGTTGGCGGCGGCGATGATGCGGGGAACCCACGCAAGGAACATGGACTATTGACGTCCCTGAAGCGCGGAGAGCGGGTAGAGGGTCAGGCTGTCCAGATGGGGGGTGAAGGCCTCCGGCGACAGGTCGGTATTGACCTCCGGATCGTTGATTTTGATGCGCAGGCGCATGCCGTTGTGGCTGTACATGATGATCTCGGTCGCCAGGGGCGTACCGTTCACCACCTCGTAATCGTTATAATGGGCCTCGTCGCCGTTGGACAGGCTTTTGGCAACCACCAGCCCGTTCTCGAAGGTCACCCGCTCCTTCAGGCCCGTGCTGTTGACCCGCTCCATCGAGCCGTCGCGCAGCGAGCTGCCGGGGGCCGGCACATCCATGACCCAGCGCGCCTGGCGCCAGGTATCCCCCTCCCCTTGTTCGGGAAGATCGGCCAGCAAGCCGCTAAACGCCACCCCCTTGGAATTGTCAACAACCGTGACCTGTTCGCCCGCCAAAACGGTTTCCATCATGGTGGTGCCAAAGGGGGAAAGGATCACCACCCTCATCCGGTCGGGACGCCGATAGAGCAGCAAACCGTTTGCGCCCATGCCCTGTTCACCCTTGGTAATGGAGAGGGACACGGCCGCTGAAAGGGTATCCACCTGGGCGCCGGTCCGATACTCCAGCGGCGGCTTGGGGGTGAAAGCGGCGCAGCCGGCAACCAGGGACAGGGCTGTCAGCAGGAACAAAAAAGAAAGATAGCGTTTCATCGAAGGTCCGATCGTAAATGTCAATGTAGTACGTTATTATTCCAGCCGGAAATCCCGGTCCGTCAACCCCACGTTGCGGCGCACCTTTTTAAAGGTCATCATGGCGCGGTCGCCGTTCCGCTCGACAATGACCAGCTTCCTGATCGTGCCGTCCTCCAGGAAGGAAATAACCAACTCCCTGACCTGTCCCTTGGCGCGGGGCGTTATGGTGACGGTATAGAGCGAACCGGTCGCATCGGCCTGAACGCCGACACCTTCCGGCAGGGCGGTGATCGGCGCGGCCAGGCGGGAAAACCAGCGTTTCAGTCCCTGTTCGGGGGGCAGGACGATCCTGTTCCGCTCCCCGCCCGTACCCAGGACCTGTTCGATGGTGTTGTCCCGCAGGACCATGCGGCTGGCATAGGGCGCGTTGAGTTCGAGATAGAACAGGTCCGGCTTGCGGAAGCGCACCGTGCCGTTCATGGTCAGGGCCCGCTTCATCAACGAGAGGCGCTTTTCCTGGCTGATGTCGGCCGTAAAGTCCGCGACCCCGCTAAATACCTTGCGAAGCGCCTCAAGTCCTTCCACGGCAGGGATCTGGCGGGCCTGGCAGGGAAAGGCAACCGCCATGAACATCAGCAACGCACCGAACGCGGAGAAAATCCGCCACCAGGCAACGAAACCACGGCAAAAGCCCGAATCCCGCCCAACACACATCACAGCCTGCCTACTCCCAGAGTAAGTCGGGCCGTCGCCAACGTGCGGCTGTCGCAGACGACTTCCCCCTCCACCATGAAGAGGCGTCCGAAAGCCTTGACCACCCGGACCGAAACCGAAAGCAGATCGCCGGGCAGGGGCGTTCCCGAGAATTCGGCCCGGTCGATGGCCGCCAGAAAGCCTCCCTCCCCTTCTTCCCGGATGGTGAGGATGCCTGCCAACTGGGCGATGCACTCCACCAGCAGCACCTGGGGAAATCCGCGGCCTGATGAGACGGCCACCCGGGCGACCGCATGTACACCGGCCTCCAGTTCGACGACCCGGTCAAGCAGCAGAAAAGGATAACGGTGAGGGAGATATGCCGTGGGATCAGCCTTAATACGAAGCTCCTTTCATTTCAGCAGGCTGTTTAAAACCCAGGTTGTTCAAAAATAGTCAGATCGTCGCACCCGCAGAAAGCCCTGCGGAGGCGTAGCAGCGCTACGCCGCACAAAAGGGCTTTCGAGGATGGCGGCGAGATGGCTGTTTTTCAACAACCTCTTGCAGCGCCTCCCGTGAAGCGGATGGCATAGTAGGGACCTTCGGGAGAGGCAGCCAGGTGCAATCCTTGTTGGCCGGGTTTCAAAGAGGCCAGCAGGGTAGCCATGGCCGTGCCCCCCATGGCCAGGGAGCGTCCCAGGATGGGGGCCGTGTCGATGGTGGCCGGGGCCTGTATTCGCTGCATCAGAAGCGGCGTGTCGCCGGCGGTGCCGGAAAGGGAGAGCAGATCGCATTGCTCCGCACCGGTGAACAAACGATCCACTCCTTCCCGCTCTTGGCCGGACGGAAAAAACCCAATGGTGGCGACTGTCTCGACCGCCGCCTTGACCGGGGCATTGCGCCGGGCGGCGTGGGCCGCGCTCTCCAGCACCAGGATGCCGCTCCCCTCGCCGAAACAGGCGGCATAACGCCGCAGTTGGCCGGTAGCGGCAAAACCGGTGATCATCAGCGGCATCAGGTCATCGGCCCCGCCGGTCAGTATGACGTCGGCCCGTCCTTCCGCGATGAAACGGCAGGCCATCACGAAGGCCGACTCGGCCGAGCAGAAACGTTGCACCAGGGTCACGTTGGGCCCCTTCAATCCGTGTTCGATGGAGGCGTTGCTGGCGGGCGCATTGGAGACCGTGTTGGGGAAGAGCACGGGTGCCAGTCCCTCGACGCCGCTCTTGAAATAGCCGCTGAGAAACTCGGCCGAATTGGCAACGCCGCCGAAGCCGCACCCAAGGGCAATGCCGATCCGCTCCGGATCGATGTTCTTCAGGTCGATGCCGGCATCCTTAAGGGCCAGACCTGACGCGCCAACGGTAAACTGGCTGCAGCGGTCCAGTTTGCGGGCCTTGAGCGGCGGCATGAAGTCCGAGGCCTTGAAGCCGAGCGCCTTGCCCCAGCGTTGTCCGTTGCCTCCCGCTATATCGTCCGGCACGGGCGACAGGGCGTCCCCACCGGAACGCAGGAGTTCCAGCACCGGTTCCATACCATTGCCTGCGGCGGTCACAGCCGAAAAACCGCTGATGACGATGTTGCCGAAAGAATAGATCATGACCCAAGGACCAGTGATGTGATATTGCCCCCGAAGGCGAACGAATTGGACATGGCGATGCCGCTCCATCCGGGGCGTTTCCCTTCATGGCCGTAGTCCAGGTCGCATTCCGGGTCTCGTCCGCGAAAATTAAGGGTTTGGGGAATGATACGGTGGTTCAGGGCGATCACCGTGGCCAGGGCCTCAATGGCGCCGGCCGCGCCCAGGCAGTGGCCGGTCATGGCCTTGGTGGAGACCAGCGGAACCGATGCGGCCCGATCGCCGAAGACCAGCTTCATGGCGTGGGATTCCACCACGTCATTGAGCGGCGTACCGGTGCCGTGGGCATTGACCCACTCCACCCGGCTGCTGTCGATCCCGGCTGCGGCAATGGCGTTCCCCATGACCCGTGCCGCCGTGGCGCCGGTCGGCTCCGGCGCGGTCATGTGATACGACTCACCGGCCAGGGCATAGCCGAGCACTGCCCCGTACATCCGGGCTCCCCGCGCCAAGGCATCCTCTTCACTCTCCAACACCAGGAAGGCAGCCCCCTCCCCCAGGGAGATCCCCAGTCGTCCCTGGCTGAAGGGGGAACAGGGTTCGGGATCGACCACCTTCAACGCGTTGAAGCCGCAGAAGGTCAAAAGCGAAAGGGTATCGGAACCACCGGCCACCACTGCCCGTTGTTGTCCGGTGGCAACCAGTTCGGCGCCCCAACCGATGGCGGTGGCCGACGACGAGCAGGCCGTGGTGACCGTACCTTGGAAACCGGCAAGGTTGCAGGCCCGTGCAATCTCGGTGGCGGTCTTGTCGGGCAGCACACCGCGCAGCAGCACCGGCGGCGCATGCACTCCGGACAGGAGCGATTTCAGCCACTGCTCGGATTGGAACATGCCGGCCGCGCCGCCCCCCATGGAAATGCCCATGTCAAAGGGTGAATAATGACCGGCCACGCCGCTGTCCGCCAGGGCATCAGCGGCGGCGATCAGGCCGAACTGGTCGGCGCGGGAGAGTTTTCGCGCCATGGTGCGGTCGAAATGATCGAGCGGGTCATAACCCTTGACCTGGCAGCCTATACGGGAGGGAAAAGCCGAAACATCGAACAGGTCCAAGGGCGCAATGCCGCTTTTGCCGTTCAGCAGGGCATCACTGAATTGGGCCACGTTCTTCCCGGCCCCGCAGAAGACACCCAGTCCGGTTATGACGACGCGCCTTTTCATCATCTCGCACCATATATTAAATGGTTATCAATAAAAATTGGAAGTAATGCTTTAAACATTTAAAGTGCTTAATAACATTTGAAGTTACATATATAGTCCCCTCCCCCAGCGGGGGAGGGTTAGGGAGGGGGATCAACCACCCCCTAACCCCCTCCTTATCAAGGAGGGGGAATATCTTTCTCCCCTCCTGGTTTAGGAGGACCCTCTGGGGCCTAAAGGGCCGGGGGTTGTAGCCATCCCGAATACTAAACCGTGCCGCCATCCACGATCAAGGCCTGGCCTGTAATATAGGAGGCGCGTCGGGAGGCCAGGAAGACAACCGCCTCGGCCACCTCTTCCGGGGTCCCGATCCTGCCGAGGGCCGATCCCTTGACGATCCCGTCCACCACATCCTGCTTCAGCCCGGCGGTCATATCGGTGGCAATCAGCCCGGCCACGATCGCATTGACGCGTATGCCCATGGTTCCCACCTCACGGGCCAGGGATTTGGTGAAACTGATGGCGGCTCCCTTCGAGGCCGCATAATTGGTCTGGCCCGCTGTGCCGGTCAGGGCGGAAATGGAGGACACCGTCACGATGCTGCCGCTGCGGCGGGCCATCATCTTGCGCACCCCCCACTTGCAGCAGTGAAACAGGGGAGACAGATTGGTGCGGATGACCGCCTCCCAATCCTCCTCCGCCATCATGGCCAGCCAGCCGTCGCGGATGATGCCGGCGTTGTTGACCAGTACGTCGATATGTCCGCTCTCACGCGAAGCCATGTCGATCAGTGCCTGGGCTCCCGTGGCCGTGGCCACATCGGCCTTGATCACGCCGACCGTGCCGGCCAGCCCCTGTGCTTCCGCAACCAGCGCCGCGGCCGCCTGGTCGTTATTCACATAGGCGGCAAAGACGCATGCCCCCTGGCGGGCGAACATAAGCGAGATGGCCCGGCCTATGCCCCGCGTGCCGCCGGTTACCACAACGATATGGTCTTTGAATTCCATTGAAACTCCGGTAAGGATCTGAATGCAAGAATTTTATTCTAACGTCTTCGCCCGAGTATGTCCAGAACTGACATCATTCTCCGACCCACCCTGTCGAATCCCGTCGTCACATGAGCTTTTCAGCCGCTCACCCGCATGAAGCGTCTTGACAACATGGCAGATGCACCGGTATTGTGGTGGCACTTATTCTCGGGGCGGGGTGAAACTCCCCACCGGCGGTATCCCGGTTTTACCGGGGAGCCCGCGAGCGCTTCTTTCCCACAGGATAGAAGGTCAGCAGATCTGGTGAGATGCCAGAGCCGACGGTCACAGTCCGGACGAAAGAGGATAAGGCAGCGACCCACCCCCATGGTAGCCGGTATCAGACCGACGTATGCTGTCGTCTTGTGCGCCGGCATGTACCGACTGCTGTCCTACCGCCCTGAGACCAATTCCCCTTGTTGAAGGAGTCGAATCATGTCTCAGGAACTACTGGTCTCTTTTGGTCCCCCCTTGGAACGTGTTGAGAAGGCTCTGGCCGCATTGCGGTCAGGCGCCGGTGTACTGGTCACCGATGATGAGGATCGGGAAAACGAGGGCGATCTCATTTTTGCCGCCGAGTCTTTGACCCCAGCCCAGATGGCGCTCATGATCCGGGAGTGCAGCGGGATCGTGTGTCTCTGCATGACGCACGAAAAGATTGCGTCCCTCAACCTGTCAATGATGGTGGCGGATAATTCAAGCCGCTATCAAACCGCCTTCACGGTCACCATCGAGGCAGCGGAAGGCGTGACCACCGGTGTTTCCGCCCAAGACCGGGTGACTACCATTCAAGCCGCCATTGCCGACCATGCGCGACCATCGGATTTGAACAGCCCCGGCCATGTGTTTCCTTTGCGGGCGCGTCCCGGCGGGGTACTTGAGCGGGGTGGGCATACCGAGGCCACGGTTGACCTGATGCGCCTGGCCGGGCTCAAACCGTGCGGCGTCCTGTGCGAGTTGACCAATGAGGACGGCACTATGGCCCGGATGCCGGAAATCATCTCTTTTGCAAAGCAGCATGGGCTTCCGGTGGTAACCGTTGCCGACCTGACAACGTACCGGCAACAGGGCGGATACGCCTGGTAATCATGGGGGGGTAACGTGGCGGGTTCCGCATCCGTGAAATTTGTCCTCCCCCATTGAAAAAGGCGCCTAAAGGGGATCGTGGGGGATTTGCACCACTCTGAGACAAATCCCCCCATCCCCCCTTTAACAAAGGGGGGCTTCTCATTCCGATGTCAATATTCGCAACCCTTTTAACCGAAAAGAATTGATCATGGAGACGGCGTCACCCCATGGGGGCGCTATCTTCGCGCCTTGCCGCAAATATCCTCGATACCGATCCTGAATACACGGGTCAGCCCCAGCTTGTCCGCGATATAGTCCAGTCCCGGCAAACGGAATTCCGCACAATACTTGTCCAGGAACCCTTCGAGGGCCAATTGCTTCTCCTCGCCATAGACCTCTGTCGCCCTGCCGGAGATGATGACGCTTTCGTACCTGGTGGCAAACTGGTGCGGCAATACCTCGGTTCTTCCCACCACACAGAACGATACCCTGCCGTCGGCGGCAATGTCCTTCAGCTTTTGCCCTTCCGCGGCACAATGGAAATAGACGGCGTCGTCGCTGAAACAGTAGCTGAGGGGGATACCGTACGGCTGGCCATCTGGGTCACAGGTTGAAAGGATTCCGTATTCACCCCGTTCCAGGATCTCTCTCGCTTCCGGCTCGTTGAGGGCTCTTTCCTTGCGGCGCAGTTCGTGGTGCATGTCGGCAACTCCTTGGATGGGGTTAGAGGTTCACTGCCGGGCATAATCCGGCGCTGACCGGTTCGGGATTCTGTTAAATAGATGAATCGCAGGGGCGCACCTGTCAACGTTTGTTGTCCCTGATACGGGGCGTATGCAATACGCCCCTACTTTTTCGCCTTGCGCCGTACCGTGATCGATTCGCCGCCGATCCCCCAGTTGTCGGTATCCACCTCGTCGATAACCACTACCGTGGTCGCAGGATTCTTACCCAGCACATCCACCAGCAATTGGGTTGCCCCCTTGATTAGGGCAGCCTTTTGCTCGGCAGTCGCTCCTTCACGGGTGATCCTGATGTTTACGTAGGGCATCTGCGTCCGCTCCTCTCAGGTATTGTTCCATAACCATAACATGGCAATTCAAATGGGGAACGCGGCGGTCCCCCGTTTCCTTTTATCGTTTAGCTCGTGCATCTCGAACCCGTCAAGCCTTCAGCTTCTTGGCGATTGCGGCCACATGCGCCCCTTGGTAGCGGGCAATGGCCAGTTCGTTCTCCGAGGGTTTGCGGGAGCCGTCCGTCCCGGCCAGGGTGGTGGCGCCGTAGGGGGTGCCGCCGGTGATCTCGCTCATGTTCATGAGCCGCTGTTCCGCATAGGGTACGCCGACGATGATCATGCCCTGGTGCAGCAGCGTGGAATGGAAACTGGTGATGGTGGTCTCCTGGCCGCCGTGCTGGGTACCGGTGCTTGCAAACACGCTGCCGACCTTCCCTACCAGCGATCCCTGCATCCAGAGTTTGCCGGTCTGGTCGAGGAAATTGCGCATCTGGGCCGCCATGTTGCCGAAACGGGTCGGCGTGCCGAAAATGATGGCATCCGCCGCCACCAGACCGTCCACCGTTGCGGTCGGGATGTGGGCAAAGCTCTGCCGTGCAGCCTTGGCGCCGTATTGTTCAAGCACGTCCTCCGGGATCAGTTCCGCTACCTGCAGCAGTTCCGCCGTGCAGCCGGGGACGCTCTTCACCCCCTCCGCCACCGCTTCGGCCATGGTGTAGATATGACCGTACATGCTGTAAAACACAATCTGGATCTGTGTTGTCATGGTTAAGCCTCCTTGGATCGGTATAATCGAAAATTATACGATACAATGGGGTAAAGTAAAGCGGCGGCGGGGGGCAACGATATCAACCACCCCCGTTTACTCAACCACCCCCTAACCCCCTCCTAAACTAGGAGGGGGAAGATCTGGGCGCTTTTCCTCCCCTTTTAGTTTAGGAGGACCCTCTGGGGCCTAAAGGGCCGGGGGTGGCCGAGGGTAACCCCTCCCGGCAGAGTCAACGCTTGCTATCGATAATATCCTTTGTCGGCATTACCGAGGCGTAGGGGGCGGATAATGCAGCCATGAAGGATGCGTGAACCTCCGATGCCTTTATTATTTTGTCCTTGAAATTCAAGTCCCTAGTGGCACAGGCATCTTCAGCAACGGTGCAGTTGAAACCCAGATCAAAAGCAGCGCGAGTTGTTGCGTCAATACACATGTGGCTCATTGCGCCGCAGATAACCAGATCGTTGATTTCCTTTTCTTTCAGCAGTTCCAACAAAGCAGTACCGCGGAAGCTGTTTGGAAAGTTTTTCATGACGACTGTTTCGTCTTCTTGGGGAGCCACCGTTTGATTGATTGCCGCTCCATCGGTATCTGGCAGGAAAAATGTCGAGCCTGGGCGCGTTGAAATGTGCTGTATATGAATGATGGGTGATTTTGTCTTTCTGAATTCATTCAAAAGCATTTGCGCATTCGTTGCGGCTTCATTGATACCGACAAGTTCCATGCTGCCACCGGGGAAATAATCATTTTGAAGGTCAACTAAAATCAGGCAGTTGTTCATGTTGGTTCCTTTCATTTTATTGGCGATGACGGTTCCTGAGATAATTCTGGGGCAGTATATGGAACTCTGAGCAATTAAGATATACTGTCCCACCCATATGCCTGAACTGTCCCCATAATTTTTATTATAACTGTACCTTACAATGAGGCCAATACATTCATATCATGCAATACACGGAAGGCACTCTAATCGGGGGGGCACACTCGGGAGAGTATCGAAACACCTTGCTCTATCTCAGCAAGCGACATACCGCCAAAACCGAGCATTATTTGCAATGGACGTGGCTCATCCAGAATGCGGGTAACCGAAAACGGGAACAGCCGAACCCTGTATTTATCGGCTTGACCAATTAATTCAGCTTCACTCATTTTTGTCTTTTGTAATTGCACAACAACATGAAGTCCTGCTCCTCGCCCGATAATCTCAGCACGGGAGCCAAAGTGGGTTTCAATGCAACTGACCAAAGTATCGTGCTTCTTTTTGTAAATTGTGCGCATGCGTCGAATATGCCGTTCCCAATGCCCCAGCGACATGAATTTTGATAGCGTTAATTGTTCAAATAAAGAAATCGTCGAGAAATAATCTTTAAACATGTTTTTATAATCAGTTATCAGCGCCTTGGGCAAAACCAGATAGCTTATTCGCAATGCCGGAGAGAGCACCTTGGAAAAGGTCCCCAGGTAAATGATGTTACCCCCCGGTCTGAGTCCCTGTAATGACGGGAACGGCTTACCATGGTAGCGCAGCTCACTGTCGTAATCGTCTTCAAGGATATATTTACCGCCAGCTTCGGCCCATTCAATCAAGCTGAGGCGATGAGCAACCGGCATCACATACCCTAGTGGGAGCTGGTGAGACGGGGTGACATAAACAATGGTACTTTGGCTGGACTTGAGAGTTTCAATATCGATCCCATTATGCCGGACCGGAATCGGGACGATGCCATAGGCGTGATTTCTAAATACGGACCTGGGTAAATGGTAACCGGGATCCTCGACCGCCACGGATGAATGGTTTTTCTTTAACAAGTGGGCAACGATGTCAAGGCCTTGCTGAAGACCTGCACAGATAACTATTTGTTCAGGTTGACATAAAACGCCACGTGAACTTTCAAGGTAGCTCTGAATATTGCAACGCAGTTCATGCTCGCCTTGGGGGTCAGAATATACTGAATAGGCATGCGGATTTTCGAGGATGATGCGGTTGAAACATTTGCGCCACAGTACCGCAGGGAAACTTTCCGGGTCGAGACGGGCAGGATGGAAGTCATATTTGTAGCCTGATGGGGATTCTTGGGGATGCTTTTGCAGGTACGAAGCAAGGTTGGGAGAAAAAGGTATTGAGTCATGACAGTGGGCTGAAACGTAATAACCGCTTTTTGACCTGCTGTAAATGTATCCTTCCGAGCAAAGCTCCTGATAGGCGCCTTCAACGGTATTACGGCTTATGGATAGTTCATTGGCAAGTACCCTAACCGATGGTAATCTGGTATCAGCGGATAATTGCCCCGAAAGTATCCTTTCTCGTATCTTATTATAGAGTTGCTTGTATAACGGAACTGACTCGCTGTTGTTCAAGATGAACATAATGCCTCAATCGACTGATGTATTTCGCTGTTTTGAATTTTGAACCTTTTTCTCAAGTTTGTCGAAAGAAACTGGCCCCTGTCATTATACCAGATACAGGCAAGATGATGGGTGCACTAATTCAGGGCATACCCTGAAAAACAACAAAAATGGAGGTTGATATGTTGCCGGAAAAACTATTGGAAATTTTGAAACAGGATGGCGTTGTAGCCATAGCCACTTTGGGGCAGGACGGGCCGCATATGGTCAATACCTGGAACAGCTATGTACGCATTTCAAGCGATGGTCGTTTATTGATTCCAGCAGGATATATGCACCGCACCGAGGCTAACATTACCTACAATCCGCAAGTGCTGATAACATTGGCCAGCAGTAAGGTCCAGGGGCTGCACGGGCCCGGCGCCGGCTTCCTGATTAAAGGAACAGCTGCCTTTATCACATCCGGCTCTGATTTTGACCTTCTGAAGTCCAAATTCGATTGGTTGCGGGCCACACTGGCAGTCACTCCGGACGTTGTGACTCAGACATGGTAGTCATATCTGTGGGTAAAGCCTAAATTTTCTGCAGATTGCAGAAAGCAAATTACATGTATGAACCCAACCCCTGAAAAAGGAAGCTATTATGGCTATCTGGAAATGCGAAAGCGGTTTTTCTAAAAACGGACCAGTAAACCGCAGAAATGTTGGAAATGCGGGGAGATAGGTAAGTTTGTCAAATCAGAATAGATGAGCAAATAAATACTGGGAAATTCCGGGGATAGTATATTGAACTCTGTTTAATGAGATATGCCGTCCCCGGAATTCCCGGTGGAATCAGGCAGCCTTCCTGAGTCGTTCGGCCACCCAGACCTTGATGATGGACTGCCGGGGTACCCCCAGGCGCTTCGCCTCCTTGTCCAGTTGGTGGATCATCCACAGCGGGAAATCCACATTCACCCTCTTCTGCTCCTGGTCGGGCCGATGGGCCTTGGAAACGTCCAGATAAGCGGAAATATCCTCGTTGTCGTCGAATTTTTTATCAAACTCTTCAGCCTTCATATATATCGACCTCCTCTCTTCTTGAGCGGCGTACCGAGATGATCCTGATGTTCTCGCCCCGATACGTTATAATCCCTGACCAGTGTTTGCCGTCGATCTTGCCTATCACCAGAAACCTTGGCTCATCGGCCGTCAGAGCCGGGATCTCGATACGGTCGGGATCGTTCCACAATGCCTGCGCGGCACTGAAATCGATGCCGTGCTTTTCCTGGTTGGCGTCACTTTTTTCGGAATCGTACTCGAAGCCCATGGTATAGATATTATACCTTTGCAAAAGTCTCAGCAATTAGTTTTCTGCGCTGTTGTGAATGTTTTGTGGGGATTGTTAAAACAGATCGGGTAGCGTCGATGTCAGACCCCCAGATGCCATTCCATCACGGTTTACGAACCAACTTCCCCACATCAAATCCCTGTTTCGCAACCAACTCAAGAATATGCTTGTAAACATCCTTCTCCATCTCTGGTTTGCGTGCCAAGATCCAGAGATATTTCCGATTTGGAGATCCTACTACGGCATACTCGTAGTCCCTACCCAGATCAATGATCCAGTAGTCTGTTCTGAACGGCCAGAAAAAGCTTACCTTCAAGCGGGCGTTACCTTTGGGATCAACCGACCAGGCACGACCCTTCGCAGATCGCAGGCTATTATCCTTTTCTTTTACGCAACGGTTGATTATTTCAATCTCCCCGGTCGGCGACAACGTATATGAGGCGGTACTTCCACGGCATCCTTCCTGAAAAAAATGCTCCAAACGCGCAATTTCATACCAGAGCCCCATATAGCGTGCCAGATCGACGTTTTGAACCGGTGTAACCGGGAGGGGATCGCTTGTCGCGTTGCCGTTCCCGGCAAACAGTACCGAGACGACAAACACAATGGAGATGATTTTAACAATCACTGACGAATTCATTTGACTTTCCTCTTGAGGAATATTTAAAGCATATAATGCATTTATTTATCCCCAACAACACAATAATTTCATTACGGAACTACAACAAAACAAAGGTACTGTTTGTCTTCCCCCTTTAAAAAGGGGGACCGAAGGGGATTTGCACTTCTGAAGCAAATCCCCCCTAACCCCCCTTTGTCAAAGGGGGGGATCGACACAAACCTGCCTTTGTTTATAAGCCCTTTCATTACGTCCTCCCTAATAATCGAAGACGAGCCAACAAAGGATAGCGCCTTGATTTTAAGCCGGTATTACTCTTCGACTCCCCTTACCCGCTTGCACGACAGGATCAACAGGCCCGCCAGCACCGCAATGCCGCCCAAGACCAGGTTGGACACCAGAAAGGCATGGCGCGCCCCCTGATGCTCCAAGGCGCCCCACATGCTCCCGGCCAAAAGGCTGCCAGCCCCCTGCCCGGCCACCCGGGCGACGGAAAGGAGCCCCGAGGCGACCGCCTCGGTCTCGGGCGGGGCCTGGGAGAGCACGGCTACGTTGTTGGCCGCCTGAAACAGCGCCCGGCCGATGCCTATGCCGGCCAGGCCCGGCACGACCCGGCCGGTGATGCCCTGAGACCAGGAAGACAGGGCCAGTACGGCGCTGCCGAGCCAACTGATCCGCTCATAGCCCGCCCGGTCCGAGAGGCGTCCCGCCAGCGGACCGAGGATCATCAGCAACACCGGCGGGAGCAGCATGGCGAGCCCGACCCGGCTGGGGGTCATGCCGCCCGCTTCCAGGTAAAAGGGCCATAAAAGATTGCTGCCGAAGGACTGGGCAAAGAAACAGACCGTGGCCAGGAGCGCCAGTATGAAGCGGGGAGCGCGGATGGCGCGACGCAGCCCTTCCCGGAGCCCCACCCCGCACAGTTCGGTCAGGCGGCCGGAAAGCAGGAAGGCCGCCAGACCAAAGGGCAGATTGATGAAAAAGATGCTGCGCCAACCGAACCAGTCCACCATGAAGCCCCCCAGGGGCGGCCCCATCATGGTGCCGGCGGCGACCGAGCCGGCAACCATCCCCAAAGCCCAGCCGCGCTTATCGGGAAAGGTGGCGGCGGTCATGCCCGGCACCAGACCCACGATGCCGGCCCCGGCAATCCCTTGCAGAAAACGCAGGCTGAACAGCACCGCCAGATTAGGGGAAAGCGCCAAAGGGAACGAGATCAGGCTGAAGACGATCAGCGAGGTGCGGTAGACCCGCACCGTGCCGATCCTTCCGGCCAGGCCGGACAGAGGCAGAAAGGCAAGCGCCGAACCGGCCAGGTAGAGGGTGGAGGCCCACTGGACATCGCCGGCGTGGGTATGAAAATTAGCCGCCAAGGACGGTAACGCCAGGTTGAGGGCGCTGGAATCGACCGTGGAGAGAGTGATGCCGATCAGAAGCGCCGCCAGGCGCAGATCAATGTGGGGAAAGAATGGGTCGGAGGTTGGCGTCATGGGGGCACGAGGGTGTCACATCGGCTTGACGCGGCTTCTTACCAGGTGCTTCATCAACTTCCAGAGCGGCCCCTTGACCGGGAACATGCGCAGGGCCTCCAGCATGGCGTCGCTGATGTTCACTTCCAGGCCGGGCACGACCCAGTTCTTACGCTTGATCGCCTCGGAGGTAACCAGTCCGGCCATCTCATTCCTGACAGCGGGCGAGATGTAGAAGGTCGGCTCCAACAGGTCGGTGGAGCTGTCGATGACCCCTTCATCCAGGGCGGTTCTGTGCAGCGGGGTGCCGGGGAAGATGCGGATGCCGGTCATGGCGATGACGGCGGTCGGCTCCAGCTCGTCCATCAGGCTAAAGCTTTCCAGGATGGTTTCCCGCGTCTCGCCCGGCCCGCCGAAGAGGATGTAATGGGCGAAATCCACCTGCCGTTCGCGGCACAGGCGCGAGGCATCGCGGACATCGGCGACCGTGAATGCCTTGCCCAGGTTCCTGAGCATGAGCGGCGAGCCGGATTCGGTGCCGTACTCCACGGCGTCGCAACCCGCGGCCATCATGACATCCAGGAGACCGGGCGGCATGAAGGCGGGATTGATGAAGGCCGACCAGTTGATCGCCAGTTGTTCGGCGGCCATGGCCCGGCAGAGTTGTTCGGCAAAGTCGGACGGATAGTTGAAGATGTCGTCCACAAAGTAGACGTAGCTGACCCCGAATCCCTCCACCAGGGCGCGGATTTCGTCAATGATTGCACTGATCGGCCGCAACCGCATCCGGCGCCCTTCCAGCAGGGGGTAGGTGCAGTAGACGCAGGCAAAGGGGCAACCGCGTTTGGTTTGGACGTTGGCCATGCCACCCTGGCGCTGGTAGCGCGTCACGTCGAACAGGCTCCGCCCGGGTGAGGCGATCCGCTCCACCAGCTGTGGAGGCAGGTATCCATCAACGCCCCGCACAAGCACCCCCGGAAGGCCGGATGGACATGTCCCCTGCCCGATCGATTCCACCAGCAGGGGCAGCACCTCTTCTCCCTCGCCGACCACACCGAAATCCGCATCCAGATAGGCCATGATCTCACGCGGCATCAGGGAAAAACCGGAACCGCCCACCACGACGCGGGCCGAGCCGCGACAGATGGAGACCACGTCCCTCACCCCGGCCAGATAGGAGCGGCAGCCGGGCCAGGTGACGTTGTCGATGTTGCGCAGGGAAACGACCGCCAGGGCCGGCGAGAATGACGCGAGCCGTTCCGCCAGAGCGGTTTCCGGCTCCTGTTCGAAACAGAGATCGAGCACGGAAAGTTCATGCCCGGCAGCGTCCAGTGACCCGGCCAGGTAGGAGAGACCGATGGGGAACACCGGATAGGGCGAATGTTCGCGGTTGGCAGAAACCAGCAGGATCTTCATGCCGCCTCCAGCCAGGCCTTCATGCGCTCCACACGTTCGGCGACCGCCGGCGGCATCCGGAACTGTAGAACGCCCTCCAGATCGGTCAGGGCGTGGCAGGTCAGGCCCGTGGCCAGCCTTGCACCGTCAGGGCCGAATATGTCGCTTTTGAAGACCAGGGTGGCCGTCTCGCTGGGCGTCATGGTGGTGCGCACGGTCAGCACGTCGTTGTAGCGGGCCGGACGCAGGTATTTCAGTTCCAGGGAAACCACCGGACCCAGGTAGCCGAGAGCCCCCAACTGGAAAGCATCCAGTCCGAATCTGCCGGCAAGTTCGCTGCGGCCGATTTCCATCCAGGCAACGTAGTGCCCGTGCCAGGCCACCTGATAGGCGTCCACCTCGTTGAAACGCACGGTTATGGCGGTTTCGTGGCAGTTCATGGTCTACTCTCGATCCAGCGGTTGTATTTTTTGAGCGAATCCCCTGCCCCCACCTCCACGAAGCGGGTGGCGCCGAACCTCTGCAGGGCTCGATAGGTCCGTTCCCAGTGGACCGTTTCAGTCAACTCCCGCATCAGGAAGGCGGGGATTTCGGCAGCGGTGAGAAATTCCTGGTCAATGTGGTTCATGAGCGGGATGGCAGGCTCGTGGTAGCGATAGTCGCGGAAGATGGCCGCCAGCTCCCCTTCCGCCTCGGCCAGTAGCGGGGTATGCAGCGGGGCGTCGCAGGGGAAGATCTTGGCGGAAAAGGCACCTGATGCAAGCGCCTGGCCAATGGTCGCCTCCATTTCGTGGCGTCCGCCGGCCAGCAGAAAATGGTGTGAGGTGTTGTGGTTGGCAAGGAAAACCATGCCCTCGGCGGCCAATACCGCCAGCTTCTCCGCTGTGAGCCCGACCACGCATCCCAGTGCATAGTCCCGCCCATGGAAGCGGCGCTCCATGGAGACGCCTACCCGAAAGGCGATCTCCAGCGCCTCCGCTTCGTTGATCGAGCCGCAGGCCGCCAGGGCGGCGTAGACCCCCATGCTGTGCTCGGCCGCCACAGCCGGTTTCATTCCTTCCGCCCGCAGGCAACGATGGCGGTAGAGACTCACGGCCACCCCGTAGACCTGCAGCGCCACCTGCTCCGAGTGCGCCTCGCCTGCCCAGGTGAATGCGGACAGGTCCATGCCGGTATGGGTGCGGGTCAGCGCAACGATCTCATCAAAATCCGCGTCGCCGGGAAGCGTTGCGTCGTGGATCAGGGGTTGTCCGGGAAACATGAAACAGTTCATTTTTCACCTTCACAGGGGATATGCAGGGCACGGCATCGGCCTTCACGGTGTTCCCGCAGGTATTCCGCCGGCTTCATCATTCGCTGGGTGCGCCGCAGAACCCGGATGATATAGGGGATCTGGGCGAGACGCACCTGGCGGACCCAGTCCATAAGGCCCTTATTGCCGGCGGTGTTGAGGATCGAACGGCGCCAGGTCTCGGCGTACAGCTCGAAAAAGCGCTCCGCACCCAGACGTGGTTCCCACAACAGATGGTGCATGTCGAAATTGGCCCACGGCTGCCCGGCGGTGCGTGCAAGTTCGCTCTGGTAATAGTCGGTCCCCGGCAGGGGAGTCAGGATGGTGAAGCCGGCCCGCTGCAAGCCGTGACGTTCGACAAAATCCCATAATTCGAGAAACTGCGCCTCCTCCCAGTCGGGATCGACCAGGAAGTTGCCGTTGATGCCGTAGCGCAGTTCCCGGGCGATCCGCACCGCCTCGATGCTGTCGCCGATGTCGGCATCCTTGGACAAACCGGCCAAGCCGTTGTCGCTGGCAGACTCCAGCCCCAGAAAGATGTCGAAGTCCTTGGCCAGGGGGCGCCAGGCGGCCATCAACTCGCCGCTGCGACGGATCAGGTCGGTGCGGGTCTGTACCAGTATCCAGCGCTTGTACACGCCGCGCCGCTTGAGAGCGGCGGCCAGCTCAAGGCTGCGGTCGGGATTATGCCAGAACAGGTCGTCGGCGACAAAGACGGCATCGCCGCAGGTGGCGAAATCCTCCACTACCGCCGCGATGGAGCGTTCGCGGCAGGTGCGGCCGTAGAGTTGCCATACCGAGCAGAACGAGCAGCGGTGCGGACATCCCCGTGCGGTCTCGATCAGCCAGACCGGCTTGAACAACAGGCAGTGATACCCTGAACGATGCCGCTGCACCAGGTCGCGGGCAGGCAGGGGGACCACGTCAAGGGATGTACGTTCCGCCAGGGGTGGAGTCGAGATCCAGCCATCTCCGGTCTTGAGCCGCAGGGCGGGCACCCGGCCAAGCGCCCCCCCCTGCTCCAGGCAGGCTGCCAGGAGCGGAAGCGCTTCTTCGCCGTCATCCACCACGATGGCGTCGATCGGGTCATGTTCCAGGGGCGCCGGAAAGGCCGCGGCGGCATGCCCACCCACCACGATGAAGGCCTCCGGAGAGGCCAGGCGGACCTCGCGGGCCGTTTCAAGCACCCGCTCGAATTCCAGGGAGTGGAGGCAACTGATGCCCACCATGCGGGGACGCGTGCGGCGCACCCAGGTAGCAGCCTCTGGCCGGAAGCGCAGGTCGGCGATGGTTACCCTGTGTCCGTTGTTCCGCAGGGCAGCGCCGATATATTCGAGTCCCAGCGGCTCGACCCGGAAGAAGGGGCCCAGGCCGAAGCGATCATTACCGGGTTGGGGACGGAGCAACAGGACGTTCATGGCTTCATTCCGTGATCAATGCCGGACGTCACAGGCATTTGACCACCCGGCAGCACGATCTCCTCGTCCCCGTAGACACCGCCCCGGCGCAGGACATTGTAGGCCAGATTGACGAACCTGCCGTTCCCCTGCATGACCCGCGAGAAGATCGACGGCCAGCGGTAGACCTCCCGGCGCGCAGCCCGCCACCCCTGGTACAGCCGCTCCGGCGTCATCAGCTTGGGGCGGAAGACCACCTGGTTATGGTCATAACGCTGCCACTCCTTGTGGAGCATGCGTCCCTCCCGGTCAAACTGTTCGAACAGCGCCGTGCCGGGATAGGGGGTGAGGATGTGAAAGGTCGGAATGCTGGGTGCACACTCCTCCAGATACCGGATCGTGGTCTCGAAAACACTTTCATCGTGGTCATCGAAGCCGAAGATCATCGAGGCCTCCAGCACGATACCGGTATCCCGGACACGCTTGATCAAGTCGGCCTGGCTGGTGTTGCTGCCGGTCTTGGGATGGTTGGCCTGGGGGCCGGATACCGATTCGATGCCGACAAAGATGCCGATGCAGCCGGATTTCGCCAACAGGCTCACCATCTCGGGATCTTCGGCAAACCGGAGATTGGCCTGCCCGCCCCAGCGCAGCCCCAACCCGGCCATGCCGCGCAGGATCGGTTTGGCCCGTTCCGGGTCGCCCAGGATATTGTCGTCGAGCAGCACCGTCAGCTTGCGGTCGAAGGAACGCAATTCCGCCAGGATGTCGTCGGGATCGCGATAGCGGAAGGTGCGTCCGAAATAGGGGGTGACCGTACAGAACGGGCAGTCGTAGGGGCAGCCGCGGCTGGCCTGGAGGGTCTGGGTGGTAAGGTAGTTGCGGCCCGCCAGAAAGTCGCGCCGCGACCAGGGTATCTCCAGGCGATCACCATGGGGGACACAGCGGTAGAGCGGCGCCATGCGCCCTGCTTGCAAGTCGCTCAAAAGCTGTGCCCAGACCGGCTCAGCCTCGCCGATCACCACTGCATCCGCATGCTGTCGCGCCTCATCGGGAAGCACCGTTGGATGGATGCCGCCAAGAACCACCGGGATGCCCCGTTGTCTGAAGCGGTCGGCGATCTGATAGGCCCGTGCCGCCTGATGGGTCATGGCCGTGATGCCCACCAGGTCGAAATCGCCGTCAAAGGGGATGTCTTCATGAACCTCATCGGCCAGCAGCACCTCCCATCCGGGCGGTGTTGCCGCGGCAACCTGCTTCAAGGAGAGCGAAGGGAGCTGAAAACGACGCACCCAGCCTAGCTTGTGAGTGGCGGGATAGACCAGAAGCAGTCTCGGAGTCCTGGCCGTCACAATGGTATCGCTCTCAGGCGGTGCGGCAACGAACTGTCGCACAGGCCTGCCGAAGAACGAACAGCTTGCCTCGTCATGCCGACACCTTCCTGCGGCCCAGGGCCGCGCGGAAACCGAAATTCATCGGTCCGAAGACCTGCACCGAGCGGTGCAGTTTGAAGATGCGGCGGTAGATGGAGCGAAAGGAGTAGAACGAGCTGCAAAGCTGTTCATACCCCTGCTGGAGCTGTTCGACGCTCATGCCGAGCGGCCGGAAGGTAACATGCTCCATGTCGTAGTCGCGCCAGTTATCGGAGAAAATGCGCCCCTCGGCCTCGAGTCGGCGGCGGACACTGGTGCCGGGATAGGGTGTCAGAATCGGAAAGATGGCCGCCTCCAGGCGGGCGTCTTCGCAGAAGCGCAACGTCTTTTCGAAGATGTCCGGGGTATCGCCGTCGTACCCCATGACAAACGAGCCCAGAATGCCTATGCCGTTGTCGCGAAAGGCCCGGGAGTCTTCCAGGTAGGAGCGGGCCCGGTTGGTGACCTTGCCCATGGCCGACAGAGATTCCTGGTTCAGGGATTCGAATCCCACGAACATCCCTACGCAGCCCGATTCCCCTGCCGCTTTCATCAATTCCCGGTCTGCGGCAAAATCGATGGGTGAATGGGAGAGCCACTTGAACGCCATGCCTTTCATGCCGGCAAACAGTTCCAGGGCATACTTCCTGTCCGCGACAATGTTGTCGTCCACAAAAAAGAGGAACGAGTTGGTTTTACGGAGCTGCTCAAGCTCCTGTAGGATGTTTTCCACCGGCCTTTTTCGGTATCTGCGGCCGTAGAAAGCGGTCACGGAGCAGAATTCGCAGTCAAAGGGACAGCCGCGGGTAGTCTGGACGGTATTGGTGAGCAGATAACGCTTGCCCGTGAATATCTCGCGGCGGGCCCGGGGAACGTCCGCCATCTCCATTTGCGAGCCGGCCTGATAGAGGCGCTTGAGGCTCGCCTGACGATAGTCGGACAAAAGCTGCGGCCAGACCAGCTCTCCTTCCCCCACCACCACGGCATCCGCGTGGCAAAGCGCTTCGTCCGGCAGATTGCTGGCATGGAAGCCCCCCATGACCACCGTCTTTCCTTGGCGGCGGAATCCGTCGGCTATCTCGTAAGCACGGGGCGCCTGGGGGGTCATGGCGGTCAGGGCGACGAGGTCGGCGTGGCAGGCATAGTCTATGGTTTCAAAATTGTCGTCAACAAAGGCGACGTCCCATTCCGGGGGGGTGACGGCGGCAATCGACGCCAGGGACAGGGTGGGAAACTTGAAGGCCAACTCCCCCCACAGACGCCCCTTCTCCCAGCCGGGCGAGACGAACAGCACTTTCATTTTTTGTGTTCCGCAATGTAATCCGCCATGCTGCGCACCGAGGCGAATACCTTTGTGCCGGTGGCCGCATCGGGCACCACGACGCCGAAATCCTTTTCCATGGCCACCACCAGTTGCAGGGCATCTATGGAATCAAGTCCCAGTCCTTCGCCGAACAGGGGCGCGTCGGTTTCGATCTCATCGGGAGACATACCTTCGATGCGCAGGCTCTCGATGATCATTTGCTTCACCTTCGGGATCAACTCTTCACTCATTCACAATTCCTCTCACCAATAATTTAATTCTTGTCACTGTCCTTCTCCACGTCTTCGCGTCTCCACGGCAGATTGGTCTTTGCCCCAAAAATCGAAGAAATTATACCACTGGTCCGGATATTTCCCGATGTAGCGCTCAAATACCGCTGCCAACCGCTCCATGCCGCTGCGGATTGCCTGTCCATGTTCCTCGTGACCACCCTTGAAATAGATCGGCCCATCCATCAACGTGGCATAGGCGCCCCCTTCAAGCGGCACAAAAACCGGGATGACCGGCGCCCCGCTGGCCAGGGAAAGATAGGCGGCACCGACCGGAAAAGGGGTCGGCTTGCCGAAAAAGTCGATGGCGATGGTATTGGATGAACCGTCGCGCTCTCCCAACAGACAGAGAACCTCATTGCGCCGCAAGGCATTGACCGCCTCGATGATCGCCAGCGGCGAGGTATCGCCGCGATCGACATAGATGAAGCCGATGCCGCGCTCGCCGCGTACCTTTTCCCGCAGTTCGTTGACCTTTTCGTCCGGCTCCCGGAAGGTGAGCACGTTGATTTTGTACCCAAAGTCGGCCAACCCGAGTCCGCCCAGCTCCCAATTACCCAAATGCGGCGAAACCAGGATCGCACCGGTTCCCGCGGCGAGGGCGTCATCCAGCGGTTCCTGGGTGCTGCGCCGGCCGATAAGGGTCTGCAACCTGTGGCCGGTCAGCCGCATCATCAGCATCACGTCGCACCAGTTGCGGGCATACTTGTAGTATCCCGAAATAACCAATTGCTCCACATTGTCCCGGCCGGTGACGGTTCGCAGGTTTGCCCGGAAACCTCGGCGTTTTTCCCCCAGCAGGAGGTAGAAAAGCATCCCCCAGACAAAGGCGGCAGGAGGAAACAGCCGGCGGGGCACCAGCATGGTGAACAGGTCGATGAGGAATAGGTTGATCCCGCTGTAGAGTGTCATCTCGTCCCATGAAACTCGTGAATGTAAGTATAAAGAATCGCCTCCCCCCTTGCGGGGGAGGGGCAGGGCGGGGGGGTTGCAATGTGAAATGAGCAGGTTGCTACTTCACCCACCCCCTAACCCCCTCCCGTCAAAGGAGGGGGACTTTCCGTAATATTACCAAGTTACTATGTGCGCGACACCCTTCCCGTTTTGACCGGGTGGTCCTTGAATTCCGCATCCCAGGCCTCGTCGGCGATCTCGCTGTACCTGCGGGCATAGTCATCCATGCTGTCCGCCAGGCCGGTAAAGATCTCGTCGGCCCCCTCGTGGGTGGCATAGGCTCCCTCGGAGGCGAACAGTTCCCGGCCCGCATCGGGATGGTCAATCAGCATGCAGGGACGCAGAAGGTTATCGTGTTCTCCCTGTTTTCGACGAATCCTCTGGAACAGCGGCGACGCCAGCGCATCGCGCAAAGACGTGCGGCGGATGTTATCCACGGCAAAGTGGCAGAAGACGCATGGTTCGATGTCGCCGTTGGCGTTGATGTGGAAATATTTTCTCCCTCCGGCCAGGCAACCTGAGATCATCGGACCATCATTCCAGAAATCGACGAACAACATCGGCTTGGTGGCCCGGTAGCCGATCACCGTGCGGCGCAGGAGGTCCCGTTGTTCCGGGGTCGGCATCAACTCCGGGTCAGGTTTGCGTCCCACCGGCACGTAGGAGAACAGCCACATGGCAAAAACCCCCTTGGAGAGGAGCATGTCGATGTAGCGGGGATTGGTGATGATATCCGTGTTCTTGCGGGAATGGGTGAATGAACCGCAGAAAGAGAGCCCACCTTCGTGCAGCAGATCCATGGCTCGCATGACCTTTTTGAAATGGCCGGCTCCGCGCCGTTCGTCGGTCTCCTCTTCGTAGCCCTCCAAAGAGAAGGCAGGCATGACGTTGCCCACCTCGGTCAACCGTTCCACCATCTGCTCGTCGATTAGGCCGCCGTGGGTAAAGACCAGAAAGGCCATGTCGCTGTGTTTCCGGAAAATATCGAAGATTCCCTCCATGAAGAACGGCTCTCCGCCGGAGATGACGGCAAAATAGATGCCCATCTCCTTGAGCTGGTTCAGCACCGAGTCCAATTCGTCCAGAGACAGCTCCAGGGATTTCTCGTAATCGCCGGCATAGCAGCCGTAGCAGGAGAGGTTGCAGCGCATGGTCGGGCTGATCACCACGGTGGAGGGGGGATAGAAACCGTTCCTGTCGGCCCATTCCTTGCGTTTGTTGGTCCCGTTCAGTAGGTGGTTTATGGCCAGATTGCTGATCCACTTGTCACGCTGGTTGGGATGCAGGTCGCGCAAGATGCGACGAGGGAACTCCATGCTGGGGTGTTTGTCGCGGATAAGGCCGCGAATCCAGCGGATACGGTCCTTGTAGTAAACCTTCTTGGGGATCAGCTCCATCAGATGAGTCATCTTGATCAGCGTCTCATCCGATGAATTCGTCGCCAATGCCAGAAGATACGAGAGCACTTTTTCCCTGGTATAGTTTTTCAACGTCTGAATCATGCGTTTCACTCCACGAGCTCAAACTGCCCGGATACTTTGTCGCGTTTTTTTATCACATGAAGCGCAAAAATGTCATGCAGATGTTCCAGGTATCACGTACCGGCCGAAAATGGCTTGTGGCCCGGCCATCGGCCACCCGCGCCGGCACCGGCAGCGAGCCGATTGTAAATCCGTTGCGCCAGGCCTTCATGAGGATCTCCATTTCCAGGTTATAGCCTTCGGCATCGAGCGTGACCGAACGGAGCAGGCGGCCGGAATAGCAACGGAACCCGGACTGGCTGTCGCTGATTTCAAACCCTGTCCGCTTCCTCATGCACCAGACGCCGAAACGGTTCCAGACCTTGCGCAAACCACCCATCTCCTGAAACTGGCGGTAACGTGAGGCGATCAGGATGTCAAAACCGCCCTCCCGGGCTGCGGCGACAACCCGAGGAACCGAGGACACATCATGCTGGCCGTCGGCATCAAGGGTTACGACAGCTTCAAAACCATGGTCCAGGGCCCAGGCAAAACCGGTCTTGAGCGCCCTCCCCTTGCCCAGGTTGCGTTCATGACGCAGCAGGATAGCCCCATGGCCGGTAACGATATCCGCCGTGGCATCCCGCGACCCGTCATCCACCACCACCAGCGGATTCCCCAGGATGGAACAGTCATGCAGGACCGCGTCCAGGGTATTTTCGGCGTTGAAAGCCGGGATCAGGATGCAGACTGCCATGAATCGACCTGTTCCCGCAAGGTGGTAAACGTGTAGCGCCCCAAAAGCCTTCGCAGTCGCGGCAACGCATCCCGCCGTGTCCCATAGGATGCGAAACGCTTCAGGAACGGGAGCTTAAGCCGCGGCCCCTTGGGATCTACATCGCGGGGGTGCAGGTACAGAACTGCCGGCCTGTCGGCACGTCCGTACCCCTCGACCGTCGAAATAATCATGGCGAACGGAAACAGGCGAAACCCCCATCCCCCGCCGGTTGGCAGATTCCCAACAAGCGACGGTGACACCATGGGCGGAATTTCCCACAACGTCCCGTGCGCCGTCTGTATCCGGTACGGGTGGCGCGTGGCGTTCCGGTCCCCCACAAAGGGGAGCGGGTTGCGGCTTGAGTCGTACAAATAGCCGCGTTGCGCAAGAATCTCGTCAAACCAGGGGGTATGGGCTGTTACCGACCACTGGGGTGCGCGAAATCCGACCGGCCGGTTGCCGGTGATCCCCATGATGGCGTCCTCTGTCTTCTGCAATTCTTCGTTGAACTGCTCAGGGCTTAGCTCGTGAACCAGACGATGGGAATAGCCATGTGAAGCGATCTCATGCCCCCGCCGGTGAATGCTTTGCACCAATTCCGGGTCAGCCTCGGCCACGCTTCCAAGGACAAAAAAGGTTGTTTTTACCCTAAATCCTTCAAAAAGGTCAAGCAATACCTCCGTGGCCTGCCGGATACGCCCGGCGTCCGGCGGGATATGCGGTTGATGCTTGAGACCGCAGACGTGAAACCAGTCTTCGAGGTCAATTGACACGGTATGTACGGCTTGCTTTACCATGTTTCTCCAAGACTTTTAAAAATACAGTAATTATGATTTCACGTCAATTATACCGAGAGGCATACAAAGTTTCGAGTCAAAACCGCGCGGCGGGATACGATGGCCTTGTAACACTGGAAGTTGCGCATATAGCCCCATGAGCCGCCCCTCCCTTACCCTCCCCCGCTGGGGAAGGGGACTCTATGTGTAACAACGTACTAGTTTACCAAGCCAACCGGTACTGTCCCATCCCGTAGGAAGCGCCCTTGCCCAGATGGAGATACTCTCCCAGTGCAAGAAAAGGCATGAGGTCGTTGAAATCGCCGTTCAGGACGCCATCACCCATGACGCCGGACAGTGCCGGGGATCGACGGCCGGCATCGGCGTAAAAAAAATTGTCTTCCAGGAGCTCTATACGGTTGGCGGCATGGGCATACTCCCGGAAGTTGTCCCGCATCTCGTAGCCGCAATAATAGTATGTCAGGGCCGAGACCCTGCGCATCAGCGAACGGACGAACTGCCCGGCATCGAACGAGCACATTATTTTACCGGTTTTTGCCAGCTTCAGCGGGGTTATGAAGGTGACCCCCACGGCATCGGTTGGCCGGCAACGGCTGTCGACAACACCCTGGGCATCAAGAATGACCAGGCTTCCCGTGTCCGGCGCAACCTCTCCTCGGGCAATAGCAGTTGGATTACCGTGAAAATCCAGCGATTCCACCAGGAAGACCGCTGCTTCGGCGAATTGCCCGGCCTTGTGTCCCTTTGCGAGCAGGGAACGAAAGGCGCCAATGAATTCCGCTGTATGATTGAACGCCTTACCCACCAGGGCGAGCGTGCAGGTAAAGTCGGTCGCCTGTTTTGATGTGTCGCCGTGGGCGGGAAAAGAAAAAATGAACGGTAAGGGGGGTTTTTGATGGCACCTCACCGCGGACGGATCGGCGCCGAGCTGCTGGCTGAACAAAGCGCGATAGGGACAGTCAGTACAGCCGGGGCTGCTGGAACATTCGAGAGCCTTCTTGCGGCAGACAAGACGCCTGAAGGCTTCGGCAAAGTCCGGGCCGCTACGGTACAGATACGAAATCAGAGAGAAGATATCGCGGGTATGAATGGTAAAACGCAGGTGAACGAAACTGAAATCCAATGAATGACCTCATGTTCGACAAAAAAATCGGGGCGCCCCGCAGGGTGCCCCGATTGTAACACATAACGGCTTAAAACATATCAGAATTAGGCGAACTGCGCCTTGAGGAAATCGCGGTTCATGCGGGCGATGAACTTGACGTTGATCCCCTTGGGACAGGCGGCCTGGCACTCGTAATGGTTGGTGCAGTTTCCGAAACCGCATTCGGTCATGGCCGCGGTCATGGCCTTGACGCGAGCGGCAGCCTCTCCCTTGCCCTGTGGCAGAAGCGACAGTTGGGAGACCTTGGCGCCGGTAAACAGCATGGCGGCACCGTTGGGGCAGCCGGCCACGCAGGCCCCGCAACCGACGCACTCGGCGGCATCCATGGCCTCGTCGGCCACCGGTTTGGGGATCAGGATCGCGTTGCCGTCGGCAACGCCGCCGGTGTGGCAGGAGGTATAGCCGCCGGCCTGGATGATCGTATCCAGGGCCGTGCGGTCAACGACCAGGTCCTTGACGATCGGGAAGGCACGCGCCCTCCAGGGTTCGATGTAGATGGTGTCGCCGTCCTTGAACTTGCGCATGTGAAGCTGGCAGACGGTGGTGCGCTCCTGGCCGCCGTGAGGTGCGCCGTTGATCACCTGGGAGCACATGCCGCAGATGCCCTCGCGGCAGTCATGGTCAAACACGATCGGTTCCTTGCCCTCGAGGATCAGGTCCTCGTTGACGCAGTCGAGCATCTCCAGAAAGGAATGGTGATCGGTAATGTTCTTGGCGGTATAGGTTTCGAATTTGCCGGGATCGCTGGCATTTTTCTGGCGCCACACGATCAGTGTCAGTGTCATGGTCTTGTGATCGCTCATTATTTGTAGCTCCTTACGGCGAGATGTACATTCTCGAATTGCAGCGGCTCCTTGTGCAGCTCGGGTTCCGCGTTCACGCCCTTGAATTCCCAGGCGCCCACATAGCAGAAATTGACGTCGTCACGCTTGGCCTCGCCGTCGTCGTACTGGTACTCCGACCGGAAATGGCCACCGCAGGACTCGTTGCGGTGCAGCGCGTCGCGGCACATGAGTTCGCCGAATTCCAGGAAGTCGGCGGTGCGGCCGGCGTTCTCCAGTTGCTGGTTGAAGTCGGCGCCGCTGCCGGTAACCTTGACGTTTTTCCAGAACTCCTCGCGCAGGGCCGGGATCTTCTTGAGGTTTTTTTCCAGGGACTCCTTGGTGCGGGCCATGCCGCAGTTTTCCCACATCAGGCCGCCCAGTTCCCGTGTGAAATCGGTAACGGTGCGTTTGCCGTTGATGGACAGGAGCTTGTTGACATCACTGTTGACATCCTCGACCGACTTCTTGAACTCGGCGTGGTCTTCCTTGACCTGACCCGGTTTGACCGTCGTCAGGTAGCCGCCGATGGTGTAGGGAATAACGAAGTAGCCGTCGGCCAGGCCCTGCATCAGGGCCGAGGCGCCCAGGCGGTTGGCGCCGTGGACCGAGAAGTTGGCCTCGCCCAGCACGAACAGGCCCGGGACGTTGCTCATCAGGTTATAATCGACCCACAGGCCGCCCATGGAGTAATGGGGCGCCGGATAGATGCGCATCGGCACCTTGTAGGCGTTTTCGTCGGTGATTTTTTCGTACATCTCGAATAGATTGCCGTAACGCTCGCGGATCGTGTCCTCGCTCAGGCGCTTGATGGAATCGGCAAAGTCCAGATAGACGCCGCGCCCGCCCGGGCCGACGCCGCGACTGTCGTCGCACTGTTCCTTGGCGGCGCGGGAGGCGATGTCACGCGGGGCCAGGTTGCCGAAGCTCGGATACTTGCGCTCCAGATAATAGTCGCGATCCTCCTCGGGAATCTGGTTGGGCGGACGGGTGTCCCCCTTCTTCTTGGGCGCCCAGCAGCGGCCATCGTTGCGCAGCGACTCGGACATGAGGGTCAGCTTGGATTGGTAGTCGCCGGCCTGGGGGATGCAGGTCGGGTGGATCTGGGTGTAACAGGGATTGGCAAACAGGGCGCCCTTCTTGTGGGCCTTCCAGTTGGCCGTTACCGAGCAGCCCATGGCATTGGTGGAGAGGTAGAAGACGTTGACGTAGCCGCCTGTGCAGAGACAGACCGCGTCGGCTGCATAGCTCTCCAATTCGCCGGTCACCAGGTTGCGTACGGTGATGCCGCGGGCCACGCCGTCCACCACGACCAGGTCGAGCATCTCGCGGCGGTTGTACATCTTGACCGTGCCGGCCTTGATCTGGCGGGACAGAGCCGAGTAGGCGCCCAAAAGGAGCTGCTGGCCCGTCTGGCCACGGGCGTAGAAGGTGCGGGAGACCTGGGCGCCGCCGAAGGAGCGGTTATCCAGGTAGCCGGCATAGTCCCGTGCAAAGGGGACGCCCTGTGCCACGCACTGGTCGATAATGTTGTTGGACACCTGGGCCAGACGCCAGACGTCTGCCTCACGGGCACGGAAGTCGCCCCCCTTGATGGTGTCATAAAAGAGACGATAGATGGAGTCGCCGTCGTTGGGGTAGTTCTTGGCGGCATTGATGCCGCCCTGGGCAGCGATTGAATGGGCGCGGCGCGGGCTGTCCTGGTAGCAGAAGGCCTGCACGTTATAGCCCAACTCGCCCAGGGAAGCTGCGGCGGCGCCGCCGGCCAGGCCGGTGCCGACCACGATGACGTTGTATTTACGTTTATTGGCGGGATTGACCAGCTTCAGGTCAAAGCGGTGTTTGTCCCAGGTTTGTTCAATTGGTCCGGTTGGACATTTTCCATCAAGTATCACGGTAACCCCCTTAACCTTTCAGAAATCCAGCAAAAATTGACAACGGGATGGTGAGATACCCCACCAGGAAGGCCAGAGCCACCAGTGTACCCGCCTTGATGATGACGGGCAGGGTGCGGTTATTGCTGCAGCCCAAGGTTTGCGAAGAGCTCTGGATACCATGGGTGAGATGGAGGAACAGGGCCACCATTCCACCGGCATAGATGGCGCAAACAAAAACGTTCTGGAAGCTGGAAACCACCATGGTAAACACGTTGACCGTACCCTCGGGATCGGTTGTCAGAACCATTCCGGGGATCAACTTCATGGTGAAGTGCAGCAGATGATACACAATGAATGCAAGAATGAGAAGACCGCTCCAGATCATGTTCTCACTGGCAAAGGTGGCCTTCTGGGTTGACTTGACGGCATACTGTTGCGGCCGGCCGCCGCTGTTCTCGATGGTCAACTGGATGCCGAACCAGATATGAATTGAGACGGCTGCCAGCATAAAGAGCCGGAATGCCCATACCAGCGGCGGCAAGGCATGGAGATGTTCGGCATAGGCGTTGATGCCCCCATGGAGCCACCCGAAGATGGTCGTGTTGCCGATCAGATGGACCAGGGCGAACAGGATCATTACCTGGCCTGTGACCGCCATCAGGATCTTTCTGCCGATAGACGAGGATGACAGTTGCATAAAAGTTCCTTCCTTTTCAAAATGGTGATACTGCTTGGGCATCAGATGAGATTAAATGACATTGAACAGAGCAAATCAGGGGAAAATCGCGGGGGACCACGCCAGCACAACCTTGAGACGACCTGCATACTATCCTCCTTCGAGTGTATTTGATGCGGCAGATCATGCAATTACATGCAAAGTCAATTCCTCTGCGAAATCCAGACAGGGCATACTAAACACCGTTATAAAAAATTGCAAGGTTTTTATGTATACAGAATACCGATGAAACGCCTCTTTGATCAACAGTAAGCGTGATTGCATTCGGGTTCACATTCTGATAGTAAGCTACAATCTGTTGAAACATTTTGTTTGTAGCAAATGATATGATTCCCACCGGCAACCGATTCTGCGGCGCGTCTGCCGCGGCTATGATGCGAACTGCTTCAGAACGGATTTGATAACGAGGAGCTAAATGTTATTCCAATTGATCAAAAAAGACAACCACTGCGCTGCCCGCCTGGGCCTTGTCACCACCTCCCGGGGCGAGATTCCCACACCGATTTTCATGCCTGTGGCCACTCACGGCGCCATGAAACCACTCACCCCGGCGCAAATCGAGGAAACCGGCGCACGGATCATCCTCAGCAACACCTACCATCTTCATCTGCAACCGGGCGAGGGACTGGTGAAAAAGGCGGGCGGCCTGCACAAATTCATGGCCTGGGATAAGCCGATCCTGACCGATTCGGGGGGGTTCCAGGTTTTTTCGCTTCCCAATAAACGGATCACCGAGGACGGGGTCTTCTTCAAACACGAGGTAACCGGAGAAGAGATCTATCTCGACCCGGCCAGCGCCACCCGCATTCAACAGGACCTGGGGGCCGACATCATCATGGCCTTCGACGAGTGCATCCCCTACCCCTGCGACAAGTCATACGCCGAACAGTCCACCCACAAGACCATCCGCTGGCTCAAGGAATGCCAAAACGCCATGAGCGACAACGGCCAGGCCCTGTTTGGCATCGTTCAGGGGAGTGTTTACGAGGATCTGCGCGCCATGTGCGCCCGGGAGATGCGCAAGCTGGATCTTCCAGGCTATGCCATCGGCGGGGTCAGCGTCGGCGAAGGGCTGGAGCTGCTCAAGAAGGTGGTGGGGTGGACGGCGCCGCACCTGCCGGAGAATAAGCCGCGCTACCTGATGGGGGTCGGTTTGCCCGAGGATATTCTGGAGAGCGTCGAACGCGGCATCGACATGTTCGACTGCGTCATACCCACCCGCTACGCCCGCAGTGCCACGCTCTTCACACGGCGGGGCAAGATCCGCCTTACCAACAAGAATTACAAGCGCGATTTTTTCCCCATCGATCCCAGTTGCGACTGCTACACCTGCCGTCATTTCACCCGTGCCTATATCCACCACCTGTTCGTGGCCAACGAGGTGTTGTCGGCGGTACTGTCCGCCCTGCACAATATCCACTTCTACATGACCATGATGGCCGGGATCAGGGAGGCGATAGCCAACGACCGGTTCATGGAATACAAGGGTGCGTTCCTGGGGGAATATCTGGGTAATGAAGGGAAAAAGCACCCGGGACACTAAGTTCAGCGCTGGATCTTCTGTTCCAGCTCAATATCCAGGTTTTTCAAGCGTTCGAGGCTTTGGCGCAATTCCTTGTTGTCTCGGATGAGGGATTGGCTCCGTTCCCGCAGGGTTTTCAGCTCACGCTGGCTGTCGCGAAGAGCGCCCACTCCCGCCAGGTAGGCGGTCAAAGGCGCCGCCTGCCGGGTCCAGATGCTGCGGGGATACTCTTTCTTCAGCCTTGTCAGCACAGCTTGGGCATGGACGTCGCCTTTTCCACCCTCGTCACGCAGGTGGAGCAGGGCAAGCCGGAAAAGTGCTTCATCCGTCACGCCGGGCAACGCCTTGCCGGCGACAACCTGTTCCAGCAGCCCCTCTGCGGCCCTTTCTTTTCCCTGCAACAGATACTGCAGCGCCCCGGCGAACCGGCGCTCCTGCTCAACAGCCGCGCCAGACTCGGGAAGCGGTTTGCTCCGCAGCATGCCGCACCCCCCGGTAATCGCCAGCATGAGCGCCAGAACGAGCGCAATGATCCGTTCAGGCATCATGGTTGTCTGCCTCTCTCACGATGATATAGTTGCTGCCCGAGGATTCCTTGACGTGATATTTGACCTGGGCCGCTGCCGTTGCGATCTCGGCGGCGGTGGCATAATCGCCCGGCTCGCAGACCAGCACGGCAATCGAGATGGATATGATCGGAAATACCCGCGGCACACCATAACGGTCAACCCCTTCAAATGATCCGGCAGCGCGGTCCTCATCGGAATAAAAGAACGGGATCATGGCGTCGAACTCCCGGATGATCGTCTGGCAGGCGGATTTGGCCAGTTGAGCGCTGACGATGACGACGAAATCGTCGCCGCCGATGTGCCCGACAAAAGCTTCGGGATCATTCAGGCGTTTGACGGCATTATGGATCAACTCCCCGGTCTCGCGCAGTATTTCACTGGCTTTGATGTAGCCGTAGCGATCATTGTAGGATTTGAAGTTATCCAGGTCCAGGTAGCACATGGCAAACGGCGACCGTTCACGCAGACGCCGGCTGATGGAACGCTCAATCGCAATGTTTCCCGGCAGGCGGGTCAGGGGACTGGCGTCGAGGCTTATCTGTTCCAACTCCTTAAGTCTGGCCGCCATACGCGTAAAGTCCTGCGCCAGGGTACCGATCTCGTCCCCCGGCGGTATGCCGGGGTCGTGATCGAAATCGCCGGCTGCAATGCGGTGGGTGGCGGTTTGCAACTTGCCGATGGATGAGGCGAAGGTGTAGATCAGGTAGATGGCCACCAACAAGGCCGACAACGCGCCGACAAAGGCCAACCCTATGGAGCGGGTGACGATCTTGGCCTCTTTTTCGTCGGACAGCCTCAGTTTGGTCGCCAGGGATTCCTTTTGTTCCACCCGGATATGCTCGATGACATCTTCCACCAGCGCCGCATCCCGCTTCATGGCCTCGTCATCGACACCCTTGCCGAGGAACATCTGCCTGGTCAGGTTTGCGTATGCAGCGTATGCCGTAATCAGCCTGTCCAGGGCATCCCCCCGGTAGACGCGCCGCAGAGAAGCCAGTTCTGACCGGAATTTTTCTGCATTCCGGTCGTAAAGCTCACGAAATACCGGTTGCCGCAAGATCTGAAACCTGCCGACATATCGTTCCTGCGTCAGCAGCATCTCACGCAGAGTAATGGTGGTGGTCGCAGCAGCCAGGTCGTTTCTGGCAATCTCCTCCTCCAAGCGGTGCATCGTGCCCAGACCGACAACGGCATACACCAGCGCCGCCATCATGCATATCCCGCAAAGGGCAAAGCTGACAATCATCTTCTGAATCAGACTTAAACGAAAATGTCCGGGAAATGGCATGACTTCAGCCTCTATCACGTGAACTTCGTTCGGCTGCGAGGCAGGCAAAGGGCACCGAGCCAGCGCATTCATGGTAGTACAGCGCGGAGCCAAATGCAATCATTGTAGCCGCATGCACGGACAGCATGGCAAAAGACGTTGCATTGTGCCCGGTGCAGAGCTATAAAAAACCGAGCGCACTCACGCCTACCCACCAAAAGAAAAGGATGCATCAATTATGACCGAAAGACGACGTTCATCCGCCATGACGACAATTGTTCTGGCTGCCCTGGTCCTGTTCTCCTTTGCCGGCGCGCAAGCCGAAGAAAATGTCTGCGGACCGACCACACCAAACGAGGAGCGGTTGTTCAACCTCCAACTTGAAAACGAAGGTCTCAAACTCAAGATCAAACAACTCGAAGCCGTCAAGACCATATCCCTCGAACGCCTGCGTCAGAAAAAGGTCCAGCGTCTCAAGGAAATCGCCGCCGATGTCAAGACCCAGCGCCTGGCCACCAGTGATTTCGAGGGGTTCGTCAGATGGATGAGCACCAACCTGGCAGGATATGATCGCTATATCAAGGCCGGTTCCTATGCAGCGGTCATAGCCAAGATGCTCCCGATTCCCTACGCCGGTCAGGCTTCGATCTTTACCAAGTTCATCACCCAGTTTACGGTTGCACTCAATAACGCCTCTGTTTCCGTCACAAATTACCTGAACTCGTCACAACGCTTCATCTCCCTGGTTGATGCCATCGATCCGGCCAAACCGCTGGATGAAAGAGCAATAACCGAAGCATCCAACTATGCCGACAAGAAATTGCTGAAGGATATGAACGATTCCCAGGCGAAACTGGCCATGGTCGCCGACCTCTCGTCCGGCGCCCTCTCCTTCCTGGAAAGTGTGCACCACTATGCCAGCGGAACGGACGAATATTGGAATAAGTTCAAGGGGCTGGTGAAAAAAGACATCGATCCCAAGGAAAAGAGCTTTCTGTCCGAAAGCGCCTACAACCTGAAGACTCAGGCCGACCGCTTTAACGGTAAACTGAAATCCTTCGAGGAGATCACGAAGAAAGAAGCGGCAAGCGTAAAATCCCTGGCCCTCTTCGATGAACTCTCGGCAGAACTGGCGGCCGCGAAATGAGTACTGAGACCGCCATACACGCCGACCGGAGCACATTTGACGACCTGCTGAACATCATGCGCCGCCTGCGCGGCCCCGGCGGTTGCCCTTGGGACGCCGAACAAACCCATGAGAGCCTGACGCGCTATCTGCTGGAAGAGACCTATGAGGTCATCGAGGCGATTGATGCAAAATCTCCAGAGCATCTGAAGGAGGAACTGGGCGACCTGCTTCTGCAACCGGTCTTTCATGCTGCAATTGCCGAAGAAACGGGTGACTTTGACATGGCCGACGTCATCCGAACGCTCTGCGAAAAACTCGTCAGGCGCCATCCCCATGTCTTTGGCGACCTGCAGATCAGCGACAGCGCCGCACAGGTCGAGAACTGGGAACGCATCAAAAAGGCCGAAAAAGGCGAAGAGCGCCCATCGGCCCTGTCCGGCGTGCCTCCCCACCTGCCGGCGCTCCTCAAGGCCCAGAAGATCACGGAAAAAGCATCGCGGGTCGGTTTTGACTGGGAACATGCCGACCAGGTCTTTGCCAAGGTCATGGAGGAGTTGCACGAGTTCGAGGAGGCCTGGGAAGGGGGAAACGAGAGTCGCATGGAGGACGAGTTGGGCGACCTGCTGTTCGCCATCGTCAACCTGGGGCGTTTCCTGTCGCTCAATCCCGAGGAGGCTCTGCGCAAAACGATCAATCGTTTTCAGCGGCGCTTCCAGTATGTGGAGGAAAACCTCCGGAGCCAGGGCAAGAAGATGAATGAAACCCCGCTTGCCGACATGGATCGCTTATGGGAAGAGGCCAAAAAACTCGAATGATACCAATTCCAAATCAAGGCGCTATCTGCGTTGGCTCGTCTTCGGCTCCTCAACGTACTAGCTGTACGTCTTCGTCGCCTCAATCCCCGCCGCCTTGATTTCATCCTTGATTTGAAATCGGTATATGTGACTTGTTGCGGTATAAGTCACAGTAATGTGACACCTTTTACCGTCATGTTGCAGCTTATCCACAAAAATTGTGGATAACATGTGGACAACGATGTTGATGAAATACAAAAGTTATATTTTTTCAAGTGATTTTTACACTTTGCCCTTTTTTTACACAAACATATTCTGTCGTTATTTCGATAAGTTATATTTGACTCCCGGAATTTTGGGTGGTTAGGCCGCCAGCCGCCGCTTGGATGCAACAAATAATTTTCATGCCAAGTTCGGCTGTTCATAACTGTCATTTTTTCAGAAAAATTCGTTGCCCTTTAAATTCAACATCTTCCAGGCGTAAAAGATATTCTTTACAGGTAATGCCGCCGGGAGCGCTGAAGCCGGTTAGCCTCCCGTCGCCTGCGACAACGCGATGACAGGGGATGATGACCGGCAGGGGGTTGCAGGCCATGGCGCCGCCGATGGCGCGTGCCGCCCCCGGCGCTCCGGCCAACCCGGCAATCTGCCCGTATGACCGCACCTCGCCGAAGGGAATGGAACGAATAAGTTCCAGAATCCGTCTTCTAAAAGGAGTGACAACGGACAGGTCAACCGGTATGTCATTGAATGTTTGCCGTTCCCCCTTAAAGTAACGCTTTAACGTTTCAGCCGTCCGTTGCGTCAGTTCCGATGGGGGCACTGCGCTGAATTCCCTCCGATATGAGTCATCCCCCGTTGGGAGATACACCCGGCAGACACCGCCATCGCCGGCTTGGACAACGCCTACCCCCAAACTGGTTTCAAACAGGGACACGTAGTTCATGGGATACTCCTATTCCGCCCAAATTTTCTCCTGAGCTGCGCCGACACCTCCAATGCTTCATCCGAACGCAACAAACGGACACAAAGCCCATATATTACCACGCCTGCTGCTATGGCGCCGCCAAGCACCAGGGCCTTGCCTGTTTTGTGGCCCATGAGCGACCAGTCAGCCCAACCGCATACATAACGGACCGCGACGGCCATCGGCACGGCGGCAGCCAATGATTTCAGACCGCAGGCGACAATCCCCCGTCCGCCGAACGGGCCGATCTTGCGACGCAGGAACCAGAGCAGCATCAACATGTTGCCCAGGGATGAAATGGTTGTGGCCAGTGCCAGTCCGCCATGCTTCAAGGGTCCCATCAGGACCAGGCTGAAACCAAAATTGACCAGGAATGTGCAAAATGCTGTCCAGACGGGTGTTTTGGTATCCTTGAGGGCATAGAAGGCCGGTGCCAGGACCCGCGTCATTGCCACGAAGGAAAGACCGAGGGAATAATAAAAGAGTGCCTGGGCCGAATTGACCGCCTTGGCGTAGTCGAACGCCCCACCCATGAAGATCAGGCTGAAGATGGGGGTCGAACAGGCCATCAGGCCGGCCATGGCCGGAATAGTGATGAAGAGGGTCAAACGCAGGCCAAAGGCCAGGGATTCCTTCATACCGCTTATGTCACCCCCGGCCGCCTGCCTGCTCATGGAAGGGAGAACGGCCTGGGCCACGGAAACAGTGAATATACCTTGCGGAAACTCGAACAGCCGCTGGGCATAATAGAGGTAGGACACGCTTCCCTGGGGCAGCAGCGAAGCCAACACAGCACTGACGGTGATATTGAGATAATAGACTCCCACGCCGAAGACCGACGGCAGCATCAGGAGCGAGATGCGGCGCACCTGGGGATGGCCGAAATGAAAACGGGGACGGATCGAAAATCCCTTGCCCCACAGCACCGGAAGCTGCAGGAGAAGCTGCATGACACCGCCGATCAGCACCCCCATTGCCAGGGCCGTAATGGGGACCGCGAAAAACCCCCGCAGAAGGAGGGCTGCCACGATCATGGAGATATTGAGGAAAACGGTGGAAATGGCCGGGGTGAAAAAATGGCGGACCGTGTTGAGGATACCCATGCAGAGCGCAACCAGGCTGACGAAGAAGATGTAGGGGAACATCACGCGGTTCAGCAGTACGGTCAGCTCGAATTTGCCCGGAACCGAGTGGAATCCGGGGAACATCAGGCCGACGATGGCGGGAGAAAACAGAATCCCGGCCAGGGTCACGCCGGCCATGACAATGGTCAACAGACTGAAACAGGTATTGGCGAGCTCCCGCGCTTCTTCTTCGCCCCGCTTGTTGAGAGTCTCGGAGAAAATGGGCACAAAGGCGGAGGTCAAAGCCCCCTCGGCAAAAAAACGCCGAAGCATGTTGGGGATCTGGAAAGCGGCAAAAAAGGCGTCGGTCGCAAATCCGGCGCCGAACAG
This sequence comes from Oryzomonas sp., assembly GCA_031292255.1. Lineage (GTDB taxonomy): Bacteria > Desulfobacterota > Desulfuromonadia > Geobacterales > Pseudopelobacteraceae > Oryzomonas. The sequence goes on along the minus strand of JARLHN010000009.1, from coordinate 25,152 downwards.
ACGGGACACGACCATGTCCCGCACCATGCCCATGATCCGGGACAACATGGTTGCCGAGCCGAGAATTCCGGCTGCACGTGCTATATTGCCCTTTTCAGACATAGGTCAGTCTCCATCCCCTTCGTTCATCTCCGGCACGTCAAGAAGCGCCTCGGCCTCCCCCCAGGGCAGCTCCTGTACGTCGCGCAACCTGCGTTCAATGGCCCGGGTGCGGATGGCCGCCTGATCGATGTGATTGCCCGCCTCCTGTAACTTCTTGCTCGTTTTTTCGAGCACAACGCCAAACTTGGAGAATTCGGTCCTCACCGCGCCAAGCAAGGTCCAGACCTCTGCCGAGCGCTTCTCGATGGCCAGGGTGCGGAACCCCATCTGCAGGCTGTTCAAAAGCGCCGCCAGGGTAGTCGGGCCCGCCGCCAGCACCTTGCAGTCCCGCTGCAGCGTCTCGGCCAGGCCGGGCCGCCGCAACACCTCGGCATACAACCCTTCGGTAGGAAGGAACATGATGCCGAAATCAGTGGTATGCGGGGGGTCCAGATACTTGTCGCGGACAGCCTTGGCCATCTCCTTGACCGCCCGCTCCAACTGGCGGGCCGCTTCCTCGGCAGCGGCGGCATCGGCGTTCTCCTGGGCCTCGACCAGCCGCAAGTAGTCCTCCTGGGGAAACTTGGCGTCAATAGGCAACCAAACAATCCCCTCGGCCGTGCCGTCCCGGCCGGGCAGGCGCAGGGCAAACTCCACCCGTTGGCCGCTCCCTTTTTTCGACTCGACATTGGTCTCGTACTGACCCGGTGCCAGTATCTGCTCCAGCAGGCTGGCCAGTTGTACCTCGCCGAAGGTGCCGCGGATCTTGACGTTTGACAACACCTTCTTCAGATCCCCGACGCCGTTTGCCAGGGACTGCATCTCGCCCAAACCGCGCTGGACAAGCTCCAGCCGTTCGCTGACCAGCTTAAAGGACTCTCCCAATCGCTTTTCCAGGGTATCGTGCAGTTTTTCGTCCACGGTTGCGCGCATCTGCTCCAGCTTCCGGGCGTTGTCTTCCTGGATCAGCCTCAAGCGGTCCTCCACGGTCTCGCGCAGCTTGTCCAGCCTGCCTTCATTGCTTGTGGTCATTGTTTTCAACTGGCCGGCAAAGATGTCCAACTGGTTCTTCTGCAAGCCGGCGATCTCGCTCATCCGTTTCAAGAGCGAATCCCCCAGGGTACCGACGAGCGAGGTAGCCTCCTCGCGCGCCCGCCGGGCCGAGACCTGGGCTTCCTCCCGGTTCCTTGCCAACTCGTCTCGAAGCATTCGCTCTAGTCTCTCCAGTTGACGTTCAAGGGCATCTATTCGTACATCAAGCGATGCGCTTGAAGCAATGCGCGAGAGCCGCGCCAGCACCAGGGCCAACAGTATCAGCGATGCCAGCGGCACTATCAGAAGCAGGTAAAATAATGGTGATGTCATGATGCTTGTTCCGTTTCATGCTTTGTTGTTGCTCTGCTCTCCTTCATGCCACATCCCTCTTGTGCTTAGCAACTAGTTTCTGTATTCAGAATATCTGTAGTTAATCATTATTTTTTTCATTTATTTTCTTGATTTATATCGTGATTTCATGTTAACCCGTAATTATATAAATTATATAAAGGAGGATGTATGACAGCAACTCTAGTTGAACTGACTGCGGGTATCGTTTCTTCCCATGCGGCCGGCACAGAGATGAGCAGTGACGATCTTATCCAGGAAATCAGCCGGGTCTTCACGACGCTGAAAAAGCTGGAAACTGAAGGCGGAACAGTTGCAGAAGGCACAGCAGCACCGGGCGCACCTGCCATGTCGATCAAAAAGGCTTTCCAGAACGATCAAGTCTGCTGCCTGATTTGCGGCAAAACCGGATTCAAGACCCTGACCCGTCACCTTAAACAGGCCCACGACTTGAAACCGGGCCAGTACCGCAAACAGTTCAATATACCCGCGGCCCAATCCCTGACCGCCAAGAACTATTCCGAGGCCCGCCGCAAGGCTGCCAACGAAAACAATCTGGCTGCCAATCTGGAAAAGGCACGCGCCGTACGAGCCGCGAAAAAAGACACCGCAAAACCGCTGAAGGCCAAAGCCGCCGCTAAACCGGCAAAAGCGGCCAAGACCGTTAAAACCGTCAAGGCGAAAACGATTAAGGCCAAAGCGTAACCATTTATGCCCATTGCTACAACAAAAAAAAACCGCTGAAAGGCGGTTTTTTTGTTTCCGTTCTTGTTCGCCCCATGCCTTTCTCAGCGACGCTATGCCTCCCCGGCAGAAGGAAGTTTCGACAACTCCCGCGAAAGTGATGCAAACTCTTCCATGGAAAGGGTCTCTCCACGGCGCTTCCCATCGATGCCGCACTGTTCCAAAATCCCTCCCAATTCATCCGCCGGGGCCAATTCCGCAGCCTTCAAACAGTTAGCCAGGGTCTTGCGGCGCATGGCAAAGGCCCCCTTGACCACCTTTCGGAAAACAGTCTCATTACCAACCTCCACCCGCGGCCGTAAAAGCGGCACAAAACTCAGCACCGCCGACTCTACCTTGGGACGGGGATGAAAACAGGTCGGCTGGACAATGAACTCCCGGCGGATATCGAACCATAACCCCAACAGTAGCGTCGTCACGCCGTAATCCGAACAATCCGGCGAGGCCACCAGCCTTTCGCCGACCTCGCGCTGCAACATCAGCACCAGCCGCGAGAAAAGTCCGCGCAGTTCCAGCAGGCGGAATAAAATCGGGGTGGAAATATTATAGGGAAGGTTGGCCACCACCTTCCAGACCGCCGGCTCGTTGCCCAGCACCTCGGCCAGGTCAAGCGCCAGAATGTCGCCATCGATCACCGTGACCATGTCATGTGCCGCGTAGCGCTCTTTCAGAGCAGCCGCCAGGGCGTGGTCGAACTCCACGAGCGTCAGCCTGCGGGCGTGCTGCGCCAGCAGATCGCTCAGCGCTCCCCGGCCGGGACCGATCTCGAGTATGCTATCCTCCGGGTTCAGCTTGGCTGCGCGAATTATCTTGGCAATAATGTTAGCGTCAACGAGAAAATTCTGGCCAAGGGACTTGAGCGGGCGACGCAGTGCTGTCATGGGTATAGTTCCTTAATGCGGTCCATCTCCCAGGTGGCGGTGACATCCAGGGACAGGGGCGAGGCATGGCCGTTACACAGATAATGATTGCCGGCTACCGCCAGCATGGCGGCATTATCGCCGCACAGTGCGGGCGTGGGGATATGCAGTTCAACTCCGAGATCCGCCGCCATGAGGGTCATGCGGACACGTAGGGCGCTGTTGCAGGCCACCCCCCCCGCCACAACCAAACGCCGGACCCCGCTTTGCCGGAGAGCCGCACTGGTCTTTGACGCCAGGACATCGCAGACCGCTTCCTGAAACGAGGCGCACAGATCGCTCGCCTCCCGGCTCGGGATAGTCACGGGATGCTTGGTGATCCTCTGGAGCATGGCCGTCTTGAGGCCGCTGAAGCTGAAATTGAGGCTACCGTCATTGAGCAGCGGGCGAGGCAGGTGCACCGCGCTGCAGTCCCCTCCCCGTGCCAGGGCGTCAATGCGGGCTCCGCCCGGATAGTCGAGCCCCATGATCTTGGCAGACTTGTCGAAGGCTTCGCCGACCGCGTCATCGATGGTTCTGCCAAGGGTCGTGTAGCGCCCGAAGCCCTCAACGAGATAGAGATGGGTATGGCCGCCCGACACGACCAGCGCCAGAAAAGGGAACGCCACAGGCTGCTCCAAAAAGGTGGCAAAGATATGTCCTTCGATGTGATGTACGCCCACGAAGGGGACGGCTTGAGCAAAGGCCATCGCCTTGGCGGCGGAAAGCCCCACCAGGAGCGCCCCGGCCAGGCCTGGCCCGCGCGTGACCGCCACTCCCTGGATATCACTCATGGCCAGGCCGGCCTCGTGCAGGGCCTGGCTCACCACCGGCGTAATCATCTCCAGGTGCTTGCGCGAGGCGATCTCCGGCACAACACCGCCATACTCGGCATGGATGGCGATCTGTGACGACACCACCGACGAGAGCGTCTCGCCGCCGTCGCGCACCACGGCGGCAGCAGTTTCATCACACGAAGTTTCAATGGCAAGTATCAGCATCTATCGTTCCCAGATCTCTTTCTTGTCTTTGCCCAGATAGGCCCGCTTGACCTCGGCATTCTCCCTCAGCTCCTCGGACGGCCCTTCCAGGATGATCTTGCCGGTCTCCAGAACATAGCCCCGGTCGGCAAGCTTCAGGGCGGCCTTGGCGTTCTGCTCGACCAGCAGTACGGTGACACCGTTCTCCCGGCGCAACCGCTCCAAAACCCTGAAGATCTCCTGTACCACCAGGGGAGCCAGCCCCATGGAAGGTTCATCGAGCAACAGCAGTTTGGGGTTTGCCATCAAGGCCCGGCCGATGGCCAGCATCTGCTGTTCGCCGCCCGACATGGTGCCGGCCAGTTGCCGGCGCCGCTCCTCCAGCCGGGGAAACAGAGTAAAGACCTGCGCCATATCCCTGCGGATGGCGGACCTATCCTCGCGGCTGCGGTAACGCAGGTAGGCGCCCAACTCCAGGTTGTCCTCGACCGAGAGCGGCTTGAACACCTGACGCCCCTCCGGCACCTGGGAGATGCCGTATTTGACGATCCTGTCCGGTGTCAGGGTTGTGACCGGCTCCTTGCGAAACAGCACTTCTCCGCCGCCAGCCGGTGTCACCCCGGAGATGGTGTTGAGGATCGTGGTCTTGCCGGCGCCGTTGGCGCCGATCAGGGTCACGATCTCCCCTTCTCCCAGGTGCAGGGAAACATTCTTCAGGGCATGAACCTTGCCGTAGTAGGTATTTATATTTTTAAGTCTGAGCATACTATTTATGAAATCACAGCAAACCTGGGAACGTGATTTTTTCGCAAGATCAAGTTGCATCGATGGATGCCGCGGAAGCGTAGCAGCGCTACGCTGCACAAGAGCATCCAAAAGATCAACGCTGAGATTGCGGAAAAGGCGCGTTTCCCCTACTCATCCCCGAGATAAGCTGCAATTACTTCCCTATTCTCCTGGATTTCCCGCGGCGTCCCCTCAGCCAGCTTCTTGCCGAGATTGAGGACTACGATCCGGTCGCACACATCCATCACCAATTCCATGTCATGCTCCACCAGAACCACGGTGACGCCCATCTGGCGGATCTTTCCGATAAGGTGCGCCAGGCCCAGGGTCTCCTGGCTGTTGAGGCCTGCGGCCGGTTCGTCCATCAAAATGATGCGGGGCTCCACGGCCAGGGCTCGCGCGATCTCCAAGAGCCGCCCCTTGCCAAAGGACAAATTTCCGGCCGTATCGCCCGCCAGTTCGCCGATACCCGTAAACTCAAGCCATTTCGTGGCTGTTTTCCGGATGCACCGCTCTTCGGCAATGCTCCAGGGCATCTTCAGGGAACAGGCCAAAAGCCCGCTGGAACTCTTGGTATGGAGCCCGACCATGACGTTTTCCAGCACGCTCATGGTGCCGAAGAGTTCGATGTTCTGGAACGTCCGCACCATGCCCAGGTGCGCCAGCCGCTCCGGGGGAAGTCCCGTGATGTCCCTGTCCTCCAGCAAGACCCTGCCGGATGTCCGGCTGTAGATGCCGGTAATGATGTTGAACAGTGTCGTTTTTCCTGCGCCGTTGGGACCGATGACGCCGGTGATGGCCCCCTGCCTGATGGTAAAGGAAACGTCCTCCAAGGCCGTGACGCCGCCGAATACGCGGGTGATGCCGGAGACCTCAAGCATTGCCGGCGTCCTCCCGTAACCTGGCCATTCTTCTGAAAAGGTCGGGTATGCCCCTCACCAGTCCGCCCGGCACGAACATCACCATGACCATCAACAGGCCGCCGTAGATGACGATATCATAATCCTGCGCGCCCCGCAGGAGTTCGGGCAACAGCGTCAAGAGCGCCGCCCCCAGAAACGAGCCGTAGACGCTGCCCAGACCGCCGATCACCACCATTGTAAGCAGTTCCACCGAAAAATTGAAGCCAAACGAAACCGGGGAGATAAAGGTCATGGTATGGGCATAGAGGCTGCCGGCCAGTGAGCATATGACGGCAGACAGGGCAAAAACCTGTACCTTGAGAAGCCGGACATTGACCCCCATGACCCGCGCCGCCACCTCGGAGTCGTGAACCGCCCGCAGGGCGCGACCGACACGCGAACCGGCCAGGTTGACGGAAAACAGCACCACCGCCAGGGTGAACGTCCAGACCAGATAGTAGTTCTTGATATCGCTGTCGAATACAAGAGAACCGACGGCAAAGTTGGGGATGCCTGAAAGGCCTGAGGGGCCGCCGGTAAGATCGACGGTCTCGTTGAAAACGATGTAGATGATGATGCCCAGGCCGAGGGTGGCCATGGCAAGGTAATGCCCTTTAAGCTTGAGGATCGGGAAACCGATCAGTCCGGCCAGTATGCCGACCGCGAGCGCCGCAAACGGCATCGCGAGCCACGGATTCCAACCGCAGGTGGCGGTCAGGACTCCCGAAAGGTAGGCCCCGATACCGAAAAAACCCGCGTGGCCGAGGGATATCTGGCCGGCATACCCCAACAGCAGATTGAGCGCCACCGCCAGCATGGTGTTGATGCCGACGAACACCAGCACGTTCAGCAGGTAGCCGCCCTTGAAGGCCAGCGGCGCCACAAGAATCAGTACGGCGAAGAGCAGGAATTTGAGCAACTCACGTTTCATGCCGTCACACCCGCTCCGATTCGGCCTTGCCGAACAATCCCTGGGGCCGGATGAACAAGATCAGCAGCAGGATGATGAAAGCGATGGCATCTTTGTAGCCGGAGGAGATGAGACCGGCTCCCAACGATTCGAGAACCCCCAGGATCAGCCCTCCCACCACGGTGGCCATACCGCTGCTCATCCCGCCGATGATGGCGGCGCAAAAGCCCTTCAACCCCAGCATGATCCCCACATCGTAAGCGGTCATGGTCAGCGGGGCAACGATGATGCCGGCCAGCGATCCCAGGACAGAGCTGATGACAAAGGAAAAGAGCACCATGCGGTGCACATCGATGCCCACGAGGCCCGCGGCGCGGCGATTGTACGAGCATGCCCGCATGGCCTTGCCGCTGATGGTGTGGTAGAAGAAAAACTTGTTGACGGCAATGATCAGCAGGGTGATGGCCAGTATCCAGATATGTTGTGGCAAGATGGTCGCCCCGGCGATGGAAATCGGTTCATCGCCCGTAAAGGGCGGAATCGCATGGGTATCCTTGCCCCACAGCAGCATGGCCAGACCGCGGATCAGGATGCTGCCGGCAATGGTAACGATAACCAGATTGAGGGGGGTCGGCTGGCGCAGCGGCCTGATGGCGAGACGCTCGAACAACAACCCTGCCAGGGCGGATACCGCCACGGCACTGGGAATGGCAGCCCAGAGTGGCAATTTCAGCACCTCCAGAAAGAACAGTGTCAGCATCCCTCCCAGCATGACGAATTCACCCTGGGCAAAATTGATGATGCCGGTGGCGGTGAATATGATGGAGAAACCGATGCCGATCAGGGCGTAGATCGCCCCCGTTGACAGACCGGAAAAGGTATATTGAAGGATCTGTTCGAACTGCATTGTCTTCCGTTTCTTACACAGAAACTCCCTCACCTTCATGGAGAGGGAGAATCCTTTTCGTAAAATGGGGGGTGCTGTTCGGAAACTACTTTACGATGACCCAGCCCTTCTTCCTCACCTCCACCAACACAAAGGCGTCCTTGTTCAACCCGGCATGATCCCGGGCAGAATAGCTGAAGACCCCGCCGATACCTGCAAACCCGTGGGTTTTTTCCAACTGTTCCCGGATCGTGACACGAGAGTCGCCCCCGTGTTCGATGGCATTTTTCAACAGCATGACCGCATCCCAGGCATGGCCGCCGAAATGATCCCCCTCAGCATGATAATGCAGCTTGTAGTCCTTGACGAACGCCATCAAGGAGCTCTTTTGGCGATCCGATGCGGGAAGCAGTTCCGCCACGATTACCTTGCCGGAAGGGAGCTTGATCCCTTCGGCAGCCTCACCGGCCAGTTCGATGAACTTTTTCGAGGATACACCGTGGCTCATGAAGAGTGGCGTCTTGATACCCAATTGGCGAACATTCTTGGCAATAACCGCCGGGCCGGGATTGGTGCCCCAGCAGATGATCGCCTGGGCCTGTGAACCCCTGATCTTGGTCAGTTGGGCGGTCATGTCCGTATCTTTGGGACCATAGGTGTCGTCCGATACGATGGAGATGCCGTTTTTTGCGGCCTGGGACTTGAGCTGCTCGCGTCCCGACGCGCCGAAACCGTCGGAAACGGTCAGTATGGCCACCTTCGACAGTTTATGCTTTTGCAGGTATTCGTAGATCTTGACGACCGCCAGGGTATCGTTCTGGGCGGTCTTGAAGACCCATTTTTTTACCGGTTCGGTAATTTTGATACCGGCCGCGCACGAGATAAGAGGCACCTGCTCCCTCTCCGCCACCTGGATAACCGCCATGGATTCGCCAGTGGTGCTCGGACCGATAATGGCCGTTACATGGTCGTCCTTGATCAGCTTGGTGGCGAGTTGTACCGCCTTGGTCGCATCGCCGGAGGTGTCATAGGCTATCAGCTCAAGTTTGTGCCCCTTGATACCGCCGGCCTTGTTTATTTCTTCCACCACCATCTTGGCCGTGTTGCGCTCCGGTTCCCCGAGGAAGGCCGCTGGGCCGGTCACGGCAAACAGCCCGCCGATCTTGACCGTTCCCGCGGCAAAGACTGCCGTGGCGGACAAAAAGCAGATACTCACAACACTGCACGTTGCGATCAGTTTTCTCATGCTTCCCCCCTGCATTAACCGAAGGTATGAACCGGATTACATGCTGTACAGGCGCTCGCCCGCAAGAACGCTGAAATTATTGGCCTTGAGGGCATGGATGGCCTTGTCGGTCTCATCGAAACGGAAGATGATCACCGCGTTGCCGCCGCAACGTTCGACAAAGGCATACATATACTCCACGTTGATCTGTTCCGTGTCCAGTGTGCGGAGTATGGCTCCCAGCCCGCCGGGCCGGTCTGGAACCTCAACGGCGACCACCTCGGTCTTGTTGACGGTGAACCCCTTATCCTTGAGCACCTTGTTGGCCGTTTCCACGTCATTCACGATCAGGCGCAGGATACCGAAGTCCGAGGTATCGGCCAGGGACAGCGCCCGGATGTTGATGCCCACCTCACCCAGGATACGGGTGATTTCGGCCAGACGTCCCGATTTGTTCTCGATGAAGATGGATATCTGCTCGACTTTCATGTTGTACCTCCCTGTGGGAAAACCCAACACCCGCGACAGAGACACGGAGAACTTCAAAATCAATCATGAAAAGGAGGTTGGCGGCCTTAATCCATGCAATTCAGGTTTTCTCCTGCTTTTCCTCTGTGTCTTTGTGTCTTTGTGGCTGATTGTGCTTTTATAGTTTCCGGTTATCGATTACCCTTTGCGCCTTGCCTTCGCTGCGCTGAATGGTCTTGGGCTCCACAAGTTTGGCGGTGCAGGTGACCCCCAGTACATCCTTGATCTCCTTCTCGATCCGTTTCGCCAACAGTTGCAAGACCTTGATCTCGTCGGAGAAGAGCTGTTCATCCACCTCCACATGCACCTCCAGGGTATCAAGGTTGTCCCTGCGGTCGATGATCAGCAGATAATGGGGCTCGACCCCTTCGATGGCCACCAGGATCGATTCGATCTGGGAGGGGAAGACGTTGACCCCGCGGATGATCAACATGTCGTCGGAACGGCCGCTCATGCGGCTGATACGGGCGTGGGTGCGGCCGCATACGCAGGGCTCGTAGGAGATGCTGGTAATATCGCGGGTGCGGTAACGGATCAGCGGGATTCCCTGTTTGGTGATGGTGGTGATGACCAATTCGCCGAGTTCGCCCTGGGGCAGACGTCGGCCGGTTTTGGGATCGATGATCTCGGGAATGAAGTGGTCCTCCCAGATATGCAGCCCTTTTTTCGCCTCGATGCACTCGATGGCCACACCCGGCCCCATGATCTCGGACAGGCCGTAGATGTCGATGGCTGCCAGGTTCAGCTTTTCCTCGATTTCACCCCGCATGGCCTCGGACCAGGGCTCGGCCCCGAAGATGCCGACACGAAGCTTGAGCTTTTTGAAATCGATCCCCTCTGCCCTCGCCTCCTCGGCCATGAAGAGCGAATAGGACGGGGTACAGGTCAATACCGTGGAGCCGAAATCCTGCATGATCATGATCTGACGCTTGGTATTGCCGCCCGAAATAGGGATGACCGAGGCCCCCAAACGTTCAGCGCCGTAATGGGCCCCAAGTCCGCCGGTAAAGAGCCCGTAACCGTAGGCATTATGGATGATATCCCCCCGGTGGGCGCCGGCCGCGGCAAAAGAGCGGGCCATCAACTCACTCCAGGTATCGATGTCCTTGTGGGTATAACCCACCACTGTCGGTTTGCCGGTGGTGCCGGACGAGGCGTGGATGCGGACGATCTCCTCCAAGGGTGCGGCAAACAGGCCGTAAGGATAGGAGTCGCGCATGTCCTGCTTGGTGGTGAAGGGAAGCCGTTGCAAGTCTTCCAGGCTGCGAATATCGGCAGATTTGACTCCGGCCTTGCCGAACGACTCCATATAAAATGGGACATTGGCACACACCCTTTCAACCACGGCTTGAAGCCGTTTGAGTTGCAGCGCCTCCAGAGCCTGACGGGGCAGCGTTTCGAACTCTTCGTTAAAATACATGCTTCGTAACCTCTTTAGAGTATGTGCGCCGCAAAACTCTCCTGGCTATAGCCGTTCACGACCACATCCAGACGGCCTTCGTTTGGACAGAAGATCAGACCGTGTATCGGCACGTCCTTGGGTATCAGCGGGTTATTGCGGAGGATCTCGACCACCCGTTCCACGTTCTGGACCGGATGGGCGAAGATCCCCAGCCACTGTTTCAGATCGGGCACGTGGGTGTCGATGATATCCGGAGAGATCCCGCGATTGACCATGTCGCGCTTGACCGATTCGGCGTCCAGCTCGGCCATGCCGCAATCCCGGTGGCCAATAACGAAGACCTCCTCGACCCCCAGCATGAAGATGCCGGCCACCAGGCTGCGGATTACGGAGCCTGACATGGGGTCCACGATGGTGTTGCCGGCGTTCTTGATGACCTTGGCATCCCCGCGCTTAAGGCCCATGGCCGGCTCAAGAAAATCGACCAGACGGGTGTCCATGCAGGTGAAGATGGCCAACTGTTTCTTGGGCGATTTGGGGAGCGGCGGGAAGGCGTTCGGCCGTGTAAAATTCCGGTTAGCTGCGATGACAGCTTCAAGTTGCGTCATGGTGCATTCCAATCCGAAGACCGGCCCAGCATGAAGGCCTTCTTGTTCACTTCCAGTGCCTTTTTCGGCACCATTTTTTCCAGGGCTTGCTGCCAGAACTGTTCGTCGATATCCAGTCGTCGGGATACCGCCCCCAAAAGCACCGTATTGGCGGCCCGGGAATTTCCCGCCTCGCAAGCCAGCTTCTGGCCGTCCAGAAGCAGGAAATCGGGAAAGCGCTCCCTGATCCGTTCCACCAACCCTTCCGGATAGGTTTCCTGTCCCATCAGCACCGAGGGCGGCGCGATGCGCAGATCGTTGGCCACCACAGCCCCCCCCTGTCTGAGGAGCGACAGGGAACGATAGGTCTCCATCAGTTCGAACCCGAACAGGATATCCCCCTCCCCTTCCGGCACAATGGGCGAAAAGACCTCCGTACCGTAACGCACATGGGAGACCACACTGCCGCCACGCTGGGACATGCCGTGGATCTCGCTCTTCTTCACATCGAAGCCTGCCAGCAAAACGGCCTCGGAAAGGATCTCCGCGGCCAGCAGAATACCCTGGCCGCCGACGCCGACCAGCAGGATGTTGGTAACCCGGTCACTCATTTGGCACTCCCTATCGCCTCGAACTTGCACAACTGCCGGCAGACGTCACAGCCGGTACAAAGCAGCGGGTCGATAAAGGCCTTACCCTTTTTGCCGCCGTCCCCGGCCGGCCGCCATTCGATGGCCGGACAGCCGATCTTGAGGCAGGCACGGCAACCGGTACACTTCTCGACCTCCACCGTGTAGACCGGCCCCTTTTGGAAGACCCCTTCACGCTTGACCAGGACGCAGGGCTTGTCGGTGATGACCACCGAAGTCTCAGGGCGATCCATCTCTTCCCTGAGCACGTTTTTGGTCTGCTCCAGGTCAAAGGGGTTGATCACCCGGATATGCTTGACCCCCAACGATTTGCAGAGCAAGGGAAAATCTATGCGGTGCGACGGGGCATCCATCAGGGTGAAGCCTGAGGCCGGGTTGTCCTGGCGGCCGGTCATGGCGGTAATGCGGTTATCCAGGATCACGACCGTCGAGGGTGAATTATTGTAGACCATGTCCATCAGGCCGTTGATACCGGTATGCAGGAAGGTGGAATCGCCGATCACGGCCACCACCTTCTTTTTTTCTTCGGTGGAAACAACCTTGCCGACACCGGTGGCCATGCCGATGGAGGCTCCCATACAGATGCAGGTATCCATGGACGATAGCGGCGGCATGAACCCAAGGGTGTAGCAGCCGATATCGCCGGTAACATAGGCCTTGAGTTGATTGAGGGCAAAGAAAACACCGCGGTGAGGGCAGCCGGGGCACATGTTGGGAGGGCGGCCGGGGAGTTTTTCCCCCGGCGCGGCCGGGGGCGGCTGAAGGCCGAAAGCGGTACGGATGCGGCCCGGTGTCAGTTCGCCGCACAACGAGATCAGCTCCTTGCCGGTCACGGCAATCCCCATGGCCCTGACCTGCTCCTCGATAAAGGGGTCCAGTTCCTCCACAACGTAGAGCTTGTCCACCTGGGCGGCAAATTCGCGGATCAAAGCCTTGGGCAAGGGATGCACCATGCCCAGCTTGAGTGTCGATGCGTCGGGTATGGCCTCGCGCACATACTGGTAGCAGACGCCGGATGTGATGATGCCGATGGAGGTGTCGCGCAATTCCACGCGGTTGATCGCCATGGTGGCGCCCGCCTCGGACATCTTTTCGATGCGTTCCTCCACCAAAGGGTGGCGGACACGGGCATTGCCCGGCAGCATCACGAGCTTGGCGGCATTCCTGATCAGCTTGGGCTCGGCCAGGCCGCTTAGCCGCTCGCCCAACGTGACGATGGACTTGCTGTGGGAGATGCGGGTGGTGGTGCGCAGCATGACCGGGGTGTCGTACTGTTCTGAAAGTTCAAAGGCCAGCCGGGTAAACTCCTTGCATTCCTGGGAGTCGGCCGGTTCCAGCATCGGCACCTTGGCGAACTTGGCGTAGTTGCGGTTGTCCTGCTCGTTCTGTGAGGAGTGCATCTCGGGGTCATCGGCCGTAACCAGCACCAAGCCGCCGCCCACACCGGTATAGGAAAGGGTGAAGAGCGGGTCGGCCGCCACGTTGACGCCGACATGCTTCATGGTGCATAGGGCGCGGCCGCCGCCGAAGGATGCGCCGATGGCGACCTCCAGGGCCACCTTCTCGTTGGGGGCCCAGGATGAATCGATTTCCTTGTAGTTGACGGTGTTTTCGAGTATCTCGGTGGATGGGGTGCCGGGATAGGCACAGGCCACGCGGCAACCCGCTTCATAGGCTCCGCGGGCAATGGCTTCATTGCCGGACAGGATTTCTTTCTTCATCTGATTTCCTTGGGAGGTGTCAGTTTGTGTAAAGCCACATAGGGTGGAGAACTATACTAAAAGAGAGGAGGGAATGCAATTTGTTTGCAACCAGCGGCAATGACAAAGGATAAATGTACTAGCCGGTAACGCCCCCTGAGACGATCAGCCCCTCCAATAGTCCGTAGTCGCTCACCTTCAGGGTATGGAACCCGAACCGGTCCATGGTGTGCATGGTAATGAGAATACCGGCGATGATCAAGTCCTCCCGCCCCTTTTCCAGGCCGGGGACCTTCAGCCTCTCTTCAGGGGCCATGGGCAGCAGACGTTCATAGATGGTCCCGATCTGCTGCCGGGAAATGGTTGCATTGTTGACCTTGCGATAGTCGTAATCCTTCATTTCCATGGCAATGGCAGCCAGGGTGGTGGCGGTGCCGGCGGAGCCGACCAGAGTCGCTCCGGGCGCCGGCCTGACCAGAGCCGTTGCCATCTCCCGCTCAAGCAGGTCGAGTTCTCTGCCGATCTTTTCCGAGACAGCCTCGGGCGTCACCTTGCCTTCGGTCAGCCTGACCACCCCTAGCGGCAGGCTGCGAACGAACTGGGCCCGGCCGTCCCGCGCGAGCGTAAATTCGGTGCTGCCGCCGCCGACATCAAAGACCAGGAGTTCCTTCTCCCGACGATCAAGCCCCGCCAGAACGCCGGACAGGGTCAGTTCCGCTTCCCGTATGCCGTCGATGACCATGAGTTCGATACCGGTCCTGCAATGGATCGACTCAACGAACGCCGGGCCGTTGATCGCATCCCGCACGGCGCTGGTGGCAACGGCACGGACCTGGGAGACGTCCAGCGAGCGGATGATGCCGGCAAAACGTTGCAGGCAGCACAGGCCCCGCTGTTGGGCATCTCCGGAGAGCCCTTCTTCGCGGCTGAAGCCTCCGCCCATGCGAACGATCTCCCGTTCAAGACGGACAGGATCAAAACCGCCTTCCCGGATCTCGGCCACGAGCAGACGGGCGGTATTGGTGCCGAAATCAATGGCCGCAACCCTGGAACCCATCAACGCTTTCTCCCCTGGGAGGCGATGGTGTTCCAGCACAACGAGGCAATCCCTTCAAAGTCCGACGACATCTCGTTGAACAGCTTTGCGGCCCGAGGTGGACAGACACCGTTACTCATACGCTGAAAATGGTTTTGCCGTGCCGCCCCAAAGACGCTGCGCGCCTCGGTTTTTGCAGCGGACAGATCAAATCCGTCCCGGATGAAACCGTGCCTGATCATATGTTCGGTATCGCTGATGGCGCCGGCCACGACCTGGTCAAGACGCTTCAAGTCATCCATCGCATCCTCGGAAAAAATGACGCCGGCCTCCTTCTTGGTTACAATGCCTTTCAGGATGTTCTCACAGCGGTCGCCGATGTGCTCCAGGTCGCTGACCGCCTGAAAAAGACCGGGGATATCGTAGCTGATTTCAGGGCTGTCCGCTGTCCGGGCCAGGGCGGCAAGAAAGGTGGAAATCTCGTGATTGAGCGAATCGAGCACCTGTTCATGCTGCCGAATGGTATCTGCCCTGCGGGCGTCAAAATCGAAGAGTATCTCGTGGATATCAGCGTACATAAATGCCGTCACCGACATCATGCGGACAATCTCCTTGCGGACCTGTTCCAGGGCAAGGGGCGGCGTATTGAGAATGCGATCGTCGAGGTAGCCGGCACAGGGTTGCGATGCGATCGACCCGTTGCCGGTGATTGCGGATGAGCCGCCAAGCATTCGGGCCAACGGGGCGCTGATGGCAATCAGAATACACGCCACCAGCAGGCTGGAGACCGTGTGCACCCATGCCAACTGGCAGAAGAGCGGCTGACCGGCGGTGCAGGCCCCGGACCATTCGGCAAAGGGCAGGCGCTGGGCCGCCTCCAACATGAGCGAGGCCAGGGGAACGAGCAAGAGCGCCACTGCGAAGGCGAAAAACAGATAGGTCGTAGCGACCCTGCGGGTCACGGAATTACCGCCGACCGAGGCAAGCGCCCCCATTGCCGCCACCCCGATCAGCCCTCCCAACACCATGCGAGAGGCGGTTACGGGATCGATCCGATACCCCGACGACAGTGAGGCTATGACTGTGACCGAAGAACGGGCCGATTGGACAAGAAACGACACCAGTGCCCCGAAGAGGGTGGCCAGGATCGGCTGATGAAAAAACAGCTCGTTGAAGGTGGTGTAGAAGGGGTGATGATCAAAGGGGCGATAACTCCCCTCCAGGAGGGTCAACCCGAGGAAAAGCAGGCCTATGCCCAGGAGAAGGTCGCCCGCGTTGGCATACCGGCGTTTGCGGGCGAAGAACTTGAGTACAACACCGGAAAAGATGAGCGGGGTTGAGATCAGGCTGTAGGGGATGATGTGGATGTGCAGCGGCAGTGAAGCGCCGATGAGTACCCCGCCCAAAACGCTCAACGCCTGGAAGGTATTCAGAACGCCGCCGTTGACGAGGCCGATGGTAAAGATAACCGCCGCGCTGCCGGAATTGACCGCCAAGGCGGCTGCCATGCCGAACAACATGGAATAAAAACGGTTCGAGGTAAGAGTGGTAAAGACGTCCCTGATGCGAGCATCAGCCACGGTCCGGATGCCGTCCGACATGAGACGCATACCGAGCAAAAACAGGCCGATGCCACCCAAAGCGCCCTCAATCAGGCTGAGAGACATTATCGGTACTGCTCCATGATCCTTGATCTCGGGAAAAAACTGCCCAAACAGCAGCTCGCCCTGCTTCAATCGTTTTCTTCATTGCATTGATTTCGCATTGACGAGTTTAATAATCCCAGATTGTTGCCAGTGAAATATAGCAGACCGCCCTAAAAAAGCCCAGCTAATTGTTCCGCCGACTTGTCCATGGCAGCGGACGGAATGCGGGGAATCTGCTGAATCATCGCTAATCCGGGTTGTTGAAAGGAGATGCAATCAAGGGAGTGGAGTTATGGGGATATGAACGTTCAGTCAGCGACTTAACCCCCCTCACCCAGGAAAGGTGAAGGGGGTCCATGACAGCACGCCTCATCGGCAAAGCGTCACGAAGCTCGTTATGTGGAGGTGTTCCGGGTCTAGCCGAGTACCCGCTCCTTCAATTCCTTGCCGACCTTGAAGAAGGGAAGCTTCTTGGGGCTGACGGTGATCTGCTCGCCTGTTTTAGGATTCCTACCGGTATAGGTGCCGTAATCCTTGATAACAAAGCTGCCGAGGCCGCGAATCTCGATGCGCTCGCCATCCACCATGGCGTCGGACATGGAGTTGAAGATGAGATTGACAATCTCCTCGGCACGCTTGTTCGAGATGTCCTTCCTGATTGCCAACTGCTCAATAAGCTCTGATTTGTTCATGCTCGTTCATTCCTCCTGATTTGCGCCACTTCAGACCATTGTAGAGTAACATTACGGTGAGACCTCAGTGACTGCACCCCCTGAGATATCGCTTTACGATATATTCTGCTTCATTGTTGCGGCCGCATTGCACCAGGACATCATGGAGCCTCTCGGCCGCGACGCGGGCAGATGGAGTATTCAGGAGTCCGCTGTACATATCGATTGCCTGATCGGCATCGCCTGCAAGCAGATGGACATCCGCCCGCAACAGCCGGGATTGTTCCGCCAGTATCCCCGCCGACATCATGGCCTCAAGCTTTTTTCCGGCTTCATGAAGCCGCTGCCCCTCGATCAACATCAGGGCCAGCCCCAGATGAGCCAGCGAGTTAGCGTCATTAGCCCCGATGGCATCGCGAAGGCATGCCTCTGCTTTGTCGGCCTGGCCGAGCCGGAACAGGATCATGCCTTTTTCGTAGCAGTAAATGTCGCGGCTGGCGCCGGTATGCCATTCCTCAAGCAGCCTCAAAGCGTCATTATGCTCGTTCCTGCTTGCAGCCACGTACATGGCTGCAAATTCCTCTCCCAAATTGGAATATTGTTCATACATTTCACGCGGAAGTTGTTGGATCAATAGGTCATAATACTCCATAAGCGGCATGGTAACGTCGCTAGATTCATCTGTTACGCGATCTTCCGGGGCGCAGGAACTGCACGAAGCGCATCCGTTTGAAGATACCGTTTCCATGACCTCTTCGTCATTTTCGCGGCAAAGTGCTGTCAACCCCTCCGCCTTTTCCCGTAGCTCGGCATCGTCGGTCAGCGATTTTGCCAGTTCCAGGTGTTCGAGCGCCTTGTCGTGGGACCCTCTACCCAAGGCAAATTCCGCCTCGCCGATATTCAGTTCGGCCAAGGCGCGATTCGCGTTTCCGATCCTCTTTTCGCAGGCCGACAACAAGTCATCCCCGTCATGCGAGCCGTTTGAGCTTAAAATGAGTCGCCGGGCATCCTCAAAGGCGCAGCGCGCCTCGTAAAAATGGCGATCTTCCAGGAGACGGTCGCCACGCGCCAGCAGGTCGGCAGGATTTTTCGAAAAAAGTTTTTTCAGGAAATTCACGTCAAGGCCTCCGGTTAAAGCAGAATCTGGAGTTTGGACATTTGCTCCCACGCCCCTTGCGGGAGGGGGCTGGGGGAAGTCACTTCAAGCACTGCTGCCTGATAACGTGCAGGACTCCCTCAATATTTTCAATTACATCATTGTTCCAAAATCGTTATACGGTAAATCCGTTGGCTCGCAAACAGTTGCCTCAATGCATGTCGTACTGTTCATTTCTCAGTTCTATCGCATATTGCCTTTAGGCAATGACATGGTTTCATGGCGCCTTCCCCCACCCCCTGACCCCCTGGGGGACTTTTTAGACCCCTTCAAAATGTCCAAACTTCAGCTCCTTCTCAGCAGGGTAACGCTCTCCATATGAAATGTCTGGGGAAACATATCGAGCGGCACGCTCTCTGCCACGCAATAGCCTTGCCCGGCCAAAAGGCCGCAATCCCGGGCCAGGGTGCTGGAATCGCAGGATATGTAGATGATCCTGTCCGGGTTCAGGCGGCAGATTCCCGGCAGGGCATCCGCCGCACCCGTGCGGGGCGGGTCCAGGATGATTGTAGAGAAACGACGTCCCGCGGCGGCAAGCCGGGCAACTCCCGCGGCAACATCCACGCAGACGTATTCCGCATTGGACACGCCGTTCAGACGGCAGTTATCCTGGGCCGCCGAGATGGAATCCCCGTATCCCTCCAATCCGGTCACGCTCGTCACACACTGCGCCAGGGGCAGGGAAAAATTGCCGTTGCCGCAGTAGAGGTCAAGCAGGTGCTCATGGCCGCCAAACGCCGCCATGCGCCGGACGAGTGCCAAAATGGCCAAGTTCTGGGCACTGTTTACCTGGGAAAACCCTCCCGGCCGGAAGGTGAGCGTGGTCGGCGGGGAGTCGGGAGCGGCGGCCGGCATGGGGTAGGCAAGATAACCGTCTCCGCAGAGCTTCTGCAAAGAGGATTTGTGACCGCCCTGCAGGAAGATGCCGCTCAGGGCGGGCAGTTCCAAAAAACGTTCCCGGAAGAAACGGGCGACGGCATCGTGGTTGTTACCGCTGTAATTGATCGTCGCGACCGCTTCCCGTGCACCGCACTCAATGTTGATCCGGGAGATGGCGTCAGGTTCGGGAAAGGATGCCAAAACGCTCCGCAGGCTGGACAAGGCCCCATTGATGACCGGCAGGGCGATCGGGCATCCTTGGGCCGCATCCTCCACAAAGTGGGTGCCGTTACGGAAAAAACCGATCTGCAGCCCGGCCGCCCCGGCGTGCAGCTTGAACTGGACCCGGTTGCGATAGCCGTACTCCTGCGGCGAGGGTATTGCCTCCCCTACCCGCTCACTCTCCACCCTTGCGCCGCGCCACAAGGTCTCGGCATGGATGTTCCGCTTTGCCGCAAGCTGGTGGGAATAGGCGATGTGCTGCCAGTTGCAGCCGCCGCACGAACCGAACAACGGGCAGGGAGGAATGACCCGCAAGGGCGAGGGGGTAATGATCTCGGTGATCCGGGCCGTCAGGTACGAGCGTTTCTCGGAGGTGACTGCCAGGCGAACCTCATCGCCGGGACAGCTCAAGGGGACAAAACAGACCTTGCCGTCAATGCGGCAGACGCCGTTGCCGCCAAAGGCAAGCTTGTCGATAATCGCAACAGGTGACGACATGCCGGCTTACCGCCTCGCCGACGATTTCATGCATTTGGTGTATTCGCTGCGCATGAAGCGTTCGGGGAAATCGGGACGTGACAGGTAGGGAAGCACATTGGAGTCGAATGCCTCCAAGAGGCCCTGGCGCGCGGCCTTGATCCCGGACTCGGGCACCGCCATCTTTTCCAGGACCCGATGGAAACGAATCCGATCCCCCAGGAGCCGGAGTGCTGCCCGGTACTCGTCGGCGTCGGCGAAGAAGGAGGCGGAGAGGGTGATATCGGCGCTGACTTCGATGCGCACATGGTAATAACCGCCGAAATAGTGGCGGGTCCCATCCCGGAGCCGGGCAATTATGCCGCCTCCCAGGTCGTATTCCTTGATAACCTGCTCACTGTCCATCATGATCCCTTTTCATTTCCCGCACCAATTCAACCAATTTCCGAACAAGCAGATCCTCCAGCCGTGCCCCCTTCTCGGCCGAAGCCTTGCCCGGATCGCCCCACACGCCGCCGGGCCAGTAACGGCGTTTGTCGCGCACCATGATGCCGTTCGGAAAGTGGGGAAACTCGCGGGGGGCGCGCCCCTTGACCAGATGGGGATGGGTGTGGAGGATGCGAGAGGTTTCGATCTCACCGGCATGGGAATCGCCCGGCGTTTCGATAATATCCCGCCCCTCTGCCTGGGCCAGGTCGAACTCGCTTACCACTGCCACGGTGATGTCGTCGAAACGGGCGATCAGTGCCTCGCCCGCGTCCTGGAGCGCCATGCGGTGCGCGCCGCCAGCATGCCCCGTCAGGGCGACAAAGCTGTGCAACCCCTGCCCTCGCAGCGCAATGACGATATCCCTGAACAGAGCCCCAAGGGTCTGGGTCGAGATGGAGATGGTGCCGGGATGGCACGCCGTTGAGCGGCAATTGCCGTAATGGACAGGCGGGGCCACGAACAGCGGCGTTATGCGGGATGCCTTCTTGCAGACCTCATAGGCCTCCAGGGTATCGGTGGAGAGCGGGAGGTGGCTGCCGTGCTCCTCTACCGAACCAAAGGGGATCAGGACGGTCCGGGTCAGAGCCAGACCGGCCTCGAACTCCGTCATGGTCATCTCTTCTATAATCACAACGCCCCCAGCATCTTGTGCATCTGCGGGATCACCCGGACATCGGGGAGCAGCGCCGCGGCGGTTTCCTGCAAGCGCAGGATCCTTTCGACGGTGACGGCAACCCCGCCTGCGGCGTTGGACAAGGGCTGAAGAAACAGGGGGGTCGTGCGTTCTACCTTAGCCATGATGGCGCAGACCCGTCTAATCTCGTCCGTTGGCGTATCCTGGCCGATGACGACCTTGACCGAGACCTGCCGCTGTACGGCGACCTCCAGAAAACGCCTGTGTTCCTCCCAGAGCGCCTGATCGCGGCCGGCTGTGGAGGGGAGCTTCATATCCATGCTGATATGGTCGATGCTTTCGATGACCTGCCCCAACTCGGCGTGCAGGGTGCCGTTGGTCTCCAGGTGGATCGGGAGTGTGCGGCGCAGTTCCGGCAGCCACTCTTTCAGTGTTTCGGCCTGGAGCAGCGGCTCCCCGCCGGTGACGCTGATGGAATGATGTGCGCCCGGCAGGCGGCCGTGCCACTCCGTGACCAGTGCAACGAGCCCATCCACGCCGGGCGGTTGGGGAAGCGCGGTCAAGATCCCGGAACCGGGAGCGGTCTCCACCCGGCAGACAGCGCCTTTTTCATACACCGTGTCGCAATAGCGGCAATCCAGGTTGCACTCATCCAAACGGATGAAAATCTGGCGCCGGCCGGCCAGATATCCCTCCCCCTGGATCGAGGAGAAGATCTCGCTGATACGGGCCGGATCACTCATAGTAGCATGCAGAGGCGTTGTCCGACTCCCATACGGTCACGGAATCGACCGTGATTATGTCGTTATTGAGGCGTTCGGAAAGCCGCTGGTACAGGTAGCGGGAGATATGCTCCGAAGAGGGGGAGACCTCGTGAAAGGCGGGGTTCTCATTGAGATACTTATGGTCCAGTTCGTTGATGACAACGCCGGCCTCGCGTTTGAGCACCTTGAAGTCGATTCCCAGCCCGGCCTTGTCGAGCTCCCTGGCGATCACGGTCAACTCCACCTTCCAGTTGTGGCCGTGCAGATTCTCGCAATCACCCTGGTAATTGATCAGATTGTGGGCTGCGGCAAAGCTCGTGCGGACAGTGAGTTTGTACATGAAATCGGGCTCCTGAATGCGGGATGGGATGCGTTAAAGATTCTTATGATACACAAATACAGAAGTAATCACAAGGGGGGCTGTTGCAACAGAAGAGGAACAACGCTCTTCTGAACCGCGGGGCACGACAGTTTACGTAAACCTATTGATTACGAATCAATTGTTCTACCAACCGAGCTAAGGCGTTAATAGCAATGGCAAAACATCGGCGCACGAGGTATACTGGCGCTATGAAAAAGTCACTTCTTGAAACCAATCCCTATCTGAAAGACCCGGCAGAGCGCAAGCGGCTGTTGCGGCGCTCGTTGGTATCGTCGTTTGCCGTCGAAGGAATTTACCTGAAAGATGAGACCGCAGCTTCCGTAAAGGAAGAACAACAAACCTTTACCGCCCGCAAGCAGCCAGCGTCCACTCGATAACCCCGTTGAAAATCCTTTCCATCGGCATGTAATCCCGATTCATCCCGGCCTGAACGGCAACGATATACTCACCCCGCTTTACTCCGTTGTTCATCAGCCATTGCGCCAGCCTCAACATGAACTGATTCAGCTGTACGTCCTTCATCAGCTTTGTACTATCGCCCGCTTGTCCTATCCTGTTTCATGCCATTTTAAGTTGCAAAAAAGTGAGCAACACTACTCCGGCAAAGCCTGCCTGTCAACGGCAACAGCTGCATGTTTGCGCACCGGGTCGAGGTAAAGGCATCTGCCCGATTCAAGAAGATAGCTCACCTTGTCAACCAGTATGGCCTTGTAATACCTTAAGTGCCAAACGGTCTTAACACTATTTACATGTAAAGGCTGTAAACAGCCTTACACTATTCTATGTGCGCAAATGAAGGTAAGCACTGTTATTTTGTCAACGTGTTTTGTTAAATAACGTCAAATGAGTCTGAATGTTCATAAATATAAACTAATTTATATGCTTTTATACTCAATAGCAATACTACATATGTTTTCGTTAATTTTAAAATTCGCATTATTATCAGTATCATTTCGGTTACAATTAATTTGAGTCAAATTGAGTTACCCAATTTACAAACCAAAATAGTGCGGTAGGATAAATAATGATTCGACGAATGAGGTTACCCACGGCAAGGTCGAACCGGGAATCTAATGTGCCCATATCGGCCTGTTGCCATTTTCGCACGAATCCTTGCGCGGACCCGCAACGATTCAACCCGGAATATGAACGCAATGTACGATAGAGGGCAAAATGTTCACACCCACCGATGAAAAAACAGAAGTCAAGCTTCTCTACGTGGAGGACGATGTCCCGACGCGGGACGTGATCACCCTCATGATCAGCAGGAGATTTCCCCAGTTGACCCTGCTCCAGGCTGAAAACGGCCGCGAAGGGCTTGACCTATACATCGCCCACCATCCGGACATCATCATGACCGACATCCTGATGTCGGAAATTGACGGCATCAGAATGTCCGGTGAAATAAAGGCGCTCGACAAGAATGCCCGCATCATCGTCCTCTCCGCAACCAGCGAGATGTCCTTCATTATCGACGCCATTGACATCGGCATCAGCCACTATGTGCTGAAACCGGTCAAGTTCGACAAACTCGCCAACGCAATCGAGCGCTGCCTCAAGGGCATCCAACGGGATAGACAGATCCGGCAACAGGAGGAGCATATTCGCCACATGGCCTACTCCGACCCCCTGACCGGCCTGCCCAATCGGGAGCTTTTCAATGAGCTTCTTCACCAGTCGCTGGCACAGGCACAGCGACATAACCATGACCGGCACCTGGCTGTGCTCTTCCTCGACCTCGATCGGTTTAAGGTCATAAACGACACCCTCGGCCACTCCGTCGGCGACCAGCTCCTCCAAGCGGTCGCAAACCGGCTGAAAAGCTGCTGCCGGCGCGATCGGGACGTGGTCGCCCGCCGGGGAGGCGACGAGTTCATCATCCTCCTTCCCGAACTCGATATTCCGCAGGAAGCGGTACGGGTTGCCCAGACAATCATCGACTCCTTCGACAAGCCCTTCATTCTACCCGAACACGAGCTGTTCATCGGGTCGTGCATCGGCATCAGCATCTTTCCCGCTGATGGCGCCGATGTAGACACCCTCATCAAGAATGCCGATATGGCCATGTATCGCGCCAAAGAACAGGGGAGAAACAGATTCCATCTTTATAATCGTTCCATGGATGCCCAGGCCGCGTTGCGTCTGACCATGGAGATCAGCCTGCGCAGGGCGTTGAAAGGGCAGGAATTCTTCCTCAACTATCAGCCCAAGGTTAATGTAAAAACCGGCCGTGTGGTCAGTTTTGAAGCGTTGGCACGCTGGCAGAATCCTGAATTGGGGCTGGTCGAACCGAAGCAGTTCATCCCGCTGGCCGAGGAGACCGGTTTGATCGATCAACTCGGAGAATGGGTGCTTCGCACTGCCTGTACCCAAAACAAGGCTTGGCAGGATGCAAAGTATCCACATCTACGCGTGGCGGTAAATTTTTCCCCCCGCCAGTTCCTGATGCTCCAACTGGCGGACATGGTGGAAAATGTCCTCGCCGAGACGAATCTCGATCCATGTTGGCTGGAACTGGAAGTGACCGAGGGAATCATGCTTCAAAATGTCGAGAACACCATCAAGACGTTGCATCGCCTGAGCGTTTTGGGGGTTCACATATCCATTGACGATTTTGGCATCGGCTATTCCTCACTCTCCTACATCAAGAAACTCCCGATAAATACCCTCAAGATCGACCAGTCGTTTATAAGCGACATCACCAGCAACCCCGACGATGCCGCAATTGCCACAGCAGTAATCAACATGGCGCAGAACCTCAGGCTGAACGTTATTGCCGAAGGGGTTGAAAACGAAGCGCAGGCAAGGCTCCTCAACTCGCTCGAATGCCCTGAAATGCAGGGATATTTTTTCAGTAAGCCGCTCAGTGCCGAAAAGTTTCCCTTTCTTCTGCACAAACGCCACTGGCAGAGCACGAGTCAACCCATTCACAATGCCTGATTTCAGACACAAACGAACTGAACAGAATCAATAAAACGTTTACCTCCGATGCCAATCGGGTAGGAGGCGGGATTACTCCCGCCGTCCTCCCACACCACCGTGCGTACGGTTCCGTACACGGCGGTTCATGAAGTGTGTTGGAGTCGGTGGTGCTGGTCTATGAATGACACCAGCCCCAGTTTGTCGAAGTAGG